>JAXDIG010000056.1:0-68940 GCA_034664125.1 Thermoleophilaceae bacterium | reverse complement strand
ATCCTGCACAGCGCGCTCTCGACGGCCCCGGACGTCCATGCGCTCGAGTTCCCGCTGACAGCGCTGATCCTGCTCTCGATCGGGCTCGCGCTCGGGGCCGTCGGCTCCGGGCTCACCGTCCGCCGCTTCCTGCGCGTCGTTGACCTTGTGGCCGAGCTCCCTGAGCGCCTCGTCCTTGGAGATGTAGTCGACCGACTTCACGCCGGGCGTGCGGGCCCTAAACGCGGAGGAACCGGCGCAGCGTGAGGCCGGAGCCCAGCGCGGAGACGCCCACGCAGGATCCGAGCAGCAGCACGGCCAGCACGGGGAAGTTGATCGTGTTCGGTGCGGCCAGGAGCGCGAAGCGCGCCTCGAGCGGGTCTATGAACGTGGTCTTCGCGACCATCAGCAGCAGCACCGCCAGCACGCCGCCCATCAGGCCGACGACGACGCCCTCGATGACGAACGGCCAGCGGATGAACCAGTTGGTGGCGCCGACGAGCTTCATCACCTCGACCTCGCGGCGGCGAGCGAACACCGACAGGCGGATGGTGTTCGCCACCAGGGCGATCGACGCGAGCACGAGCAGCGCCGCCATGACCGCGCCGAGCCCCTTCACCAGGCCGGTCGCGGACAGGATCTTGCCGGTGTCGCTCTCGCGGTTCTGGACCTCGTCGATCGCCGCGAGCCGCGGCGTTCCGCCGGGCGCGATCTGGGCGACGATCGCCTTCAGCTCGTCGGGGTCCTCGGGGGTCACCCGGAACAGGCTCGGCAGCGGGTTGGTGCCGAGCAGCTCGATCTTGTCCTGCGCGTCGTTGACCTTGTGGCCGAGCTCCCTGAGCGCCTCGTCCTTGGAGATGTAGTCGACCGACTTCACGCCGGGCGTGCCCTCGAGCGATCGCTGCACCTCGGTGCGATCGGCCTCGGTCGCGGCGTCTTTCAGGTAGACGTCGACCACGACCCGGTTGCGCACCTCGTTGGCGGTTCCGGTGGTGGCCTGAACGATCGGGATGAACACGCCCAGCACCAGCGCGGTGATGACCACGGTGAGCAGCGCCGCCAGGGCGGGCGCCGAGCTGCGCCGCAGGCCGCGCAGGGCCTCCTTCAGGAAGAAGCTGAAGGGCATCAGTTCGGGTGGCCTTCCGCTCCCACGCCCAGCTCGCCGCGGAGGCGGATGGCGAACTCGGTCGTGGACTCGTCGGGCCGGTAGAGGCCCGACTGCTCGTCGCGCACGATGCGGCCCTCGCGCAGCTCCACCACGCGCCGGCGCATCTTGTCGACCATCTCCTTGTCGTGGGTCGCCACGATCACGGTCGTGCCGGTGCGGTTGATGCGGTAGATCAGCTGCATGATCCCGATCGACGTCTCGGGGTCGAGGTTGCCGGTCGGCTCGTCGGCCAGCAGCAGCGGCGGGTGGTTGACGAACGCGCGCGCGATCGAGACGCGCTGCTGCTCGCCGCCGGACAGCTCGTCCGGGAGGTTGTGCAGCTTCGTGGACAGGCCGACCATGCGCAGGATGTCCGGAACCTTCCGGCGGATCTCCTGGCGCGACTCGCCGATCACCTGCAGCGAGTAGGCGACGTTGTCGTAGATCGTGCGGTTGGGCAGCAGCTTGTAGTCCTGGAAGACGGTGCCGATGTTGCGCCGCAGGTAGGGCACCCGCGAGCGCGGGATCTGGCCCAGCGTCTTGCCGGCGATGTCGATCTCGCCCTTGCTCGGCTCCAGCTCCTTCATCAGCAGGCGGATGCAGGTCGACTTGCCGCAGCCGGTGGGGCCGACCAGGAAGACGAACTCGCCGCGGCCGATCTTCAGCGAGGCGCGCTCGAGGCCGACGGAGCCGCCGTCGTAGACCTTGGTCACGTCGCGGAACTCGACGACCGGGATGTCTTCGCGGGGCGCGCGCGACGGCGCACGGTCCGTCTGCGCTTGCGTGGGAACGGAAGCCATGAGGCGGTCCATTGATAGCAGGCGCCCCGATTCGGAGCGGCAATTGCAGGGCTTTTCTCAGGTTTTACGGATTCACGCGCCAGCGCGTGAACAGGTCCCCGCCGCCATGGGCGATGGACAGCGGCTCGAGGTCCACCGGCTCGACCAGCTCGCGGCCGGCCACGATCGTGAGGGCCGCCGCGCCGCCGGCGAGCTTGGGGTTGAGGGTCAGCCACAGCTCGTCCACCAGGCCTGCGGCGAGCAGGTAGGAGTTGAGCGTGGGGCCGCCCTCGCAGACGACCGAGCGGACGCCGTACTCCTGGCGCAGGCGCGCCATCAGCATGGGCAGGTCGTCGCCGATGCGCTCGTAGACGATCTGCTCCCCCAGGCCCGGCAGGGTCGCATCCGATCCGGTGGCGATCACCACCCGCTGCTCGGGCTCGTTGAGCAGTGGCAGATCGGTGTGGAGGTCGAGACGCGCGCTCACGACCACGGCGAGCGGGTCGGGCGCGAGGCCCTCCTGCTCGCGCGCGGCGCGCAGCTCGTCGGACTTCGTCATGCGGCCGTAGCGCTCGGCGCGCACCGTCCCGGCGCCGACCATGACGGCGTCCGCCTGGGTGCGCAGCCGGTGGAAGACCTCGCGGTCGAGCTCCGTCGACAGGCCCTTGGTGCGCCAGTCGATGGTGGCCTTGCCGTCGAGCGAGGACACCATGTTGAGCACGAGGTAGGGCCGGTCGGGGGGCGCCTTGTCGGCGAGACGCAGCCCGGAGGCAAGCTCTTGGGGAGAGGTGGGGCGGCACTCGGGATACAGGAGCTGCATTGGGCGCGGAGCCTACTTCGGGCGGTTCGCGGCTACTCTGGTGAAGTGCGCCTGAGCGGACGCGGGTGGGTGGTGGTCGGGTTGGTCGCCTTGGTCGCCGTGACCCTCTTCGGTCCCCCACTGGCCGTCGCCGCGGCCTGGGTGGTCGCCGCGCTGGCGCTCGCCGGCGCGGGACTCGGCTCGTCTCCGGCGATCGAGCTGCGCGGGCGCGTCAACAGCCTCGACGGAGGCGATCGGCGCCAGCCGCCGGACGACGAGGTCTAGGGACTTGACACCCCACGGGACCTGACCTCCGGCCGCGTTCGTATTCATGCGGCATGGGGGCCCCGCTCACATGGCTCGCCGTTGCCGTCCTGGTGGCGGTCGCCGGGTGTGGTGACTCCGTGACTGACTCCCCCCGCTCAGCGCGCTCCGCGCGACTGCCGCTCGCGAGGATCCACATGGGTGTGGCCTGCCCGCAGCCCAGCTCGATCCGGTGCGACCGGGTTGGCCTGGCCGTCTGGCTGCCGAAACGAGCAGGTCGGCTCGAAGCCTCGATCGCAGGCAGGGCCCTGACCCTACGGTGGCGGGCCTCGGTGGACGCGGCCGCCTACGGCATCACCAAGTACGGCAGGGTCGACTACTACGAAGGGTTCCTCCAGCCTGCGGGCCTGATCGACGGGCCGCTGCGGGTACGTCCGGAGCGCGGCCGCTACCACTGGACGGGGCGACACCCCGTTAGCGCGCGGGTCCGCCTGGTGGCCCACTACGCAGAGGGCAGGTCGGCGCATAGGACGCTCAGCGTCGGCCTCGCGGCCGGCTGGGGCTAGTTCGAGCGGATCACGCAGTAGCCCGGGAACTCGAAGTTGCTCGAGTTGAGCCCGCGGCCGGCCCGGTAGATGCCGCCGTCGCTGGGGCGCTCCATGATGAAGGCGTTCTCCGCCCCGCAGCACTCGCCGGACTGGTCGATGCGCAGGCGCCGGGAGACGAGTTGGCGCAAGCCCGCGGGGGCGCGGCGCCCGTAGGCGTCCGTGCGGAAGCGCGAGCGGCCGCGGTTGCGCACCACCCAGCGCGGGTGGAAGACCGTGCGCTTGTCGCCCTTGCAGTAGGAGTCCCACCCGGCCGGGTCGTTGGGGCCGCAGGCGAAGCCCTTGTTGAAGACGATCCGGTCGGGGCTGGCTGGGTCGAACTGCGTGATCGCGTTGTCGATCGCAAAGCCCGGGTTGCCGCGCAGCGCGCCGCCGACGTCCAGCGCGGTGTCCCACTCCTCGTAGACGGACCTGCAGCTCGGGCTCGGCAGCAGCCGCATGCTTGCGGCGAGCGGCGCGCCGGGGCAGTTCGGGACCGGGGCGCCGAAGTCCGCCATGTGGCGCGTGTGAGCGGCGAGCCGTCGTCCGTCGCGAGCGAACAGCCAGGTTTCCAGCGAATGGAAGCGGACGGTGCCGCGCCGCGGCGACCCGGACCCCTGGTGCAGCACGACCATCCAGGCGAGCCCCTTGCGGTCGTCGTTGACCACGAAGACCTTGAAGCCGGCGTGGGGCTCGTCGCTGGCCGCATAGGCGCCGATCGGGCCGAAGGCGGGCATGCCGGTGCGGGCGAAGAACCGAAACGCGCGTGGGTTCGAGCCGTGCTCGTGGCCGAACGCGCAGTGGTAGCGCGGGTCGCGCGGCGGGTGCCAGGTGGGCCAGCTGCGCCCGCCGCGCTCGACCGTATAGCGGTCGTGCACCCACTTCGCGCAGACCGGGGTGCCGTCGGGCGCGGGCGCCTGGGTGTGGTCGATGGGGTCGGCGGCTCGGGCTGGCGCCGCGGTCATCAGGATCACCGCGAGAGCGGCCAGCAGGACGAACATCGGCGACCAAGGGTGGCAGCCGGGGCGGCGCCGCGGACCGGCGGGCGGGCCGCTTCGCGACGACTCGAATATTCGACATCGCATGGATGCACAACATTCGATTCGCCGTCGGTGACCGGTTCGACCGCCCTCCACTGCTGCTGCTTGAGACGCCAGATGGCGCCCCGCTAGGGCGAGATCGCCACCATGCGTTCGATCGGCACCCGGGCTCGCTCGGCGAGGTCGGGCTCCACCCGCACCTGCGGCTGGAGGTCGCGCAGCGCGTCGTGGAGCTTCGGCAGCGTGATCATCTTCATGTACCGGCAGGCGGCCGCGCGGTTGGCCGGGATGAACGACTTGGCCGGGTTCTCCTTCGCGAGCGGGTGCAGCATGCCCGTCTCGGTCGCGACGATGAAGGTGTCCGCGTCGGAGCCGCGAGCGAAGTCGAGCATCCCGCTGGTGGACAGCATGTGGGTGCGATGCGGGTCGACGTCGCCGGCGGCCACGTACTCCATCACCTGGGTGGTGCAGCCGCACTCGGGGTGGATCATGAACTCGGCATCGGGGTGGGCGTCGCGGACGGCGGAGATGTCCGCCGGGCGGATGCCGGCGTGGACGTGGCACTCGCCGTCCCAGACATGCATGCGCCGGCCGGTCACGCGCTCCACGTAGGCGCCCAGCCACATGTCGGGGCCGAACAGGATCTCCACCTCATCGCCGTGCTCGCGGCGGATGTGCTCGACTACCCGGACCGCGTTCGACGAGGTGCAGCAGTAGTCGGTTTCAGCCTTCACCTCGGCTGTGGTGTTGACGTACATCACCACGATCGCGCCGGGGTACTTTGCCTTCCAGGCGCGTAGCTGGTCGCCGGTGATCGAGTCGGCGAGGGAGCAGCCGGCGTCGAGGTCGGGCAGCAGCACGGTCTTGCCCGGGCTCAGGATCGAGGCTGTCTCGGCCATGAAGTGGACGCCGCAAAAGGCGATCACGTCCGCGTCCGTGGCCGCCGCCTTGCGCGACAGGCCGAGCGAGTCGCCCACGAAGTCGGCCACGTCCTGGACCTCGGGCACCTGGTAGTTGTGGGCGAGGATCACGGCGTTGCGCTCCTCGGCCAGGGCCCGCACCTCGTCCTGGAGGCGGGCGATCTGCTGAGCATCGAGGGCCGGCTCGGCGGCCGGCGACAGGGTGGGCAGCTCGATCGGCTTCATGCGGTCCTCGCTTGCATCCTCGCTTGCGGTCTGGCGACACGCGACCGGTTTTTGACCTATGATCGAAAACCGATGCCGCCGAAGGATACCACCGTCTCCGACTCGCAGTCGAAAACCCGGCCGGGCGGCGAGACGCCGGACGCGTCCTCCCCAACGCACGTCACGCTCGCCGTCGTCCTACAGGTGCGCGACGGCGCTCTTTGCGTGCTGCTCTGGCAGCGAGCGCGGGAGCCCTTCAGCGGCGCCTGGTCGCTGCCGGGCGGCTATCTCGGACCGGGAGACACGCTCGAGCGCTCGATTCGCACGCACCTCGCTCGCAAGGTCGACGTTGCGGAGCTCTCGTGGCTCGAGCAGCTCGAGACGCTGAGCGAGCCCGGCCGCCATCCCGACGAGTGGCAGCTCGCGACCGCATACCTGGGCCTCGTGCCGCTCGGGCTCGACCCCGAGCTGCCCGAGGACACGGCGTGGCATTCGATCGAGCAGCTGCCCCGCCCGGCCTTCGACCACGAGGCGATCGTCCTCGCCGGGCGCGAGCGGCTGCGCGCCAAGCTGTCCTACACGAACATCGGCTTCGCCCTCGCCCCCGAGCACTTCTCGATCTCCGAGCTGAGCGCCATCTACACGGCCGCGCTCGGCTACCCGGTCGACCCGACCAACCTGCGCCGGGTGCTCGAGCGGCGGGGTCTGCTGGAGCCCACCGGCGAGCGGCGCGCCCCCGGGCCCGAGGGCGGCCGCCCAGCCGCGGTCTACCGCTTCGCGTCGCGCGACCTGGAGGTCACGGACCCCTTCGCGGTGCTCAGGCCGCCGCGGTCGACCTAACCGACGGACAGCAAGAAACGGGGATGCGGCCGCCCGGTGGCGCCAAACAGGCCCGGGCGCAGCAACCAAGCCAATCTTCACGGGGGTCCGGGGGCGCGAGCCCCCAGATGGTTTATTCCAGCGGCTCGAGCAGCAGGCTCACGTCCAGCGCCGGCGCCGAGTGCGTCAGCGCGCCCACGCTGATGTAGTCCACGCCGGTTTCCGCCACCGCGCGGATCGTCTCCAGCGTGATCCCCCCGGACGCCTCCAGCTGGGCGCGCTTGCCGGCCAGCTCCACCGCGCCGCTGAGCTGCTCGGGCGTCATGTTGTCCAGCAGCAGCCGCGAGGCCCCGGCATCAAGCGCGCCCACCACGTCTTCGAGCGTGGCGCACTCGACCTCCACCGGGATCCCTGGCGGCGCCGCCTCGAGCGCCAGCCGCGCGGCCACCGCCACGCCGCCGGCGAGCGCGGAGTGGTTCTCCTTCACGAGGATCGCGTCGAACAGCCCGTTGCGGTGGCTCACGCCGCCGCCTACGCGCACGGCCTCCTTCTCCAGCACCCGCAGCCCCGGCGTGGTCTTGCGCGTGTCCAGGATCTGCACGCCGGTCCCGGCCACCGCGTCCACGTAGCGCGCCGTCAGCGTCGCGATCCCCGAGAGCCGGCCCAGGAAGTTCAGCGCCACCCGCTCGGCCGCCAGTATCGACCCCGCGCTGCCCGCCAGCTCGGCCAGCATGCCGCCCTCGCTCCACTCGCCCTCCTCGGCGTGCGCGTGCCAGCGCAGCTCGGGGTCGACGCGCTCGAAAACCTTCTCCGCCACGCGCAGCCCAGCCGGCGCGCCGGGCGCCTTCTGGTAGATCCGCGCCCGCGCCCGCGCGCCCGGCTCCACGACCGCGGCCGTGGTGAGGTCCCCCTCGCCCACGTCCTCCGCGAGGGCTCGATCGATGATCTCGAGCATCAAGCCGAAGCCGTCTCGCGCTGGCGCGGGATCCCCGCGGCCGCGTAGGCGTCCAGCTCGTCGAGCGTCTCGTTCTCGAGCAGGGCGTCCGCCAGCGCGTCCAGCCGCTCGCGGTTGTCCGTGAGCAGGCGGCGCACGAAGTCGATCTCATCGTCCACGATGCGCCGCACCTCGGCGTCGATCAGCTCCTTGGTGGCCTCCGAAACCGGCTCGGCGCCGGGTAGGAGCGGGCTCACCCCGTCCCTCGGAGCCACGGCGAGGAACCCGACCTTCTGGCTCATGCCCCAGCGCTCGACCATCCCGCGAGCGATGCCCGTGACCTGCTGGATGTCGGATTCCGCTCCCGTGGTCGGCTCGTCGTACACGATCTCCTCGGCCGCGCGACCGCCGCAGGATACGCGGATCTTTGCGCGCAGCTCCTCCTCGGAGTAGTTGAAGCGGTCGTCCTCCGGGGTCGACACCGTGACGCCGAGCGCCTGCCCGCGCGGGATGATCGACACCTTGCGCACCGGATCCGCTCCGGGCGTGAGCATGCCGACGATCGCGTGGCCGCCCTCGTGGTAGGCGATCCGGCGGCGGTCCTCTTCGCTCAGGACCAGCTTGCGCGCGGCGCCGAGCATGATCTGCTCCAGCGCGTCCGTGAAGTCCGAGTGCTGCACGCTGTCGTGACCGCGCTTCGCGGCCAGCAGTGCCGCCTCGTTGGCCAGGTTGGCCAGCTCGGCGCCGACCATGCCCGGCGTCGACTGGGCGATCTGAGCCAGGTTCACGTCGTCGGCGAGCGGCACCGAGCGCGTGTGCACGCGCAATATCTGCTCGCGGCCGGCGCTGTCCGGCGGTTGGACGAATACGCGGCGGTCGAAGCGGCCGGGGCGCAGCAGCGCCGGGTCGAGCACGTCGGCGCGATTGGTGGCGCCGAGGACCACCACTCCCACCGCGGGGTCGAAGCCGTCCATCTCGGTGAGGATCTGGTTGAGCGTCTGCTCGCGCTCGTCGTGGCCGCCCAGCACCCCGCCGGCACCGCCGCGGGCGCGGCCGATCGCGTCGAGCTCGTCGATGAAGATGATCGCCGGGGCGGCCTCCTCGGCCTGCTTGAACAGGTCGCGCACGCGCGAGGCGCCCACGCCGACGATCGCCTCGATGAACTCCGAGGCCGACGCCGAGAAGAACGGCACGCCGGCCTCGCCGGCGACCGCGCGGGCGAGCAGCGTCTTGCCGGTGCCCGGCGGCCCCGCCAGCAGCACCCCGCGCGGGATGCGGGCGCCCAGCCTGAGGTACTTCTGCGGGTTCTTGAGGAAGTCCACGACCTCGACCAGCTGCTCCTTGGCCTCCTCGATGCCGGCGACGTCCTCGAACGTGACCGTCTGGCTCTCGGACTCGACGCGCTTGGCGCGCGACCGCCCGAACTGGCCGAGCACACCGCCGCCGCCCGCGCCACCCCCGGCCACCCGGCGCATCAGGAACACGAACAGCGCGACCAGCAGGATCGTCGGGCCGAACGAGAACAGGATCGTCTCGAGCAGCGAGCGGCTGCTCGGCGACTCGGCGTTGATCACGACGTGCTTCTCGGTCAGCAGGTTCGAGAGCTGGTTGTCGTTGGCGAACGTCGGGATCTCGGTTTCAAAGCTCGCCGCCTTGTCGCCCTTGTACTCGACCGACTTCTTGAACTTGCCCTGGATCGTGTCGCCCTTGGACGAGATCTCCTTGACGTTGCCCCTCTCCACCTGCTGGATGAAGTTGGGGTTGTAGGGGATCCGGATGCGCTTCTCGGCCGGCGCGAACACCGCGACCAGGACCCAGTTGAGGAGGAAGAGGGCGAGCAGGATCACCACGAAACGGCGCCCGCTCCAGGGGATCATCGGAGGCTTCTGAGGCGCCCGGTCCGCGCGCGGGTCGCCTGGCCTGGGGCCACGCGGGGGGCGAGCGGTGGGCGGAGCTGGAGGGCGGGCCTCGTCGGCCATCTCGCTAACTGTAGATAGGTCGGGCCCCGGCGGCGCATATGCTCAATGGCCGTGAGGCAGCAACTTCGCCCCCTCTTCGACCAGGTCGTGATCAAGGAGCTCGAGCCCGACCGGGTGCGCCAGTCCGGGCTGCTGCTGCCACCGGGCGAGCACCAGACACCGCCCCAGCACGGGATCGTGCTGGCGGTCGGGCCGGGGCTCGACTGGTGGAGCAGCGTGGGCCTGAAGATGCCCGTGGTGCCGGGCGACCACGTGGTCTTCCCCGCCGCGGCCGGCGTCTGGGTCGAGGTCGAGGAGGAGCGCCTGCTCGTGTGCCGCGTTGGCCAGCTCCTGGGAGTGCTCGAGGAGGTCGAGGAGCGCGGCCAGAGCTCGCTGCGGGCGCTGGAGGAGGAGGACGGCTAGCTACGGCTCGGTCGCGGGGCGCCGCGGCGTGGGCAGTCTGAGCGCTCGCCGCACTCGCTCGGGCAGGTACCAGTTCCAGTCGCCGAGCAGCTTCATGACCGCTGGAACGAGCATGGCGCGCACCACCGTCGCGTCGAGCAGGATGGCCGCCGACAGCCCCACGCCGAACTCCTGCAACCCGACGAACGAACCAAACGTGAAGCCGGAGAACGCAGCGACCATGACGATCGCGGCGGCGGTGATGATCCGGCCCGTGTGCTGGAGCCCGTAGGCGACGGCCGCCTCGTTTTCGTGGCGCTTGTCCCACTCCTCGCGCATACGCGACAGCAGGAAGACCTCGTAGTCCATCGAGAGCCCGAACAGCATCGCGAACAGGAAGATGGGGATCCAGGCGTCGATCTGGTCGGACTGCTGCAGCCCGATCACCTCGCCCCATCCGTGCTGGAACACGAGCACCAGGACCCCGTATGTGGCGCCCACCGAGAGGAGGTTCATGAGCACGGCCTTGAGCGGCAGGACCATCGACCTGAACGCCCGGAGCAGGATCAGGTAGCTCAGCACCAGCACGGCCACCACGAGCCAGGGGAAGGCGGAGTAGGCCTTGTCGATGAAATCCACGCCGAACGCAGGCGCGCCGCTGACCAGCACCGTCGCCGAGCCGAAACCGGCTGCGGGCACGTAGCGGTCGCGCAGCCGGTGGACCAGGTCCACCGCGGCGTCCGTGCCGCTGTCGCTACGGCCGGAAACGCGCACCTGCACGTAGCGTCCGCTGGGATCGACCAGGTTCGCGCGTCTGAGCTGGGCGAGCGTTCGGGCGTCAGGGCGGCCCGGCCCCCGCGTGAGGAGCGCGGGAGCCTGGATGGTCCCGGGATCCACCTCCGGATCCTTGCGGACCGCCGCCACGAGGCGGCGCTGAGCCGCGATCACCGAAGGCGACCACGCTGCGCCGGGGCGACCGGTGTCGATCACGACCTGGTTGGGCGCCAGCGCCCCTGGTCCGAGGGTGCTCTCGAGCAGGGCGAGGCCGCGGGTGGACTCGGTCGTCTTCGGAACGCCGCGGTTGTCCCCGCTCGTGAGGTGGAGCTGCGTGGCGAGCAGCGCCAGGGCGAGCATCGGCACCCCGGCGGTCACCAGGTAGCGGACCGGGTGCCGCATGATCGAGTGCGCAAGCGTTGTCCAGAAGCCCGTCTCGGAGCGGGTGCGCCGCTCGAGCACCGAGCGCGGCACGATGCGCCACCGGTTGACCCCGCGCCGCTGCACCGCGAGCAGCGCCGGCAGGAAGGTGGCAGCGGCGGCGATCGATACCAGCGGCACGAGCAAACCGCCCACGCCCATCGAGCGCATGAACGGCAACGGCATGAAGACGAGCAGGGCCAATCCCACGGCCACGGTGAGGCCGGAGAAGATGGTCGCGCGCCCCGCCGTTTCCATGGTTCGCTCGAGAGCGCGGTGCGGATCGTCGTGATGCTCGAGCTCCTCCCGGTAGCGGAACACCACGAGCATCGAGTAGTCGATCGCGATCGCGAGTCCGATCAGCGTGACGATGTTGGTCACGTAGACCGCCATATCCATCACGTGGGCGAAGACCCATACGAGCCCGAGCGTGGTGGGAATCGACACGGCCGCGAACACCAGCGGCACCGCCACGCCGCCCGCGGTCCCGAACATGAACACGAGCACCAGCAGGGCGATCGGCCCGGCGATCGTCTCGCCCTTCGCCAGGTCGTCGTTGTAGATCGGCTGGGTGTCGTGGTTGATCGCCGGGAAGCCGGAGAGATAGGTGCGCATGCCGGGCGGCGAGTCGATCGCCCTGCGCATGTCCTCCGTTCGCTTCGCGGCGTCGTCGTTCTCGAGCGGCGTGGTGATCTGGACATAGGCGACGCGGTCGCCGGCCCTCTGGACCGGCCCCGCCTTGCCACCGCCGACGACTCGTGCCGCGCGCCGCGCCGCCGCCTCGACCCGGCGGACAAACACGGGGTCGGCCGTCGACCCGCGCGTCGGCTGGACCACGAGCGAGAAGGCGCCGTCGCCGCGTTCCCCGAAATGGTCCTTCAGCAGGTTCAGGCCGCGCTCGGCGTCCGAGCCCGGAACGCTGAAGCGGTTGGTCAACAGGTCCCCGAGTCCCGCTGCCGCCGTTCCGCCGATGAGGAAGGCAAGGACCCACGCGGCGAGCACCATCCGGCGATGGCGCACCACGAAGCGGGTCCAGGCGATCACGTCGTGGCCGCCCCGTTGCCGGCGCGGCGCAGCAGCTCGGCTCTCACGAACTGGTCGAGGTCGCCGTCGAGTACGCCCTGGGCGTTTCCGGCCTCGACGTTCGTGCGGTGGTCCTTGACCATCGTGTAGGGATGTAGGACATAGCTCCGGATCTGGGAGCCCCACGCCACGTCCTGCGCCTCGCCCCTCTCCTTCGCGATCGCCTCCTCGCGCTTGCGCTGCTCGGCCTCGATCAGCTTCGCCCGCAGCATCTTCATCGCGGTGTCCTTGTTCGCCGACTGCGAGCGCTCATTCTGGCACTGCACCACGATGCCGCTCGGCCGGTGCGTTATCCGGACCGCCGAGTCGGTCTTGTTCACGTGCTGGCCGCCCGCTCCGCTCGCGCGGTAGGTGTCGATCTGGATGTCGTCCGGGTCGATCTCCACGTCCACGGCGTCCTCGACGAACGGCGCCACCTCGACCCCGGCGAAGGCGGTGTGGCGGCGCGACTGCGCGTCATAGGGCGAGATCCGCACCAGCCGGTGCACGCCCTTCTCCGCCGAGAACAGCCCGTAGGCGTTCTCGCCGCGCGCGATGAAGGTGGCCGACTTGATGCCGGCCTCTTCCCCCGGGGAGGCCTCTTTCAGCTCCACCTTCATGCCCCGGCGCTCGGCCCAGCGCATCTCCATGCGCAGCAGCATCTCGGCCCAGTCCTGCGAGTCGGTCCCGCCCGCGCCGGCGTTCACCGTGACCACGGCGTCGCCGTGGTCGTACTGGCCGCTGAACAGGCGCGCCTCCTCCAGCTCTCCGAGGCGAGCCTCTATCGAGCCGCGCTGCTCCTCGAGCTCGGCCGCGATCGACTCGTCCTCGGCGGCCATCTCCTCGAGCGCCTCGAGGTCGTCCACGTCGCGCTCGAGCGAGCGGTACGACTCGAGCCGCCGAGTCGCCGCGGAGTGCTCGGCCGACACGGCCGTGGCGCGCTCCTGGTCGTCCCAGAAGCCCGGCGCCGACATCTGCTCCTCCAGCGAGCTGACGCGCTGGTCTAGGGCAACTGGGTCAAAGATAGTCCGCGAGCAGCGTCAGCTGGCCGCGGAGGCCACTGGCGTCGCTAGGCGCCATGGCCGAAGGCGCGGTCCGATGCGGACGAGCAGCTGAGCGTGCCTGACAAGCCCGCGGGCGCAGCCGATGTAGAACATCGGTGAGCACCGCGGGTGCCGTCAGGCGCGGTCAGCTGCCGTCCGCGCGGGGCGCGGATGAGGCCATGGCGCTTAGGCGCCATGGCACTTCTTGAACTTCTTGCCGGAGCCGCACCAGCAGGGGTCGTTGCGGCCGATCTTCTCGTTCTCGTCGAGCCTGCGCGTCTCCACGACGGGCAGCGGGTTGATCAGCTCCTCTTCGCCTAGGTCCGCCTCGGCGACGCCCGCCGGGACGGCGGTGCCCGCCGCGGCCGCGATTGCCTCGCGGCCCTGGACCGAGTGGCCGCCGGCGTAGTTCAGTGCCGCGGTGGACGTGGTGTTCCGGCTGGCCCCCCACCGGGGCGCGGCCGGCTCCTCCGGCTCGACCGACACCTCGACGTTGAAGATGTAGCGCGCGAACTCGTCCCAGATGTTGTTCATGAGCTCCGTGAACATCTCGAAGCCCTCGTTCTTGTAGGCCACGAGCGGGTCGATCTGCGCGAACCCGCGCAGGTGGATGCCCTCGCGCAGATAGTCCATGTCGTGCAGGTGCTCGCGCCAGCGGTTGTCGATGACCTGGAGCAGCATGAACCGCTCGAGGGCGCGCATCAGCTCGTCGCCGAGCTCCTGCTCGCGCTCGTTGTAGGCGTCGACCACGTCGGCGCGCAGCTTCTCGACCAGCGCCTCGCGCCCCTCGCCCTCGGCGACGTCGTCCACGTCGTAGGAGCTCGGATAGATCTGCTCCAACTGCGTGAACAGGGCGTCGAGGTCCCAGTCGTCCTGGTAGTCGCCCTGCAGGTACTCGTCGGCAAGCCGCTCGATGGCCTCCGCGATCTGCGTGCGCGCGATGTCCGACATGTCCTGGCCTTCCAGGATGCGGTCGCGGTACTCGTAGATGATCTCGCGCTGCTGGTTCATCACGTCGTCGTACTCGAGGACGCGCTTGCGCTGCAGGAAGTTCTGGTCCTCGACCTTCTTCTGGGCACCCTCGATCTGCTTGGTGAGCATCTTGTGCTCGATCGGCATCTCGTTGCCGTCGTCGTCCTCCTGGGCGAGGAACTTGTTGTCGAGGATGCGGTAGATGCGGTCCCCGGCGAACAGGCGCACCAGGTCGTCCTCGGCCGAGAGGTAGAAGCGCGACTCGCCGGGGTCGCCCTGGCGGCCGGAGCGGCCGCGCAGCTGGTTGTCGATGCGGCGCGACTCGTGCCGCTCGGTGCCGAGGATGAACAGCCCGCCCGCGTCCACGACACGCTCGCGGTCCGTCACGACCTGGGCCTCCATCTGCGGGAACAGCTCGTCCCAGGCGTTGTCCCACTCGTCGGTGCCGGGCTGGAGGCCGCGCTTGACCAGCTCGAGCTGGGTGAGGTGCTCCTCGTTGCCGCCCAGCTTGATGTCCACGCCGCGGCCCGCCATGTTGGTGGCGATCGTGACCGCCCCCGGGGCGCCCGCCTCGGCGATGATCTCGCCCTCGCGCTCGGCGTGCTCGGGCTTGGCGTTCAGCACCGTGTGCTTGATGCCGCGCTTGGTCAGCTCCGCGGAGAGCAGCTCTGACACCTCGACCGAGATCGTGCCCACCAGCACCGGCTGGCCGGTCTTGGTGCGCTGCTCGATCTCGCGCGCGACGGCCGCCCACTTGCCGTCCTTGGTCTTGTAGATCTGGTCGTTGTTGTCCTTGCGGACCATCGGGCGGTTGGTGGGCACCTCGACGACCTGGAGCTCGTAGATCTTCATGAACTCGGTGGCCTCGGTGAGCGCCGTGCCGGTCATGCCCGCGAGCTTCTCGTACCGGCGGAAGTAGTTCTGGTAGGTGATCGTGGCGACGGTCTGGTTCTCCTCCTGGATCGCCACGCCCTCCTTGGCCTCGACCGCCTGGTGCAGTCCCTCGGACCAGCGGCGGCCCTCCAGGATGCGGCCCGTGAACTCGTCGATGATCTTCACCTGGCCGTCGATGACGGCGTAGTCGACGTCGCGCTTGTAGAGCGACTCGGCCTTGAGCGCCTGCTGCAGGTGGTTGACGAGATGGCCCGACTCGGCGTTGTAGAGGTTGTCGATGCCGAGGAACTTCTCGGCCTTGGCGACCCCCTTCTCGCTCACCGCGACCGTCTTGTGCTTCTCCTCGGGCTCGAAGTCGTACTCGGCCTCCCACTCCTTCGACTTCGTCTCGAGGCCCTCCGGCTTCTTGCCGGGCTCCATGATCTTGGCGAGCTTCGCGAACTTGTAATAGAGGTCGGCGGCCTGCTCGGGCTGGCCGGAGATGATCAGCGGCGTGCGCGCCTCGTCGATGAGGATGTTGTCGACCTCGTCGACGATCGCGTAGCCGTGCCCGCGCTGGGCCTTGTTCTCGATCGTTTCCGCCAGGTTGTCGCGCAGGTAGTCGAAGCCGAACTCGGAGTTCGTGCCGTAGACGACGTCACAGGAGTAGGCCTCGTGCTTGTCGATCTCGTTCATGCCCGATTGGATCGTGCCGACCGTGACGCCGAGCAGGTCGTAGATCGGCTTCATCCAGTTGGCGTCGCGGCGGGCCAGGTAGTCGTTGACCGTGACGAGATGGACGCCGCCGCCGCGCGCCGGGTTGCCGTCCTCGTCGCGCGAGGCAAGCGCGTTGAGCACGATCGGCAGGGTGGCGGTGAGCGTCTTGCCCTCGCCGGTCTTCATCTCGGCGATCGAGCCGTCGTGGAGGACCATGCCGCCGATCAGCTGCACGTCGTAGTGGCGCTGCCCGAGCGCGCGCTTGCCGGCCTCGCGCGTGAGCGCGAAGGCCTCGAACAGGAGGTCGTCGAGCGGTTCGCCGTCGAGGTGCCGCTCGCGCAGCGACTCGTAGCGAGCGCGCAGCTCGTCGTCCGACTCGAGCTCGAGCTCCGGCTCGAAGTCGTTGATGCGGGCGACGTTCTTCTCGAAGGCCTTGAACTTCTTGGACTCGCCGACCCGCAGGGCGCGGTCGAGAATGGTCATCGGAGCTACGGTAGCAACGCGGCCGGGGGCCGCCGAGGCCCGTGAAGGGGTGGCTCGCGGACGAAAGCAAACGCTGCGCGCCCGGCCGAGCCGGGCCCTTGCCCCACTACGCGGCGGGCTGCTGCGCCACCTTGTGCGCCTCGCGGCGGGCGCGGCGCTTGTCGCGGTGCTTCTTCACCTGGCGGCCGAGATCGTCGGCCACCTGGCTGATCGAGTGCCACATGTCCGTGGAGGCCTTGCGGGAGCGCAGCGTCACCCCCTTCAGGTGCAGGGTCGCCTCGGCGACCTGCGACTCGCGGATGGCCCGGTTGCGCTCTTCCCTCAGCTCGATCTCGAGCTCCGCGAGCGCCGAAACCTGTCGCGCCACCTTCTCGAGCTTCTTCTCCACCCTGGAGCGAAGGTCGTCGTCGATGGTGACGCCGGAGCGGGCCTTGACCTGAATGCGCATCTGCCCTCCTTGGGAACTCGCCGTAGCTCCGATGGTACCGCCCGCTCATCAGCGTCCGGCCGTGCGCGCGAACGCGAACGCCGTCACTCGCTCGGCGCCCGCTTTTCGCAGGGCCTCGGCGCAGGCGGCGAGCGTGGCGCCGGTCGTCACGACATCGTCCACGAGCAGGGCGCTGGCAGGCACGGGGCCGGTCGCGCGGATCGACCCGGCGGCGCCTTGCAGCCGCGCCGCGCGGCCGCGGCCGACCTGCCTCTGGTCGGGACCGGCGCGCCGCAGGCAGTCCGCCAGCGGCAGGCCGGCGCGCGTGGCGACGGCCTGGGCGATCAGCGCCGCCTGGTTGAAGGGCCGCGCACGGCGGCGGGCCGGGTGCAGCGGCACCGGCACGAGGGTGCCCGCGAGCATCGCCGCGGGCGCGTTCGCGACGATCAGCCCGGCCATCCCGCTCGCCACCCGGACGGCTCCGTGGAATTTCAGCGCCTTGACGAGATCGCCGGCGGGCCCGTCGTAGGCGACCGGCGCCCAGACCTGCAGGCCACAGAGGGCGACCGGCCGCGGGCCGAGGAAGCGCAGCGAGCGCCGGCAGGCGCGGCAGAGCGGATCGCCGCGGGCGGCGGGCGCGCGGCAGGACCAGCAGAGCGGCGGGGCGAGCAGCTCGAGGATCATGTGGGCGCAGGCTCGCGCAACGCGTGTTACACGTGGGCGCCGCATTGCGACAATGCCCTGCGTGTTGAGTGAAGCCTCGGGACATCCGCAGCTGCACTGGCTTCCGGACCCGCTGGTGCTCGTCCCGCTCGCCCTGTTCGCCGGCATCTACGTCTGGCGCTTCGCCGAGGCGCGCCGTGAGCTGGTCGCGCGGGGCGGCACGCCGCGCAAGCGCGGCGCCGGGGCACTGCAGGCGTTGGCCTTCGCGGGCGGCATGCTGGCGCTGCTGGTGGCGCTCGTCTCCCCGCTGGACGGCCTCGGCGACACCTACCTGTTCTCGGCCCACATGGTCCAGCACGTGCTGATCGGCGACGTGGCCCCGCTCCTGATCCTGCTCGGGCTGTCGCGCGTGATCATGCGCCCCGCCACCCGGCGGCTGACCCGCCTCGAGCGCCGCCTCGGGCCGCTCGCGAGCCCGGCCACGGGGATCGTGGCGTGGCTGGTGCTGATGTACCTCTGGCACATCCCGGCGCTCTACGACGCCGCCGTCGAGCACCCCCTGGTCCACCTGCTCGAGCACGTCTCGTTCTTCACGGCCGGCGTGGCGCTCTGGTGGCCGCTGATCCAGCCGGTGCCGATGCGCCGACGGCTCACCGGGCTGCAGCCGATCGCCTACATCGGCACGGCGAAGGCGGGCCTCGCCGGCCTCGGAATCTTCCTGACGTGGAGCACGACCGCCATCTACCCCTACTACGAGAAGACACCCCGGATCTGGGGGCTGAACCCGGTCGAGGACCAGAACGTGGCCGGCGTGATCATGATGGTCGAGCAGTCGCTGACGCTGGCCCTCGTCCTGGTCACGCTGTTCATACGCATGCTCGGCCAAAGCGAGACGGAGCAGCTGCGCCGCGAGCGGCTGGAGGACCGCCAAGCGGAGGCGGCGCGAGGCGCCTGACCCTAGCCCTCGAGCACCGCGCCGTCCGGGACGGAAAGCGGCCCCTCGAGCCGCACCTCGCCCTTTACCGCCACAGAGCGGCCGAAGGAGACGTCGCCGTCGACCTCCAGGCGCCGGCACTCCCGCAGCGAGGGCGGCCCGCCGGCAAAGCGCGCCTCGAAGTCCGCCAACAGCTTGTAGTACCGCTCGTCCAGCTTCACCACCGGGATCCCCTCCCCCGCCGGCCGCACCGTCCAGTCGTCGGCGAGCGCGTACGCGTCAGAGCGCACCACCAGCAGCTGGTTGGTCGTCTTGACGGGCGCGAAGCGCGTCCGCGGCACCCGCAGCGCCGCTGCGCCCTCGAACACGCCGATCGCCGCCCCCATCGCCGTCTCGAGCTGCAGCACGGGCGGCGACGACGGGTCGGTCGGGTCGACCGTCTTGCGGTTCACGATCATCGGCAGCCCCAGCACGCCGTCGCGCTCCTCGAGCGCCCGCTCGAGCGCCCGCAGGTCGACCCAGATGTTGTTGCAGTTGAAGAAGCGGTGGCGCTCGATGTCCTCGAAGGCCGGCAGGTCCTCCTCGGCCGTCTGCGCCGTCTCGCGCAACACGAGCCCGCCGTCGTCGCGGCGCCGCGCCAGGTGGCCGCCCTTGCGGTCCGACTCCGTGCGGTCGGTCGACTCCGCCAGGAATGGCAGCCCCTCGGCCGCGAACCAGGACAGGATGCGCGGGTCGAGCACCGCTCCGAGGTTGTCGGAGTTCGACAGGAACAGGTACCGGTAGCCGCGCCGCAGCAGCTCCTCGAGCATGCCCGAGGTCGCCAGCGAGGTGTAGACGTCGCCGTGGCCCGGAGGCGCCCATTCGAGCGCGGGGTCGGCCGGCCACTCGACCGGCTCGAGGTCGTCCGCGCGCAGCTTGGGCACCTTGCCCTGCACGAAGTCGAGCGGCAGGTCGTCGACCGCCAGCTCGGGGTAGCGCTCCAGGGCGGCGAGCGTGTCGTCCCGGGTCGCGAAGCTGTTCATCAGCAGCAGCGGCACGCGCGCCCCGTGGCGCTCGCGCAGGTGCAGCACCTGCCGGACGATGATGTCCAGGAACGACAGCCCGTCCTTGACCTCGATCAGCGACTTGGCGCGGGTCATGCCCATGCTGGTGCCGAGCCCGCCGTTGAGCTTCAGCACCACCACCTGGTCGAGCGCGGTGCCGTCCGCGTCCGGCAGTTCGGAAGCGTCGGGCAGGTCGGCGAGCGGCTCGATCTCGGACTCGCGGACCACCCCCTGCTCGCCCGCGCGCAGAAGCTGCTCGTAGTGCGCGAAGGTTTCGATCGCGATCTCGGGCAGGCCCTCCGCCCGCATCTTGTCCACCGCAGCGCTCACCGGCGCGATCCTAGAGCTAGGCGCGCCGTCCCCCGTACGCGATGCCCGCGGTGGCGAGCAGGGCCAGGAAGAGGCCGGCTCCGCGGCCGGTGTCCGCGCGATCGCCCTGCACCAGGTCGATGTCCGGGATCGGCATGTCGATCAGCCTGAACAGCACCAGCGCGAGGCCGAGCAGGCCGAGCGGCATCAACAGGCGGCCGGAGCGCAAACCGGCCGCCGGGGGCCACAGCGCCCGGGCGACGGGTACGGCGATCGCGGTCACGCCGATGACGAACAGCACCACCGCGACGATCGAGAGGGCCTGCCAGGCGTTCCACGACTCGCTCAGCACGACGCCCGCGACGTCGGTGTCGCGCCCGTACCAGGGCAGGAGCATCGCGACCAGAAGCAGGAGGCCGCAGGCGCCGGCAATCAACTCACCGGCGCGCAACTGCGTTCGATAGACCGCACGGGTGCTTGTCGGGGCGCTCGACTCGACCCCGTCGACTCTAGGCCGTCAGGCGGCGGCAACCGCCGTGCCCGAGGGCAACTCGAACCCTGCCGCCACCTCTTCCAGGATGCCGAGCATCGCCTCGGTCGCCGGCGAGCGGTAGCGCCCGGCGAGCGTGGCCGCCCCGATCTTGCGCGCCGGGGCGGCTTTGCCGAGCGAGCGCACCACGATGTCCTCGCGCATGTTCGCCAGGGCCAGACTCGGGATCAGGGACACGCCCATCCCGGAGGCGACGAGGCCCTGGACGACGTTGTAGTCGTCCGATTGGAAACCGACCTTGGGCTCGAAGCCGGCCGACCGGCAGGCGGCCTTCTGCAGGCGGCTGCAGGCGTTGCGCGGGTCGCCCTCCTGGATCCACGTCTCGTCGGCCACGTCTTGGAGCCGCACGCGAGGCTTGTGCGCCAGCCGATGCGCGAGCGGGAGCGCCAGGTACATCGGGTCCTCGACGAGCGGGTGCAGCTCGATCCCGCCGTAGAGCCGTTCGGTTTCCTGCTCGGTCAGCCCGTGGAACTGGAACACGACGGCCACCTCCAGCTCGGCGGCGCGCAGCATCTGGAGGGCGTCCTCCGGCTCGGTGTCGGAGAAGGTGAGCTCGACATCGGGATGGCGCTCGCTGAAGCGGGCGAGCGCCGGCGGCAGCAGCGAGGCGCTCGCGGTGGAGAACGACGCCAGGCGCACCCGTCCGCCGCGCACGCCCGCGATCGCGTCGAGCTCGGCCTCGGCCGCCGCCAGCCGCGCCAGCACGACGTCGGCGTGGTCGACCAGCGCCCGGCCCGCGTCCGTCAGGTGGATTCCGCGGCTGGTGCGATCGACGAGGGTGGCGCCCGCGCTGCGCTCGAGCGCGGCGATCTGCTGCGAGATCGCGGGCTGCGTGTAAGAGAGCGCTTCGGCCGCCGCGCTGAACGAACCGTGCTCCGCGACCGCCTTGAGGACCCTCAGCTGCTTGACGTCGAGCATAACCGCAGCTTATCGAAGCCAGCAGAAGTTCGAATTTGAACTTATGACCCGGAACGCCGATCATCTTTAGAGCAACGTCGAACTGACAGAGGGGAACCGACATGACCGAGAAGACGCTCACCATCCGCCCGGCTGATCTCACCGACCTGGCCGGACTCGACCGCCTTGCGGGGCTTGACAGCGCATCCCCACCGACGGGCGACGTGCTCGTGGCCGAGGTCGGCGGCGAGCTCTGGGCCGCCGTCGAGATCGACACCGGCGCCGCCGTCGCCGACCCGTTCCGCCCGAGCGGCGAGCTCGTCGAGCTGCTGCGCATGCATGCCGGCGGCGCGCGGCCGGCGGCGCGGCACGCTTTCGGTCGCCTTCTGCCCCGCGCGGCCTGATACAGCGGCAACCACGGCAAGAGTTCCCTCCGCGATGGCGGCCCTCCGGGGCCGCCATCGTCGTTTTGAGGGGGTGGACGACCCTTGTCTGCTGCCTTTTAGGCGCGCGCCGGCACGCGCGCCAGCAGGTGGCAGATGCCCTCGGCCACCACTTCGGGCGCGCTGGTGTGCGGCGAATGGCCGCTGTCGACCTCGAGTAGCCCGGCGCCGCGGATCAGCTCGGCGGCGCGACGTCCCGCTGCCGGCGGAATCACCGGGTCGCGCTTGCCCTGCACCACGAGCGTCGGCGCGGCGATCGTCTCTGCGGCTTCGCGCAGATCGTGCTCGGGTCCCGCGAAGCCGGCCCACAGACCGGCGATGTAGGGGAGCGTCGCGGAGCGGCGAGTGTTGCGGATCGCGCACTCGCGGGCCCGACGGTCGGCCTCGCTGACCGCCTGCATGTAGCGCGCGCTGAAGCGCGGGTAGATCGCGCGAAGGAACCGGGGCCGGCCCATCAACGCGCAGAACGCGCGGGCGCTGCCGGTGGGCGGGTCGAAGCCGCCGGCGTCGATGCAGACGAGGCCGCTGACCAGTTCCGGGCGCCTGGCCGCGAGTCGGCCGGCGCTGAACCCACCGATCGAGCTACCGACCACCACGGCGCCCTCGGGGGCCACGTGCTCGACGAACTCCTCGACCACGTCGGCCCAAGCCGTCGGCGAACCAGGCTGCGTGGGCTCGGGCGAGTCGCCGTGCCCGGGCCAGTCCATCGCAATCGAGCGCACGCCCTCGGGAAGAAGGCGGCGCAGCTCGTCGTAGTCGCTGCGGTCGTGAGCGCCACTGGGCAGCATGACGATGGGGGGGCCGGTGCCCCGGACGTCGTAGGTGACGGTCCCAGCGCGAAGCGCGACGGTGGAGATCATGGCGCGAGGCTAACACATGACTGACCGGTCGGTCATACATATATGACCGACCGGTCAGCCCGATAGCATCTCCACGATGCCTGCCGTGACTCCGACCGGCCAGAAGACGCGCGACGCGCTGCTCGACGCGGGCGAGCGCGTCGCCGAGGCTCACGGGCTGGCAGGACTCAGCGTCAACCGCGTGGTCGCGGGGGCGAGCGTTGCGAAGGGAACGTTCTACGTCCACTTCGCCGACCGCGAAGCGTTCGTCGACGCGCTGCACGAGCGCTTCCACTCGGCGGTCCGCGCGCGGGTGAACGAGGTCATCGCCGACCTCCCGCCCGGTCCGGAGCTGCTCGAGCGGGCGACGAGGGCCTACCTGGACGCAGGCCTGGCGAACCGCGCGGTCAAGGCCCTGGTCACCGAGGCCCGGGCGGACCCGCGGCTCAGTGCAGCGATGGCGGAGCGCAGCGCGGCCTTCGGCGCCGCCGCCGAGCCGTCGCTCAAGGCACTGGGGTACAAGGACACGAAGGTGGCCGCGCGGCTCTACCAGGCGATGGTGTCCGAGGCCGCTCTCATGGAGCTCGAGGCCGGCAAGCGGCTGCCCGCGGTGCGCCGCGCGCTGGCCAACTGGCTCGAGCGCCCGGCCTGAGCCCGCGAACGGCCTGCCGCCGCTAGCCGCTCCAGGAGCTCAGGTAGTCCTGCTGCTCCGGCGTGAGCTCGTCGATCTCCACGCCGAGCGACTCGAGCTTCAGCCGCGCGATCTCCTCGTCGATCTCCTTCGGCACGTCCAGGACGCGGTGCTCCAGCGTGTCTCCGTTGAGCACCAGGTGCTCTACCGCCAGGGCGAGGTTGGCGAAGCTCATGTCCATCACGCCAGCGGGGTGGCCTTCGCCGGCCGCCAGGTTGACCACGCGACCCTGCGCGAGCAGGTTGAGCACGCACCCGCCTAGGTCGTACTGCTCGACCAGGGGCAGCACCTGGCGCACGCCGCCGGTCGCCAGCTCCCGCAGCTCGTCGAGGTCGATCTCCACGTCGAAGTGGCCGGCGTTCGCGAGCACCGCGCCGTTCTTCATGCGTTCCAGGTGCTCGCGGCGCAGGACCCCGCGCGAGCCGGTCACCGTCACGAACAGCTCGCCGCGCTCGGCCGCCTCGAGGGCGGTCATGACCTCGTAGCCGTCCATGCGCGCCTCGAGCGCGCGCAGCGGGTCGACCTCGCACACGATCACGTGCGCCCCGGCGCCGCGGGCGCGCTGGGTGATGCCCTTGCCGGTCGCGCCGTAGCCGAGCACCACCAGCGTTCGGCCCGCCAGCAGCAGGTTGGTCGCGCGCAGGATGCCGTCGAGCGCCGACTGGCCGGTGCCGTAGCGGTCGTTGAAGGTGCGCTCCGTGCGCGACTCGTTGACCGCGATCACAGGACAGGTCAGCTTCCCTTCGGCCTCGAGGCGGCGAAGGCGCAGCAGCCCCGTGCGCGTCTCCTCCGCGCCGCCCTTGACGGGCCGCTCCCAGCGGTGGAGCAGCATCAGCAGGTCGGCGCCGTCGTCGAGCGTGATGTCGGGCCCCCACTCGGCGAGCGCGCCGACGTGCTTGGCGTACATCTCGGCGTCCTCGCCGCGCGTGGCCTGCACCGGGACGCCCTGGTCGACGAGGGCGGCGGCCACCTCGTCCTGCACGGTGAGCGGGTTGGCGGAGCACAGCGCGGCCTGGGCGCCGCCCGCGACCAGCGCGTGCATCAGGTTGGCCGTCTCTGCCGTCACGTGCAGGCAGGCCGCGACCTTCGCCCCCTCGAGCGGACGCTCGACGGCGAAGCGCTCGCGGATCGAGCGCAGCACCGGCATCTGGCCCTCGGCCCACTCGACGCGCGCCCGCCCACCGGGGGCGAGCGCGGGGTCGAGGATCTCGCTCTGCAACGAGGTGGGCTTGGGCGCGGCGGGCATGCCGATCTCCGGCTGGCGGTCGGGGGCGCGAGCCCCCGGTCTAGTACCGATAGTGGTCGCTCTTGTACGGCCCCTCGACCGGCACGCCGATGTAGGCGGCCTGCTCGGGGCTGAGCTCCGTGAGCTTGGCGCCGAGTGCGTCGAGGTGCAGGCGGGCGACCTTCTCGTCCAGGTGCTTGGGCAGCACGTAGACCTGCTTCTCGTACTCGTCGTTCTTCGTGAACAGCTCGACCTGGGCGATCGTCTGGTTCGTGAAGGAGTTCGACATCACGAAGCTGGGGTGGCCGGTCGCGTTGCCGAGGTTGAGCAGGCGCCCCTCGGACAGCACCAGGATCGAGTGCCCGTCGCTGAAGCGCCACTGGTCCACCTGCGGCTTGATGTTGATCCGCTCGATGCCGTCCAGGCGGGTCAGGCCGGAGATGTCGATCTCGTTGTCGAAGTGGCCGATGTTGCCGACGATCGCCTGGTGCTTCATGCGCTCCATGTCGGCAGCGGTGATGATGTCCTTGTTGCCGGTGGCGGTGATGAAGATGTCCGCCGCTTCGACCACGTCGTCGAGCCGCACGACCTGGAAGCCGTCCATCGCCGCCTGCAGCGCGCAGATCGGGTCGATCTCGGTGATCAGCACACGGGCGCCCTGGCCGCGCAGCGACTGGGCGCAGCCCTTGCCGACGTCGCCGTAGCCGCAGATCACCGCGGTCTTGCCGGCGATCATCACGTCCGTCGCGCGGTTGATGCCGTCGACCAGCGAGTGGCGGCAGCCGTAGAGGTTGTCGAACTTGGACTTGGTGACAGAGTCGTTGACGTTGATCGCCGGGAACAGCAGCGTGCCGGCCTGCTGCATCTCGTAGAGCCGGAGCACGCCCGTGGTCGTCTCCTCGGTCACGCCCTGGACGCCCTCGCCGAGGCGCGTCCACCGCTGCGGGTCCTCCGACAGGGTCCGGTTGAGCACGGTCAGGATGACCTGGAGCTCCTCGTTGTCGGTCGAGTCGGGGTCCGGCGCCGCGCCGGCCTTCTCGTACTCGGTGCCCTTGTGCACGAGCAGCGTGGCGTCGCCGCCGTCGTCGAGGATCATGTTCGGGCCGTCCTCACCGGGCCAGCTGAGCGCCTGCTCGGTGCACCACCAGTACTCCTCGAGCGTCTCGCCCTTCCAGGCGAACACCGGCACGCCGGTCGCGGCGATGGCGGCGGCGGCGTGGTCCTGGGTCGAGAAGATGTTGCAGGAGCACCAGCGCACCTCGGCGCCGAGGGCGGTGAGCGTCTCGATCAGGACGGCTGTCTGAACCGTCATGTGGAGCGAGCCGGTGACGCGCGCGCCCTTGAGCGGCTGCTGGGAGCCGAACTCCTCGCGCATGGCCATCAGCCCTGGCATCTCGTGCTCGGCGAGCCCGATCTCCTTGCGGCCGAATTCGGCGAGCGAGAGGTCCGCGACCTTGAAGTCCTGCTGCGTGGTTTCGGTGACAGTCATGCGACGGCGTTCTCCGTAGGTGTCGAGGATGGTGTGCGGGAGGGCGCGGGCTGGCCCGCGCCGGAGCGAGGATCTTCGAGGTCGAGCAGACGCTGGTGCTTGTCCTGCTCCCAGTCGAGCCAGTCGCCCGAGGCGACTCCCTCCGGGCGCTGCGGGCGCTCCTCGAACCAGCGGTCGAGGGAGGCGCGCAGCTCAGGGTCGCTGCTCAGCCGGCGGGCGAAGGCGATATCCGACAGAGCGCAGTCGAACCCGGCGAGCAGCTCGCGCAGCGTGCGCAGGCGCTGCAGCTCGCCCGGTCCGAACATGCGGTAGCCGGACTCCGTGCGCGGGAGCTCGATCAGGCCCGCGCTCTCGATGTAGCGCAGCATTCGAGGCGACCAGCCAGTGGTCGCCGCAGCCTCGTTGATCGTGAGCCCCTCCATGCGCGGCGACAAACCTTACCACGATTGTGTCAAGGTTAGGAGAGCGCCGACTTGAAGCTGGACAGCGCCTCCACCGGACCTGGGTCCACCCCGTCGAGCACAGCCAGGTAGACGCTGGCCAGGTCGCCCAGCAGCACCAGCGACAGCACGCGCTCCAGGCGCGTCTCGCCCTGCGCCGCGGCGCGTAGCGCCGGCGCGCCGGCGCGCTCCACCACGGCCGCGGTCAAGTCGATGCGGCGCTGAACCCGCGGGTGCTGATCTGGGTCCTCCAGGAACACTCCCGCGAGCGGCGCGGCCCGGCGGCCGCGCCCCCACCCGCAGATCTCGTTGTGGTCCGCCTCCGGGAGGTCGGACCAAAAAGCCGCGGCCTCCGCGTTCTCGTTGATCTGAGTCTTCCAGCGGTGGGCGACGGCGGTGGTCGGCCCGGCGCCGTGGACGACCGGGAGCGTCCCGTGCAGCGCGCGCGCGAGCGCCTTGGCCTGCGACTCCTCGGGGGCGTCCGGGCCCCATTTCGCGGCCAGCGTCCCGAGCAGCTCCGCCGCGGTGTCGATCTCCGAGTGCAGGCTCGGGGCCGCGCCGCACAGGGCGGCACACTCGAGCGCGCCGACGGTCATGTAGATGACCGCCGCCCGCGGCTGCATGCCGGCCGGAACGCCGATCACGGGCACGCCCTCCGCCCGGGCGGCGTCGGCCAGCTCGCCGCCCGTGGTCAGCGCCACGCGGCCGGCGCCGGCGGCGCCGGCGGCCTCGAAGCACGCGAGCGTTTCCTCGGTGTCGCCGGAATAGCTGGCGCACAGGACGAGGCTGTCCGGCCCGGTCCACGACTCGAGCGCGTAGCCGCGCACCGTCGTGATGGGCCGGGTGGCGCGGTCGCCGAGGGCGGCCGCTGCGAGGTCGCCGCCGATCGCCGACCCGCCCATGCCGCAGACGACGAGCCCACCCGGACGGTCCTGCTTGGGGATGCCGGCCGACTGGGCGCGCCAGAGCGCGTCGCCCAGCTGGTGCGGCTGGGCGAGCACATCGCCGAGCATGCCGGTCGGGTCGACTGCCTCGATGGCGGCGCGGTCGAGCGCGCCGCCGCTCACTGGACCTGCTCCACGACCTCGACCCGCTCCCCCGGAGGCACCCGGACGCCGGCCTCCACCTCGGCGCCGGGGTCGAGGCGAGCGCCGCTGCCGATCACGGCGTCGTCGCCGATCAAGGCTCCCGCCCCGGCGATCGCTCCCGGTTCCAGGCGGGCGCGCTCCCCCACCCGCGCGCCCTCGGCCAGCACGCTCTCGACAACGGCGGCGTCGGCCCCGACCATGACGCGGTCGTGCAGCACCGAGCGCTCCACGCGCGAGTCGCTGCCGACGGAGCAGTGGCGGCCGAGCACGCTCTGAGGCCCGACGTGGGCGCCGGAGATCAGGCAGCCCTCGTACACGAGCGATCCGGTTTCGTCGCGCGGCGGCAGCTTCGATGCCACGCGGCCGGCGAGCAGGTCCCAGGTGGCCTCCAGGTAGCGCTCCGGGGTGCCGATGTCGATCCAGTAGCCCTCCGCGAGGTAGCCGTAGAGGCCGTGCCCGACCAGCTCCGGAAAGATGTCGCGCTCAAAGGACACGGCGCGGCCGGGCGGGATGCCCGCGACGACGTCGCGTTCGATCACGTAGGCACCCGCGTTGATGCGGTTCGTCGGTGTCTCGCCCTCCGCCTTCTCGAGGAAGGCCTCGACCCTCCCGTCCGCGTCGGTCGGCACCACGCCATAGCTGGCGGTGTCCTCAACGGGGTAGAGCGCGAGCGTCGCGCGCGCGCTCGAGCGCACGTGCTGCGCCAGCTCGGCGCCGAGGTCGAGGTCGGTCAGCACGTCGCCGTTCAGCACCAGCAGCCGCTCCGCGAGCACCCCCTCGTCGAAGGCCAGCCGGACCGGCCCGGCCGTGCCGAGCGGCTCCTCCTCGATCACGTAGCGCAGGCGCATGCCGTCGTAGATGTCGCCCAGCACGCGCTTGACCCCGTCCGACATGAAGCCGCACGACAGGATCACCTCGTCCACGCCGTAGGAGCTGAGCCAGTCGAGCATGAACGACAGGAAGGGCCGGCCGGCCAGCGGCATGACCGGCTTCGGGATCGTGTAGGTGAGCGGCCGCAGCCGCGTCCCCTCGCCTCCGGCGAGAACCAGGGCCTGCACCTACCTGCCGATGCCCTCGTAGGTGAACCCGGCCTCGATCAGCGCCTCGCGGTCGAGGAAGTTGCGCCCGTCCATCACCAGCGGCACGCGCATGCGGTCCTTCACCTCGCCGGTCCAGTCGAGCTCGGCGAACTCGGGCCACTCGGTCACGAGCACCACGGCGTCCGCGCCTTCGACTGCCTCGAGCGCCGAGTCGCAGATGCGCGCGCCGCCGAGCATCGAGTTGGCGCTCTGCGCGGCCACCGGGTCGTACACGCGCACGTGAGCGCCCTCGCCCTGGAGCCGGCCGGACAGCACGAGGCTGGTGGCCTCACGGATGTCGTCCGTGTCCGGCTTGAAGGCCACGCCCAGCAGGGCCACCTCCTTGCCCTCCAGCGAGCCGAGGTGCTTCTGGAGCTTGCCGATCGTGCGCCGCTTCTGGAGCTCGTTGACCTCGATCACCGAGGTCAGCAGCTGGAAGTGGTAGCCGCTGTTGCCGGCGAGCTGCTTGAGGGCCTGGACGTCCTTGGGAAAGCAGGAACCGCCGTAGCCGATGCCCGCGCGCAGGAACTTGGGGCCGATCCGGTCGTCCAGCCCCATCCCGCGCGCCACCTCGAGCACGTCCGCGCCCAGCTCCTCGGACACGTTGGCGATCTCGTTGATGAACGAGATCTTCGTGGCGAGGAAGGCGTTCGAGGCCAGCTTGATCATCTCGGCGCTCGCGACGTCCGTGCTCACGACCGGCGCGTCCAGCGGCGCGTACAGCGCCAGCGCGCGGTCCGCGTACGCCCGCGAGGCCTCCTCGGCCCCCACGACCACGCGATCCGGCTTCATGAAGTCCTCGACGGCGCTCCCCTCCTTGAGGAACTCCGGGTTCGAGACATAGCCCGTGCCCGGGCGGCGGCGCTGGATCGAGCGGCCGGTGCCGACCGGCACCGTGCTCTTCATGACGAGGGCGTGCCGGTCGGAGTCGCCCAGCTCTTCGAGGACGCGCTCCACGCGCGAGAGGTCGGCGTCGCCGGAGTAGGTGGGCGGCGTGTCGACGCACACGAACAGGAGCTGGGCGCGCTCGAGCACCTCGCCCATGTCGGTGGTGAAGTGCAGCCGCTCGGCGTTCTTTCGCACCAGCTCCGGAAGGCCCGGCTCGTGGATCGGCACCTCGCCGCGCGCCAGCGACTCGACCTTCTCCGGGACGATGTCGCGCGCCCAGACCTCGTGGCCCAGCTCGGCGAAGCAGGCGGCCGTGACCAAGCCGACCCAGCCCACGCCGATGACCCCGATCGGTTCCTTCTCGTCAGCCACGAGGCGCGCAGGCTACCGACTCGCCCCGCGACGCCATGCAGGACCGGCGCGCCCGCGCTGCTCGTACTGATGGTGTGCGCCGGCTGCTGACAGTGTGCGCCACCGCGGTCGCGTTCGGCGCGTGCGGAGGCGAGCAACCGAAGACAGCGAGCGCGCCTCCAATCGCGATCGGCGTCCGGGTCCCTGGCGCGACCGAGCTGCGGGCCGCCAACCCCGGCAGCGGCTCCGCCCTGATGCTCGAGGACGTCCGCCGGCCCGGCATGCACCCGCGCGACGTGTGCTTCGTCCTGGCGCTCGAGCGCCAGCCGCGGGCGGAGGCCGACGAGCACTGCATCGTGGAGGATCCCGGCGGCGACGTAGTCGAGCTGGGCGCCGCGAAGGGCGTGCCCGAAGCGCTCGGGCCACCGATCGCGATCGTCGCGGGCCACGCGGGCGCGGCCGTACGCAAGCTCCTGCTGGAAGTGGCGGGCGAGTCGCATCAGCTACCGCTCTCGCCGGGCCGCGGCTTCCTCGCCCTGCTGCCGGCCTCCTACCGGGGGACCGTTGCGCTGGTGGCCCGCAAGGCGGACGGGACGGTTTCCACTCAGAGCTTCGCCCTGCCCCGTCCGCTGGTGACCCAGCCCACCGTCCGCCGTCCCGGGGCGGTGGTCGACGGCGAGATCGGGGAGGACGTGATCGGCGAGCGCGAGAGCGATCTGCGGCGGCGCCTCGGCGCGCCGGCGGCCCGGCGTGGCTCTTGCCTGTTCTACCAACAGGTAGGACGGCCCAGAGGCGGCTGGGAGCTGTGCCTGAGGCACGGCAGAGTCTCGCGCGCCCGCTGGCACGGGAGCTAGGGCGCGCCGGCTACAGCGCCCGCACCGACCGGGCGATGGCGAGCATCTGCTTCTCGTCCAGCGACAGCAGCAGCGTGTTCGAGATCCAGTAGACGGCCTTGGGCGTGCGCCATGCGACCAGGCGCAGGCGGTCGCCGTCGTAGGCCAGCTCGTAGGTCCGCCGCCCGATCCTGCGCCTCTCGGTCACGCCCTCGAGGATCGGCGGATTTCTCCACGTGATGCCCTGGAGGCCGTAGTACTCGCCTGCCCGCGGGTTCTGAAGCACCATCCGGTAGGCGCCGTAGCGCTTGCCGTCGGTGCCGCGCAGCTTGTACACGCGCGGCGGCCCCGCGTACACGGAGCCCTGCAGGCGCAGCGTCGGGTAGAGCGCCGGGAGCGTCTCGCCGGCGCCGGCCTTCACCGCCTGGATGGCCTGATCCTTGCCGAAGCCGGTGGCGTCCTCCAAGCCACCGACCACGCGCAGCTTGTGCTTGCGCTTGGGCCGCCTCACCTTGCGCCCGGACGCGCCCCGCGGGCCCGGTGTGTCCTTCACGTGGAGGAACTCGTCGGTCATCTCCGCCATCTGCGCGTCGGTGGTCGTCACGTAGCTCGGCTCGAGCGCCCCCCTGAAGGTGACCTCCTGGATCGGCTGGTTGGCCGAGAAGAGGGCGAGCTTCAGCAACCTGAGCACCTCGGTGCGCGAGCGCAGCTTGGCGTCGGTGCTGGTGTTGCGGCCGAAGATCTTGGTCAGACGGGTGTGGTTGTCGAACAGCTTCGACGCGGTGATCTGCTGCTTGGCCTGACGCAGGAAGTCCTGCTGGCGGGCGGCGCGGACGATGTCGGTGTCCTCGTGGCGGAAGCGCACGTACTGGAGCGCCGACCGACCGCACATGCGCTGGTAGCCGGGCTGGACGTTGATGTACGAGTACTCGGCCGAGTCGTTGAAGTAGCGCCGGTCGATGTCCGCGTACACGCAGCCGACGGCGTTGACCGCGCGCCAGAAACCGGTGAAGTGCACGTTGACGACGTGGTTGATCGGCAGCTTGGTGACCGCCTTCACCGTCTCCAGCGTCAACGCCGGACCGCCCAGCTCGTAGGCGGCATTGATCTTGTCAGTGCCGTGCCCGGGGATCTCGACCTTCAGGTCGCGCGGCAGCGACATGATCGCCGTGGCCGCTTTGTCCGGGTCGAGGCGGACCAGCATGATCGTGTCCGACCGCCCGCCGCCGGCGCCTTCGACGTTGTCCGCGGGACGGCGGTCCGAGCCCAGGATCAGCAGCGTCTGGGGGGAACCGGGGTCTGTGGTGGCGAGCTTCCCCTTGCCCAGCTTGAGCTCCGGCCCGAGCTCGAGCGCCTGGACCACCTTGTCGACCTCGTGGAAGGCCGCCACCGCCGTGGCCCCCGCGGCCGCGAACACGACGAGCACCGCCCCCAGCAGGAGGCGCTTCCACAGTCCGGGGCGGGGGATGTCCTCGAGCATCAGGCGATTCGCAGTGGGCGCTCGTCCTTGCCCAGGTGGGCCGGGAGCAGGTTCACGAACTCGACCAGCGCCCGTCGATATTCCCCGAGCGACCGGACCGACACCCACTCCTCGGGGCCGTGGTGGCCCGCGCCCGTGGGCCCGCACTCGACCGCCGGAACCCCCGCGTCGAGGAAGGAGATCACGTCCGAGGCGCCGTCGCGGCCCACCGAGATCTGGTCCCCGGCCGGCGGCGCGACGTGCGCGATCGCCTCGCCGAGCGCCTGCACGTACGGGTTGTCACGCTCGACGATCGCGGGCCGCCGGTGGAACACCTTGACCACGCGCGCGTCCGGCAGCGCGTCGACCGCTTGGCGGATCTCGTCCGCATCCTGGCCGGGCAGGTAGCGCACGTCCACGTCGATGGCGCACAGGTCGGGCACCTTGTTGAGCGCATCGCCGCCGACGATCCGGCCCAGGTTGATCGAGGGCCGATCGAACAGGTCGGACGACTCGCGCGCGAACGGCAGCACCTCGATCTGGCGGAACACGTCGATCGCCTTGAGCACGGCGTTGTCGCCGATCCAGGGCGTGGAGCCGTGGGCGGCCTTGCCGGTGACCTCGATCCGCATCGCCAGCACGCCCTTGGCCTGGATGCCGATGTGCATGTCCGTGGGCTCGCCGGTGATCGCGAAGTCGCCGGTGTAGCCCTGCTCGACCAGGTAGTCGGAGCCGCGCTGCTCGAGCTCCTCGGACTCCTCGTCGGCCACGCAGACGAAGTGCACGCGCACCCCGTCCTGGGTGGCGAGGTCGTGCACGGCCAGCATCATCGACGCGAGCCCGCCCTTCATGTCGTAGGCGCCGCAGCCGTACAGGCGGTCCCCCTCGAGTCGCGGCGAGAACTGCTCCGGCCGCGCCGGGACGACGTCGAGGTGGCCGTGCAGGACGACCGTGGTGCCGGCGGCGGGGCCGACCGTGGCGGCCAGCACCGGCCGGCCGTTGTGCATGTAGCCCGTCACCTCCACGTCCCGCGCCTCGAGCCAGCCCTTCACGAAGCCGGCGGCGCTCTGCATGCCCTCGAGGGTGGACGTGTCGTAGGTGATCAGGCGCTCGGCGAGCGCTCGTTCATCCATCCCGTCCGCAGGATAGTGGCGCTCCGCTCGCGCTCGACCTCGGCGCGCACCCAGCACCCGGCGAGGTGGTCGTTGACGAGGCCGCAGGCCTGCATCGCCGCGTACGCGGTGGTCGGCCCCACGAAGGCAAAGCCGCGCCGCTTCAGCTCCTTGGAGAGCGCCGTCGACTCCGGGGTGACCGCGGGCAGGTCGGCGAGCGCGCGCGGCGCGGCGCGGCGGCCGCGCGGGGCGCGCGACCAGACCAGCTCGGCCAGCGGGACCTCGAGCTCCGCGGCGGCCTTGGCGTTGGCGATGGCGGCCTCGATCTTGCCGCGGTGGCGCACGATCCCGGCGTCCGCTAGCAGGCGGCGCACGTCGCGCTCGCCGAAGCGCGCCACCGCCTCGATCTCGAAGTCCGCGAAGGCGGAGCGGAAGTTGTCGCGCTTGCGCAGGATCGTCAGCCAGGACAGTCCCGACTGAAAGCCCTCCAGCACCATGCGCTCGTAGACGCCCCGGTCGTCCGTGACGGGCCTGCCCCACTCCTCGTCGTGGTAGGCGAGGTAGTCGGGCGTCGAGCCGCCCCAGGCGCAGCGGCGCCGGCCGTCGTCGCCGCGAGCCAGTGCAGGCCGCAGATCGCTCACGGGCGCGATCGTAGTGCCGCATCCCCGCCAGGTGCGTCGCGCGATGCCGGTTCGGGGGTACTCTGGCGCGGTGCGCGTGCCGGCCCTCTCACGCCCCGCTTCGGCCGCTCTGCGTGAGCGTGTCGGCGAGCTGAGCCGCTCCGACACCGGGCGTGCGGCCGGGCTCGGGGCGGCGATGATCGTGGCCAACGTCCTGGCTCTGGGCTTCACGGTCGTGTTCGCTCGCGTGCTGGGCGCCTCGGGCTACGGCGACCTGGCCGTGCTGCTCTCGTCGTTCATCATCATGATGGTCCCCGGCTCGGCGCTTCAGATCGCCGCGGCGCGCGAGGTGAGCCACGATCTGGCCGAGGGCAACCCCAACGCCGGCGCGGGCGTGCGCAGGTGGCTCGAGCGCCTGGTCGTCGCGACGGTGATGGTTGCCCTGGTCGCGATCCCGGTGCGCTCGCTGATCGCTTCGGTGATCAACATCGACCAGGACTGGGCGGCCGCCGCGATCCCGGTCACGGCGATGCTGTGGATCATCCTCTCGGTCCTGCGCGGGGTGCTGCAGGGCTTCCAGCAGTACCGCACGGTCGCGTTCAGCATCGTCGGCGAGGCGTCGTCGCGGATCGCGTTCGCCCTGATCCTCGTGGGGGCCGGCCTCGACGTGACGGGTGCCTTCCTCGGCAGCGCCTTCTCGCTGGTCCTGATCGCGCTGGTGCTCTTGATCCCGCTGCGGCGCGCGATGGAGGGCGTCAACCCGAAGGCAGCCGAGGACCTGCGCCTGCGCGAGCTGCTGGCAGGCGCCTGGGTCCCGGTGCTCGGGCTGACGCTCCTGCTGGCCCTCCAGGAGCTGCACGTGATCATCGTCAAGCACCAGGCCGCCAGCGACGACGCCGCCGGCTCCTACGCCGTGGCCGCCGTCGCCGGCAAGGCGATCATGTGGATCGCCATCGGGCTCGGGCTGTACCTGCTGCCGGAGGCGTCGCGGCGGGCGAAGACCGGGGAGGACGCCCGCCCGATCCTGCTGCGCACGCTGGGCCTGATCGCCGCGATGGCGGTGCCGGCGGTGCTGATCTACAGCGTGGCCGGCGAGCCGCTGCTGCGCGTGGTGTTCGGCGAGGACCTGACCCAGGCCTCGGACGCCCTCCCCTTCCTCGGCCTGGCGATGTCGCTGCTGGCCTGCTCGTACCTGTCGGTGCAGTACCTGCTCGCCATGGGGAAGGCCAGCTTCCTGTTCGTGCTCGCCGCCGGTGTGGTGGCCGAGGTGGTGCTGCTGCTCTCGATCGGCGACGACCTCACGGCTATCGCGCTGGCGCTGCTCGGCATCCAGGCCGTGTGCGCCGCCACGATCCTGACGATGGCCATGCGCCAGTCCACGCCGGCTGGCAAGGCGTTCGTGCCCGTCTAGCGACGGGTGAGCACCAGGTAGTCGCCGAAGCGGCGCCGCGGCGCGTAGGTGCGCGCCAGGTAGCGGTCGAGGAGGCGCACGCCGCTCGAGCGCCCGGCGCCATTGTCCTCGCGCTGGTCGGCAACCGGGCTGAGCCAGCGGATCACCAGCCGCGGCCGTGAGCGCTCCAGGTCGCGCACGATCTCGCGCTGCACCGGAGCGGTGGTCACCACACCCGGTTGCATGACGTCGTAGCGCGTCGGGTTGGGCCGCCCCACCAGGACGTAGACGAGCGGGTTGCCCACCCTCACCAGGTCGAAGCGCGGGTTGGCCACGAACACCGGGCGGCCGGGTGGCACCCGCTCGCGGACGTAGTGCGACAGCTGGGTGAGCGCGCGAGCCTCGGCCGGCGGGGCCTCGACGCCGTCCGCCACATCCACGTGGATCGTGGCCAGAGGCGGGGGATCGAGCAGCTGGATGCGCTTGCGATCGAGCCCCTGGATGGCGATCAGGCCCAGGACCACCACGAGGACCACCGCCGAGGCGGTGCGCCCGGCGCGCCTTTCGTGGGCCGCGGCGGTGGCGAGCAGCACCGCCAAGACGGGCGCCAGCGGCACGAGGTGGAACTCGTCGGCGCGCGCGAGCAGGTAGACCACGCCGGCCCCGGCCAGCGGGGCGGGGGCCCACAGCCGGGCCGGCAGCCGTCGGACGAGCGCCACGAGCAGCCAGAGCACGGTGCCGCCCAGCAGCACGTAGGGGAAGAAGTGCTGCAGGATCTTGTTCGGCTCGAACCCGCCCTCCCAGGCGCCCGGCAGCGGCAGGCGCTGGAGGCCCTGCTCGTCGAGCGCGAAGCCGATCGTCTGGTCCCAGAAGTCGCGCGGGGCGGCGATCACCACGGGGGCCAGCAGCACCAGCGCCACCGCCAGCCCGGTAAGCGCCGCCCGGGCCGCCGCGCGGCGGCCGCCGGCCGTGGCGGCGAGCAGCGCCACGCCGGCCAGCGCCCCCGCGCCCAGGTCGAACCGGAAGACCGCCGCCACGCCGGCAAGCGCCCCCGCCGCCGCGGGGCGGCGCTGCGCCAGGAGCAGCCCGCCGAAGGCGAGCGCCAGCGCGGTCGGATTGGGGTGCGGGATGCTCGGGAACGACATCGCGGCCGCCACGGCCAGCCAGGCGCCCAGCGCGAGCGGCTCGGGAGCATCGCGGCGGACCAGCGCATAGGCGAGCACCGCGACGCCGGCGTCGAGCGCCACGCGCACGATCCGCCAGGCGATCAGCGACGGGCCGAACAGCCAGTCCAGCGCCCCGATCAGGAAGTACTGCCCCGGCCCGTAGTTGGCGTAGAAGTCGCGGTAGGGCAGCTGCCCGTCGGCGATGCGCTCGCCCGCCTGCAGCATCAGACCCTCGTCGTGGGGGTTGATGCCCCAGCGGATCGTCAGACCCGAGAGCAGGGCGCCGAGCCCGAACAGACCGAGCAGCATCGCGAGACGCCGGCCTCGGGCGCTCGCGGGACGGCGCTGGCTGAGCCGGCTGGACTCCAAGGACGTAAGCGTATGTCGAGCGGTCGGGGGGTGGCGGCGGGTCGCCCGGCGCGGCCGGGGCGCGGGGCCACGCCAACGGCAGCAATAAAGGGCGGCCCGGCCGGGAGTGTGGGCCCCCGGGAGGGGTGGGCCCCGGGAGGGGGTGGGCCCCGGGAGGGGGTGGGCCCCGAAACGGGGGCTATGTCTGACGTTCGGGGCCCACCCCTTCGCCCGGGCCGCCTTGGCTGCTCCCATGGACCCCGGAGCGCCGGGCCGCTCGCAGGCCCGGCGCAACGTTCGGGCGGCAAGAGCAGCAACAAAAGGTGACCCAGCCGCCCCGGTTTCCAAGGGTGGGTCCCGGGAGTAGCCGAAACCCAGTAACAAGCCGGCCCACCGCTGGTTCGCCTCCGAGGGTGGGCGCCCATTTGCACCATATGCGTGACGTTGGGGGCCCACCTCTCGCTCGGACCGCCCCTGGTTGCCGCTGTTGGCCGCGCAGGGCCGGGCGGCCGGGTGAGCCGGGGCGGCCGGGTGAGCCGGGGGGCCGCCCTGGTTGCTGCCGTTGGCCGGGTGAGGCGGGGCGCCCGGCGGAGCCGGGGCGCCCGAACGCCGCGATCGGGCATCATGCCCGCCGTGGGAAGCGGTCAGGACGCCGGTCGGGCCTCGGTGCCGGCCCCGGCCGAGCTGGGGCGCTGGCGCCACGCCGTCGAGCGCCTGCGCCGCGGGCTCACGCTGACCGGGACGCCGCGGACCGAAGGCGAGCCCAGCTCCGATCTCGAGCACCGCTTCATCGCCCGCTGTGCCGAGCTGCCCTCCCCCAGCGTGCTCGAGCTCGGAACCCTGCAGTCGGTGCCGGGCCGCTCGACGCTCCACCGCGACTGGGTGCCGCACGCCGCCGAGTTCCTCGGCACCGACATCCAGGACGGGCCCGACGTGGACATCGTCGCCGACCTGCACCGCCTGACCGACGTGGTCGGCTCCGAGCGCTTCGACGTGATCCTCTCGTGCTCGACCTTCGAGCACCTGAAGTACCCGACGCTTGCGGCGCACGAGCTGATGAAGGCCCTCAAGGTGGGCGGCCTGCTGTTCGTCCAGACCCACCAGTCCTTCCCGCTGCACGGCTACCCGAACGACTACTTCCGCTTCTCCCAGGACGCCCTGGCCAGCCTGTTCGGCACTCAGATGGGCCTCGAGGTCGTCGCCACCAACTACGACTTCCCGGTGCGCCTGTACTCGCGGCGCGTGGCTGCGACGCAGCACATGCCCGCCTTCCTCAACACCACGCTTTGGGGCGAGAAGCGCGCGCCCACGCCGGACGAGTACCGCTACGAGCTCTAGGCCCGGTGGCGCAGCAGTCGGGCGACGTGCTCCGGCACGCGCCGCGCCACGGCGCCCAGTCCGCCGCGCTCGCGCAGGTCGGCCAGGATGTCCGGGTACTGGCCGTAGGTCGCGCGCACCAGCGCCGACCGCGCCGGGCGGCGCGGCGGGCGGCTGTCCAGCTCGCGGCAGAAGCGCACCAGCGGGCGCGCGACCTCGCTCCAGCGCAGCGACGGCGCCAGCTCTCGCACTCGCCGTGCCGCGCCGTCGTAGGCGTCGCGGTCGTCGAGCAGGTTGGCGCACGCCAGCGCGAAGCCCTCGGCGTCGCCGGGCGCCACCGTCCGCCCGAGCCCGCGGCGGTCCACGAGGTCGCCGATCGCGTCGCCGCCGGACACCACGGACGGCAGGCCGGCCCAGAAGTGGTCTAGCACCCGCGTGCGGAAGGAGAAGCGCGCCTCGAGGTGCTCGTGGTGCGCGCACACGCCGATGTCGGACTCGAGCAGGTAGGCCTCGCGCTCCGCGTACGGCACCCAGCCGCGGTTGAAGTGCACGCAGTCGCCCTCCAGCCCGCGCTCCGCGGCGAAGGCGATCGCCTCGTCGGCGCTGGTGGGCACGTCCGCGCCCGCGAGCCGCGGGCGGCCCGTGCCCAGGAACACGAGGTGCACCCGCCGCCCCCCGGCGCGCAGGCGCTCCACCGCCTGGATCGGGGTGATGGCGTCCAGCCAGCGCCAAACTCCGCCGGCCCAGAGCAGCACGCGATCGTCCTCTCCGATGCCCGGCCAGACGCCCTTGAGAACCGGCGCCGAGCGGCTCGGCGGCCGGTCGGGCAGCCCGAACGGCACCACGTCCACGTAGCTGCGGAAGGTGGGGTCGGCCCGGTAGCGCTCCACGTCGATCAGGCCGGCGAGGCCCATGCCGCCGAGCCAGAGGTCTCGCTGCTTCTCGCTCGCGCAGATCACGAGGTCCGCGACCGCGCACTGGCCGAGCATCGACCTCCACGCGCGCCGCGGCGAGGTGCTCGGGCCGTCGCCGGCGGCCTCCAGCACCTCGATCATCTGCGGGTTGTAGAGGTCGGCGACGAAGCGAACCGGCATGCGCGCGACGTAGCGCAGCAGCTGCGGTGGCAGCCGCTGAGCCACCACCACGTCGTGGCTCTTGACCGCCTCGAGCAGCGTGTCGAAGTCGGCCAGGTTCGCCTCGAGCAGCTCGATCGGGGCATCCCCCGCGTCGCTCGGCCCCGGGGCGGCCACCGTCACGTCGCAGTGCGCGGCGACCGCCCGCGCCAGCTCGAGCACGCGGATCGCCGGGCCCGCCATCGACGGTCCGAGCGGCTCCGCGGAGATGAACAGGACGCGCGTCACCGGGCGGGTGCGCGGGCGCGCAGCCTGAAGAAGTACTGCGGCTTGGCCGCGCCGAAGCGGTCGAGCCAGCGGTAGAGCGGGCGCAGCGGCCGGGGCAGCACCAGGCCGGCCAGGTTGCGGTCGATCGGCGCCACCTGCTCGACCTCGCAGCTCCCGAATACCTCGTCGAGCAGGGCGGCGAGCGACGTCTCGGTGAAGAACTGGCGGTGATCCACGTCGAGCATGTGGCTGAACTCGATCGGCACGCGCCCGAAGCTCTGCGTGCAGTTGGGAGTGGTGACCAGCACGCCGCCGCGCGCGACCCTGCGCGCCTCGCCGAGCAGGCGAGCCGGATCCTCGAGGTGCTCGATCACCTCGAGCAGGACGGCCGTGTCGACGCTGCCGTCGGCGAGCGGGAGGCGATCGCCGTCGTAGAGCTCGGCCGGGACTCCGAGCTGGCGCGCCCGCTCGACGTACTCCGGCACCACGTCGAAGGCGCGCACGTCGAAGCCGCGCTCGGCGAGCACCTTGCTGTAGCCGCCCAGGCCACAGCCGAGGTCCAGCACGGTCTGACCGGCGTGCTGCTGCACGAAGTCGACGAGGGCGTAGTCGACCTGCTCCATCGGATCTGCGTCGCGGTACCACGCGCGGGTGTCGCGCGGGCCGCGCGGGAGCGCATAGGTGTCCACGGCGACCACTATGCCTTACGGGCGCTGGCCTGGGCGGCAGCGCCCGGCATCCGGCGCGGCAACCGAGAATGCCGGAGTACTCTGGCCGCCTGCCGGACCTTCACACGTCTTTTACAGCTCGCCGCGAGCCGCTCGCACTTGCCGGCGTTCACCTCGCCGTCCTCTGGTCGTTTGCGTTCGCGCAGCCCCTGCTGAACCTGCTGGGCGATACCCCGGAGTTCTTCGTCGCGCGCGGGAACACCAGGAGCGACATCCTGCTCCTCGCCGGCGGGATGGTGCTGGTGCCGCCGCTCGCACTGACCGCCCTGGAGTGGCTCGTCGGCCTCGTCTCCATGCCGCTGCGGCGCGCGCTCCACCTGTCACTGGTCGCTCTGCTCACGGCCGCCTTCGCCCTACAGCTGATCAAGGACGTGTCGGTGCGATCGGCGGTCCTGCTCGCCGCCGCGCTGGCGATCGGAGCCCTGGCCGCGCTGGCCTACGAGCGCAGCGCCGCCGGCCCGGCGCTGCTCACGGTCCTGAGCCCCGCGCCGGTCGTGTTCCTGTTCGTGTTCCTGATCCTGTCGCCCGTCTCCAAGCTGGTGCTGCCCGGACACGAGGTGGCCGCGGCAGGGGTGGAGGTCCCCGGCAGGGCACCGGTCGTGGTGATCCTGTTCGACGAGTTCGCCGGCTTCACCCTGAACGGAGCGGACGGGCGCATCGACGCCTCCCGCTATCCCAACTTCGCGCGCCTGGCACGCGACGCGACCTGGTATCGCAACGCCACCACCGTCGCCGACTACACCGACCGGGCGGTGCCCGCGCTGCTGACGGGCGACCGGCCCGACAAGGGCTCCCTGCCGATCGCCTCCGATCACCCCGAGAGCCTGTTCACGCTCCTGGGCGGGAGCTACTCGCTGGACGTGACGGAACCGATGACCGACGTCTGTCCCCAGCGGCTCTGCCCTGAGGAGGCGGCCGCCCGCCAGCCCGCGCGCCAACGCCTGCACGACCTCGCGTCCGACCTCAGCCTCGTGTCACTCCATCTGCTGCTGCCCGACCCGTTGCGCAACAGGCTCAAGCCGGTGGACCGCAGCTTCGGCGGGTTCCGCGTGACCCAGGATCCCAGGGCCGCCAACGTCAACACCAGGCCCGCCTCCGACGTCGCGAGCAGGGGCGTCGCGGCGCTCGCGGCCGTGATCGACCGCATGGAGATCTACAAGGCCTTCGAGCACCGGCTCGCCAAGGCTCCCCGCCAGGGCCACCTGGTCTTCTTCCATATCCAGCTGCCGCACAACCCCTACCACTTCCTTCCCGATGGCCAGCGCTATCCCGACACGGTCGACGGCCTGCCGGGACTGACCTCGGCCAACCAGCCGGCCGGGGGCGGGTGGAGCAAGGATCGGCAGTTATCCCGCCAGGCGCTCGAGCGCTACCTGCTCCAGATCGCCGACACCGACCGGCTGCTGGGACGGCTGCTCGACCGCATGCAGGCCAGCGGGCTCTACGACCGCGCGCTGCTCGTGGTGCTCGCCGATCACGGCGCGAGCTTCCTCGGTGGCCACCCGCATCGAGCGGCCGACGAGGTCAACCTGGCCTCGATCGCCGGCATCCCGCTGCTCATCAAGTCACCGCGCCAGCGCAAGGGCGAGGTCGACGAGTCGAACGTGCAAATCACGGATGTGCTGCCGACGATCGCCGACCGGCTCGGGGTCGACCTGCCGTGGCGGACGGACGGGCAGCCGGCGCGGCGCGCGACGCGCAGGGGATCGATCGCGCTGCAGCCGCAGTACGAAGACGCCGACCTGACGATGCCGTTCAGCGAGTACCTGCGCCGGCGCGACAAGCTCGTCCGGAACATGCTGGACGACTTCGGCGAGACGCCCGGCGACGTCTACGGGAGCGGACGGGACGGCGACCTCGTCGGCCGCAGCGTCGACTCGCTCGGGGCGGGCTCGCTGGGCGGCGCGAGCTTCGAGCTCGACGGTGGCGGCCTGCTCGCCGACGTTGACCCCGCCGCCTCGATCGTCCCCGCGCTGGTCACCGGCGAGCTGTCCGACGTGCCCGCCGACACGCGCCTGGCCGTGGCACTGGACGGCCGCGTCGCGGCTACCGCCGTGCGGTGGCGCGACGGCGACACGGCGCGCTTCTCCGCCGTCGTGCCGCCGGCGGCCTTCGCACCCGGTGCGAATGCCGTGGACCTGATCGCGATCACCGGCGACGGCGCCGCCCGACGGCTGTCGCGGCTGCCGGGAGCGGCGCTCGGCTACCGGCTCGTTGAGCGCAGCGGACGCCAGGTGATCGTGGACGGCTCGGGCCGCGAGATCCCGATCGGGAGCGCCGAGAGCGGCGGCTCGCTGGAAGCAGTCGGCGTCGGCCAGGCCGAGGTGACGATCGACGGCTGGGCTGGGGACAGCAGGCGAGCGCGGCCGGCGGATCGCGTGCTGGCGTTCGCGGGCGAGCGCTTCCTCGCCGCGGGCGTGCCGTCGCTTTCGCGCCCGGACGTCGCCGGCAAGCTCGGGCCGAAGCTCGCTCGCGCCGGCTTCAAGCTGCGCGGCTGGACGGGCGGCCCGCGGCCTGGGTCGGCGGCCGCACCGGTGCGGGTATTCGCGATCGTCGGCGAGCGCGCGCTGCCGATCCCGAAGGCCGGTGCTCCCTAGCCCCGGCGCAGGCCGGTCGCGAGCTCGCGGCTGGCCGGGCTGAGCAGCCACAGCAGCCCGCCGTAGACCGCGGCTCCCAGCGCCACCAGCACCGGTAGCGGGGCGGCGTCGAGCAGCCACAGCAGCCCGCCCATCGCCGCCGCGGCGATCAGCGCCGGCGCCAGCGTGCGCGGCATCGGGAAGAAGCCGAAGTAGCGCCGCATCAGCGAGTAGGAGCCGAGCAGGATCAGGATCTCGGAGGCGACGGTCACGATCGCGGCCACGACGATCCCGTAGCGCGGGATCAGCAGGAAGTTGAGGCCGACGTTGAAGGTGAGGGCCGTGAGGTTGAGCCAGAGCGCGCTGGCCTGCCTGTCGCGCGCGATCAGCGCGTAGCCGAACACGCCGTTGACCCACGCCAGCGCGCCGGCCGCGAGCAGGATGCGCAGCGGCTCCGCGGCGCCCCGGAACTCGTCGCCGCCGGCCAGCTCGATGATCTGCGGCGCCAGCACCAGGCCGGCGGCCACCAGCGGAGCCCCGAGCACCACGCACACCTCGGTGGACGCCTCGATCGTGCGCCGGGCGCGCGCCTCGTCGCGGGCCACCGCCTCGGACAGGATCGGGAAGGTGGTGTTGAGGAACACCGTGCCGACCACGAGCGCCAGTTCCAGCACGCGGTACGCCAGCGTGTAGAGGCCGACCTGGTCGTAGGGCTCGTAGAGCGAGATGATCAGCGTGTCCGCGCGGAAGTAGATCGCGTTGATGGCGAGCGCCAGCCCCAGCGGCACCGCCGCCTTGAGCAGCGACCGCCAGACCGCGAGCTCTGCTCGCGGCCGCGCGCGCGCCAGGCCGCGCGTGAGCGACCAGGTGACCGCCAGCGTGGCCAGCGCGCCGCCGGCCGCCGCCCCCAGGACCGCGTAGAAGCCGAGGTCGAGGCCGACGACCGCCAGTACCAGGCCGAGCGAGACGGCGCGGCCGACCACGTCGCCGACCACCGCACGCCCCATGCGCAGCCGCGACTGGAGGATCGCGACGAAGCTGGTGGTGAGCATGCCGAACAGCAGCGGCGCCCCGGCCAGCAGGATCGCCGTCCGCACCTGCGGCTCGTACGGGAGCGCCAGGCTGATCGCGGCGGCGACCGCGATCACCACGATCGACAGCAGCAGGCGCAGCGCGATCGTGTTGCCGACCAGCTCGTCGGTGCGCGACGGGTCCTTGCTGATCTCGCGCACCACGGTCGTGAACAGGCCGACGTCGGCGAGCACGCCGAACAGCTGCATGTACATCAGGGCGAGCGTGTACTTGCCGTAGTCGCCCGGGCCCAGGTAGCGGGTGAGCACCGCGATCGAGACGACGCCGATCGCGAGAACGGCGCCCTTGCCGGCCAGCTGGACGGCAGTGTTCGAGGCGACTCGCCGCCGTGCTGAGGACGTCACACGCCCTAGTCTCCCCGCTCGTGCTGACGCTGGCCGTCACATACGCCGGTGTGCTGGGCGGGGCCGAGCGCACTCTGCTCGATTTCACGCGCGGCCTGCCGGGTGCGCTGGTGCTGGCCTGCCCGGAGGGCCCCCTCGCCGAGCGCGCCCGCGGCGATGGGGTTCAGGTGATTCCCCTGCGTTCGCGGCCACTCGAGCTTCGCGGCGGAGTGGCCGAGCGGGTTACGGCCGGGCGCGAGCTGGCCGGGCACGCCCGCGACGTGCGCCGGCTCGTGCGCGAGGTGGGCCCCGACCTGCTGGTGGCATGGGGCATGCGCACGGCGATCGCCGCCCCGGCCGCGGCGGCGGCCCTCGACCGGCGCCCGGCGGTGCTGGTGCGCCACGTGGACTTCCTGCCCGGCTCGTCGATCGCCCGGCTGATGCGCGTGGCCGTCGGGCGCGCGGACCGCGTGTCGGTGAACTCGGAGGCGGTCGGGCGCGACCTCGACCCGGAGGGCAAGCTCGGCGACCGCCTGTCGGTGATCAGCCCCGGGATCGACCTGCCCTTCTACGACGCCGAGCGGCCGATGGCCCCCGACCCGGAGGTGCTGCTGCTCGGCGCGCTGATGCCGTGGAAGCGCCCCGACCTGGCGCTCGAGGCGGTCGCGCGCGCGGCCGAGAGCGTGCCGCGCCTGCACCTCACGATCGCGGGCGCGCCGATGAACGCCGAGGGCGAGCGGCTGCTCGCAGGGCTGCGCCAGCGCGCCGCGCAGCCCGACCTCGAGGGCCGCGTGACCTTCGCCGGCGAGCTGGCCGACCCGCGCGAGGCGATCGGCCGCGCCTGGTGCCTGCTGCACTGCGCCGACCGCGAGCCGTTCGGGAACGTCGTGCTGCAGGCGCTCGCGAGCGGCCGCCCCGTGGTGGCGCCTGGCGCAGGCGGCCCGGCCGAGATCGTCGACGAGAGCTGCGGCCGGCTGTACCCGCCCGGCGACGCCGGGGCCGCCGCGACCGCCCTGGTGGAGGTGCTGACCACGCCCGGCCTGCTCGACAAGCTGGGCGCCGGCGGACGGGCGCGCGCGGGCTGGTTCGAGGCGGACGAGGCGCGGCAGCGCTTCGCCGACCTGGCCAGCGAGGCGGTCGCGGAGCGGGAGGCGGCCCGCGAGGTCCGGCTGCACCCTCCGGGCGCGGCGCGCGGCGAGCGCCCGCGCCCGCACGCCGCCCACCACGGCGCCGGCATGGCGCTGGTGACGGTGACCCACAACTCGGCTGCCGCCGTGGACCGGCTGCTGCGCTCCGTGGAGGTGCACCTGCCGGGAGCGCACGTGGTCGTGATGGACTCCGGCTCGACCGATGGGAGCGCCACCGCCGCTCGCGCCGCCGCGCCGCGCGCCACGGTCGTGGAGCTCGGCGACAACGTCGGCTTCGGGCGCGCCTCGAACGCCGGCGTGGCCCGCGTGGAGGAGCCGGTCTGCGTGTTGATCAACCCCGACGCCGAGCTGGTGGACGGCTCGCTCGCCGCCCTCGCAGCCGACCTGCTCACCCCCGGCGCCCCGGAGCAGATCCTCGCGCCGCTGGTGGCGTCGCCCGACGGTACGCGCCAGGACACAGGACAGCTCGATCCGGCATCGCCGCTGCTGTGGGTGAAGGCGCTGATCCCGCCGGCGGTCCTGCCCCAGCCGCTGCGCGCCATGGTGGACCCATGGCACTCGCAGCGCAGCCGCCGGGTCGGCTGGGCGGTGGGTGCCTGCCTCGTGGCCCCGACCGAGACGCTTCGGCGGCTGGGGCCGTTCGACGAGCGCATCTTCATGTTCGCCGAGGACCTGGACCTCGGCCTGCGGGCCGGCGACGCGGGCGTGGAGACGATCTTCCGGCCCGACGCGCGCGTGGTTCACCTGGACGCCCACTCCACCGGGCCGGCCTTCGGCGGCGAGCCCTTCGAGCTGCTCGCGCGCCAGCGCCGCGCGGTGATAGGGGAGCGCCGCGGCGAGGAGGCGGCGCTGCGCGACGACCAGATCTGGCGCGTGACCTACCTCAACCGGATCCTGCTCAAGACCCTCACGGGCCGGTCGACGGAGCGGGAGCGGCTCCAGCTGGAGGCGCTCCGGCGGGTTCGGGACGAGCCGGCGCGGCTCGAGCAGCCGCCGGCGAGCTGACCCGCGCGGCCCGAGCCTCGGCGATCGCCCTCCAGCAGGCCACCATCACCAGCACCAGCGCGCCCTCGGTGACCCAGTGCGCGTTGATGGTCTGGAGGCTGTACTCGAAGTTGTAGCCGCCGCGGTTGATCGGATTGGCGATCAGGTACAGCACCGGCACGACCACGGCGAGCAGCCCGGCCGCCACCGCCGTGAGCAGGCGCACCCCGACGCCGCGCCAGAGAACGAACGTGAGCAGCGGGAAGATCACCACCGACGTTCGCTTCGCGAACAGCAGCGCGAGCGGGATAGTCAGCAGGAAGGCGATCGCCGCGGCGCGCGGGAGCGCCAGGCGGGCCGGGGCGGGTGCGGGCGGCAGTGGCGGCGGCGCGGCGGCGACCGGCTGCCGGCCGCGGCGGCGAAGGCCAACGAGCAGGAACACCAGCAGCAGCGCGCAGACGACCGCCGAGATGGCGTAGCCGATCCGCGCGGCGCGCTGCGGGCCGTAGCTGAAGGCCACGTCCTTGCAGTCGGCGGGCGCTCGCCAGCCGTTCGCGTAGCCGTCGATCGGCCTTGGCTCTCCGAGGTCGCGCCCGTCGCACTCGGCCAGCCAGCCCTTCGAGTAACTCTGGCCGAGCACGAGCCACGACGGGCCGTCGAGGGCCACTCGCACTCCCTTGACGGAGCTGTTGCCGATCGTGCCCGCATCCACCACGCGGCCGCCGCCCGCCGGGGCCGCCAGCGCCGCGGGCGAGGGCGAGCGCATGCGCAGCAGATCGACCGTGAAGGCCCCGGGCAGGGAGCGGACGTACTGGATGCCCTCCCCCATCGCCACCGTTCCCCCGCAGCCGCGCGCCCGTAGCGGCCGCCCGGCGTCCAGCTGCTCCACGGTGCCGCGCGGCCGCAAGGGGGCCGGCCGGCCGCCGGCCTCGATGCCGGCGCTGCCGCAGCCCGCGTGCAGGGGGCCGGTGCGCGGCACCGTCACCGGCGCCATGCCGGCCACGCTCAGCGAGCCGATGCCGACCGCGCGCGTGGAGCGCTCGCGGGCGGTCGCACCGGGCGGGAAGGCGGCGTCGAGCACGGTCAGGCGGAAGCTGCTCGAGCGGACCGGACGGGGCAGGACGACATCGCCGTCGTCTCCCACCCGCACCGGCCCCGTCCCGCCGCCTGGCCAGGTCAGGCGGACCACGGTCGGGTGCCTGACCGGCTGCGCCGGCGGATCCAGGTGCAGCCGCGACACGGTGGTCGGCCGCCCGGCCGACCAGGAGATCCACGGGAATCCGGCCGCCGGGCGCGCCCAGATGCCAAGCCAGGCCGTGCGCGGATCGGCGTCGAAGGCGCTCGACGCGCGATGGATGGGCAGGTTGTGGAAGCGGCCGGAGGAGTCGAACGCGGCCGGCCCGCGCAGCCCAGCGATGCGGTCGAGCGTCGAATCGCGCGCGTCCACGGCCGGCTGCACCCAGGCGCTCAGCTCATAGGAGCGGGCCGCCGGGGCGAACACCACGCGGTCGATCTGGTCCTCTGCGTCGGCGCGGTTCTTGGCCAGCTCGAGCAGCGGGCTCCCGGTCTGGCGGTCGCGCCGGAAGGGGTCGTCGGCGGTCGTGCGCTCGAACAGGTAGGTGAGCGCCACGCGCCTCAGATCGCGCCCGCCGAGTGCCTGCGCGCTCAGCACCGGCGGCCGCAGCGACTGGTGCACGCTCACGCCCGGGATGAGGATCTCCCGCATGCCGCCGTTGCCGCGCAGGTCGGTGTCCTGCGGCTGGTCCACCTTGGTGAGGGTGATCCGCACGGCGGAGACGTGCTTCAGGTTGACCGGGATGAAGTTCCACCCGGCGTGCACCCTCGCGCGCACCCCGTTGACGTCCACCTCCTTCACCTGCCCGCGCCCGTCGCGCAGCGGCAGCAGCTGGACATGCGCGACGTCCCGGGGGTGGTCGAAGCCGATCTCGATCCAGCGCTCGCGCGGGTGGAAGTAGCGGTCGGCCGCCCAGATGGTCCCATAGTCGCCGTCGAATGCCTTGATCGCGTCGCGCTCGGGAAACTCCAGCAGCCCCCCCGCGTTGGGCGCGCGGACGTAGCGTGCGCCCTTCAGCACCGACACCGTCTGTGCGTCGGTGCCGCGCTCGGGGAACGGCTCGATGATCGCCTGGTTGGGGTCCAGCGGCTCCTTCTCACCGAGCGTGGCGCCCAGGTTCTGGCGGCCGAACTCGGGCACGAAGCGCCGCCGCCGGTTGGAGTCGCTCACCACCAGCTCGGCGCCGCGCGCGGCCTGCGCGCGCAGCTGAGCGGGCGAGAGGTCGCCCGCGTAGAGGATCGGGCTGCTGCGCGGCAGCGGGCCGAACGCGGCCAGGCCGGCCAGCCCCTCGGCGCCGCCGTCGACCACGGTGGCGGGAGCGGCTGAGTCCACGTGCACGATCCCGCGCGCGCCGCGCACGTCGTAGCGGCGCACCTGGGGCAGCTGCCGGGCCGGGCCCAGCTCGCCCGGCGGCGGCGCCACGGCGCGGGTGGGGCCGTAGCTCTTCGACGGGCGCTCCAGCCCCTGGCGGTCCAGCTCGGCGGCAGCCGCCGCCGCGTTGACCGCCCCGCTTCGCGACGGGTCGTCGTCGCTGCCGGTGACGACCGCCCCCGCTCCGATCAGGCGCACCAGCGGCAGCAGCTGCCCCGGCAGGAGCCGTCCCTGGGTGACCAGGCGGTCCACCGTCCAGAGCAGGTCGGTCGCGTGTGGATCCCCGTAGGGCGTCTCGTAGCGGACCGCCACCGGCCGGTCGGTGACCCGCGGGAGGATGGCGTCGGTGGTGCCGCCCCACGTGTAGTTGGCGAAGATCTGGCCGGGCAGCACCAGGGCGCGGGAGTTGCGCGCCAGCCCGCTGTCGAGGTCGCCGCCCACCTGCGTCCAGGCAGCCGGGATGCGCTTCCAGGTGAGCTGCTTCTCGATCGCCGTGCCACGCACGAGCGGCAGCGCGGCGAGCGCGATCAGCGCCGCCAGGCACAGGGGCGCCGCCACCAGCGCGGTGCGGCGCAGCCGCAGCCGCGGCAGGGCCGCCAGACTCGCCCAGGCCATCTGGGCCGCCAGGCCGAGCAGCCCGGCCACACCGATCGCCACCAGCGGCGCGGCCTTCTGCGTGGTGCGCATGAAGCGCACCAGCGGGACGTGGCGATAGACCCATTCCATCGCCTCACGACTGGGCGTGCCGCTGGGGAAGGCGGCCAGCTCGATCGTGACCCCGACCAGCAGCACGAGCAGGAGGAAGGGGCCGTAGCGCCAGCGCCGCGTCCAGATGAACCCGGCGACGGCGAGCGCCGGCAGCAGCATCGACGCGCCGACGGCGAGCGGGTTGAACAGCAGCGTCCCGGCCTCGCTGAAGAGCGGGCGGTTGGCGCCGTAGAACCCCACGCCGATGTAGGAGGTCCAGTACCCCATCAGCCGCAGCGCCTCGGGGGCGCTGTTGGTGCCCCAGATCGAGCGCGGCTGCTCCGTGAACTGGAGGAAGTCGATGCCGTAGCGCGACGAGAGCGCCAGCGGCACGATCCACCACAGCGAGGCCAGGATGCCCACCACGCCCACGCGCGCCAGGAAGCCGGCCGAGTCGCGCCAGCGTACGGAGCCGATCAGCGGCTCGTAGATCAGCAGCACCAGCGGCCCGACCAGCATCCAGCCGACCACCGCGCCGTTGATGCCGCCGCCGATCGAGGTGAGGATCAGCGCGAAGGCGGCGGCCCACCACCAGCCCGTCCAGCCGCGCAGCTCGCGCACGCCCCGGTAGACGATCAGGAGCAGCCAGGGCAGCGCCGCGTAGCCCAGCAGCGCGATGCTGGTGCGTCCCGTGAAGATCACGGTGTACGGGTTGAGCAAGTAGAAGGCGGCCGCGACCAGGTGGGCCACCCCGCGCGGGCGCCCGACGAAGGCGTCGAGCAACCTCAGCACGCCCCAGGTGGAGATCGCGAAGATCAGCCCGAGCCAGATGCGCTGCGCCACCCACGCGCTCAGGCCGACCGAGTGCAGGAGCGCGAAGATCGGCCCCATCGGCCACAGGTAGCCGCCGTACTGGGCTCCGTGGACCGCGCCGAGGTCGATCGAGTGCGTCCAGACCGAGGCCACCTGGCCCAGGAAGGCGCCCGGATCGACGTGCAGGTCGAGCTTCGTATCGCTTGTCGCCCAGCCCGGTCTTTGCGCGAACGCGAGGGCAAAAGAGGCGATGATGAACCCGGCCGCCATGGCGCCGTCGCGGGTGGGTCTGCGCATGGGCGGTGCAGGGTACAGTTGCGCGCTCGTGACCACGGCAGGTGCGCAGCGACCGTCCCCCGCCGCGCCCGGGCGCCCCGAACCGTGGCCCGGCTTCTGGCCCGCGCTGCTTGCGATAGTCGCCGCGGGGGTCGCGATTCGGGTCGCCTACACGCTGGTCGAGGCGCCCTGGCCGCCGCCCGGGCTGGACGACCAGTTCTACTTCAGCGCCCTGCCGAAGCTGCTCGCCGACGGGCACGGGTTCATCGCCCCGTTCAAGTTCGTCTTCGACCACGTCAGCGTCGCCACCGCCGAGCACCCGCCGCTCTACTCGGTGGTGCTGGCCGTCCCGGCGCTGGTGGGGCTCGACTCGCCCGACGCGCAGCGGCTGGCCGGAGCGGTGTTCGGCGGCGTGACGATCCTCGCGCTGGGGCTGCTCGGTCGCCGGCTCGCCGGCGACCGCGCCGGCCTGCTGGCCGCCGGCCTCGGGGCGGTCTATCCCACGCTGATCGTCGCCGACGGCGCCCTGATGAGCGAAACCCTCTACGGGGCGCTGGTCGCGCTGGCGCTGCTGGCGGCCTACCGCCTGGTCGACGCGCCCGGCGCCGGGCGCGCGCTCGTGCTCGGCGCGGTGACCGCGCTGGCGGCGCTGACCCGCGGCGAGGCGCTGCTGCTGCTGCCGCTGGTGCTGATCCCGCTGGTGTGGCGGCGCCGCGAGGGGTGGCGCGCCGAAGGGGCGCGGACGGCGCTGGTCGCGGTCGTCGCCTTCGCGGTGGTGCTCGCGCCCTGGAGCGTGCGCAACTGGATCGTCTTCGACAGGCCGGTGGCGATCGCCACGAACTCGGGCACCGCGGTGGCGGGTGCCAACTGCGCCCGAACCTACGCGGCCGGCGACATGCTGGGCGGCTGGTATCCGCCCTGCATCAGGGAGCACCCCGGCAAGAACGAGGCCGAGCACCACGCCGAGGCCCTGCGCGACGGCGTGCGCTACGCCCGCGACCACTCCGGCCGGCTCCCGGTCGTGCTGGCTGCCCGCTTGGGCCGGGTTGCAAGCGTCTACAAGCCGTTCGCGATCCCGGAAGGCCGCTCGGTGCGCGTCCAGAAGCTGGGCGTGCTGATGTTCTTCGTGCTCGCGCCGCTGGCGGTGGCCGGCTTCATATTCCTGCGCCGCCGCGGCGAAGTGACGTGGATCCTGGTCGCGCCGTTCATCATCGTGGCGGTGACCGCGCTCACGACGTACGGCAACCTGCGCTTCCGCGAGCCGGCGGAGATCTCGCTGGTGGTGCTCGCCGCCGGTGCCCTGGAGGCGGTCCTACGCAGGCGGCAGCCCGCGTGAGGCCCATCTCCGACGTGGCGATCCTGTGCGGGGGCCGCGGCACGCGGCTGCAGGAGCACACGCAGTCGATTCCCAAGCCGCTGGTGGAGATCGGCGGCGAGCCGATCCTCTGGCACGTGATCCAGATCTACGCCGCCCAGGGGCTGCGCGACTTCGTGCTCTGCACCGGCTACAAGGGCGAGCTGATCGAGCAGTACGTGGCTTCCCGGAGCTGGCCCGCGGGGGTGGTGGTGCGCTGCGTCGACACGGGCGAGGACACCCCCACGGGCGGGCGCATCAGGCAGGCCGGCGAGCTGCTCGGCGAGCGCCCGTTCTGCGCGACCTACGCCGACGGCGTGGCCGACATCGACATCGCGGCCCTGATCGAGCACCACCGGGCCCACGGCGGCCTGGCGACGGTGACGGTCGTCCGCCCCGAGCTCCAGTTCGGCATCGCCGACCTGGACGGGGACGGTCGGATCAGGGGCTTCCACGAGAAGCCGCGCAGCGAGCACTGGGTCAACGGCGGCTTCTTCTGCTTCGAGCACGGCGCGCTCGGCTACATCGGCGAGGACTCGGTCCTCGAGCGCGAGCCGCTGGAGCGCCTGGCCACCGCGGGGCAGCTCCACGCGTACCGCCATGAGGGCTTCTGGGAGTGCATGGACACCTACAAGGACGCGGTCCTGCTGAACGACATCTGGGCGGCCGGCGGAGCTCCCTGGAAGGTCTGGGACCGGCCGGGTGAGTAAACGCTTCGGGCTCTGGCTCGCGGCGATCGTGGCGCTCGGGGTGGCCCTGCGCGCTGCCTACACGCTGCTGGTGGCACCCTGGCCCCCGGGGATCTTCAACGACGAGGCGTATTACGCCACGCTGGCCCAGCTCGTCGCGCACGGCGAGGGGTTCGTGCGCCCGGCGGAGTTCTACCGCGACCACCTGTCGCTGCCCACGGCCGAGCGCGCGCCGCTGTTCACGACGCTCGTGGCCGGGCTGTACAAGCTCGGGCTGAGCGGCGGCGACGGGCGCCTGCTCGGCCTGCTCAGCGGCGGGGGCACGATCGCCGCGCTGGGCCTGCTCGGGCGCCGGCTGGCCGGGGACCGCGCGGGGCTGCTCGCCGCCGGGGTGGCGGCGCTCTACCCGACCCTGATCGCGGCCGACGGCGCGATGATGACCGAGTCGCTCTACGGCGTGTTCGCCGCGCTGTCGATGCTGGCCGCCTACCGGCTGCTCGACGCCCCCGGCATCGGCCGGGCGCTGGTGCTCGGCGTGCTGCTCGGGATTGCCGCCCATGCCCGCGCGGAGGCGCTGCTGATGCTGCCGCTGCTGCTGGTGCCGGTGCTGCGCCGCCCGGGCGGGCTGAAGGCGGCCGCCGCCGTCTGCGCGGCGTTCGCGGTGGTGCTGGTGCCGTGGACGGTGCGCAACTGGTCGGCCTTCGACCGCCCCGTCCTGATCGCCACCGAGGGCGGCGAGACGCTGGCCGGCGCCAACTGCGACGTGACCTACTACGGCGAGCGGATCGGCACCTGGCAGGTGTCCTGTGCCGCGTTCTCGGGGCGTGGCAACGAGGCAGTCGAGCTCAACGAGGCGGGCCACAAGGGCATTCGCTTCGCGCGCGACCATGTCGGGCGGCTCCCGCTGGTGGGGGCAGCGCGGCTCGCCCGCACCTGGGGCCTGTGGCGACCGTTCGCGGTGCCCGAGGGGCGCCGGGCGTGGGTGCAGCAGATCGGCGCGGCGCTGTACTTCGTGCTGATAGGCCTCGCCGCCTACGGCTTCGTCGTGCTGCGGCGCAGGCGCGTGCCCGTCTGGATCCTGATGGCGCCGTTCATCACCGTCACCGTGACCACGCTGCTGGCCTACGGCCAGATCCGCTTCCGCCACTCGGCGGAGCTGTCGCTGGTGGTCCTGGCCGCGGTGGCGCTCGACCGCCTGCTGCCCTCCGCCGCTCGCGGCATTCGCCCCCGGGTGTGAACTTCCCCATCGGGGCGGCGGGTCGCCTTATGCTGGCCGCGCGTGCTCTCCGCCGTTTCCATGCCGGCCTGGCTACCGGGGCGGGCCCGCCTGTCATCAGCGGGCGCGCGCGACCTCGTCGCGATCGGCCTGCTCGCCTTCGTGCTGCGGGCGGCCTGGGCGCTGATCTACGGGCGTGTCGACACGCTCGCGAGCGACGCGTTCTTCTACCAGACGTCCGCGAGCAACCTCGCGGACGGCCACGGCTACACGCAGGTGCTCGGGGAAGCGACCGCCAAGCGGCCGCCCGGCTTCCCGTTCCTGCTCGGGCTCGCGTACAAAGTCGTGGGGACGCACGTGAAGCTCGGCCTGGCGCTGAACGTCGTGCTGGGGGCGGCCACCGCGCTGCTGCTGTACCTGCTGGCGAGAGAGGCGATGGGCCGATCCGCCGGGCTGGTAGCGGGGGTGGGATTCGCCATCCTTCCCGCGCCGATCTTCTTCACGGGCCTGTGGCTCCCGGAGACGACTTTCATCTTCATGATCGTCGGCTTCCTGGCGCTCGCGGTCTTCCTCCCCGAGCGGCGCTGGACACCGGTCGCGCTGGGCGTGACCGCCGGGCTGGCGGCGTTGACCAAGGGCGAGGGGGCGCTGCTGTGCGTGATCCCGCTGGCCATGTGGTGGGGCCAGGGCACCCGCGGCGCCTGGCTCCGGCGGACCGCGCTGCTGCTGGTGGCGATGGCGCTGACGCTCCTGCCGTGGACGATCCGCAACGCGATCGAGATGGACGCCTTCATCCCCGTCGCCACCAACGCGGACACCATGCTCTGGGCGGGCCACAACAGCGAGGCCAACGGCGGTGTGACATACCCCCCAAAGTCCCTCCTGGACCGGATCCCCAAGCGCCTGAACTCGACGCAAAACGAGGTGGAGGAGGCCCGGCTGCTGCGGCGGGAGGCGATCCACTGGGCGATCCGCAACCCGCACAAGGAGCTCGGGCTGATCCCCCGCAAGCTGATCGCACTCGCGGACTCCACCGCTTTGGTCTTCCCGATCTGGTTCAACACGTCCGCCGACCGCGAGCTCGGCACCTCGAGCGTGCTCGTGTTCTCGGTGCTGGGTGACGGCCTCGACTACTTCCTGCTGCTCGTTACGCTCGCGTCGCTGCTGGTGATCGGAGCGCGGCGCCTGTGGCACTTCCACCGACTCATGCGCGGCGTGCTCGCCTATCTCGCCGCGAGCCTGGTCACATACGGGTTCGTGTACTACGGACAGTTCCGGTTCCGCGTTCCGTTGGAGCCGCTGATGCTGCTGGTCGCGACGCCGCTGATCGTGAGCACGTGGCAGAGCCGCCGGGCGCTCCAGGGGGCCGCGTGAGGCTCCCGGGCGGCCGCGCCCGCGATCTCGCCGTGCTGGCCGGCTCGGCGTTCGCCCTGCGCCTGAGCTGGGTGCTCGTCTACGGGCGCGTGAACCCCCCCGACGGCTCGATCAACGACACGACCTTCTATCAGTTCACCGCCGCCAGCCTGGCCAACGGAGGCGGCTACTCCGGCCTCAACTTCGAGCCCACCGCCGGCTGGCCGCCCGGCTTCCCGTTCGTCATGTCGCTGCTGTACCGCGCGTTCGGCCAACGGCTGAGCCTGGCGCTGGCGCTGAACGTGGTGCTGGCCACGGCCACGGTCGTCCTGATCTACCTGATCGCCGACCGGATGCTGGGCCGCCGCGAGGCGCGCGTGGCGGCCGGCCTCTTCGCGATCCTGCCCGGCCCGCTGTTCATGACCGGGCTCTACCTGTCGGAGACGACGTTCATCTTCCTGGTGGTCGGCTTCCTCGCGCTGGTGCTGCTGCTGCCGGACCGGCGCTGGACGCCCGTGGTGCTCGGGGTGGCGCTCGGGCTGGCGGCGCTCACGCGCGGGGAGGGCCTGCTGATGCCGATCATCCCGCTCGCCGTCTGGTGGGGTCACTACGCCCGCCGAGCGTGGCTCACGCGGACCGCGTTGCTGTTGGTGGCGATGGCGCTCACGATCGCGCCCTGGACGATCCGCAACGCGATCGTGATGGACGGCTTCGTCCCGGTCGGAAACAACCCGAGCGGCACGCTCTGGTCCGGGCACAACCCGGACGCGAACGGCTGGATCGTCAATCCCGCCAAGCTGCCGACGGTTGTCGGCAGCGGAGCGAAGGAGACGCAGCAGGCTCGCGAGCTGCGCCGCCAGGCGATCCACTGGGCGGTTCGTCACCCACTCGAGGAGCTCGGGCTGATTCCGCGCAGGCTCCTCATGCTCAACCAAGGGTCCGGCGGCTCGATCGGCGGCTGGCTCAATGCCGGTCCGCGCTACCAGTGGCAGCTCGGGACCTCGAGCATCCTGGTGTTCACGGTGCTCGGCGACGCGTTCGGCTACTTCCTGCTGCTCGCGACGCTCGCGTCGGTGACCTTGATCGGCGTGCGCCGGCTCTGGCGCATGCACCCGGGCATGCAGGGAGTGCTGGCCTACCTGGCGCTGTGCCTCGTCAACTACGGGGTCGTGTACTACGGCCAGTGGCGCTACCGCATCCCGATGGAGCCGTTCATGGTGCTGGTCGCGACCCCGCTGCTGCTGCGCCTGTGGGACGCGCGCGGCCGGCTCGCCGACACGGCCGCCCGCCTGACGCCGGAAGCTCGGCTGGCGCGCGATTGACCTGGCTGCGCCGCCATCCCCACGCCGCGGCGGCGCTGGTCTACGCAGTGCTGGCCGTGGTCCTGTACGCCCCGGCGCTGCTGCCCGGACACACGCTGTCGGCGTCCGACTACCTCTGGACGGCGGCGCCGTGGGCCGCCGAGCGCCCCAGCGACGTGCGCGCGTTCGGGTCGAACTACGAGCTGGTGGACTCGGCCGTCCAGTTCCAGCCCTGGTTCGAGTACACGCGCGACCGGCTGCCCGGCGCGCCGCTCTGGAACCCGCAGATCGGCGCCGGGCGCCCGTATCTGGCGAACGCCCAGTCGGCCATCCTGTCGCCCTTCTCGATCCCCGCCTACGTGCTGCCGTTCTGGTGGTCGCTCGGGGTGATCGGCGTGCTCAAGGCCTTCGCCGCCGCTTTCGGGACCTATTTGCTCGGGCGGGCGCTCGGCATGCGCTTCGGCGGGGCTCTGCTGGCCGGGCTGGTCTACGCCTTCTGCCTCTACCTGCTCGTATGGGAGTCGTGGCCGCAGACCAACGTCTGGGCCCTCGCGCCGTGGGTCTGGCTGCTGGCTGAGCGGGTGATCCGCGCCCCGCGCGCGCTGCCGGTGGCGGGTCTGGCGCTGGTGGTGGCGCTGCAGTTCTTCGGAGGCCACCCCGAGTCGAACTTCCACCTGCTCGCCGCGACGGTGGTCTTCTTCGCCTTCCGCCTGGTCGTGCTGCGGCGCGAGGGTGCGCTTGCGGGAGTGCGGCGGCCGGTGCTGTGCTTCGCGGCGGGGATGGTCGGCGGGGCGGCGCTCGCGGCCGTCGTGCTCGTGCCGTTCCTCGAGCTGCTCCTGCGGTCGAACGACGTGGCCGTGCGCCAGGAGTTCTCCGAGATCGCCCTGCCCAAGAAGTACCTGCTCGGCTTCGCGCTCTACGACTACTGGGGACGCGCGACCCACACCGCGACCGACGCGTTCGCCCAGGAGCGCGCGCTGTACGCCGGGGCGCTGACGCTCGTGCTGGCGGCCGCGGCGCTGATCGTGCGGCCGACGCTGCAGCGGGTTGGCTTCGCCGTCTTCTGCGGCTTCCTGTTGGCCGTGGTGCTGGGCGTGCCGCCGGTGCCGGAGATCGCCGGGCACATACCGATCATCAAGACCGGCAACCACCTGCGCGTGGTGTTCATCCTGATGCTGTGCCTCGCGCTGCTCGCGGGGTGGGGCCTCGACGAGCTCAGCGGGCGCGACCCGCCGCGCCGCAGCGCCGTGCTGGGCTTCGCGCTCGCGCTGCTCGTGCTGCCGGTGCTCGTGCTCGCCGGCCGCGGCGACCTGTCGCCCGGCGTGCTGGGCCGGGCGTTTGAGATCGCCGCCGGCGTGTCCTGGCCGGCGCCACCCCCGGATGGCGAGGCGCTCCAGGCGATCCACATGGCGGCGCTCGTCGCCTGGCTCGTGTTCATGGGCCTGGCCGTGGCACTGCTCGCCGGGCGCCGGCGCCTGGGCGCGACGGCGTTCGTGGTGCTCGCATGCGCGCTCGTCACCGCGGACCTGTTCAAGGCCGGCATGGGGGCCACCCCGGCGATCGACACCGCTGCCGCGAAGCAGCCCTCCACGCCCGGGATCGAGTACCTCCGCTCGCGCGGGCTGAACCGCTTCGTCGGTCTGGAGCGGCCGCTCGGCCCATCGCCGCTGGTGCCCGACATGGCCATGCGCTGGGGCCTCTACGACGCGCGCTCGTACGACCTGCCCGTGGAGCGGCGCTATGACAGGCTGTGGCGGCGCTCGATCCGCGCCGGCGGGCCGACGGACACGCCCACCACGAGCGCGAAGCTCACGCGGCGCGCGCTGCCGGCGCTGCGCCTCCTGAGCGTCACCGACGTGGTCCAGGACCCCGACGATCCGCGGGCGGCGAGTCCGGCGCTCCCGGTGACCTACGACCGGGCCGACCTGCGCGTGTACTCCCTCCCCCGCGCGCTGCCGCGCGCCGGCGTGGTTGGCGCCGAGCGTGTCGCCCCAACCGAAGCCGAGCAGCTCGACGCCGTGCTCGACCCCGCCTTCGACGGCCGCCGCACGGTGGTCACGCCCGAGCCGCTGCCGGGGCTGGCCGGCCAACCGGCGTCGGGCTCGGCGGGCAGCGCGCGCATTACCACCTATGAGCCCGAGAAGGTGGTCGTGTACGCGCGGGCCCGCCGGCCGGCGGAGCTCGTACTGACCGATCTTCACTTCCCGGGCTGGAAGGTGAAGCTGGACGGGAAGCCGGCCGACCTCCACCGCGTGAACTATCTGCTGCGCGGCACCACGCTGCCGGCCGGCCGCCACCGCGTGGAGTTCAGCTACGAGCCGCTGTCGTTCCGCGCGGGCGCCGGCGTCAGCCTGATCGCGCTCGCGGGCCTGGTGGTCCTGGCCGCCGTGGGCCTCCGGCGCAGGCGGGCGTAGCTACTCCGTATCCTGCTGCGCCGTGCTCTCCGTGCTGATGCCGGTCTACAACGAGGTCGCCACCGTCAAGCGGGCGATCGACGAGGTCCTCGCCGCCGACATCGGCATGGACATCGAGTTGATCGTGGTTGACGACGGCTCGACCGACGGCACGCTCGAGGTCCTCGAGCGTGGCGGCTGGCCGGCCACCGTGCGCGTCCTCAAGCACGGCCGCAACCAGGGCAAGGGCGCGGCCGTGCGCACGGCGCTGGCCGACGCCCGCGGCGAGTTCGCCGCGATCTTCGACGCCGACCTCGAGTACGACCCCGGGGACCTCGCCAACCTGCTCCCGCCGCTGGTCAACGGCGACACCAACGCCGTGTTCGGCGTCCGCGTCTTCGACGGCTACACGAGCCACTCGTTCCTGTACGTCCTCGGCAACCGGGGGGTGACGCTGGTGGCGAACGTCCTCTTCAACGTCTACCTGCGGGACCTGATGACGTGCCACAAGGCGATCCGCACCGACGTCTTCAAGAGTCTCTCCCTGCAGGCCTCGGGCTTTGCGATCGAGCCGGAGATCGCGGCCCGCCTGCTGCAACGAGGCGAGCGCATCTTCGAGGTGCCGGTGCACTACAAGGCGCGCGGCAGCGACGAGGGCAAGAAGCTGACCGGAATGGACGGCGTGCGCGTCGTGGCGACCCTGTTGCGCTGCCGGCTTACGCCGGGCCGCTGACCGAGACCGGCTGGGCGATCACTGGGCGGCGACGCTAACCGGCGACTGCTCGGGCTCCGCCGCGGGCATCCAGTCGGCCGGAGCGGCACCCGGCAACCTCTCCTCGCCGGCCGCGAGCAGGGCGCCGGCGAGCACCAGCGCCGGCAGGGTCACCGCCGGCAGCTGCCAGTCCCAGTCGATCGTGGCGTGCAGCAGCCACGCCACGCACACCGCGCACGCCGCGGGCGCCAGCGGCGCCCCCTGTCGCAGGGCGCGGCCGCCCGCGGTCGCGACGCCGCCGACGAACAGCACGAAGAGGAGCAGCCCGGGGATGCCGAGCTCGACCGCCATCTCCAGCGGCAGCGAGTGCACCTCGGTCACGGCGTGCGGGACGCGCCGCTCCTGGCGCCAGACGACGCGGAAGCCGCCCGCACCCACCCCGCCGGCCGGCTCTCGCCAGAACGCCTGTATGCCCACGCGCCAGTACTCGTAGCGAACTGAGCTGACCGACGCGAACCGCGCGGGAGTGGATGCCGCGGACTCGGTGCGCTCGCCGTTCTCCGCGAGGCCGCCCGCCACCAGGCCGGCCACGCACAGCACGGCGGCGGCCGCGGCCAGCGCCGGCAGCCGCCCCGCGTTCGACAGCGTGCCGAGCCGCGCTGTCCCGCGCCGCTCGGCCTGCATCCCGCGCGCGGTCAGCAGCCCCGCTCCGGCCATCAGCGCGACCATGATGGCGAGCATCACCGCGCCGTCGCGCTCCTGGTCGGCGAGCGTGCCGGTGAGCGACGCGACCCCGGGGAGCATCGACGCGCACGCCGCCGCGACCGCCCCGCTGACGACACCCAAGACCGCCGCGCGCGCCTGCGGCCACGACGGCGCGGCCGCGAGCAGCACGATCAGCCCGAGCGCCGTGACCGCGAGCGCCCCGCGCGAGTAGGAGAGGTAGACGCCCATGCCGAGCGGCACACAGGCCGCCGCGGCCCCCACGCGCAAGGCCGCCGCACGGGAGCGATCCCCGGCGAGGCGCACGCACAGCAGCAGCCCGATCCCGGCCAGCAGCCCCTCGGCGTTCCAGTAGGTGATCGGCTGCTCGAGGCGACCGGCCGCGCCGTACGACCGATCCGAGATCAGGTCGATCGCGCCGGGCAGGAGCCTGCCCGCCAGCCCGTAGCCGATCGCGACCACCGTTCCGAGCGCCAGCACCGGCTCCACCACCCGCGCCATACGCGGGTCGCGCAGCAGCGCGACGGCAGCGAGCAGCACGCCGATGTAGAGCAGCAGGCGCTGCACGCTGTCCACCGCCGGCCCGATCAGCGGCGCCCACGCCAGCGAAACCGCGCTCCAGGCCGCGAGCCCGGCGAGGGCGGCGAGGGCAACGCGTCCAGCCGCGCTGGCCGGCAGGGGCAGCGGACCCACGAGCGCCAAGCCGAGGACGAGCGCCCAGGCGAGCGCCGCGGCGGCCGCTCGGGGGCCGTCGAAATACCCTCCGGCGTTGAACGCGAGCACTGTCGGCCCGACCAGCAGCGCAACGGTGGCAGGGAGCAATGCGCGACGCATCGGCCCGGAGCGTACCGGGGCCCGTATACGCAACCTCGCAATATGCTCAGCCCGGTTGGCTGCTGTCGTCCACCATGTGCTGCTGGCCCTGGCGGTGTTGGCTCTCGGGCACGCGGCGTTCCGCGCTGCGTCGCGCGTGTGCCCCGCGGGCCTGGACCGCGTGCTCGTCGCCGTGGTGCTCGCGGCCAGTGTCGCCGTAGTCGAGGCGATCGGCCTCGGCCTGGTCAAGCTCGGGTCCGACACGGCCGTGCTGGCGGCCGCGGCCGCGCTCACCTGGGTGGCGGCGATGGTTGCGCTGCCGGCTCCCTCGGTGCCGCTGCGGACCGAGGTGGCGCGATGGTGGACGACGCTCCACCCCGCCTGGCGAATCGTCGCGGCGGCCCTGGGCGGCGCGTTCGCCGTGTGGGTCGCCTGGCTGCTGCGCCACCCTTCGATCGGGTTCGACGGGTCGCTCTACCACTACCCCGAAGTGGCCGGGTGGATCGCCAACGGCCAGCCCGGCTCGATCCTCTCGGTCAGCTACGACATCCCGCACGGCAACTACCCGCTGACCGACGAGGTGGCCCTGACGTGGGCGGCGGCGATCGCCCGCAGCTGGATCCCCGTGTACCTCTGGAACCCGGCGCTGCTGGTGGTGCTCGGGCTGGCGACCTGGGCGACGTTGCGCCACCTGGACGTGCCGGCGCGGGTGGCCGGGCTGGCGACCGCCGGGGTGGTGGCCTGGCCGATGGCGATCCACCAGCTCAACGAGCCGCAAAACGACCTGCCGATGGTGGCGTGGATGGCGTGCACCGCCGCGCTCGCCGCGGGATCCCGGAAACGCCCGGTGCTGCTGGCACCGGCCCTCGTGGCCGCTGGGCTCACGCTCGGCACCAAGACCACCGCCCTCGTGGTGGTGGTCGCGGCCCTCGGCTTGGCGCTGTACGCGGCGCGGCGCGACCTACGGCCCCTGCGCTGGTGGCTGGCGCTCGGGCTGGGTGGATTCTTCGCGGTCGGCGGCCTCTGGTACGTGCGCAACCTGGTGCAGCACGGCTCGCCCTTTTGGCCCTTCGCCATCGGGCCCTGGGGCGACCCGCCGCCGCGGATCCTCGAGCTGGTCAACACGACCTTTCTGGACCGTCCGCTCGAGACGCTCGACGGCAGGTTGGGCGTGTATTCGGAGCGCGTCGCCGGGGGTTGGGTCGTGCTGCTGGGCGGCCTGGCCGTGCTCGTCGGCGCCGTCGTGGCCCGCCGGCTCCCTCGCAACCTGAGACTCCAGCTGGGCGTGGCCGGAGGGGTCACGCTGCTCAGCCTGCTCGCCTGGTCGATGGCGCTCGGCACCGGCCTGCCGACCACGCCGGGGCTGTTCCAGCCCGAGGGCTGGCCGGCCTCCACCCTGCGCTACATCCAGCCGGCCGTGTTCGCCGGCACGATCGCCGTCGCGCTGGCCGCGCGCACCGGCCGCGTGCCCGAGCGACTTGCCGCACTCGCGCTGGCCGGCTCGCTCGGATGGAGCCTCGTGGCGGACTACCAACTCGGGCAGCAGTTCATCCCCGCGACCGGCACGCTGGTGCTCGGCGCCGCGGCCGGCGTCGTGCTGCTCCTGCCGCTCGTCGTCGGCCTGCCCGCGGGGCTGGCGCGGCTGCCCACCCCGTCGACCGCGGTTCTCGTCGTGGCTGCCTTCGTGGTGGCGGCGGTCGCGGTCGCGCAGGTGAGCGACGGTTTCATCAGCCGGCACACGCAGGTCGAGGGGACCACCGCGCTCGGTCCCGATCTCGTTGCCTGGTTCACCGCGCGGCCGGGGTTCGAGGATGGCAAGTGGCCGATCGCGTTCATCGGGCGCTCGCTGCAGGGACCGCTCGCGGGTGACCACTTCACGCACCGGCTCGAGCTGGTGGCGCCGTTTGCCCCCTGCTCGCACGTGCGTGCCGTGGCCCGGCGCGCGCCCGTGGTCGTGACCGATCCGGCCTTTCTCTACAAGTTCATCGGCGTGCAGCCGTACTCGGCCCAAAGGTGTCTCGCGGGGCGCCGACCGGACTACCGAGACGTCGCCTTCAGGGTTTACTTGCCCTAGGGTCGGCCACCATGTCGGAACGGACCGGAAAGCGAGTCGTCGTGGTCATGCCCGCTCGCAACGCGGCGCGCACGCTGAAGGAAACCGTCGCGGCGATCCCGACGGACTGGGTCGACGAGGTCATCCTGGTCGACGACAAGTCCACCGACAACACCGTCGAGCTCGCCCGCGATCTGCCGGTGCACGTGGTCTGGCATCCCCACAACGTGGGCTACGGCGGCAACCAGAAGACCTGCTACCTCGAGGCCCTTCAACGCGACGCCGACATCGTCGTGATGCTGCATCCGGACGGGCAGTACGAGCCGAGCCTGATCCCCGAGATGCTCGGCCCGATCCTGCGGGGCGAAGCCGACTTCGTGCTCGGGTCCCGCTTCGCCGAGCCGGGCCTGGCGCGCCAGGGCGGGATGCCCCTGTGGAAGTACGTCGCCAACCGGGCGCTCACCGAGATCGAGAACAGGCTGCTCCGCACGCACCTCACGGAGATGCACACCGGCTACCGGGCCTACTCGCGGGCGCTGCTGCTGGAGGTGCCGTTCCTGCGCAACGCGCTGGACTTCTCCTTCGACTCGGAGATGATCATGCAGGCCGTCCACTTCGGATTCCGCATCGACGAGGTGCCGGCGCACTCGCGCTACTTCGCCGACGCCTCGTCGATCTCGCTGGGACCCTCGATCACGTACGGCCTCAAGACGCTCTGGGCCGGCGTCCGCCTCGTGTTGCACCGCAACGGCATCGTGCACTCGCGCAAGTTCCGGCCGTGACCGCCGCTCCACCCTCGCACTGCGCCTGGTGCGGGGCACCGTTCGACGAACGCGCGCGACGCCTGCGCGGACGCCGAGAGTGCCCCGAGTGCGGAGTCGCGACCACCGACCCCTGGCCCGACGACGCCACCCTGGCGCACGCCTACGCGGACTGGTACCGGCCGGAAACGGGCCGCTTCTCGGGCCCCGGCGACCTGCTGCTGAGCCGTACCCGCGCTGTGCTCGCCGGGCGCCTCGACCGTACCGCCCCGCCGGGAGCGGTGCTCGACGTCGGCGCCGGCGACGGCGCGCTGCTGGACGCGCTGCACCGGCGCGGCCGCGAGGCGGTGGGCCTCGAGCGCGAGTCCACCCGCTCCGACGTGCGCGCAGTGGAGCTGGACGAGCTCGACGAGCGCTTCGCCGCGATCGTGTTCTGGCACTCGCTCGAGCACCTGCGCACCCCCGGCTCGGCGCTCGAGCGCGCTAGCGAGCTGCTGCTGCCGGGTGGCGTCATCGTCGTCGCGCTGCCCAACGCGGCGAGCCTCCAGGCGCGCGCGTTCGGCGACGCCTGGCTCGCCCTCGACCTGCCCCGCCACCTGGTGCACGTCCCGGCGCGGGCGGTTCTCGAACGGCTGCGGGCGCTCGGGCTCCGGACGGAGCGCGTGAGCCATGTGCGCGGGGGACAGCTCGTCTTCGGCTGGCTGCACGGCCTCGTCGGCCTGCTCCCGGGGCGCCCCGACCTCTACGACGCGGTCCGCCGCTCGGCCGCCCGGCAGGCCGAGATGGGCGCCGGCGCCCGTGTGAAGACCCTGCTGGCGGGCGCGGCCCTGCTTCCCGTGGCCGCCGCGCTGGCGGCCCTCGAGGTGGCTCTGCGCCGCGGCGGAACCCTGTACGTCGAGGCCTCGAAACCGGCGTGAGCGCAACAGGCGCAGATACGGCCGAGCGAAGTTAGACTCGACCTGTGCTGCGAGCTCGTCACCTCTTGCGGCTCTCAGGAGACTTCATGGCCTATGCCGTGATCAACCGGGCCTGGTGGGTACCCGCGCTCACGCTGGTGCTGGCGCTGGCGACCGTGTTGATCACGATCGGGCAGGCGGCCGCCCCGGTCACGCTCTACCCCCTGTTCTGACGCCGGTGTCCACCTCGGTAACAGAGCAGCCCGAGGAGCTCGGGCAAGACGGGCTCCCGGACTGGTCGGCGCTGCCGTCGGAGCCGCCCGGCCGCGGTCCGACCGTCCTCGGGATGCTCCTGCGCGCCGCGGTGGCGGGGCTCGTGGCCGCGCTGCTCTGGTGGCGGGGGCACCACGTGCCCGCGGCGGTGCTGGTCGCGCTGGCCGTCACGCTCACCATCGCCTCCGCCCGCTTTCCGGCGGTGGCTCGCCGGGTCGAGCGCGTGGAGGGAGCGATTCAGCGCGTGGCAGGCCGCGTCCTCGCCGTCGTGCTGATCGGGGCCGTCCACCTGTTGGTGTTCACACCGATCTCGGCCGTGCTCCGCCTGCTTCGCCACGACCCGCTGGCGCTCGGCCAGTCGCGCTCCGATGCATCGTTCTGGAGGCCCGTCGTGAAGCGGCGCGGGCGACCGCTCTACCGCCGCCCGTTCTCATACGACCGTATTCCCGGGGGCGCCGCCGGCCGCGGGGTCCGTGTGGGCGCGGCGCTCGGCCTGATTCTGGTCGTCGTGCTGCTCGACGTCGGCCTGGGAGCGCTCCTCAACGGGCTCAAGGGCGACGACGCAACCGCCCGCCAGGCAAGCGGGGAGGTGAACCTCCTCACCGCGCCCGACGTCCCGGCCGGCCGCGACGAGCCGTGGCGCGCCGACCTGGGCCGGGAGATCGCCGGCGCCTGGGGGCGCAAGCGCTACGACCCCTTCCTCGGCTGGAGGATGACCGACTTCCACGGCCGCTATGTCAACCAGGAGAACGGAGTCCGGCGCTCCTACCAGGCGCCCGGCGCGGACGACCCGAACGCAGTGACCGTGTACTTCCTGGGCGGCTCGACGATGTTCGGCGCCTTCCAGCGCGACGAGCACACGATCCCGTCGGAGTTCGCGCGCCTGGCCGAGGCCGACGGGATGCCGGTGAGGGTCGTCAACTACGGCCAGCTCGCGTACGTGAACTGGCAGGAGGTGCTGCTGCTCGAGAGCCTGATCGGACAGTCGTCCCGTCCCGACCTGGCGGTGTTCTACGACGGCTACAACGAGCTGCTGAGCCAGTTCGCGCTGGGTCATCACCGCCGTCCGACCACGCTCGACGCGCGCGAGATCGCCGACCGCCTGCGGCTCGGCGCGGAGCCGGCCGATCCCTCGGTCTGGACCGCGCTCTACGACGCATGGCGGGACACCAGCGCCGTGCACCGGGTGGGACGCTCGCTCGGGCTCGTGTCCAACGAAGACACGGCTCTGCAGACGCCGTGGACCGCGGAGCAGGGCGATCGCCCAGGGCAGCGCGGCGCCGACGCCGCGCTCGTCTACGGCCACGGCGTGGACATCGCCCGGCGGCTCGCGGACAGCTACGGCTTTCGCAGCGCCTTCTTCTGGCAGCCATCCGTGTACAGCAAGCGGGTCGTGCCCGGCGAGGAGCAGGCGCTCCTCTGGCTCGGAGCGGATGCCAAGGCCTGGCGCGAGGCGACCCGGGTTGCCCGCTCGCGCCTCGAGCCGCCCGCCATCGACGTGAGCGACGCCCTCGACGGCGAGAGCGGTCCCGTGATGTACGACTCGGCCCACACCAACGAGCGCGGCGCCAGGGCGATCGCCCGCGCTATGTACGCGCGCCTCCGCCCCCAGCTGCGGGAGCTGAATCGATGAACGTGCTCGGCATCAGCGCCTTCTACCACGACTCGGCGGCGGCGCTCGTGCGCGACGGCACCCTCGTCGCGGCCGCCCAGGAGGAGCGCTTCACGCGCCGCAAGCACGACGACCGGTTTCCGATCAACGCGATCCGCTACTGCCTGGAGGCGAATGGGGTCGGACCGGGCGACATCGGCGCCGTCGTCTACTACGACAAGCCGCTCACGACCTTCGTCAGGCTCCTTCGCACGTACATGCGGGCCGGGCCCGCGGGGCTGCCGTCCTTCCAGGCGGCCATGCCGCTGTGGTTGCGGAAGAAGCTCTGGATCCCCTACCTGATCGAGCAGGGCCTGGGCCGGCTCGGCTACCGGATGCCGAGCGACCTGTACTTCTCGGAGCACCATGAGAGCCACGCCGCCAGCGCGTTCTTCCCGTCGCCCTTCGAGTCGGCCGCCGTGCTCACCTTCGACGGCGTCGGCGAATGGGCGACCAGCAGCATCGGGTTCGGCGAGGGCAACCGGATCACCCTCCAGCAGCAGCTGCTGTTCCCGCACTCGATCGGCCTGCTGTACTCGGCCTTCACGCAGTACTGCGGATTCCGGGTCAACTCCGGGGAGTACAAGCTGATGGGGCTGGCCCCCTACGGTGAGCCCGTCTACGCCGACCGCATCCTGGACAACCTGGTCGACCTGCGCGACGACGGCTCGTTCCGCCTGAACACCCGCTACTTCGGCTTCGTCGGCGGAACCCAGATGACCAATGCGCGCTTCAACCGCTTGTTCGGCGGCCCCGGCCGGGAGGGCGAGAGCGAGATCACGAAGCGCGAGATGGACCTCGCCCGCTCGATCCAGGAGGTCACGGAGGAGATCGTCCTGCGCATGGCCCGCCACGCGGCCTCCACCACCGGCGCCCGCGACGCCTGCCTGGCCGGTGGGGTGGCGCTCAACTGCGTCGCGAACGGGCGCCTGCTGCGCGAGGGCCCATTCGAGCGCATCTGGTGCCAGCCCGCCGCCGGCGACGCGGGCGGCGCCATCGGGGCGGCGCTCTACGCGGCCCACCAGATCGCCGGTCACCCGCGCGCGGTGGACGGGAGCGGCGACGGCATGGGCGGCGCCTACCTTGGCCCCGCCTTCTCCGACGAGGAGATAGGGCGCTACCTGCGCCACAACGGATATCCGCACGAGTCGTTGGAGGACGAGCGGCGCTGGGCCCGCCGGATCGCGGAGCTCGTGGCGGACGGCAAGGTGGTCGGGCTGTTCGTCGGGCGGATGGAGTTCGGCCCGCGCGCCCTCGGCCACCGATCGATCATCGGCGACCCGCGCTCGCCGACCATGCAGTCGACGATGAACCTCAAGATCAAGTACCGCGAGTCGTTCCGCCCGTTCGCGCCCTCGGTGCTCGCGGAGCGAGCGGCCGAATACTTCGATCTCGACGTGGAGTCGCCGTACATGATGCTCGTCGCGGACGTGCGCGAGGAACTCAGGACTCCCAACGGCCGGGCTTCCACGGGCGACATACGCAGCTGGGTGAACGAGTCGCGCTCCAGCATCCCGGCCGTCACCCACGTCGACTACTCGGCTCGCCTCCAGACGGTGAATCGGGAGCAGAGCCCGGAGTTCCACGCGATCCTCAGCGCGTTCGACGAGCTCACCGGCTGTCCGCTGATGATCAACACCTCCTTCAACGTCCGCGGCGAGCCGATCGTGTGCACGCCCGAGGACGCCTACCGCTGCTTCATGCGCACCGAGATGGACCACCTGGTGCTGGGCAGCCACCTGCTCGGCAAGGCCAATCAGCCCGCGTGGACCGAGGACGAGCGCTGGCAGGAGGACTTCGTCCTCGACTGACCGCGCCCGGGCCGGGCGCGTCGGGGCGATACTTCGAGTGTGGGTCGAAGAGCGGCACTGACACGCGGGCTGTTGGCGGTGGCGTCCCTGCTGCTCGTGGCCTGGTTCGTCGTGCTCGCCCGCGACAACCATCTGGCCAGCGGCGCGGCGCAGCGCATCCATGCCCACCCTGAGATGACGAGCGCCGAGTGGGCCGGCGCGATCGACGACCTGCGCGCCGGGGAGTTGCTCAACCCGGGCACGGAGTGGCGCATCATTCGGGCGAACTACCTGCTGCTGCGCGACAAGCGCGAGGCCCTGGCCGTGGCCGACGCCATCCTGCGGCGCGAGCCCGACAGCCTCGACGCGTGGGCGGTCGTCCTGAAGGCCACACCCGACGCCCGCCGCAGGGCCGAGGCGATGCGGGAGATCCGCCGCCTCAACCCCGCCCCGCCCGGCGCCCAGTAGCGCGAACGCGTAGACAGCAGCGGTAAAGCGGCCGGCGGGCGCGGTTGCCGGGGGGGTTCCGGAAGATGCGTCCCTATATCTCCCGTTTCTTCCGGGACCCCCCTGGCGGCGGCCCGACCCCTCATCGCCGCGGTTGGCCGGGACCTGCGAGTGGGGACGGCTCAGGCCGCGGCGCGCCGGCGGCGGCGCAGGCCGACGCTCAGCGCGACCACCAGCCCGACCAACGACACCAGGCTGACCAGCCAACCGACCCGCCAACTCAACGGCTCATAACGAAACACAACCGTGTGCTCCCCCGCCCCAACCC
>JAXDIG010000053.1:0-38796 GCA_034664125.1 Thermoleophilaceae bacterium | reverse complement strand
GCGCTCGGCGTCGAGGTTGCCGAGCGCGACCTCGGTCTGAAGGCCGAGCTTGATCGCGGCCGCCGCGTGGGTGACCTTGCGGGTGACGAACTCCAGGCCGCGGCGCTCGCTCTCGTGGTTGAAGAGGATCCCGCAGGCCGCGTACAGGTCGTACGACTCGCGGTAGTTGACCGTGATGAAGTGGCCGTAGCACTTGGCCACCCCGTACGGCGAGCGCGGGTAGAAGGGAGTCGTCTCGCGCTGGGGCACCTCGAGCACCTGCCCGAACATCTCCGAGCTGGACGCCTGGTAGAAGCGCGCCTGAGGGCTCACCTCGCGCATCGCCTCGAGGACGCGCGTCACGCCCACGGCGGTGAACTCGGCGGTCAGCACCGGCTGCGACCACGACGCGGCCACGAACGACATCGCGGCCAGGTTGTAGATCTCCTCCGCCTCGCATTCGCGCATGACGTCCACCAGCGAGCGCTGATCCAGCAGGTCTCCGGTGTGGAGATTGATCGCGTCTCGGATTCCCTCCAGGCGCTGGAACGTCTCCGTAGAGGCGCGGCGGACCATCCCGTGCACCTCGTAGCCCTTGTCGAGCAGCAGCTCGGCGAGGTAGGAGCCGTCCTGCCCGGTGATGCCTGTAATCAGTGCGCGCTTTGACTCGTTCATGCGAGTCGGGAAGCTTACGTGCTCGGCCAGCGTGCGCTATAAGCCTCGGCGATGGGTGCCCCCGACGATTCGTCCGCGCCCCGGCTCCTCGCGCACGCCGGCGGCGCCCGGCGGGTGCTCCAGAGCGCCGTGCGCGAGGCGCGAGGCATGGGCGAGGAGCTCGGAAGGCTTCCCGCCGAGCGCCGCTTGGCCCGCCCGGATCCGCCGGCGACGGGCCTCGTGCTCGACCTCGGGGGCGGCCACGACCCCTTCCCGCGCTCGGACGCCGTGGTCGACAAGTACGTGGACGACGATTTCGAGCGCGAAGGCGCGATCGCCCGCGACCGGCCGTTGATCGTCGCGGACGGACAGGCGTTGCCGTTTCGCGACGGTTCGATCGCCTACGTGATCTCTTCGCACGTGCTCGAGCATGCGACCGACCCGGAGGCCTTCGCCGCGGAGGTGAGCCGGGTGGCGGACGCCGGCTTCGTCCAGCTTCCGACCAGCGTGGGTGAGCGGGTCATGGGCTGGCCGTTCCATCCCTGGTTCGTCGAGCGCGACGGCGACACGCTGATCTTCGCGCCGAAGGCCAGTGCCGAGGCCGACTGGGAAGGCCTCCACGGGCTCTACGACCGCAGTGCTCTGTTCCGCCTGATGTTCTTCGCCAGGCGGTCGACGTTCCATCACTCGGTTCACTGGCGCGGCCGCCTATCGGTGAGGGTGCACGGCACCTCACGGGCGCAACGAACGGCGGAGTTCGACTTGGGGCGAACCATCGAGGCGCTCCGCACATCGCCGGCTCCGCCGCTCACCCCAGAGCTGCGGGCGGCACTGTGCTGCCCGCTCTGCGGAACGGCGCTCCGCGACGTCTCGGGCGCTCTGCACTGCGCCGGCTGCGCCCGCTCCTATCCCGTCGAGGGCAACGTACCGCTGTTGCTCGAGGAGGCCGCGGGGGCCTTCGTCTCGGCTTAGCTGCGCGGCTCGCTGCTGCGCGCGGCGTATTCCATGTGGGGCGCGGGCTCGCCCTGATCCGTGTCACTCCGCTGGCGCTGCTCGAGGATGGCCAACTTCTGCGCGAGCACCTTGCTCTGGTCGGACAGCCGCGAGACTGCCAGCGAGAAGTGGAGCAGGAGCACCAGCACGAACCCGAATGCGATGAGGAACAGCGCGTTCGACGGCGTGGCCACGCCGATCGCGTTCGACAGCGTCGAGAGGGCGTCGTTCCAGACGGCCAGCGCGAGCAGGACGAGTGAGCTGAACAGCCACAGCAACGCATAGCGCTCGAGCAGGCGCCGCTGGCGCACGAGCTCGAGGATCACGACCAGCAGGAGCGCGCTGGCCACGATCGCGACGACCTGAACCCGCATCTCCATGGCTTAGATCCTGCTCCCTGCCGTGACCGGGGCCTGGTCGCCGGGTTCCACCACCGGCCGCTTGCGGGCCAGGCCGACGAAGATGGCCAATAGGACCTTGACCATGTAGTAGACCGACTTGCCCGAGCTGATCGAGGAGATGCCACCGCCCCGCTGCAGCATGGTCACCGGCACCTCCCTCATGTGGAGCCGGTGGAAGTGCAGCATGAGCACCGCCTCCACCTCGGGATAGTCGTGCGGATAGTCGCGGGCGAACAGCGCGATCCCGCGGCGGTTGTACATGCGAAAGCCCGAGGTCGGATCGCTGATCCGCTGTCCGACGATGCGCGACAGGATGAACGCGAAGATGTGGATGCCGGTGCGCCGGCTGATCGGCGCCGGATAACCCGATTTCGTGAGGAAGCGCGAGCCGCAGACGATGTCGAGGCTCGGATCCTCCTGCATGGGGCTCAACAGCCTGTCGATCTGGTCCGCCCGGTGCTGCCCGTCGCCGTCCACCTGGACCATGTAGGAGTAGCCGTGCTCCAGCGCGTAGTTGAAGCCGGCCTGGACGGCGCCGCCGATGCCGAGGTTGAAGGGAAGCTTGAGGACGCTCGCTCCGGCCCGGGAGGCGACTTCAGGGGTTCGATCGGTCGACCCGTCGTCGATCACGAGGACGTCGAACAGGGGCGCGTGCTGGCGCAGGGAGTCCACGACCTCGCCCACCGTGGCGGCCTCGTTGTACGCGGGCACCACGGCGAGGTACTGCCGTGCGTTTCGGTCGATCCCCATAGCTCTATAGCGTGTCGCGAATCAAGAAGTTGCGGCCGCGCGCACGTATATCTCCGTGTAGCGAGAGGCGGCGTGCGCCCAATCGAACTGCTTGGACCGCTGCAGTCCCGCCCCGCGGAGGGTAGCGCGAAGGGCGGCGTCGCCGGCGATACGGTCGATCGCGCCGGTGATCGACTCCACTGACTCCGGGTCGAAGCTCAGGGCGGCCGGGCCGCACACCTCGCCGAGTGATCCGCCCGAAGAGGCCGCCACCACGCAGCCGCACGCCATCGCCTCGAGCGGCGGGGACCCGAACCCTTCGTAGAGGCTCGGGAACACCATCGCGACCGCCCGCCGGTAGAGCGCCGGCAGCGTCTCCCGCGAGACGTAGCCGAGATGGCGCACGCGCTCCTCGGCGCCCGCCCTCCGTGCCCTTTGCATGAGCTCCTCCAAACGCCCGTAGTCCTGCCCGGTCAGGACCAGCGCAAGCTCGGGATCCTGGGCGGCGGCGAGCGCGTCGACAAGACGGCCGTGGTTCTTGTGCGGCCACAGGTTCGCCGGGTAGACGAGGAAGCGGGGCGGCAGGTCGAGCTCGCGCAGGACCCCGGCGTCGTCGCCCGCCTCCGGCCGGAAGCGACCATGGTCGATTCCCAGCGGCACGACCTCGATCCGGTCCGGGTCCACGCCGGCCGATTCCGTCAAGCGCTGCTTCGAGTAGTCGCTCCCCGTTGTGACCAGGGTCGCCCGGCGCGCCGCGCCCTCGTACGCCCAGCGCCGGTGGAAGCGCTCCGCGCGCGAGAAGAACTCCGGCCGATCGAGGTGCTGGACGTCGAAGATCGTGGTCACGGTGGGACCCTCGAAGCGCGGGATCGGCACTGTGACGGCGTGATGCACGACGTCGAGTCCGCGCGGCACGCCCCGGGCCACCAGCCCTGGGGCCAGGCGCGCCGTGGCCATCGCAAGAGCCCGCGTCGGCATGGAGTCGCCGGCGCGGTAGGAGCGCACGTGCGCGACCGCCACCGGCCCGCGCTGGAAGCCGGCGTAGGCCTCCGCCACGTGACGGTTTGCGAGCACCGTGACCCGCTCCGGCCCGTTGCCCGCGGCGAACTGCGCCAGCAGCTCGCGGACGGCGGTCTCGGTGCCTCCCACCCGGCCCGGAAAGAGGGTGAGAAGGCTGAGGCCCACGTGCACGGGGGCAGCATCCTAGAGGTACGGCTAGCCTACGGCCGCGTGGCCGAGGGAACCGCGCACTACGACGAGCGCTACTTCGAATGGCAGCGCCCCATCGGCGAGTTCGCGGGTTGGGCCGACCTCACGAAGTTCCAGCCGCACGTCCGCCCCAGCGACACCGTGATCGATTTCGGCTGCGGTGGCGGATACCTCCTCGACCGACTCACCGCGGCCAACAAGCTCGGAATCGAGCCCAACCCGAGCGCTCGCGCGGACGCGGCCGGGAAGGGGATAGCCGTGGTCGGGTCCTCCGAGGAAGTGCCGGACGACTTCGCCGATGTCGTGATCTCGAACCACGCCCTCGAGCACACCGTCGACCCCCTCGGAGAGCTGAGACGGCTGCGCGCCAAGCTGAAGGAGGGCGGACTGGCGATCTTCGTCGTCCCGTGTGAGGGGGTCAGCCGGCGATGGCAGCCGGACGACGTGAACCGCCACCTGTTCAGCTGGAGCCCGATGTGCCTGGGGAACCTGTTCGACGAGGCCGGGTTCGCCGTGGAGTCCGCGGAGCCGCTGGTCTACCGCTGGACCCCAGTGTCCAACTGGATGGTGCGCCTCGGCGGGCGGCGCCTCTTCGACCTCACCTGTCGCATCTACGGCTTCTTCGCGCGCTCGCTGTCGCAGGTGAAGGTCGTGGCGCGGCGCTGAACGGCCGAGTTCGGGCGGGCCGCCTGCGCTTCTGTCACCGTCCCCGCGATGCACCTGAGGGCATCACCGGGCGACCCAGGGACGTCACGCACACTGACGGCCTGGACCGCGGCGGTCACCGCCACCGGTCAGGTGGTGTCACGGGCGTCGACGCTGCTGCTGACCGCGCTCGCCACCGCGGTCGTGACCCGCACGATCGGCGAGGCCGGCTTTGCGGACTGGGGCACTGTCCTGATGCTGTTCGCGATGGTGGCCTTCGTGCTCGATCCGGGACTCGCCCCGGTCGTCGTCCGCCGCCTGATCCAGCAAGGAGACGAGGCTCCGTCGCCGGCGTCCCTGCTCGCCGTCCGGTTGGCGATGGCCGTCGTCGCATACGCGGGCGTGGTCGGCCTCACCGTCCTGCTTCGCGGGCACCAGGCACTGGTCCTGGCCCTTGTGCTGGGCGCGCAGCTCCTGCCGCGTGCCGTCGTGCTCAATGTCGGGACCTGGATGCAGGCCGAGCACCGGCTCCACATCCAGACCATGCTCGAAACCGTGACCGCCGCCGGAGGCCTCGTGCTGCTCGTCGCGGCGGCCGCCCTGGGCGCCTCCGCCCCTGTCCTCGCGGGAGCCGGCCTGCTGGCGCCGGCGATCGTCCTGGCCGTACTCATGCAGCGCGAGCTGCGGCGCCTCCCGCACGCGTCCGCCCGCGACCCGGGCGAGGAGCGACGGCTGATCCGCGCGGTGCTCCGCGAAGCTGCTCCGCTGGCCGGCGCGATCGTGCTCGTCTCGCTCTACACCCGGATCGGCATCATCTTCGTGAACCAGGCCGACGACGGGCGCGTGGCGGAATTCGTGCTCGCGTTCCTGTTCGTGGAGCAGGCGCTGGTGGTTGCGGCGATCGTGGCCGCCACGCTGCTTCCCATGCTGGGGGACCGCGTGAGCCCCCACCGCGCGGGGCCGGTCGAGCAGGACCTGCTCGTGGGTGTGACCACCCTGGGCGCGTTCGGGGCGCTCTTGCTGATCGCGCTCGCCGAGCCGCTGGTCCTACTGCTGGGCGGCTCGGAGCTGAAGGGCGCCGCGCCGGTGTTGACCCTGCTCGCGCCCGCCTGCGCCGCGATCTTCGGCAACGTCTTCGTGGCGTACCTGTTCGTCGCGGCGCGGCGCTCGCCGCTGTATCTGGCCTACAGCCTCGTCGGCTTGGCCATCAGCGTCGCGCTCGGCTTCGCCCTGACGCTCCAGCACGGCGCCGAGGGGGCGGCGCGAGCCACCTGGATCACCGAGCTGGTGGTCGTGACCCTGGCCGCCGTGCCGTACTTCGGCCGCTCGGGCCCCGCGCGTCAAGCCGTGTTGACGATGGTTGCGGCCGTGGCCATGGCGGTCGCCGCGTCGGAGCTCGCGGCGGACGGGGCCGTGGCTCCGGTGCCTGCGGCGCTTCTCGCCGGAGCGCTGCTGGCGGCGGTCACGGCCTCGCGGATGCACCGCTTGGTCGGCCACGTACGCCTGGCGCGCGCTCCAAGCGGGCAGCGATGAGGTCGTCCTGATGCGCGTGGCGCTGATACGCGGAGGCCTGTTGCGCAGCTGGGAGCTGGCGAACTACGAGCTCCCGGCCGGGCGGGTGGACGCGATGGCGAGCCGCACCGTACGCCTCGGACCGCCCGCGGATCGCTTCGAGGTCCGTCGCCTGACGTCGGCCACCGACTTCACCACCCGTCTCGGCCCGCGGGCTTTCGGAGCGGTCGAGCTCCTGGCCGGCAGCCCGGAGTACCTCTGGGGGCTCGAGCGCGCCCTGCGCGGCTACGACATCGCCCATGCGGCCGAGCTGGTGTACCCCTTCACCCAGCAGGCGGTGCGGGCGCGCGCGGCCGGCGCATGCCGCCGGGTCGTGGCGACCGTGATGGAGAACATCCCGTTCAAGCCCCATCCGAACCGCCTCATCGCCGCTCGAGCCCGCGAGGTGGCTACGGGGGTGGACCGCTTCATAGCCGTCACCGAGGGCGCGCGGTTGCACCTCCGCTGCGCCGGCATCCCGGACGAGCGGATCACCGTGCTCCCGATGGGCACGGACCTCGACGCCTTCCGTCCCCACGCCGGGGAAAGGCGGCCGGGACCCCTGAGGGTCCTGTCGGTCGCCCGCTTGGAGCCTGCCAAGGGCGTCGAGGACGTGGTGGTCGCGGCCGGGCTGCTGGCCCAGCGCGGCTGTGCAGTCGAGGTGTCGATGGTAGGCGCCGGGCCGCTCGCGCCCCGGCTGCTCGAGATCGCCGGGCGGATGGGAATCGCCGAACGGGTACGCGTGCTCGCCGTGCCGTGGGAGAAGCTGCCCGAGCTGCACCGCGACCAGGATGTCTTCGTGCTGGACAGCGCCCCAACCCGCTGGTGGCGGGAGCAGTTCGGCTTCGCCGTCATCGAGGCCATGGCCTCCGGCCTGCCGGTGCTGGTGGGCGGCTCCGGATCCCTGCCGGAGGTGGTCGGCCGTTCCGAGTGCCTCGTACGCCCCCACGATCCGCAAGACCTGGCCGAGGCGTTGGGGCGGCTCGCCGAGGACCCGTCGCTGCGGAGACGCGAGGGCCAGCTCAACCGCGAGCGCGCCGTCGGCCACTTCGACCGGCGGGAGATCGCCGCCCGCCTGCAGCAGATCTACGAGCAGGTGCTCTCCGAGCCCGCGATCGAGGCGCGGTCCGTGTGACGGAGACCAGGCTGTCGGTCGCCTTCCTGGGCGGTGTCCCGCCGGCCTTGGGCGGCGGCGGGCTCGAGCGGCAGATGGAGCGCACCGCCGCGGCGCTGGAGGCGCTCGGTCACGAGGTCGAGCGGGTGGAATGCTCGCCTCCCGACCGCCCTCTGGACATCCTTCACGCCTTCCATGGCGAGCCCGCCGTCTGGCACCTCTTGCCGCATTGGAGTCGCAACCGCTGCGCGCTCGTCGTCTCGCCCGTCTTGCCGATTCGACCCGGCCGGGACGAGCGCCTCCTGCGCATCTCGGCGCGCGTCCCCGGGCTGATCACGACCGCGCGCATGCGCCGCGAGGTCATCGGCCGGGCCGACGCCGTCGTCGCCCTCACCGAGTACGAGCGCGATGTCACCCGGCGCGTGTTCGGGGCTGATCCGGGTCGGATCCAGGTGATCGGAAACGGAGTCGACCGGGTGGACACGGAGGGCGTATCGCTGCCGGCCGGCGTGCCCGATCGCGACTTCCTGCTGATGGTGGGCGGCGTGTCCCGCCGCAAGCAGCAGGTGGAGGTGGCGCGCGCCGTGGCGCGTCGCACGCCGCTGGTGGTGGTCGGCGGCCTGGTTGGCGACGCGCGCGAGCGAGCGGGGCTCGAGCGCGAGCTGGTGGCGAGCGGCGCTGTATGGCTCGGCGAGATCCGCGACGAACGTGTCGTGCGGGCTCTCCAGCGCTCCGCGGCCGCGCTCGTCCTGCTCAGCGAGGCCGAGGCCCAGCCGCTCGTGCTGCTCGAGGCGCTCAGCGTCGCGACGCCCGTGATCGCGAGCGATCTGCCGGCTCACCGCGAGCTGCGGGCCAGCCACCCGGGCTGGGTGACCCTCGCTCAGGGCGCCGACGACGTTCTGGGCGCCGCCCAGGAGCTGGCGGCGCGGGGGAGCCCTGCCAAGCCGCCCGAGGTGGACACGTGGAATGACGTGGCCAACCGGCTCGTCGGGGTCTACCGGCGCGCGGCGGCCGACTACCCTGGCGAGCCTCGTGGCTGACGGCATCGAGCTCTCGCCCGCGCTTGATGCGTTCGTGGCCGAGGCGCCGCTCGAGCGGCGCGCCATCCTCGCGTTCATGACGCGAGCGGCTGCCACCACCGCACCTGGGGCCGGCGTCCTGGACGCCGGTGCCGGCCAGGCTCCCTACCGCGAGCTGTTCTCGCACACGCGCTATGTGACATGCGACTGGGAGCACTCACCGCACGCGGGCGGCCGGAGCGCCGACGTCGTAGCGCCCCTGGACCAGCTGCCGCTCGACTCCGGCTCGTTCGACACCGTGCTGAACACGCAGGTGCTCGAGCACGTCGCCGATCCGTCCGCGGTACTCGCCGAGTTGTCGCGCGTGCTGGTCACGGACGGCAGGCTGTGGCTGACGGTGCCGTTCGTGGGAGAGCTCCACGAGGAACCGTTCGACTTCTACCGCTACACGAGCCACGGCCTGCGCCGGTTGCTCGGCGAGGCCGGCTTCGAGGACATCGAGGTCGAGCCGGTTGGCGGCTACTTCAGCACGCTGGCCCAGCTCAGCCGCAACTGTGGGCTCATCATCGGCGCCGGGACGCAGCGGGGCGACGTCGGGCGCCGGGCCGTCGCGGCCGCGGGGCGGGCCGCTGCGCGCGTGCTGCCGGCTCTGGACCGGCTCGACCGGCGCCGGGCTCTGCCGCTGGGCTGGACGGTTTCCGCCCGGCGGGTGCGCTCTTCATCCTCCTGACTTGGCCGCCGTCGTCGCGAGCACGCGCTCGAAGCGCTCGCCGAGCGAGCGCCAGTCGTACTGCCGCTCGACCAGCCGCCGTCCCTCGTCGGCAAGGCGATCGCGCAAGCCGGGCTCGCGCAGCACCCTCAGCGTGGCGTCGGCGAAGCGGTCCGGCCGATCCTCGATCAGCGCCTGGCGTCCCGGCTCGAAGGCAAGGCCGGCGGCGGCCTGCGTCGTGGCCACGACGGCGCGCCGCGCCGACCATGCCTCGAGCAGCTTCAGCCGAGTGCCGCCTCCGGACAGGACGGGCGCCACGACCGCGGTTGCGCGCTGAAAGTAGGGCCGGACGTCGGCCACCGTGCCGGTCACCTCGATGCCGGGATCGTCGGCCAGCCTGCGAACGGCGGCGGGCGGGTCGCGCCCCACGACCGATAGGGAGACGTTCGGCTGCGCGGCGCGGATTCGCGGCCAGACCTCGCGAGCGAACCAGAGGAGGCCCTCGGCGTTCGGCGGGTAGGCCATCGTTCCCGTGAATAGGAGAGTCGCGGAGTCGGCGGGCAGAGGCTGAGCAGGAAGCTCGGAGGTCGAAACCCCGTTCGGAACCACGTCGACCGGTCGGCCCAGGAACCGAAGCGCCTCCGCGTCGTCGTCCGAAACCGCCACCAGTGCGTCGTAGTCGCGGGCGTAGCGGACGTCGAAGCGCCGGAAGCGCCGTGCCTCGAGCGCCAAAGCGGCCTTGAGCGGCTCGCGCGCGGCGGCGGAACGGCTCTCGTAGTACTCCCAGCCGACGTTCTGCAACGTCAGCACGGCCGGAGGGCGGCCTGGGAGATCGCGGACCCACGGCGCGGCGTGGTCGTGCTCGACCGAAATCACGTCGGGCGCGAGCTCGGCCGCCGCGCGCCGCGCCAACGGTCGGAGCCGATGCCAGAACACGGACACCTGCCAGGCCAGGACCGGGTGGCTCAGCGCCCGCGGCGCCAGCGCGGGCTCCCCGAGCAGAGCGCGGGCCGTTTCGCTCCAGCGCGAGACGGGCCGCGGGCTGATCACGGGGCGCACGCCGGCCGCCTCCAGATCGTCGATTCGCTCGGCCTGCTCGTGCGTCGCGGGGGCCGCCACGGTCACGTCGTGACCGAGCTCCACAAGGCGGCGGAGCAGGTGGAACTGACGCGTCGCGCCGCCCGAGCCGCCCGGCCACTGGGGCAACTCCGGGGTGAGATGCAGTACACGCAAGGGCGCCGGGTCAGGTCGTGTCGGTGAAGGCGGCACGGACGGCGAAGCCCCCCAGCAAGGGCGGACCGACCAGCAGCACCACGAGCAGCACCCAGTAGGTCGCCACCGAGGCCCAGGCGCCATGGAACAGCGAGGCGCGGTCGACGATCGTGGGAACGAGCCCGAGCACCGTTGCCGGTTCCGCACGGAGGAACACCAGCGCCATGTCCCCGTCGATCTGGCGGCCGTCCTGGTAGGCGGCGCTTGTCTGGTTGGACAGACCGACGTTGCCGTAGGGGGCGATCGGCCGGTCGCCGAGGTTGCGGACGCACACCGCGACCTTGGCGCCCTTGGGCACAGCCGAGGCGAGGGTCACCGCGTGTACGGCGTTGTCGGCGTACCCGCCCTCGACGCGTGCCTGGACGATCGAGCGGCCGCTCGTCACTTCGCGGACGTCGAGGAGGAACGGCTGCCCGGCGCGGGCGAAGGTACCGACCTGCAGGGTGACCCGCTCGAACGTCTCGATTACCTCGATCGGCTTCTGGCACAGCTCGCGCTCGGATCCCAGCCGCGCGAGCGGGCCACCGGGCACCACGCCGAGCGTGAAGGCCTCAGAGGTGCGGTTCAGCGTCGCCGCCACCATCAAGCCGACCAGGCCGACGGCGAAGACGGCGGCGAACGCGAACAGCGCGCGCTTAGACATAGAAGCGGGTCACGACGAGGCCGATAGCGAACATCTGGAGCACGACAAGACCGCCCACGAAGGCGCCGAGCGCGGTCGCCCGGTGGCGCACCGGAACCGTGGTGAGTGCGGCTGCCGCCACGAGGCCGGGGAGCGAAATCAGCGGGAACAGGTAGCGGCCCTGGCTCAGCAACGCGCCGCTGCTCTCGGCGATCCGGTACTCGCTCCAGTGCAGCCCGGCCAGCAGCGAGATGACGGCCGTCGCGAAGAAGGCGAGCAGCATCCAGTCGACCGTTCGCCTACGGCGGGTCAGGGCCACGACCGCTGCCACGACCAGCGCCAGCCACACGGCGAACAGACCCGCGTAGACCGTCGACGGCCAGCGGACCTCGAGCCACCCGAACGCGCCGACCGCCTTCTTGAACCACGTCTCGTAGGCCTGGGGGTAGTTGCCGAGCGGCGCGTACTCGGCTTGGAACGGCAGGCGCGGCAGGTAGTACTGCCAGACGTACGACGTGAGCTCCCGCACGTTCACGTCGGATGCCGGGCCGGCGCCCACCAGTTGGCCGGAGGCCGGGCGGTCGTTCACGCGCGCGATCACGAACCACGGCGCCACCACCACCGCGAACGTCGCCGCGGCCGCCAGCGCGATCACCACGATCCTCCGCACGCCCCGGCGTGCCCGCCAGGCGCCCACCAACACGGCGAATGCCACGGCCGGCAGCAGCGCATAGGCCGTCGCCTTGGTGAGCACGGCCAGGCCTGCCAAGGCGCAGAGCGCCACCACGTCCGCAGCGCCGCCGCGGCGAAGGATCACACGGGCGCCCAGCCAGAGCACGAACGCGGATAACGCGTAGAGCAGGGGATCGGGGTTGACCGACCCCGACACGAAGGTGACCATCGGGAGCAGCGCCGGTACGGAGGCTGCCGCCAGCTGGTACGGGCGTCGGGGGCCGAATACGGTGCCGGCGAGCAGCCAGGTGGCCGTCACCGTCAGGAGGAGCAGCGGCACGGTCGCCAGCCGCATCGCCGACAGCCGGGCGAAGAAGTCCCCGCCCGAGGTTGCCTTGTAGGCGGGCACGAGCCAGAGGTAGTACAGCGGGGGATTCGAGCTCGCGGCGTTGGGGCCGCCGCCGTCGGTGCGCGCGTGCTTGCCGAGCCGCTCGTCCTCCGCACGCCAGCGCTCGTAGCGTTGCCTGCTCCACTCGGGCTTGACCAGCAGCTGCTGCGCGGTCTGGAACGCGTTCGCCGCGCCGGCCGCAACCTGCTCCTCGGTCGATTGCAGGGGTCGGGCCGGGTCGCCTGGCAGGTCGCCGCGGTTCGCGAGCGACTGGACGTACGCCACGTGCGCGAACTCGTCAGGCGCTTGGAAGGGAGGGACGATCAACGCCCAGCCACACCCCAGCACGAGGCTGGCGGCGAGCAGACAGAGAAGGGCTGCCGGCGCCCGCGGGAGGCGGTTCAGCGGAGCGTGCCCCTCCTTGGGAGCGCCGTGGATTTCGCGTTCGAGGGACTCTGTTGACATCGCGGGGCGGCGGGAGGCGCCGAGTCTAGGGATCGCGCAAGCGGATTCTCGATGGGTAGGGTCCGTACCGTGGCGAGATCGCGGCAGGTTGGGGCCGGGCCGCTCGAAGCGACGGGCGAACGGCTGGTTCCCGAGCTCCAGCACGGAGAGCTCGTGCATGCCGAGCATCTGGCGCGCTACCGGCTGGCGGCGCAGCTGGCGCCTGACAGGCGTGTCCTCGATGTGGCCAGCGGCGAGGGCTACGGGAGCGCCATCCTGAAAGCGGCCGGAGCCCGTTCGGTGGTGGGCGCCGACGTCGATCCCAAGGCGGTCGAGCACGCACGCGCGCGCTACGGCGCCGACTTCGAGGTGGCGGACGTGTCCGCGCTGCCGTTCGAGGACGGGGCCTTCGACCTGGTCGTCTCCTTCGAGACGATCGAGCACGTGCCCGATCCGCCTCGGGCGCTGTCCGAGCTCGCCCGGGTGCTCGCGCAGGACGGGACGCTGCTGATCTCCACCCCCAACAAGCACGAGTACCTGGTCGACAACGAGTTCCACACGATCGAGTACTCCCACGACGAGTTCGCGTCCATGCTCAGGGAGCGATTCGGGCAGGTCCAGGTCCTGCTTCAGCACAACTGGCTGGCGTCGGCCGTCTTCGACGAGCGGGAGGCCGCCGACCGCGACGGTGAGCGCTCACACGACGCGAGCGTCTTCAAGGTCGCGGGCATAGAGCCGGGGGCAGAGCTGTACGCGGTGGCGGTTTGCAGCCGCGGCCCGGTCCCGGCCCTGCGGCCGGTGATCGTGACGGCGGCAACCGACGAGGCGCACCGGCTCGCCGTCCGGTTGGAGTCCGCGGAGAGGACCGCGGAGCACTGGCACGAGGAATACGTCGAGGCGGGCCAGGTCGCGGAACGGTGGCACGGCGAGTTCCTCGACGCGAAGAAGCTCGTCGAGGAGTTGCGCGCCGCGTACGAGACGACCGCCGCGGCGCTGCAGACCGTCTACGAGTCCAGGTCATGGCGAATCCTGGAGCCGCTGCGGCGGGTGGCCGGCTTCGTGCGAGGGCGCCGTGGATGACCCCGTGACCGTGGCCATCCCCGTGCGCAACGGAGGTCCGGATCTCGATCGCGCGCTGGGCGCGGTGAGGGCGCAGCGACTCGATCGACCGGTGGAGCTGCTGGTGGCCGACTCGGGCTCGACCGACGGGTCGCTGGAGGTTGCCCGCAGGCACGGCGCCTCGATCGTCGAGATCCCGGCCGAGCGGTTCTCCCACGGGGGCACCCGGAACCTCCTGGCCCGCAGGGCCACGGGGACGCACATCGCGTTCCTCACCCAGGACGCGATCCCCGCCGGCGAGCGCTGGCTCGCGACCCTGCTCGACGGCTTTGGCGCGGCCGCGGACGTGGCGCTCGTCTTTGGGCCCTACCAGGCGCGAGCCGACGCCAGCCCGATCGTGCGGCGCGAGCTCGACGAGTGGTTTCGCTCGCTCTCCCCGGACGGCACCGCGAGGGTGGACCGCGGTCTGCCCGCGGTCACCGATGCCGACGGCGTGCGCCGCGTCTTCTTCACGGACGCGAACGCCTGCATCGCCCGCTCCGCACTCGACCGGGTCCCGTTCCGCGACGTCGCCTACGCGGAGGACCACCTGCTCGCGAGGGACATGCTGGCCGCGGGCTACGCGAAGGTGTACCGGCCCGACGCGCCCGTGACCCACTCCCACGACTACGGCACGGTCGAGGTCTTCAAGCGCAGCTTCGACGAGTGGCGCGGGCTCCTGGAGGTCCACGGGGTGGTCGCCTCGGCCGGCCCGGTGCGAGGCGCGCTGAGCGTCCAGCGCAAGGTCCGCGACGACGTGCGCTACATGCGCGCCCACGGCGCCGCCGGATCGGAGTTGCTGCGCGGCGTGGGCGCATCCGCCACCTACCATTGCGCGCGTGAGCTCGGCGCCGTGGTCGGCGCGCGCGCGGACAGGCTCCCGGCCGGGGTTCGGGCCCGGCTCTCGCTGGAGGGTCGGGGCGGCTTCAGGTCCGTCGACGGCCTGGAGGCGGCGTCGCGGTGAGTCGACGGATCCGGGGCCTGCCCCGCCGCGCCTACCTCACGCTGCGCCACCACGGCGCGCGCGAGTTCCTGTACCGCCTGGTCACCTTTCCGCTCCGCTTCGTCGGCCTGGAGCGAGGGCTGCGGGCGCGGTTGCTCGAACGCGCCGAGGCCCGCCGAGTCCGGGCCTGGTACGCGCGGGAGGGTCGACCGGTGACCATCGTGATCCCCACCTACGGTGCGCCGGACGTCACGATCCGCGCCGTCCGGCGCCTGCAGCGCACGGTCGACCCCGCGCGCGTCCGGATCGTGCTCGTGGACGATGGCAGCGCGCCGGAGCACCAGGCGCGCCTGCGCTCCATCCCGGGGGTCGAGCTCGACCTGGCCGACCGCAACGCGGGCTTCGCGGCAAGCGTCAACCGGGGCATCGCCCGCAGCGACGCCCGAGACGACATCGTGGTCCTCAACAACGACGTCATCGCGCATCCGCACTGGCTGGAGAGCCTGCAGCGGGCCGCCTATCTGGATGACAGGCTCGGGATCGTCGGGCCCAAGCTGCTCTATCCGGACGGACGGATCCAGTCGGCGGGAACCCACAGGAACCTGGGCGCTCCGGAGTGGTTCGATCACCGCTACCGCTTCAAGCCGGCCGACCACGGGCCGGCGAACGTGCGTGACGCGGCGCTGGCGATGACGGGCGCCTGCATGTACCTGAAGCGTTCGCTGATCGATGAGATCGGCACATTCGACGAGGACTTCAGGATGGGCTTCGAGGACGTCGACTACTGCCTGCGCGCCTGGGAATCCGGCCACGAGGTGCTCTACGAGCCGGGCGCCCGCCTGACGCACCTCGAGTCGGTCACACGCGGGATGGAGGTCGGGGAGCGCGAGCGCTCCTCGCTGAACCACTTCTGGGCCAAGTGGGGCACGTGGCTCGACGCGCGCAATGTCCGGACCCCCGACGGGGCGCTGCGAGTCGTCTACGTGACCGAGGACACGGGGGTCGGGGGAGGTCACCGCGACGTCTTCGAGCATCTCAACCGCCTCCAGGCGCGCGGTCACTCCGTGTCCCTCTACACGCTCGGCGGCGAGCCCGACTGGTTCCCGTTGGAGGTGCCGGTCAGGAGCTTTGCGACATACGAGGAGCTGGCTGCGTCGCTCGCATCCGTGGAGGCGCTCAAGGTCGCGACGTGGTGGCGAACCGCGCCCTTCGTCTGGCGTGCGGCGGCCACGAGAGGCATCCCGGTCTACTTCGTCCAGGACATCGAGACCTCGTACTACGGCGACGACGAGGAGATGCGAAACCGGGTGCTGGCGAGCTACCGCCAGGAATTTCGCTACATGACGATCTCCAGCTGGAACCAGGACCGCCTCGCGGAGCTCGGCGTGGAGGCCGAGCTGATCCCGCCGGGCATCGACCTCGAGCTGTTCCGACCGCTCGGCCGTCCCGCGCGCGACGATGTGCTGCTTGCGCTCGGACGGTCCAACCCGCTCAAGAACCTGCCGCTCACCATCGAGAGCTGGCGGCGTCTTCAGCCGCGCCCGGAGCTGTGGATGTTCGGCATCGAGCCGGAGCTCGGGGAGCGGTACGGCGCCCGTTACATCGAGGCGCCCAGCGACGAGCAGGTCAACGAGCTCTTCAACGACGCGAGCGCGTTCGTCCAGACCTCGCGCCACGAGGGCTTCTGCCTGCCTCCCCTCGAGGCGATGGCGGCGGGCACGCCGGTGGTGTGCACGGACGCCCACGGGAACCGCGACTTCTGCCGGGACGGCGAGAACTGCCTGATGGTGGAGGCTCGTCCCGAGGCGGTTTCCGCTGGGATCGCACGTGTCCTTGGCGAGCCGGGGTTGCGTGAGCGCCTGATCGCGGGCGGGGCGACCACCGCGCGCGAGTACGCGTGGGAGCGCCGCATCGACGAGGTCGAGGCCTTCCTCAGTCGGGTTGCCGAGCCGGCCTACAGCTCCTCGGCGAGCCGCGGCGCCTGACGCGCGAACACCCAGAAGCCGAGAGCGAGCACCGCGAGCACGATCGCCGCGGGTATCAGCAGCAGCTCGCTGCCCCCGATGGCCTCCGCGGCCGTCGGCGCGGTCGGGTCGATCACGGTATGCCTCACCTGCTCGAGGATCGAGGCGATCGGGCTCAGCATGATCAGGTGGCGGAACGTCTCGTTGGGCACCACCTCGATCACGTACAGGATCGGGGAGCCGTAGAAGAGCACCTGGCTGAGGACCTCCCAGATCGGCTGCACGTCCCGGAAGCGCGGGTAGAGCGCCGACAGCAGCATCGCCAGGCCGGTGGCGAAGACCACCAGCACCGCCACGAGCGGGATCGCCAGCAGCCACTCGGGCCGCGGGTCCACGCCGGTGGCGAGGATGAACACGATCACCGCGAGCAGGTTGGCCAGCAGGTTCAAGCACGCCGTGGCCACGACGGCGAACGGGACGACGAGCCGGGGAAACTGGATCTTGCGTACCAGGTTCTCGCGGTCGACCACGGCCGTGACGGCTCCCGCGGTCGCATCCGAGAAGAACGTGAACAGCACGATGCTGGTCAGCAGCACCGCGGGGAAGTAGCGCACGCCCTCGTTGAGGCGAACGAACTCGGTGAAGACGACGTAGAGCACTCCGAAGAGCAGCAGGGGCCGGACCAGCTGCCAGAGGTAGCCCAGTGCCGAGCCGAAGAAGCGCAGCTTGAACTCCATGGCCGCCAGGTGCACGGTCAGAGCGACAAAGCGGCCAAGGTCGCCGCTGAACGCCGACGGGCCCTTGATCGGCTTGCCCAGTGGAGTGGCGTCGACCTCCATCAGCTCGGCTCGGGCGCTGGGGCGGCTGCGTCGACGCGTTGTAGCCGGATGTCGTGGGGGAGGTCGACCAGGCCGCCACCGGCTCGTGCGCCGCTGACGACGAAGCTGAAGATCCCCTCCCATCGGTCCACGATCTGGCCCTCTCGGCGCGAGATCAGCGTGGACACCGCGTAGCGTCCCGGCGCGAGCGAGTTCTCGAAGGAGACGGCGAAGTCGACGGTGTCGCCGGAGGCGAAGCCCCCGCTCGACTCGCCTTCGCTGGCCGAGCTGGCGACGAAGACGTTCTGACGCTGGGGGTTGACGAAGGCGACCGCGATGGTGGGGTTCTCCAGCGGCCGCTCGAAGCGCGCTGTGGCGCGCAGGGTGCAAGGCCGTCCCTGGGCGAGCGCCGATTGACGGACGCCGTACTCGTCCTCCATCCACGCGTCGATCACCCGGGCGGCGCCGTCGCCTGCTCGCGCAGAGCCGAGGGCATCCCCCGAGGCCGGTCCGCTCCCCTGGAGGTTCAGCTCCAGGTACCGGTCGGCCACGCCCTGCGGCTCCCCGATCGCGATCACCTCGCCGCGCTCGAGCAGCAGGGCCCTGTGGCAGAAACGCTGCACGGCTCCCATGTCGTGCGTCACGAAGAGGACGGTGCGCCCCTCGTCGCGGATGCGGAAGAAGACGTCGAAGCACTTCTGCTGGAACGCGGCGTCGCCGACGGCCAGGACCTCGTCGACCAGGAGGATGTCGGCCTCGACCTGGATCATCACCGAGAACGCCAGGCGCACGTGCATGCCCGACGAGTAGTTCTTGAGCTTGAGGTCGACGAACTCCTCCAGCTCGGCGAACTTCACGACCTCTTCGAAGCGCTCGCGCGCCTGGCGCGGCGTGAGCCCGAGCATGATCCCGTTCATCACGACGTTGTCGCGAGCGGCCAAGTCCGGGTTGAACCCGACACCGAGCTCGATGAACGTGGAGACGCGCCCGTTGAGGTAGATCTGCCCGCCGTCGCTGCGATAGATGCCGGCAAGGCACTTGAGCAGGCTGCTCTTGCCCGAGCCGTTGCGGCCCACGATTCCGAAGAACTCCCCCCGCTCCACCGCGAAGCTCACGTCCCGCAGCGCCTCGAAGCGGCTCACGCTCGTGCGGCTGAACGGATGGAGGGCACGCTCCTTCAGCGTGTGCCGGCGCTCGTGCGGCACGTCGAAGCGCTTGGTCAGCCGGTCGACCACGACAGCGGGCGCTGTTCCCGACGGGGAGCTCACGCCCGGGAACGCTATCTTGGCGCCGTGCTGCCTCAGCCGGTGAGGGCCGATCTGACAGAAACCCTGCGCGACTACTGGCTGAAGCGCGCCGCGCAGCACACCGGGGACTCTTACGCGGGCCTGGGCATGTCCAAGTTTCCCGAGGACCTGCGCGTCTACGAGCACCTGCTCTGGGAGAGCGGGGCCACCGCGGTGATCGAGATCGGCTCATATCTGGGCGGGAGCGCCCTCTGGTTTCGGGACCGCCTGGCCGCATTCGCGCGGTATCGCCCTGGGCCGCCGCCCTTCGTGGTGTCGATCGACATCGACATCGACGCGGCTCGACGGGGGATCGCGGGGGTGGACCCGTCCTTCGCCGACTCGATCGCGCTGGTCGAGGCCGGCGTCGGCGACCCCGGCCTGGCCGAGCAGGTCGAGGCCCTGCTGCCGCCCGGCTCGCGGTGCCTCGTGACCGAGGACAGCGGGCACGTCTACGAGACGACGCGCCCGTCCTTGGAGGCCTTCGCGCGGTTTGTCCCTCCAGGCGGCTTCTTCGTGGTCGAGGACGGCTGCGTCGACATCGAGGAGATGCGGTTCTCCGACGACTGGCCGCGGGGAGTGCTCCCGGCGCTGCACGATTGGCTGGCGACGCCCGCGGGCGCAGCCTTCCGCGTGCGCCGCGAGCTCGAGCTCTACGGCATCTCGTGCCACCCGGAGGGATTCCTCCAGCGGCTGCCCGAGCCTGCCTAGCCCGTGGTTCAGCTTCCTCTTAGGTTGAGGCCTCACGCTGGGGCGGCGATGCGCATCCTCGTGGTCGACGACGAGCCCGCCGTGCGCGAGGCCGTCGAGCGCGCCCTGCGCCTCGACGGGTACGACGTGCTGCTCGCCGCCGACGGGCACGAGGCGCTCGACACCCTCGACGCGCGCGCGCCGGACGCCGTGGTACTCGACGTGCTGATGCCGCGCGTGGACGGCCTCGAGCTGTGCCGGCGCCTGCGCCGGCGCGGCGACCGCACCCCGGTCCTGATGCTGACCGCGCGCGACGCGGTGTCGGACCGCGTCGCCGGGCTCGACGCCGGAGCGGACGACTATCTGATCAAGCCGTTCGCGCTCGAGGAGCTGCTCGCGCGCGTCCGTGCGCTGCTGCGGCGGACCGCGCCGGCCGACGACAGGCGGCCGCTGCGCTTCGCCGACATCACGCTCGACGCGCTCGCTCACGAGGTGGCGCGTGGCGACCGTCCGATCGAGCTGACGCGCACCGAGTTCCTGCTACTCGACCTGTTCCTGCGCCACCCACGCCAGGTGCTCACGCGCTCGGTCATCTTCGAGAACGTCTGGGGCTACGACTTCGGGCCGCGGTCGAACTCGCTCGAGGTGTACATGGGCTACCTGCGCCGCAAGACCGAGGCGGGCGGGGAGCCGCGCCTGCTGCACACGGTGCGCGGCGTCGGCTACGTGCTCAAGGAGCCCTGATGCGCCGCCTGATCGACCGCATGTCGTTCACGCGCCGGCTCACACTGGCCGGCACGGCGGCCGTGGCGGTGGCCATCCTGCTGGCGTTGGGCATCGCCTTCACGGTGGTGCGCTCGGAGCTGCGCGGCCAGGTGGACGACTCGCTCGAGCAGGTGGCCGGGCGGCGAGGGGAAGATGTGCTGGGACCGCAGAGGGTCCTCGGTCCCGACGAGCTGCCCGGTCCGGGGCCCGCGGTGGGGATCATCCGCCGGCGCCTGGCCGAGCCCGACAAGCCGCTGCAGGCGGCGGGCCGCTACGTCCAGATCGTGACCGGCGAGGGCGTGATCGCGCCGGCCGGCGGGCCGCCCCAGCTGCGCCCCGACAAGCGGGCCCGCGCGGTGGCGAGCAGCGGCGAGGGCGCGTACTTCGACGACGTCACGCTCGACGGCGTCCATGCGCGGGTGTTCACGCGCGCGCTGGAACCGGGCGTGGCGATCCAGGCGATCCAGTCCGTGGAGGACCAGGACCGGGCGATCAAGCGGGTCGCGCTGATCATGGCCGCGCTCGGCCTGGGCGGCGTGGGGCTCGCCGGGGGCCTGGGCCTGGTCGTCACCCGGACCGCCACCAGGCCGGTGCGGGAGCTGAGCGAGACAGCCGAGCACGTCGCCCGCACGCGCGACCTGAGCCGTCGCATCGAGGCGCGCGGCGGCGACGAGCTGAGCCGGCTGGCCGGTTCCTTCAACACGATGCTGGAGGCGCTGGAGCGGTCGATGCGCTCGCAGCGCCAGCTGGTGTCGGACGCGTCGCACGAGCTGCGCACCCCGCTCACCAGCGTGCGCACCAACCTCGAGGTCCTGACTCGGGCAAGGGGGACGCTGCCGGAGCCCGAGCGCGCGCGCCTGCTGCGCGACGTGAACGGGCAGCTCGACGAGCTGAGCGAGCTCGTCGGCGACCTGGTCGATCTGGCGCGGGACGGCGCGCCCGATGAGTCGCCGGAGGACGTTCGCCTGGACCTGCTGGTCGGTGAGGCGGTGGCGCGGGCGCGGCGCCTGCACCCGGGTCGGGAGATCCACGCCCAGCTGGCGGAGACGCTCGTGCGGGGCTCACCCGGGCGGCTCGACCGCGCGGTTTCGAACCTGCTCGACAACGCGCAGAAGTGGAGCCCGCCGGGAACTCCGATCGAGGTTTCAGTGCGCGACGCGGAGGTCGTGGTGCGCGATCACGGGCCCGGCTTCTCGGGCGAGGACCTGCCGCGCGTGTTCGACCGCTTCTACCGCGCCCCCTCGGCGCGCGGCCTGCCCGGCTCCGGGCTCGGTCTGGCGATCGTGCGCCAGGTCGCCGAGGCACACGGGGGCAGCGTGACGGCCGCCAACGCGGACGGCGGTGGCGCGGAGCTGCGGCTAGCGCTCGCAGCCGCAACAGTCGTCTAGCGGGACCAGCACCGCTCATGGCGCGGGGCGGGCACGTCGACAGACCTGTCGGTTCTTACCCAAATGCATGGAGGCAGTAGGTACATGGGTTACAAGGCAGGGATGCTGGCCGCGGCGATCGCGATCGCCGCGGCGGGGCCCGCGCAGGCGGCCACCGACCATCCGAGCGGGGGCGCGCACTTCGCCGGGGACGCCGAGGGCTGGACGGGAGCGGACACCTCGTGCACGGGCGACCTCGGCTCCCTGTGCAGCACGTCCACTCCGTACGAAGGGGCCGTTGGCACCCCGCCGGGCTCGATCTCAGTCCGGATGTCCGCGACCGCGAACCTCGGTGGCACGTTCGTCGGCGCGGCCACATGGACCTCGCCTGAGTTCACGGTGCCGGCCGGCCAGGCGGTCACCGCAGCGACCTTCGCGTACGACCGTCAGCTCGTCGCGGGCGGCCTGGTCAGCCTGGCGCCGGAGAGCACCGTTTCCGTCAAGCTCGTCGACGTGACGGCGGGTTCCGCCACGACCCTTCTGACCGAAGAGCTCACCTCCGCCGATGCCAACTTCGCCAAGCGGGGTGTCGGCGCGGCGGCGGGAGCGGTGGTCGACGGCCACGCCTACCGGCTCAGAATCGAGACGAGCACCACCACCAGCGCGGCGTCGATCGGGGTGCTGGGCGACGAGAACACCCGCTTCGACAACGTCGTGCTCGCCGTGGAGCAGGCCGGAACCGCCGCGGGTGGCCGCACCACGCCGATCGTGTCGCCCGGCGTGAGGGTGATCAAGGAATTCCGCTCGGCCGCCGAGATAGCCTCCCTGTTCAGGCGCTTCGACGAGAAGACCGAGGTCGGCCATGGCCCGGGCGGTTCCCTGATTCCGCTGGGCCTGTGCACGGTCATCGGCACCGCCGGCGCCGACCGGATCAAGGGCACGCGCGGCAACGACGTGATCTGCGGGCTGGGCGGCAACGACGTGATCGCGGGCGGGGGCGGCATCGACATCATCGAGGGCGCGAACGGCAACGATCGGCTGTCGGGCGGCTCCGGCAAGGACAAGCTGATCGGCCTGGGTGGCAGGGACCGCTTGAACGGGAATGCCGGCCCCGACCGAGTCGGCGGCGGAGCCGGGGCGGATCGGGTCAAAGGAGCCCCGGGCCGAGACCGCCTGAGCGGCGGTGGCGGCAGGGACCGCCTGCTCGCACGCGACCGCACGCGCGACACCGTGGACGGCGGCAAGGGGCGCGACCGGGCCACGGTCGACCGCCTGGCGCGCGGCGCGCGTCGAACCAGGGCGGCCCTGCGCCGCTCCGACCGCGTTCGCCGGGTGGAGCGGCGCGGCTGACCGGCGTGTTCTCACCCACGGTGTGGGGTGTCGTCGGGGTTGCGCTCACGGGCGCCAGCCGTTTTAAGGCCCAGGGAACCGGTCCGGCGCCGCCGTTGTAGTACGGACACGGTGGAGGACCGGCCACCACACGAGGATGAGCTTGTCGCGCGGGCCAAGCGCGGCGAGCGCGATGCCTATGAGGAGATCGTGCGCCGGCACCAGACCATCGCGTTCAGGACGGCCTGGGTGATCACCGGGTCGGCTGCCGATGCCGAGGAGGCGGCTCAGGACGCCTTCGTGAAGGCCCACCGGGCGCTGGGCCGCTTTCGCGAAGGAGCGCCGCTGCGGCCCTGGCTGCTCACGATCGTCGCGAACGAGGCCCGCAACCGCACCAGGGCCGCCGGCCGCCGCGAGCGGCTCGTGCTGCGCGTGGCCGAGGAGCGCCGCCCGGGTGGCGCGGTCCCGTCGCCCGAGGCGGCGCTCCTCGACTTCGAGCGGCGCGACGAGCTGCTGGCGGCGGTGGCCGGGCTGCCCGAGAACGACCGCCAGGCGATCGCCTGCCGCTACCTCCTCGACCTCTCGGAGGAGGAGACGGCCGCCGCGCTCGGGTGCCCGCGCGGCACCGTTAAGTCGCGGCTGTCGCGCGCGCTGGGGCGACTGCGAGAACGGATGGAGGCGCCCGATGCCTGAGCTCGAGCGGAGGCTGACTCGGCTGGGGGAAGAGGTCGACTGGCCGCGCACGCCCGACCTGACGGTGAGCGTCATGGTGCGACTGGACGAGCCTGCGCGCCGCCAACGCCTCGCCGGCCTGCTCCCGCCGGCCGGCCTGCGCCGCTCGCTGGCCCTTGCCGTCGTCGCCCTGCTGGTGCTCGCCGGCACGGTCTTCGCGGCCGCCCCCGGCGTGCGCGACGCGGTGCTCGACTTCTTCGGCCTCCAGGGCGCGACGGTCGAGCGCCGCGAAACCCTTCCCGCGCCACCGCCCCAGCGGCCGCTGGACCTCGGCACCCGCACCACGCTCGAAAGCGCGGCCGCCCGGCTGGGCTTCGCCGCGCAGGTGCCGGCCGCCCTGGGGAAGCCCGACGCGGTCTACGTACGTCGAGGCCTGCCCGGCGGCGAGCTGTCGCTCGCCTACCGCCCGCGGGCGGGCCTTCCACGCGCGCGGAGCACGCGGCTCGGCCTGCTGCTGAGCGAGTTCCGCGGCGACCTCAGCCCGTCGTTCCTCGGCAAGGTCGTGGGCCAGGCCACCTCGGCCGAGCGGCTGAGCATCGGCGCGGACCGGGCGATCTGGATCGAGGGCGCCCCCCACTACTTCTTCTACCGAGCCCCGGACGGCAGCTTCGTCGACACCGATATGCGCATCGCGCAGAACGTGCTCCTGCTCGAGCGCGGTCCGCTGCTGCTGCGGTTCGAGGGGGCCTTCGACCGCGGTCGAGCGATCGAGCTCGCCCGCTCGCTGCCCTAGCGCCGGGCCGCCAGGCGCCGCAGCGGGATCGCGTACCAGAGCAGCACGAAGGCCAGCGCCACGCCGATCGCCGCCGCCACGGTGGTCGTCCTCCCGTAGACCACGTCGGTCACGAACAGGACCGCGCCGGTCATCGCCACCGCCAGCAGGGTGAGCCCGGCGATCACGATGCGGTTGCCGGTGCGCACGATCGCCTCCTTGTGCTGCCGGCGAAACTCGATGCGGTGGTGCACCGTCGGGGCGATCAGGCAGATCGTCGACGCGGCCGTGCACAGCAGCGTGACCAGGTAGATCGTCTTCTGGAAGTCCGTCACCTGCGCGAAGCGCTGGTTGAACGGCACCACCAGCAGGAAGGCGAACAGCACCTGCACGCCCGGTAGCGCGACGCGCAGCTCGCCGAGCATCTCCTGCAGGTTGCGATCGATGCGTTCCTGCTCGCTCTCGATGCGACCCGTCTCTGGATGGCGCCGGACCTCGGCGTCGGTTGCCACGGAGTCGAAGTACCCGCCCGAAGCGGGCGCCAAGCAGGCGCCCGCCGGGCGGGCGGCTACGAGCGGGATCGAGCGGACGAGCCGGCGCGGCTGCGCGACGAGCTCGACCGCGACGAGCTGGACCGCGACGAGCTGGACCGCGACCGCCCCGAGCTCCCGTTGCGCCGCCGCTCCGCGGCCGGGATCTCCTCGCGGGCGACGGCCTTCGTGAGCTGCGGGATCTGGCTCTCGAGGAACTTCGCCATGCGCTCCTCCTCGCGCCGGATGCCGCGGGCGAGCTTGGCGGTGTCCTTGTCCCCGACCGTGTCCGCGAGCGTCTCGATCGCCGTGTACTGGGCGATCTCCTCGAACTCGTTGGAGTACTCGGTCTTGGCGTTCTTCAGCATCTTCTCGTTCTCGCCGGTCCCGCGCAGCGCATGCAACGGCCCCTGAGCGGCGGCCACCGCCTTCGACGCGGCGGCTGTGACGGTCGAAGCCGCCTCGGCGATCGGGCCGGGCGCCGGCACGAGCTCGGCCTTGCCGCCGAGTTGCTTGATGCGCCGCTCGACCTGGCGAGCGTGTCCCTTCGTCTCCTTCAGGTGCTGCTGCAGGCGCTTCTTGTAGGGCGGCTTGGTGGTCATCGCGATGTGCGCTTGGAGCGCCGTCTCGAGTTCCTTCTCCTTGCCGTACGCCTCGTTGAGGTACTGCACCAGCTTCGCGTCGCGGGAGCTTTGCTCCGCCATCGGTCTTCCCTTCGTAGTCGTCTCGAAGGACAATGCGTACCCAGTGACAGATACCGAAAACCGTTGGGACGACGACGACTGGACCGGGGAGCCTCCGGAAGGCCGCTACGACGCATCGCGGGCGAACCCGGGCTTCTGGCGCCAGAACCGCGCCCCGGTGAGCTTCACGGCCGCCGGCGTCGGCATCGCGCTGATCGTGCTGATCGTGGTCTGGCTGCTCTAGCGGTCGCGTGGCACCGGGCCGAGGTACGACACCGTGAACGGCATGCCCTGACGCTCGTAGAACCGCAGCGCCGCCGCGTTCTTCGAGATGACCGCGACCTCGAGCTGGTGCACGCCCAAGCGGCGCAGCTCTTCGTACATGCGGTCGAAGAGCGCGGTGCCGATGCCGCGGCCGCGCTCGCCCGGCAGCACCGCCAGCGCTCCAGCACCCCGATGCGCTCGCCGGTCGCCCAGGTTTCCTCCGGGCCGCGCAAATGCACGAGCGCGTAGGCCACCGGCTGGCCGTCGGCCTCCCCCACCAGGACGAAGGCATCCGCCTCGGCCAGCCACTCCTCGTACAGTCCCCGGCGCACCGCCCAGGAGTCCCCGGGCGCGCGCACCGGCCCGAGCTGGGTCAGGTGAGGCGCGACCGTGGCGTGGTGGTCGTGCAGCGACTCCCACAGCGGCTGGAGGTCGTCGATGCGCTCGCTACCCGCCCGAACGATCTGCATTGGTGAAGATTAGAACCCGTTGGCGTCACGCCGGCACCCGCTTGCGCGCCCGCGACTCCTTCATCCGCTGCGTGGCGTCCAGCGTCAGCTTGCGCAGCCGCACTGCCGCCGGCGTCACCTCCACGCACTCGTCCTCTCGGATGAACTCCAGCGCCTGGTCGAGCGACAGCCGGTGCGCCGGCACGAGCTTGACCGTCTCGTCGGAGCCGGCGGCGCGCATGTTCGTCAGCTTCTTCTCGCGCACCGCGTTCACGTCGAGGTCGTCGGCGCGGGCGTTCTCGCCCACCACCATGCCCTCGTAGACCTCCTCGCCGGGACCCACGAACAACTGGCCGCGCTCCTGCAGCTTCAAGAGCCCGAAGGCAGCCGTCGGCCCGCGCCGGTCCGCCACGAGCGAGCCGGTCGGGCGGGTGCGGATCTCGCCCTGCCAGGGCTCGTAGCGCTCGAAGACCGAGTGCAGGATGCCGGAGCCGCGCGTCTCGGTGAGGAACTCCGTCCGGAAGCCGATCAGCCCGCGCGTGGGGACCAGGAAGTCCAGCCGGACCCACCCGGTCCCGTGGTTGACCATGTTCTCGAGCCGGCCCTTGCGCAGCGCCAGCATCTGCGTGACCACGCCCAGGAAGTCCTCCGGGACGTCGATCGCCAGCCGCTCGATCGGCTCGTGCACGGCCCCGTCGACCTCGCGCGTGACCACCTGCGGCTTGCCCACGGTCAGCTCGAAGCCCTCGCGCCGCATGGACTCGACCAGCACAGCCAGCTGGAGCTCGCCGCGGCCCTGCACCTCCCAGGTGTCGGGACGCTCGGTTTCGAGCACCCGGATCGCGACGTTGCCGACCAGCTCCTGCTGGAGCCGGTCGCCCACCATGCGCGCGGTCAGCCTCGACCCGGATTGCCCCGCCAGCGGCGAGGTGTTGATGCCCACGGTCATCCCGAGCGCCGGCTCGTCGATGGCGATCACGGGCAGCGGGCGCGGGTCCTCTACGTCGGCGATCGTCTCGCCGATCGTTATCTCGGGGATGCCGGCCAGCGCGATGATCTCGCCCGGTCCGGCTTCGTCCGCGGTGATGCGCTGCAGCCCCTCGTTCACGTACAGCTCGGACACCCGGACGTTTTCCACGGTCCCGTCGCGGCGGCACCAGGCCACCTGCTGGCCCCTGCGGATCTCGCCCTGGTGCACGCGGCAGAGCGCCAGGCGCCCGACGTAGCTGTCGGCGTCCAGGTTGGTCACGCGCGCCTGGAGCGGGTGCGACTCGTCGTACGAGGGCGCGGGGATGCGCTCGACCAGGAGGTCGAGCAGCGGGCGCAGGTCCGTGCCCTCGACGCCCTCCTCGGTCGCGGCCCAGCCCGCTTTCGCGTTCGTGTAGACGATCGGGAACTCGATCTGGGACTCGTCGGCGTCGAGGTCGAGGAAGAGCTCGTACACCTCGTCCACCACCTCGCCGATGCGCGCGTCGGGACGATCGACCTTGTTCACGACCAGCACGACGGGCAGACGCGCCTCGAGCGCCTTGCGCAGCACGAAGCGCGTCTGCGGCAGCGGGCCCTCTGAGGCATCCACCAGCAGCATCACGCCGTCCACCATCGCCAGGCCGCGCTCGACCTCGCCGCCGAAGTCGGCGTGTCCCGGCGTGTCCACGAGGTTGAGCTTCACGTCGCCGTAGCGCACGGCGGCGTTCTTGGCGAGGATCGTGATCCCGCGCTCGCGCTCCTGGTCCATCGAGTCCATCACGCGGTCGGTCAGCTGCTCGTGCGCAGCGAACACTCCGGACTGGCGCAGCATCGCGTCGACGAGGGTCGTCTTGCCGTGGTCGACGTGGGCGATGATCGCCACGTTGCGGATGTCGGAGCGTTCCGGCACGGCCCGCAAGGGTGACAGGCGCGGGCCACTAGTCTCGTCTGGATGGAGCTCCGCGCGCTGGGACACACCGGTGTCAAGGTCAGCCCGCTCTGCCTGGGGACGATGATGTTCGGCGCCTGGGGCGAGCGCGATCACGACAAGTCGATCCAGATCATCCACCGGGCGCTCGAGGCCGGCATCAACTTCGTCGACACCGCCGACGTGTACTCCTCCGGCGAGTCGGAGGAGATCGTCGGGAAGGCCCTTGCGGGCGGTCGCCGCGACGACGTGATCCTCGCCACCAAGGTGCACGGGTCCATGGGCGACGACCCGAACCGCTTCGGCAACTCGCGCCGCTGGATCATCCAAGAGGTCGAGAACAGCCTGCGGCGCCTGGGCACCGACTGGATCGACCTCTACCAGATCCACCGCCCCGAGCCCGACACGGACATCGACGAGACGCTCGGCGCGCTGACCGACCTCGTGCGGCAGGGCAAGGTCCGCTACATCGGCTCGTCCACGTTCCCGCCCAGCCAGATCGTCGAGGCCCAGTGGACGGCCGAGCGGCGCGGGCGCGAGCGCTTCGTGTGCGAGCAGCCCCCCTACTCGCTGCTCGTCCGCGGGATCGAGGCGGACGTGCTTCCCACCGTGCGGCGCCACCGCATGGGAGCGATCGTCTGGAGCCCTCTCGACGGCGGCTGGCTGTCCGGCAAGTGGCGCAAGGGGGCCGACGACCTCACGTCGCGCCGCTCGGCGAGGATCCCCGACCGCTACGACCTCTCGATCCCGGAGAACCAGCGCAAGCTCGATGCGGCCGACGCGCTCGCCGAGGTCGCCGAGGACGCCGGCCTCACACTGATCGAGCTCGCGCTCGCCTTCGTCCTGCGCCACCCCGCGGTCACCTCGGCGATCATCGGCCCGCGCACGATGGAGCACCTCGAGTCGCAGCTCGGCGCGGCGGACGTCGAGCTCTCCGACGAGGTGCTCGACCGCATCGACGAGATCGTTCCCCCTGGCGTGAACGTCAACCCGGACGACGTCGGCTACGACAACCCCTATCTGCTCCCCGAGGCCCGGCGCCGCTAGCCATGCTGCTGAGCGTCCTCGACCAGTCCCCGATCTCCGAGGGCTCCACGCCGGCCCATGCGCTGCACCAGACGCTGGACCTGGCAGAGCTGACCGACGCGCTCTCCTATCACCGCTACTGGGTCGCCGAGCACCACGCCACTCCGGCGCTCGCGTGCGCGGCCCCGGAGATCCTGATCGGGGCGATCGGGTCGCGCACTCAGCGGATTCGCGTGGGCAGCGGGGGAGTGATGCTGCCGCACTACAGCCCCCTCAAGGTCGCCGAGACGTTCAGCACCCTGAGCGGCCTGCACCCCGAGCGCATCGACCTCGGGCTGGGCCGCGCGCCCGGCACCGACCCGATGACGATGCTGGCGCTGCAGCGCGACCGCCGGCACGCGGGTCCCGACGACTTCATCGAGCAGCTGGTCGAGCTGCTCGGCCTGCTGGAGGACCGGCTGCCTCCCAACCACCCGTTCGCCCGCCACGCGGGCACGTTGCCGGGCCTGCCGGAGCGGCCCGAGCCGTGGCTGCTCGGCTCCTCCCCGCAGAGCGCGCTCTGGGCCGCGCAGCTCGGCCTGCCCTACTCGTTCGCTGACTTCATCAACCCGGAGGGTGCGCCGATCGCCGCCGACTACCGGGCCCGCTTCGTGGACTCCGAGCGCCTCGGCGCCCCGCGCGTGTCGGTGGGGGTGATCGCGATCTGCGCCGACACCGACGAGGAGGCGGAGCGGCTCGCCGCGCCGAGCCGGATGATGCTCTCGCTGCTGCGGCAGGGTCGCCTGATCCAGATCCCGCCGGTCGACAAGGCGCTGCGCTACCTCGAGACCCGCGAGCGCTCGCCCGGCGGCCGGCGCGCCGTGATCGGATCGCCCGAAACCGTGCGGGCCGGGCTGGAGGAGGTGGCGGCGGAGTACGGGGCCGAGGAGGTGCTCGTGCTGACGATCACCCACGAGCACGCCGCGCGGCGGCGGTCCTACGAGCTGATCGCCGAGGCGTTCGGGCTCGCCGCCGGTCAGCCGAGCAGCTCGGTCGCCACCCAGCGGTAGCAGTCCACCGCCAGCAGGAGGTCGCGCACGTCGATGCGCTCGTCGCGCCCGTGGACGAGCGCGCCCAGCAGCTCGAGGCTCATGTGCCGGTGCGGGAAGAACCCGTAGGCCACGCAGTCGGGAAACGCGTCGCGGAACGCGTGCGAGTCCGAATAGCCGGCGGATAGGGTCGGCAGGCAGCGGGCGCCGGGGTCGCTGTCCTCGACCCAGCTCCGCAGCGCGTCGAGCAGCGGGGACTCGGGCGCCGAGGCGTTGCCCACCACCCGCTCGGTGAACTCGAGCGAATAGCCCGCCGTGCCGATCACCTCGTGGATCCGCTCCAGCACCGCCCGCTCCCCCATCCCCGGGGGCACGCGGCAGTCCACGTGCAGGCGGGCGGTCGCCGGGATCACGTTCATCTGCTCCGACGCGTCGACCATCGTCGGGGCCAGCGTCACGCGCAGCATCGCCTCCACGAGCGGCGCGAAGGCGGGCGCGCGCTCGCGCAGCGCGGCGAGCGCACCGGCCGGATCGCCGTCGACCGCGACGCCGAGCTCGGCCAGCAGCGCCCGGGCGGCCGGGGTCACGTCCCAGCCGGCCTGGCGTTGCGCGATCGCGTCGAGCAGCGGCCCGAGCTTGAGCAGCGCGTTGTCGGCGATCGCGGGCACCGACGCGTGGCCTGCCGTGCCCTCGGTGGTGAGCGTGAAGCGGAAGACGCCCTTCTCGCCGAGCGCCACGCCGTAGTGGCGCGCGCCGTCGATCTCGACCGACTCGCCCGCCCCTTCGTTGAGCAGGTAGTCGCAGCGCACCAGCTCGGGGTGCTCGGAGGTGAGCCAGTCGGCGCCGGTGCCGCCCACCTCCTCGTCGGAAACCGAGATGAGCAGCAGGTCGCCCCGAGCGGGACGCCAGCCGTCGCGCGCGAGTGAGCAGGCCGCCACCGTCTCGGCCGCGGTCTGCGACTTCATGTCGAGCGCGCCGCGGCCCCAGACGCAGCCGTCGTCGAGCGCTCCCGACCAGGGATCGTGGCGCCAGCCGGCCGGATCGGCGACCACCGTGTCGACGTGCGACAGCAGTCCGAGCACCGGTCCCTCCGCTCGTCCGCGCAGGCGGGCGACCAGGTTGGGGCGGTCGGGGTCGGGGCCCAGCAGCGAAACCTCCAGGCCGGCGCGCTCGCACAGGCCGGCGAGGTACTCCTGCGCGGGCCGCTCGTTGCCCGGCGGGTTGACGGTGTTCATTCGCACCAGCCGGCGCAGGACGGCGACCGTCTCGTCTCGGAGCGCCTCGGGCATGGCGGGCGATCCTACGGCGGGCGGCTCCCTGACGCGTCGGAGCCGCCCGCCTGTCGGCCGGGGTAGCTGAGCCCGGCCAGCTCGTTACGAGCGGTTGCCGCCGTGGTCGTCGCCGGCGGGATCGTCGTTGCCGCCGCCGCCACCGCCACCGCGGTCGTCGCGCCCGCCGCCGTGCTGGCCCCCGCCCCCGGAACGCTCCACCGTGAGGGCGACCAAGGCGCCGTTCTTGCGCTTGACCGTCGCCTCGATGTTCTTCGCGCCCGCCTTCAGGCCGGCGAAACCGTCGATCCGCTCGAAGCGGGTGTTGCGCGTGACCTTGATGCGGACGGTGCCGCGCTCGACGTCGCTCAGGCGGAACGTGCGCGCGTCACGGTTGACGGACACCACGGTGCCCTCGAACTTGCTGGCCGCTGCCGTCGCCGTTTGCGTCGGCGCGGCGCCCGCCACGGTCGCGGAGAGCGCGGTCAGCGCGACCGCCAGGACTGCGATAAATCGGATCAGCTTCATGTTGGACCTCCGGTTGTTTGCCACTCCCTGGATCCTTGCCCAGGGGCGGCAAGCGGCGGCCAAGCGCCGGGATAAGCGTTGGTAAAGACCGGCTCAGGAGTTGTCCGCGAGCGCCAAGAGGCTCTCGTAGTCCTCACGGCAGGCCGGGCAACCGTCCAGGTGGGCGCCCATGCCGGGAACGGCCCGGTCGGCGTCCCGTCCGGCCAGCTCCAGCTCCACGTAGCGATCCAGCTCCTCGAAGCACTGCTCGCAGGTCAGCTCCGGCCCGGCCGGCCCGAGCAGAGCCCTGATCACGTCCCGCTCCTCGTTCATCCCGCAACTCCCTTGATGTCCAGGCCCTGTTCGGCCAGGCAGCGGCGCAGCTTCTGCCGCGCGTCGTGCAGCGTCTTGTACAGCGCCCCGCGCGTGGTGTTGAGACGCTCGGCCAGCACGTCGATCGGAACGCCCGAGAGGGTGATGGCCACGAGCACCTCGCGCTGGTGGGCGGTCAGCTGCTTGTCGATCGCGATACGCAGAGCGCCAAACAGCTCGCGCGTCTCGGCGCCCTGATGGGGGGAGGCCAGACCGCCGGCGAAGACGTCCCACGAGGCGGGCTCCAGCGGCACCTCGCGGTCCTGCCAGCTCAGCCTCCGCAGCCGCACCGCGGCCTCGAGCAGAGCGAACTTGTAGGCCCAGGTGGTGAAGCGGCTCTCCCCGCGGAAGTCGTCCAGCTTGCCCAGCACCGCCACCAGCGCATCGTCGGCGCTTTGGGTCGCGAGGTCGTCGAACGACTCGCCACGCAGGTGCGGGAGGCTCGGCCGCCGGCGGGCGACCTCGAAGCGGGCGGCCCGCAACAGCAGGCCGTGGAGCCGGGCGATCGCGGCGTCGCGGCGGCGGCCCTCGCCCCGGAGGGCGTCGAGCCACTCAGGGGAATCGGGGTCGATGCCTGCCTCGGCTCGCACCTCCATCTCGAGGACGGTAGACGTTGCCATCGACAGGTATGCGTCGCCTGGCCGCGATCTCTTACGCGTAAGACCTTGGTCGGAGCCGACGCAAATCCCGGCATGACCGCACACGCACACACACGCGCCATACCGGCCGCCGTCAGTTCCGACCGCCTCGCCGAGCCCGGCTACCAGGCCTACCTGCTGCTGCGGGTGGTGTTCACGGTGGCGCCGATCCTCTTCGGGCTGGACAAGTTCGCGGGCGTCCTCGTCGATTGGGACGGCTACCTCGCGCCCTGGATCAACGACATCGTGCCGGGCAGCGGCGCTGACGCGATGTACGCCGTCGGCGTGGTCGAGATCGCCGCGGGCCTGATCGTCGCGACCGTCCCGCGCTTCGGGGCGCCGCTCGTGGCCGCCTGGCTCGGCGGCATCATCTTCAACCTGCTCACCTACTCCGGCTTCTACGACATCGCTCTGCGCGATTTCGGGCTGCTGGTGGGTGCGCTGGCCCTGTGGCGGCTCAGCGTCGAATACGCGCGGCGTGATTGACGAGCTCCCGGTCGGGCACGAGCGGCCCTATGAAGATCGGCTACTTCCTGTCCTCGGAGGAGAACGGGCCCATGGAGCTGGTCGCCCAGGCGCGAGCCGCCGAGCAGGCGGGCTTCCACGGCCTCTGGATCTCAGACCACTACCACCCGTGGAACGACGAGCAGGGCCAGTCGCCCTTCGTCTGGGCGGTGATCGGAGCGCTTGCCGAGGCGACCGAGCGGGTACCCGTGACCACGGCGGTCACGTGCCCGACGGTGCGCATCCACCCCGCGGTGATCGCGCAGGCGGCGGCCACCGCCGCGACGATGCTGCCGGGCCGCTTCAACCTCGGCGTGGGCAGCGGCGAGGCGTTGAACGAGCAGATCCTCGGCGACGATTGGCCGGAGGCGGACGTGCGACTCGAGATGCTCGAAGAGGCCATCGAGGTCATCCGCGAGCTGTGGACCGGCGAGGTCGTGAGCCGCGAGGGCAAGCACTACCGCGTGCGGCACGCCCGCATCTACACGCTGCCCGAGCGACCGCCGCCGGTACTGGTGTCCGCCTTCGGGCCGAAGTCGGTCGACCTCGCCGGCCGCGTCGGCGACGGCTACGTGACGACCATGCCGGATGCCTCCCTGATCGAGCGCTACCGGGCGGCCGGCGGCGACGGCCCCGTCCAGGCCAGCACGAAGGTCTGTTACGGCAGCGACGAGGCTGAGGCGCGCCGCACCGCCCACCGGCTCTGGCCGAACGAGGTGCTGCCAGGCGAGCTGGCGCAGGTCCTGCCCACACCCGAGCACTTCGAGCAGGCCGCGTCGCTGGTGACGGAGGACATGGTCGCCGAGGCGGTGCCATGCGGCCCGGACCTCGACCGGCACATCGAGTCGATCCAGGAGTACGCCGACGCCGGCGTGGACGAGCTGTACATCCAGCAGGTGGGCGGAGGGCACGAGCAGTTCTTCGAGGTCTACGCGCGCGAGGTGCTGCCGCGGTTCACCTAGCTCGCGGCCCGTTCAGGCGACATCCGTCGATTTGAGGCTCCGATTGTGAGGTAGACGGAATTGTCTGTCGATGGATTGGGGAGATGCGACACTCTTCCCGCTTCTGGCCCGCTCGCTGGGATCGCCGGGCCCGGATCGGCTGGGTCGGGGCGCTTGCGTTCCGTGAGCGGGTTTTTCTGCGCGCCGCGTTCGCCACGCTCGGCGTGACGATCGCGGGTACCGCGGTCTACGCGGCCGTCGGCCCCCAGCCGTCGATCGACCACGTCATGCGCGATTGGGTGCCGTCACTGGTCTACGTCATCGCGTCGGCCTTGATCGTGCTGCGCGTCATCCGCGTTCGCGAGGGGCGCGGCCCCTGGATCGTGATCGCCGCGGGCATCATGCTCTACACCGCCGGCACCCTGGTCTGGTCGCTCTGGCTGCAGAACCTTCCCGCCCCGCCGTTCCCGTCGCTCAGCAACGCCCTGTGGCTCTCGATGTACCCGGCCGCCTACCTCGGGCTGGTCTGGCTGGCGCGCGGCAAGAAGGGGCAAGGCGCCCCTGCCGGAGTGTGGCTGGACGGCATCGTCGCCGGCCTCGGGATCGCCGCTCTCGGCGCAGCCGTCGTCCTGGGCCCCACGCAGCGCGCGGCGACCGGCAACTTCGTGGCCCTCGCGACGAACCTCGCCGAACCCATCGCCGACCTGATCCTCGCCGGCCTGGTGATGGGCATCCTGGCGCTGCGGGGCTTTCGGCTGGACCGAGTCTGGATACTCGTGGGCGGCGGATTCCTGCTGCTCTGCATCGGCGACATCATGTTCGTGCTCAACGTCGCCGGTGGGGCGACCAGCACGAGCTCCACCTCGCTCGTCTTCTACCTGGCCGCAGTCGCCTCGATCGCATGGGCGGCCTGGCAGCGCCAAGACGACGCCCCCACGGCGCGGCTGGAGGGCTGGTCGATGCTGCTGATCCCCGGCCTGTTCGCGCTCACCGCCATCGGACTGCTGGTCTACGACCACTTCGTCACGCTGGACGCGATCGCCATGGTCCTGGCCACCGTGACCCTGCTGATGGCGCTGCTGCGCACCACGCTGACCTTCCGCGACGTGCGCACGCTGACCGAGACGCGCCGGCAGGCCACCACGGACGATCTGACCTCGCTGCCCAACCGGCGGCTGTTCATGCAGCGCGCGGCCGAGGGGATCGCCGGCGCGCGTGCCGTCCAGGGATCGCTGGCGCTGCTGATCATCGATCTCGATCGCTTCAAGGAGCTCAACGACACGATGGGCCACCAGGCCGGCGACGGGCTACTGCGTCAGATCGGGCCACGGGTCCTACCGATTCTGCGCCCGACCGACACGCTGGCGCGCCTCGGCGGCGACGAGTTCGGGCTGTTGCTCGGGCCGCCCTGCGACGAGGCTTCGGCACTGCACGTCGCCGAGCGGGTGCGCGACGCCCTGCGCGCTCCCTTCGAGATCGACGGCCTGCACCTCAAGGTGGCGGCCAGCGTCGGCATCGGCGTATTCCCGCTCCACGCCGACGACGCGGAGCGGCTGCTCCAGTGCGCCGACATCGCGATGTACCAGGCCAAGGCCTCGCACTCCGGTCGCGAGGTCTATGCGGCCGACCAGGAACGGCATTCGCGCGACAACCTCGCCCTGACGAGCGAGCTGCCGCAGGCGATCGAGCAGGGCCAGCTCGAGGTCCACTTCCAGCCCAAAGCCGAAGCCCGCGGACGCCGTTTGGTGGGAGCCGAGGCGCTCGTTCGCTGGCGCCATCCGGAACGGGGACTGTTACCGCCCGTCGCGTTCCTCGCGCTGGCCGAGCACTCCGGCCTCGGACGCGAGCTCACGCGCTGCGTGATGGCGGACGCGCTCGAGCGCTGCCGGCACTGGCGTGCGGCTGGACACGACCTGCATGTGGCCGTCAACGCGAGCGTGGTGGACCTGCTCGACCTCCAGTTCCCGGATGAAGTCGCCGCCGCGCTGACCGCGCACGACGTCCCGGCCTCCGCGCTGATGATCGAGGTCACCGAGAGCTCGGTGATGTCGGATCCAGTGCGAATCAGCGATGTCTTGGCGCGCCTCGGCGAACTGGGCATCGGCATTTCGCTCGACGACTTCGGCACGGGATACTCGTCGCTCGTGCACCTGCGCAAGCTTCCGGTCTGCGAGATCAAGATCGACCGCTCGTTTGTGTCCGGGATGGGGTCCATGGGGGCCGACCTCGCCATCGTCCGCGCGACGATCCGGCTCGCCCACGAACTCGGGCTGCGCGTCGTCGCCGAAGGGGTCGAGGACGACGCCACCTGGCAGCGGCTGGCCGACCTCGATTGCGAGATCATCCAGGGCTACTATCTCGCTCGCCCCATGCCTGCCGCCGAGTTTGAGGCCTTCCTCGTACGCGCTGATACGCAGGCAGACGAACAGCCCGAACGAGACGTAGTTTCACGGTAGCCCTAGGATGCCGCCGGTGAGCGGCGACGACCGGATCTCGCTGACCGGCAGCGAGGGACAGCTCAGCGTGCGCGTCTGGCCGCACCCGGCGCCGGTGCGGATCGTCGTGCTGTCGCACGGCTACGGGGAGCACATCGGCCGCTACGAGCACGTGGCCGCCGCGCTGGTCGAGCGAGGGGCGGCGGTCTACGGCGCCGATCACCTCGGACACGGGGAGTCCGAGGGCGAGCGAGTGCTGATCGGCGACTTCGAAGGTGTCGTGGACGACCTGCACGCCGTCGTCCGCCTGGCGCGCGAGCGGCACCCCGACCTGCCGGTGGTGCTGGTGGCGCACTCGATGGGCGGCATGATCGGGGCTCGCTACGCGCAGCACCACGGGGCCGAGCTGGCCGGCCTGGTGCTGTCGGCGCCGTCGATCGGGCTGTCGCCGGTGCTCGCCGACTGGTTGGCGGCGCCGGAGCTGCCCGACGACCCGATCGACGTGGCCGTGCTGTCGCGCGACGCCTCGGTCGGCGAGGCCTACGCGAACGACCCACTGGTCTGGCACGGCGGGTGGAAGCGCCCGACGCTGGAGGCTTTCCACCGCGTAAACGAAGCGGTTGACGCCGGTCCGGGCTTCGGTGATCTGCCGGTGCTCTACATCCACGGCGAGGCCGACGAGCTGGTGCCGCTGGCCCTGGCCCGGCCGGCCGTGGAGCGCCTGCAGGGCGAGGACTTCACGGAGCGGATCGTGCCCGAGGCGCGCCACGAAACCTTCAACGAGCTCGACGGGGTCGAGACGATCGGCTGGGTGGCGGACTTCGCGGAGCGCGTGACCGCGCGCTGAGCCGCCGTAGGGGGCGGGGCCGCGTGCGACTGTCCTGGTAGCCCCAACCGGACGGTCGATGCCGTGAACGGCGCTGACCCCGCTCTGAGGTCCTTGCTGGCGGCCCACGACCCCGCCGGCGGGGATTCTAAGCCCGTTTTGCCCCCCCCCGACGCCGTCCGTTCTCGTAGAGTCCCGATAAATCCCGGTGGTTCCTTGCTTTGCGTGGAGCCACTGCCCCTTGAAGGTGGGAGGGCGCGGCAACCCGAGTGCCGCTTCGGCCCGCCGGTCGACTGGGCCAATGAACAGCATGCCGGGGTTCGAGTTTCGCTACCGACTGGACGGTGGTCAGCCCACCGTCCGTAGCTTCGTGTTCAAGAACACGGAAGCACTCAACCGTGGCGACATGCTCAACTTCGAGGACGGTCAGGTCGACCTCGCCGTGCACGGGGACACGACCCTGCTGGGGTGCGCCCTCGAGACGCTCGAGGGCGAGGGCGGAAAGAGCTACATCCGGCTGGTCACCGACGCCGACGCCGTATACGCGGTCGAGGACCCCAACGTGCGCAAGACCGGCGACCACCTCGATCTCACCGGCCTCACCAGCGCCCAGGGGGTGGCCACGAGCGCGAGCTCGGAGTTCACCGTCGTGGTCGACTCGCCGGCCGACGAGGAGACGCTCGTCCGCATCAGCGTGGAGTCTCACCATCAGGTCGGAGCCAAGGAGGGCCTGGAGCGCCGGATCGGCGGCGACCTCAACGCGGCGATCGCGCGTGCCGTCGTCCGCTTCCATCGCGAGGAAACCGGCCGCGGCCCCAACAAGGCGCGGGCCTTCTACCGCGACGACGTCGTGGTCGTCGTGCTCGAGGACCTGATGACCAAGGCCGAGCGCAGCCTGGTCGCGCGGGGCATGGACGACGCCGTCATGAACATGCGAACGGCCTTCCAGAACTCGATACGCGCAGATTTGGTGGGGGTGATCGAAGCCTTGACCGGGGCGAAGGTGCGGGCCTTCATGAGCAGCCACAACCTCGATCCCGACATCGCGGTCGAAGTCTTCGTTCTGGATCGGCCCATCGGGCCCTGAGTACCGGGCGCCTAGCCCGGCTCGCCCAAACGCTTCTGGGTGAGACAAACGTGACTGAACGGCAGGCAAAGAGGTCCCATGGGCCGTCGACGGGTGGACGACGTCGGTCTAAACGTCGCGTTCGCGGCAGCTGCGGCGAGCGTCGGCCGCATTTGCCATCCCTGCGCGTCTCAAAGCGGCCCGCCCCGCGGCCGGAGCGCAGGGCGGGGCGGATCCGAGCGCGTATCCCATCGAAA
>JAXDIG010000044.1:0-20568 GCA_034664125.1 Thermoleophilaceae bacterium | reverse complement strand
TCGGTGGCCGCGAAGGGAAGGATGTCCGTCAGGCCGCCCACCTAGAGGAAGAAGGCGATCAGGCCGAAGATGAACGCGTAGAACACGATCGCCTCGGTGAGGGCGAACCCGAGCCACTGGATGCTCGTGATCTCCTCGCGCATCTCGGGCTGCCGGGTGACCGACTCGATCACCTTGCCGAAGATGTAACCGACGCCGATGCCGGGGCCGATCGTGCCCAGACCGGCGCCGACGCCGAGGGCGATCGCCTTCAGGCCGGGGGTCGGGTCGGTCGCCTGAGCGAGCGGTATCAGGGATTCCAGATCCATGAGTCCTCCTTAGTGGCCTCCGGCGGTTGCCTCGCCGAAGTAAATGGACGTGAGCGTGGCAAAGATGAAGGCCTGCAGCGTCGCGATCAGGCCGACCTCCAGCACGAAGAACGCGATCGCGATCGGCAGCGTGACCCAGCCAAGCACGGCCAGGCCCAGCAGCACGGCCAGCCCGCCACCCATGAACAGGATCAGCAGGTGGCCGGCGAGGATGTTCGCGAACAACCGGACGGACAGGGAGATGATCCGCATGAACTGCGAGATCACCTCGATGAAGAAGATCGGCACGGCGGCGGGGCCGCTCACGCCGGCGGGGAGCCAGCCCTTGAGGTACCTGACCAGGCCGTGCTTGCGGATGCCCTCGACCTGGTACAGCGTGAACACCGTCAGCGTCAGCACCAGCGGGATCGACAGGTTGGCCGTGGCGGCGTAGAGCGCGAATGCCGGGAAGTCCAGGCCGAAGATGCCGATCGTCTCCTCGCTGTTCACCGGCAGCGGGATGTAGCCGAGCATGTTCGAGAACCAGATGAAGAAGAACAGCGTGGCCACGAAGGGGAACCACTTCGCGGCGGCCTCGGACGGCATGTTGTTCTTGGCGATCTGGTTGTAGGTGAGGTCGTAGGCGCCCTCGATGATCGTCTGGACGCGGTTGGGGCGCTCCTGCATGCGCCGCGCGATGTAGACCATCGTCGTGATCGTCAGCGTGCAGGTGAGCAGCACGTACAGCACGGCCTTGTTGAACGAGAGGTCGAGGCCGCCGACCTTGAACTCGACCCAGGGCTCGAGCTTGAACTCGTTCTGGGGCTTGAAGTGGTCGTTCTTCCCGTCGGAACCGAAGATCAGGTAGAGGCCGATCGCCACGGCGAGGTAGAAGGCGAAGCCGATGAGGAACTTCTGCCGGGTGCTCACTTGCGGTCCCCCTCGAAGGGCCGGCCGATCAGCTGGCCGGTGAAGTAGAAGGTGAACAGCGTGATCGCGAGGATGGCGGCGGACAGCCCGGCCTCGCGCTCGGTCAGCCCGACGACGAAGATCGAGCCGGCCACGATCCAGCCGCGCGAGATCATCGAGCCCGTGAGCAGGCCCGCGACGGTCCGGGGGTCATCGGATGCTCGCGCACGCCTCTCGATGAGTGCCTGTACCCCGCGCTGGACGAGCCAACCGCCGGCCGCGCCCGCGTAGCCGAGCAGCGGCAGGCCGGCCGCGACGAAGATCGGCAAGGCCAGCGCCAGCAAGACGAGGTCGAGGTACCGCAGCATCCGCAGCGGCATGGGATCAGATGCTTTCAGAGCGTGCGTCGTCAAGGGGGTGTCGCGGGGAGGGCGACGGACCGGCGGCGTCTCAATCCTCCCCCGCGGGGTGGGAACGGTACATGAAGATCCGACTTTGTGACTACTTTGTGACAGTTGGCTCGCGGCCCGTGGCGGCGGCGTCAGCTCAGCGACCCGCGCGGCGCGAGCCACTCGCAGGGCTGGTCCGCGACGGCCGCGATCCGGTCGTAGTCCTCGTCGTAGTGCAGCACCGGTACGCCGGCCGCCTCGGCCGCGGCCGCGATCTGGAGGTCGGCATAGATGGCTTGGCTATGGTCGCTCGCAATGCGAATTCGTCTAAGTGTCCTGCTGGCTGTGCTCGTCCCGGCCCTCCCCGCGGCCGCCTCCGCCGAGCCCTACACGGCGACCGGCGACAAGGTGCTCTGGGGCGGCCAGGGCGGTTACACCGCGGGCTCGATCGGGGCGTTCGCGCAGCAGTCGGGCAAGCACCCGGCGGTCTTCAACTACTTCATCTCCTGGGGCGCGAGCCGGTCCAACTTCCACTGGCTCGGCTTCCGCCTCCAGGACGCCGAGCGCGCGAGCTCGCGGGCGATGCTGTCGGTGTCGACCGAGGACACCGGGCTGTCGCCGAAGGACCTGGCCACAGGTGAGGGCGACGCATTCCTGGTCGGCCTCAACCGCCTGCTCGCCGAACACGGCCAGACCGTCTACCTGCGCCCGCTGTCCGAGATGAACAACGCCAACAACCCCTACTCGGCCTACGACCACTCCGGCCGCCTGCGCGGCCCCGCCTACACCACCGGCTGGTTCAAGAGGGCCTGGCGGCGGCTCGCCCTGATCGAGCGCGGCGGTGCGGTCGCCACGATAGACGCGCAGCTGCGGCGGCTGAAGCTGCCGCCGGTGCGCACCGGCGCGGACGAGCTTCCGCGACCGCGGGTCGCGCTGATGTGGGTGCCGCTCTCGTTCGGCAACCCCGAGATCGAGAAGAACCACCCGAAGCACTTCTGGCCCGGCAAGGGATACGTGGACTGGGTCGGCACCACCTGGTACTCGCCCTACAGGGCAACGTCGGCCATGCACTCCTTCTACCGCTTCCGCAAGTGGCGCAGCAAGCCGTTCGCCTTCGCCGAGTGGGGCGTGTGGGGCAGCGACGAGCCGGGCTTCGTGCGGCAGTTCTTCGGCTTCCTCAAGTCGCACCCACGCGTGCGCATGGCCGTCTACTACCAGTCGGCGTTGCTCAAGCCCGAGTTCGCGCTCTCCAACCACCCGGCCAGCCGGGCCGCGCTGCGGAGAGCCGTCAAGTGGCCTCGGCTGACGGGCGGGGCGCCTTGAGCGCCGGATCGGGCCGCTTGCTCTACGACGCCTGCGGGAGCGCGGCCACCTCGCGGCGCGCCAGCGCGTCCAGGAAGATCGCGACCAGCGCGGCGTCGAACTGGGTGCCCGCGCCGCTCTGAAGCTCGGCGACCGCCATCTCCTCGCCGAGGGCGGACCGGTAGGCGCGCTCGGAGGTCATTGCCTCGTAGGCGTCCGCGATAGCGAGGATGCGCGCCTCGATCGGGATTTCCTCGCCCGTCAGCCCGAAGGGGTAGCCCTTGCCGTCCGCGCGTTCGTGGTGCGCGAGCACCCAGGCGCGCAGGTCCTCGAACTCGGGGTGAGCGAGCAGCCGCGCGCCGATCTCCGGGTGGGTGCGGATCGAGCGCCACTCGTCGGCGTCGAGCGGCCCGGACTTGCTCATCAGCCGATCCGACACGCCGGTCTTGCCGATGTCGTGCACCAGCCCCGCAAGCCGCACGCGCTCGACGTGCTCGGCCGCGAAGCCGAGCTCCGCTGCCATGAGCGCGGCGTGGCGCCCGACGGTGTGACAGTGGCCGCTGGTGCCGGTGTCGCGGATGTCGAGCTCCTCCGCGAGGCCGATGATGCTGGAGATGCGCGGCTCGCCGCTGCCCTGCCCGGGCACCTCGGCGAGCATGCGGTCGATGTCGTCGCAGTAGATCACCGAGCGGTCGCGGCCTAGCTCCACGGCCGCGTCGACGGCGCGCGTCGCGGCCCCCATCAGCACGCCGAACTGCTCGCCGTGCCGCGGGTAGCTGGCCACGCCCAAGGACATCGTCAGCGGCAGGGCCTCGTGGGCGAAGCCGCGGCGCGCCGCGCGGCGCAGCCGCTCGGCCACCAGGAACGCGCCGTGCTCGTCGGTTTCCGGGAGCAGGATGCCGAACTTCTCGCCGCCCAGACGACCGGCCGAGTCGATCCGCCGCTTCCACTTCGACATGTCGTCGGCGACCTGTTGGAGCGCCGTGTCTCCGGCCGCGTGGCCGCGCTCCGAGTTGATGCGACCCATCCCCTCCAGCTCGCCCACGATCACCGACACGGGGCGGCCGGTGCGCCGCGAGCGGTCCAGCTCGAAGTTGAGCAGCTCCTCGAAGGCGCGCCGGTTCAGCAGGCCCGTGAGCGGGTCGACTCGGCTCGCCTCTGACAGGCGTGCGGCGAGCGCAGCGATCTGCCGTCGTTGATGGAAGACCACAACGAGCAGGACCAGCGCCCCAGCGGCAAGGACGGACAGGAGGCCCATTTCCAGTCGTTATCGGCCGCTAGTGGTCATTTTCTTTAGCTTTCGGCCTTCTCGATGTGGATTCAGAGCCAGCTGACCCTGCCCCCGCGCCCGCGCGGGTTCCATCTCGTCACCGACGAGGTGGTCGACGGCGTGCCCGAGTTGCGGTCGCTGAGCGTCGGCATCGCGGTGGTGTTCATGCAGCACACGTCGGCCTCGCTGACGCTGAACGAGAATGCTTCGCCCGACGTGCGGCGCGACTTCGCTGCGTGGTTCGACCGCGCGGTGCCGGACGGCGCCGACTACTTCACGCACACGCTCGAGGGCGACGACGACATGCCGGCCCACATCAAGGCGGCGCTGACGGACGCCTCGCTGGTGATCCCGGTGCGCGACGGCCGGCTGGCGCTCGGCACGTGGCAGGGCATCTACCTGTGCGAGCACCGCGACAACGGCGGGCCGCGCCGGTTGATCGTGACGGCGTTCGGGGAGGAATGACCGCTCTGCTCGTCGCCGTTGGTGGCGTGTGCGGGGTCCTGGCCCGCTACGGCATCGGCAAGGCGACAATGCACACGGACGCGCTGATGTGGTCCACCGTGGGGATCAACATCGTGGGGTCGTTCCTGCTCGGGTTGCTGGTGGCCGAGAGCTGGTTCTCACGCGACGTGCGCGAGGCGCTCGGGGTCGGCTTCCTGGGCGGGTTCACCACCTTCTCGACGTTCTCGGTCCAGGTCGTGCTCGACGTGGACGCCGGGGAGCCGTGGCGGGCGTTCGGGTACCTGGTCGCCTCCGTGGTGGGCGGGATCGCGGCAGCCGCGTGCGGGTTCGCGCTGGGGCGCAAGCTGGCCTGAGCGCCCGAGCGCCCGACCGCCCGGTGTGCGAACATGCGTTCGTGCGCTGGGACAACCTCAAAGTCGAGACAGAGGCGAGCCACGCCCTACCGGGCTACCGCGAGCCGGCGGCCGTACGGACCTTCGACGCCCCGGAGGCGCTCGATGTGCGCTTCTACGAGGTGCAGGCCAAGTCGGTCCTGAACAAGGTGCCCAAGGCATCGCGGATGCCGTTCCGGTGGACGATCAATCCGTACAGAGGATGTACTCATGCTTGCGTCTACTGCTTCGCTCGCCCCACCCACACATACCTGGACTTCGACGCCGGCCGCGACTTCGAGCGCGAGATCGTCGTCAAGGTCAATACGCCGGAGGTGGCGCGGGCGGAGCTGATGAAGCCGTCGTGGAAGCGCGAGCACGTGGCGCTCGGGACCAACACCGATCCGTACCAGTGGGTCGAGAAGCGCTACGAGCTGCTGCCGGGCGTCTGGGAGGCGATGCGGGATTCGCGCACGCCCAGCTCGGTGCTCACCAAGTCGCCGCTGCTGCTGCGCGACATCGAGCTGTTCAAGCAGATCCCCAGCTTCGCCGCCAACCTGTCGATCCCCACGCTCGACGAGAAGGCCTGGCGCGCCAGCGAGCCGCACACGCCGCACCCGCGCAAGCGCATCGAGGCTGTGGCCGAGCTCAACCGCGCCGGCATCCCGACGGGCGTGCTGATCGCCCCGCTGATGCCGGGCATCAACGACTCGCCGCAGCAGGTGGAGAAGATCCTCGAGCTGTGCGCGGAGGCGGGCGCCGTATCGATCGGCGGCATCTGCCTGCACCTGCGCGGCGAGGTGCGCGAGATCGTCATGGACTGGCTGCGCTCCTACCGGCCGGACCTGGTGCCGCGCTACGAGGCGTTGTACGCCCGTGGCGCCTACGCGCAGAAGGCGGAGCGCGAGCGCCTGTCCCGCCTGGTGCGCGCGGGGCGGCGCGTCACGGGGCTGCGCCGCGATCCGGCGGCGGACGATGGGCCGGAGGACGTCGAGCCGCAGATGGCGGCGCCGCCGCCGGAGCAGCCCTCGCTGTTCTGACGGCCAAACGGGGCCGTCCGCCGCGACGAATCGAATATTCAGCAGCAAATAGATGTCGAATATGCGATTCGCGGCCGCGCCGGGCGCCGACCGCGGCCGAGCCACCCTTCATTGCTGCCGTTCAGCAACCCCCAGCCGCTCCAGCAGCGCCCGGCCCCGCGGCGAGAGCCTGTACCCGACCTCCAGGCTCTCCGTCAGCCCGAGCTCCTTCAGCTTGCGCACGTCGCGCTTGAAGGGCAGCTTCTCGCGCCCGGCCACGGCGGCCAGGTCGGCCGCGCGCACCTCCGGTCGCTGCGCGATCAGCTGCAGCGCCTCCCGCGTCCACGGCCCGTGGCGGCTCGCCCGGTCGAGCCGCTCCAGCCGCGCGCGCAAGGCGTCCAGCTCGGCGGGGTCGAGGTCGGCGCGCTCGCGCAGCGAGCGGCGCGGGTCCTCGCCGGCCCAGTGCAGCTCGATCCGCCAGATCGGGGCGTCGCCGCGAGCGTCGAGCTCGGCGAGCAGCCCTTCCAGCGACGCGTGTCCGGCCTGGGCGGCGTCCCTTGCCGTGATGTCGGCGCGGTCGACCGGGGCGACCGAGTCGATCGCGAGCTCGCCGACCGCCGTACGCTGACGCCCGCCGGCCCGAGCCCGTGGCCGCTCCCAGCGACGAAAGGCGAGCGTGATCTCCCCCGCCCGGATGCCGTCGAGCGAGCGGCGCCGGAAGAGCACACTCAGTCCCGGCGGGTAACGGCCTCGAACTCGCCGGTTTCGGGCGGCCGCACGGCCTGGAACTCGCCCGTCTCCAGCTCGCGCTCGATCTCGCTGTCGATCTCCGACTCGCTCAGGGCGGCGATCTCACCGGTTTCCACCTGGCGGCGCAGCTCGCGCTCGCGGAAGCGCTTGAACTTGAGGATCTCCAGCACGATCACCAGGTAGACGCTCGCCGCGACGGCGATCAGCGCGAACGCGGCGATCACCAGCGTCCAGCCGGTGTGGAGGGTGCCGTCGTCGTCCGAGTAGGGGACGAAGCGCATGGCCAGCGCCAGGGCCGCCAGCGACAGCGTCCACCCGTACAGGTAGAGCACCGTGCGCCGCTGCGAGAAGCCGATGTTCGCGAAGCGGTGGTGGAAGTGCCATCGGTCGGCGGAGTAGACCGGGCGGCCGTACTTGATCCGCTTCGCCACCACGAACGTGGCGTCCAGCGCGGGCACGGCGAGGATCAGCAGCGGGAAGAACAGCGCCACCACGGCGGCGGTCTTCAGCACGCCCTGGATCGCCACGCAGGCGAGCAGCATGCCGAGCAGGTTGGAGCCGGCGTCGCCCATGAAGATCGACGCCGGGTGGAAGTTGTGCCACAGGAAGCCGACCGCGGCCCCGGCTGTCAGCGCGGCCAGCACGCCCGCGTCCACGCGGTCGAGCGACAGCGCGATCACGGCGAAGGTGCCCGCGGCGATCGTGCACACGCCGGCCGCGAGCCCGTCCGCGCCGTCGGTGAAGTTGACGACGTTCATGACGGCGACGATCCCGAACAGCGTGAGCGGGTAGCTCCAATCGCCGAGCTGAATCGGGTCGATGAACGGGAGCGTCACGTTCGGCACCCGCACGTCACACCAGACCGGGATGGCGGCGGCGGCGAACTGGCCGGCCAGCTTCACCAGCGGGTGCAGGCCGCCGGGGCGAGCGTCGTCGACGGCTCCCACCAGGGCGATCGCCACCGCGCCGCCCACGATCCCGCGCGTCTCCTGGTTGCTTGGCAGGAAGATCAGCGCCGGGGCTACGGCCGCCGCGAGGATGGCGAGCCCGCCCAGGCCCGGCACCGGCCGGTCGTGCAGGTCCCGGTCACGCGGGTAGTGCACCACGCCCAAACGGCGGGCGAAGCGGGCGGTGAGCGGCGTTGCCGCGAAAGCAATCGCGGCCGCGACGAGGAACGCCCAGAGGGCATCGAGCTCGTCCATGCGAGTCAGGGTACCCAGCGGTGCCCGGGAAACCTGAAGGCCGCCGGCCCTAGACGGCCGCGGGGACCAGCTGCGGATACAGGGGATAGCGCTCCGCGAGTGCCCGCGTGCGCTGCGACAGCTCGGACTTCTTGTCGTCCGTGAAGTCACCCGTCAGCGTCTCGCCGATGACCTTGCCGACCTCGCGGAATTCGTCGGCGCCGAAGCCGCGCGTGGCCAGCGCGGGGGTGCCGATGCGCAGGCCCGACGACACGGCCGGCGGCCGCGGGTCGAAGGGCACGGCGTTGCGGTTGACGGTGATGCCGATGTCGTGCAGTCGATCTTCGGCCTGTTGGCCGTCGAGCTCCGACTCCCGCAGGTCGGCCAGCACCAGGTGCACGTCCGTGCCGCCGGTGAGCACGTTCACCCCCGCCGCGACCATTTCCTCGCCCACGATCGCGGCGCCCTCGCGCGTGCGCGCCTGGCGCTCGCGGAACAGGTCCGACTGCGCCACCTTCATCGCCACCGCCTTGCCGGCGATCGCGTGCATCAGCGGCCCGCCCTGGTGCCCGGGGAACACGCGCGAGTTGATCTTCTTGGCGAACTCCTCGCGGCACAGGATCATCCCCCCGCGCGGCCCGCCGAGCGTCTTGTGCGTGGTGGTGGTGACGACGTCGCAGTAGGGCACCGGGCTGGGGTGCTGCTCGGCGGCGACCAGGCCGGCGAAGTGGGCCATGTCGGCCATCAGCAGGGCGCCGACCGAGTCGGCGATCTCGCGGAAGCGCTGGAAGTCCAGCTGGCGGGGGTACGCCGACCAGCCGGCGATGATCAGCTTCGGCCGCGAGTCCTCGGCGATCTGCTGCAGCTCGTCCATGTCGAGGCGCGAGTCCTCCTCGCGCACCCCATAGGACACGATGTCGAAGTAGAGCCCGGAGAAGTTGATCTTCATCCCGTGCGAGAGATGGCCGCCGTGGTCGAGACGCATGCCGAGGATGCGATCGCCCGGCTCGAGCAAAGCCATGTAGACGGCGGAGTTGGCCTGCGCTCCCGAGTGCGGCTGCACGTTCACGTGGTCGGCACCGAACAGCTCCTTGGCGCGGTCGATCGCCAGCTGCTCGGCGATGTCCACGAACTCGCAGCCGCCGTAGTAGCGCTTGCCGGGGTACCCCTCGGCGTACTTGTTGGTGAGCACCGAGCCACCGGTGTCGAGGATCGCCTGCGGCACGAAGTTCTCGGAGGCGATCATCTCGAGCGTCGTCTCCTGGCGATTGGCCTCGTCGCGGAGCACCTCGGCGATCTCGGGGTCGACGTCGGCGACGGGCTTGGTGAAGTAGTCGGGGCTCAGGTCGCTCATCGAGAGGACCGTAGCATCGCCTCCACACGTCTCCGCGGCACCGCGCCCTCGCGCACGATGTCCCACGAGCCGTCACGGTCGTAGGCGGTCAGATCGACCACCGTCGAAGGCGTGCCGGGCAGCTCGCCGCCGTCGAGGATGAGGTCGACGCCCACGCGCACGCGCTCGTCCACCTCGTCGGCGCGACGCGCCTCCGGCTCGCCGGATCTGTTGGCGCTCGACTGCAGGACCGGCCAACGGATGGCGGCCAGGGGAGCGAGGGCGCCGTCGAGCTCCGGCACACGCAGGCCCAGGACCTCGGGCGTGTCCGCGCAGGCGAGCGGGAAGCGGCGGGCCGGGTTGGGGAGCAGCAGCGTCACGCCGCCCGGCAGCAGCCGCTCGAGGGCGTCGCGCGTGGCGGCCGGCAGCTCGGGCAGACCCGCCAGCGCGAGCTCCACCCGGAAGAACATCACCGCCGCGGGCCGAGCGGGCGGGCGCCCCTTGAGCTCATACAGCCGCCGCACCCCCTCACCGGAGTCGGGTTCGGTCGCGAGCCCGTAGACCGTGTCGGCGGGGAACAACGCCACGCCCCCAACGGACATGCACCGCTCGAAGGCTTGAACCTCCTCGGGCGTCACGGCGCTTCCCCGACGGTCACGCGTGGGTGGCCGGCCAGGTCGGGACGGGTGCGAGGTTGGCGCAGCAGCCCCTTTACCGCCTCTGTCTGGTCGGGTGCGTGCTCGAGAGCAAGAAGCAAACCGGACGGAGCGCCATCGACAACCGAGCGGATCGCCTCCAACCCATCGACCCCCGCCACCAGCGCCTCGCGCGGCTCATACAGCCGGATCTCGGGCTGCAACCCAGCCCACTCGTCCTCCCGCACGTAAGGGAGGTTCGCGACGACCATGTCGTATTCGCCGGGCGGCAGCCCGGGGCAAACGACGGCATCGAGCCCATTGGTCACAGCCACCTGCACCGCCGCAGCCGACGCATCCGACGCGCTCACCACCAGATCCGGCCGCTCGTCCCGCAGCGCCAGCGCCACCGCCCCCGAGCCCGTGCCCACGTCGTGCACGCGCGCCCCCGCCGGCAGCTCCAGCGCCACCTCCACCAGCAGCTCGGTTTCGGGCCGCGGGATCAGCACTCGGCGGTCGACCATCAGCTCGAGCCTGCGGAAGCCCTTGCGGCCCAGGATGTAGGCCACCGGCTCGCGCTGCAACCGCCGGCGCACCCGCTCGCCGATCACGCGCGCGGCGGACCCCGGGATCGCCATGGCCGGATCGACCACCAACGCCGCCCGGTCCACCCCGAGCGCATCGGCGATCAGCAGCTCGGCGTCGAGGCGGGGCGTCTCGCATCCGGCGGCCGTGAGCGCGTCGACGGCGGCGTCGAGCGCGTCGCGGGCCGTCACACCGCCGCGACTTCGAGCTTCCGTCGCTTGTCCTCGGCCTGGAGCGCCGCGGTGAACTCGTCCAGGTCACCGGCCAGCACGCCCGGCAGGTTGCCCTTGGTCAGCCCGACGCGGTGGTCGGTCACGCGGTCCTGCGGGAAGTTGTAGGTGCGGACCTTCTCTGCGCGCGCACCCGACCCGACCTGGGCGAGACGCTGCGCCGCCTCCTCGGCCTGCTGGGCCGCCAGCTCGCGCTCGAGCAGCCGCGCGCGCAGGACGCGCATCGCCTTGTCGCGGTTCTGGAGCTGAGACTTCTCGTCCTGCATCGACACCACCAGGCCGGTCGGCTTGTGGGTGATGCGCACAGCCGAGTCGGTGGTGTTCACCGACTGGCCGCCGGGCCCCGACGAGCGGTACACGTCGACCTGGAGGTCGTTGGGGTCGATCTGCACGTCGACGTCCTCGGCCTCGGGCAGCACGGCCACAGTCGACGTCGAGGTGTGGATGCGGCCCTGCGACTCGGTCTCCGGCACCCGCTGCACGCGGTGCGTCCCACCCTCGTACTTGAAGACGCTGTAGGCGCCCTGGCCCTTTACGGCGAACGTGAAGTGGCCGTCGCCGAGCTCGATCGGCTCCTGCTTGAAGCCGCGCCGGTCGGCGTAGCGGGACAGCATCCGGTAGAGGTCCGCGGCGAACAGCCCCGCCTCCTCCCCGCCCGTGCCCGGCCGGATCTCGACGATCACGTCCTTGTCGTCGTTCGGGTCGGGCTCGACCATGGCGAGCCGGATCTCCTCCTCCAGCTGCCCGAGCCGCTCCTCGTAGCCGCGCAGCATCTCGCGCAGCTCCGGGTCGTCGCCGTCCTCCGCCAGAAGCTCCCGCGCGCCCGCGGCGTCGTCGGTCGCGCGCCGCCATTCCTGCGCGAGCCGGTGGGCAGGCTCCAGCGCACGGTAGGCGCGGCCGACCTCTGCGTAGCGCCGCTGGTCGCCGATGACCGCCGGGTCGGCCATCTGCTGCGAGAGCTCGTCAAAGCGGCTCTCGATCTGCTCCACGAGCCTCTCGGTCACGCAGACAAGGGTACGGCCCCCGCCTCGCTTCGGCCCCGGCGCTTCGGGTAGAAACCCCGAGGTGGCCGGCTTCCAGCGCCCTGAGGTGCTCGTTCTCGGCGGCGGTGGAGTCCTCGGCGAGGCCTGGATGACCGCTGTGCTCGCCGGGCTGGCGGACGCAGCCGGCTTCGACGCGCGCGACTGCGACGCCTTCGTCGGCACGTCCGCGGGCTCGATCGTCGCCGCCGTGCTGGCCGCGGGAATCGAGCCCCGCGCCCGCCTCGGCGAGCTGCCCGAGCAGCCGGCGGTGCGGTCCGCTGACGTGGCCGGCGACACAGGTCCCGCCGCCCAGGCCTTCGAGCTGGCGCTGGGAGCCGGCCGCGCGGTTGCGGCTCCGCTGGCGCTGCTGGGCTTGCGCTCCACGGAAGCGGGAGGGGCGCTGCTCCGCCGGCTCGCGCTCAGCCGGGTACCGCCGGGGCGGCGGTCGCTCGCCAACCTGGGGCGGGAGCTCGAGCGATCCGGCGCGCGCTGGGACGGCCGCCTGTCCGTCGCCGCGGTCGAGGTGGAGAGCGGCAGGAGGGTGATGTTCGGCACGGCCGGGGCGCCCGAAGTCGGCGTCGGCACCGCCGTCGAGGCCTCGTGCGCGATCCCGGGCGTGTTCCGGCCGGTGGTGGTCGGCGGTCGCAGCTACGTGGACGGCGGCGTCTGGAGCCCGACGAACATGGACCGCGCGCCGGCTGGCCGAGGGACGCGCGTGCTCTGCCTCAACCCGACCGGCTCGATGCGCGCCAGCCGCGCGACGCCGCTCGGCGCGCTGGGAGCCCTGTCGCGCTCCATCGCCGGAGTCGAAGCGCTGGCGCTGGAGCGCCGCGGCGCGCGGGTGACGACGGTTTCCCCCGACGCCGCCTCGCTCGCGGCGATCGGCCCGAACCTGATGGACGCCCGGCCGCGGGCGGGTGTGATCGCGGCCGGCCTCGCGCAAGGCCGCGCGATGGGACAGCGTCCGTAGGCTTGACACCCCCGTCAGGATGCCCCGATGGCGAGCGGCGAAGCGCGGGCATTCGGGGCGGTGCTGTGCCTCGTCTCGGCCGCCGGGTTCGGTGCGATGGCCATATTCGGCAAGCTCGCCTACGAGGCGGGCGTGGGGACCCTCACCCTGCTGCTGGTCCGGTTCGCCCTGGGTGCCACCATCTTCGGCGCCATGATCGCCGTGCGTCCGGGGCTGCGGGCGGGCGCGACCGAGGCGCGGGCGCTCGCCGTGGGGCTCGCGCTCGGTGCGGTGGGCTACGCGACACAGGCGGGGCTGTTCTTTGGGGCGCTGCGCCGCATGGACGCCTCACTGCTCGCCTTGCTGCTCTACACATATCCCGCGTGGGTCACGCTCGCCGCGATCGCGCTCGGGCGCGAGCGGCCGAATCGCAGGCGGCTCGCGGCGCTGGCCCTGTCATCGGCCGGGGTGGTAGTCGTGCTGGCCGGCTCGGCCGGCGGCAGCTTCGACGCGCTCGGCACGGCGATGGCCCTCGGCGCGGCGGTGGCGTACACGGTCTACATCCTGGTCGCCGACCGGACCGGGATCGCGATCCCGCCGCTCGCCCTCTCGGCCCTCGTGTGCCTGGGCGCGACCTGCACCTTCACGGTGGTGGGCGTGGCTTCCGGCGAGCTGGACTTCGGGTTCGAGGCGGAGGGCTGGCTCTGGCTTGGCCTGATCGCGACCGTGTCCACCGCCCTGCCGATCTCCACGTTCTTCGCCGGGATGGCGCGCGTGGGACCCAGCACCGCCTCGATCCTGTCTACGTTCGAGCCGGTGGTCACCGTCGGGCTCGCCTACGTGGCCTTCAGCGAGCGGCTTACGGTCGCGCAGCTGGGCGGCGCCGCCCTGGTGCTGGCAGCGGCCGTGATGCTGGCCACCCCCGCCCGGCCAAAGGCGGTCCCCCCGACGTGATGCCTCAGGCGCCCGCGGCCGCCGGCCGCTCGACGGGCCGGTGCCCCCATCCCGCGCGCTCGGCGAAGTCGAGCAGGCGGTCGAAGTAGCGCTCGACCGGCAGCGCCGGCGGGTGGCGGCGGTCGGCGAAGCGCACGCGCATGGAGAAGTAGGGGAAGTAGACCTCCATGCGCCGCAGCGACTCGCGCCGGGCGCTGCCCATGCGAGGCACCAGCAGCGGTCGCACGAGCCGCCGGTAGAGGCGCGGCGGGAACACCGGCGGAGGCGGGCGCTGGAAGCGCCGGGAGGCCAGCTCCATCAGCCGGCCGACCGTGGTGGCGTTGCGGCCGGCGACCAGGTGGAAGGTGCCGTCCGGCCCTTCGCGGGCGAGCCGATCGACGGCGTCGGCCACGTAGTTCACGGGGACCACGTCGACCGGCGAGCGGCGCCGCGCCGGCAACACGGGCATCGCGCCGCGCGCGAAGGCGCGCAGCGGCGGGTAGAGCACGTTGAAGGACGAGGTCCACCCGGTGCGGCTGTCGCCGACGACGATGCTCGGGCGCAGCACCTGGAGCGGCAGCCCGGCGGCGCGCTCGCGCAGCAGCCGCTCGGCCTCGAACTTGGACTGCTCGTAGGGGTTGCGGAAGCTCTGCCCGACGTCGAGATCGTCCTCGCCGAAGGCGCCGCTGTGGGCTCCGGCGACGTAGGCGGTGGACACATACGAGAACCGCTCGAGGCCACCGCCGCGCTGGGCGCAGCGCTCGGCCAGCTCCGCCATGCGCCGGGTGCCCTGCACGTTCACGCGCCGCGACTCCTCCAGCCCCAGCGAGAACGACACCGACGCGGCGCAGTGGATCACCGTGGACACCCGCTCGGTGAGCGCGTCGGCGCGCCGGCCGTGCAGGCCCAGCCCGGGCCGCTCGATGTCGGCCGCCCAGGCGTTCAGGCGCTCGTGCTCCGGCAGCCGCGCGGCGGCGCCGTGGTCGTCGTCGGCGCGCACGAGCGCGTGCACGTTGCGATCGCCACGCGCGAGCAGGCGCGCCAGCAGCTCCTGTCCGACGAACCCGGTCGCGCCGGTGAGCAGTACGTCTCCCATCTGAGAACCCTCCCGAGGCAGCGCCCGGGCTAAACGTCAGCTGGACGGACGCCCTAGGCCACTACTTCGATCCCGACCAGGTCCTCCTCGGACGCGGCGCGCGGGTTCTCGACCGCCAGCACCGCCTCCAGCGCCGCGATCGCCACGGCCAGCTGGGGCAGGTCGGGCTCGCGCGTGGTCAGGCGCTGCAGCTGCATGCCGGGCCACATCAGCGCGCGCGCCCAGCGCTTCGTGCGGTTGCGGCCGAACCACTTGATCAGCTCGAACGCCAGCCCGGCGACCACGGGGATGCCGAGCACGCGCGAGGCGAACAGCAAGGGCCAATCGAGCTTGCCCAGCGGGGCGAACACGACGATGGCCACGATCATCACCAGCAGCAGGAAGCTGGTGCCGCAGCGCGGGTGGAAGCGCGAGTAGCGCTGCGCGTTCTCCGGGGTGAGCGGCTCGCCCGCCTCGTAGCACGAGATCGTCTTGTGCTCGGCGCCGTGGTACTCGAACACCCTCTGCAGGTCGGGCATGCGCGAGATCAGCCACAGGTAGGCCAGGAAGATCGAGATGCGGATCAGCTTCTCGATCACCACGAAGACGAGCCCGTTGGGGATCGAGTCCGAGAAGAGGTTGGTGAGGCCGGCCGGCAACAGGAAGAAGAGCCCGACCGCGAACAGCAGCGCGAACACGATCGTGCCCACCCAGGCGCCGCCGCCGATCTCCTTCTGAGCCCCGTCGTCGCCGGGCGGCACCTGCGCGTTGGCCGAGATGCCGAGCGCCCGGAAGCCGATCTTGAGCGACTCGGCGAGCGCGACCACGCCGCGCACGACCGGCAGGCGCAGCAGCCGATGGCGCTTGGTCCACGAGACGAGCGGCTCCGAGATCACCTCGATCTCGCCCTTGGCGCCCTCCTTCGAGTCCGGGCCGCCCGCGGCGAGCTGATCGGCGGACGGCTTGCGCACCGCCACGGCCCAGGTCGAGATGCCGCGCATCATCACGCCCTCGAGCACTGCCTGGCCGCCGATCGGGGCGTCCTTGGTGGCCTCCCGCAGGTGGTCGGGAGCCTGACCGTTGGTCGACGGGGAGGCGCTCACTTCCACGATGGTATCGGCGCCTCGGTGGGCGCCCTTAGCCCGACGGCAAGTCCGCGCAGGCGACCTCGTGCGAGTTGTCGCTCTCAGAGGACTCCACGATCACCCCATCCGGGTCGGCCGTGGCCTCGACGGACTGTGTGCAGGCGGGCCCCTGCATGATCAGCACGCGGCGCTCGGCCGGCACCAGCGCCGGCACGGTCGCGGTGGCCACGACGACGCCGTCGACGGTGAGCCGAACGGGCACGCCGGTCGCGGTGGCGATGCCCTCGTTGGTCACCAGCACCCGGTAGCGCACCCCGCCCTGCTGGCTGACGCCCTTGATGCCCACGGGCCTGGCGGTGAGGTTGGGCAGCACGTCGAACTGACGGCAGGCGGCTGAGCGGCGGGTGGCGGTCTGGATCAGGTTCGCGCTCGCGTCGTACCAGCGAAAGTCGACCTCGGCCCGGTAGAGCGAGCCGGCCTCGAGGCCGCGCACGGCCTGGCGGTACGCGAACGCGGCCACGTCCGGCTTCGACCTGCGCCAGCGCCCGAGCCCGGGCGCCTTCAGCACCCGGAAGCCGGCATCGGAGCGCTCCAGCAGCTTGATGCGCAGCCACATGCGATCGCTGCCCGTGACCTGGCTCATGCGCGCCACGAACAGAGCCGACCGGCTCTCGATCGAACAGTCGGTCAGCTTCACTCGCGCGGGAACGCGCAGGTCGCCCGCCGAAGCGGACGTCACCGCCGCCGCGAGGGCGGCGACCAGGACAGGCGCTGTCAGGAGCCTCCGACGCATGCTCCGTGAGAACAGGCCCGAGGCGCCTGAGTTGCGCAGTTGAATGCCTTTCCCTGCGCGGCCGGCCGAGCCGGCCGCTTCGGGTCTAGCGCCCGGCGCGGGCTGCGCGGCGGCGGAAGCGCTCCACCCGGCCACCCGTGTCGACCAGCTTCTGGCGACCCGTGTAGAAGGGGTGGCAGTTGGAGCAGATCTCGACATGCAGCTCGGGCTTGGTGGAGCGAGTCCAAAATTCGTTGCCGCAGGTGCAGCGCACGTGGGCCGGCACGTATTCGGGGTGGATTTCGGTCTTCATCGCTCCTTCGAGTCTAGCGGCGTCGCAGCCATGCCCTCAGCCGCGTCCACCAGGTAGACGGGCGCGAGAAGCGGGCGGGCGGCGGCTGCTTGGCCCGTACCAGGGCGATCCACTCCTCGAGCGGCATCGAGCCCTCGATCAGGCGCGCCAGTGCCGAAACCACCGGCGCCTCGAGCCGCTGCCGCTCGATCGCGCGGGCGAGCAGGCGAACGGTTTCGAGCGCCTCGACCGCCTGTCCGATGCGCCCGGCGATCTCGTCCGCCGGCACGCCCTTGGCGAGCAGCTCGCCGGCGCTGCGGTTGCGCGACGTCGGGGCGAGTGCGGTGGCCACCAGGTCGCCGGTTCCGGCCCGCCCGACGAACGTGCGCGCGTCGCCGCCGCTGGCCCGGGCCAGCGCAAGCACCTCGAGGAAGATGTCCGCGGCCGCCATGCCGGCGGCGTTCAGGCCCTGGGCCTGGGTGGCGCCGACCGCGACGGCGGCGGCGTTCTTCGCCACGCCCGCGAGCTCCACGCCGACGGGGTCGTCGGACACCTCGCACACCACCCCGGCGCGCTGGAAGGCCTCCGCCACCCCGTGGGCGAGGGCTTCCGAGCGCGAGGCGCACACCAGCCCCGCGCCCGACTCGACCATCTCGCGCGCATGCGAGGGGCCGCCCACGCACGCGACCCGCTGCGAGCCGAACACCGCCTCGAGCGCGACGGTGGCCGACAGCCCGTCCGGAGGCACCAGCCCCTTCGCCAGCGAGACGATGCCGGCCTGCGCCGACACGCCGAGCTCGTTCAACTCGGCGAGCGCCTCCGGCAGCGCCTTCGACGGCACGGCCAGGAACACCAGATCGGAGCGGGCCAGCTGGTCGCGCCCGCTTGCGAGCGCGCGGACGCGCAGCTCGCGCGGCAGCTCCACCCCGGGCAGGTAGCGCTCGTTGAGGCGCCCGCGCGAGAGCTCGTCGGCCTGCTCCGCTGTCCGGCACAGCAACGCGGTGCGCAGACCGGCCCGCACCAGCAGCACCGCGACCGCGGTGCCGAAGGAACCCGCGCCCACAACGGTGGCGCGACGTGGATGCTGGCCCGGATACCGGATGGCGGCAGGCTACGCGAAGGACGGCAGTGCTTGGAGAGCGCATCGACCGACCTACAGAGACAGGGGGTGAGCGAGATCCTCGAGAGCGGCGAGGTCTTCTCTTCTATCGGCCGCGGGTCGGCGTAACGGACGTGAAGGATCTGAGCGAGGTGCCGCGCCGGGGGTAGGCCCGTCCGGCACGGGCGCGCGGCGGCTTTGCCAGAGTTGGGCGCTTGCGACTGTGGCTTCTCCTCACGCTCGCGGTTGTCGTGGCCGGCTGGACGGCGAGCTGGGGCTCCGACGTCGCCGATGCGAAGCCGCGGTTCACTCCCGGGCTGGTTTCCACCGCCAACCATCGCCTGTCCGCGGCGGCCGCCGGGAAGCTGGGCGCCCGCGTGGTGCGCATCGAGTTCGACATCGGCACGCCGGTGGCTTCCATGCGCACGAGCCTCGCGGCGATCGCAGGTTTCGGCGCGCGGCCGCTGCTGCTGGCGGGCTTCCACGGGCGTATGCCGACCGAGGCCGAGGCGAGGAACGTGGGCCGCTGGGCCGCGGCGTTCGGCCGCGGCGGGAGCTTCTGGGCCAACGGCCGCGGTCGACAGCGAGCCGTGCGGCAGATCGAGTTCGGCAACGAGACGTCGTACCGCGATCAGTACGGCGACACGTACTCGGACCAGTCCTACAAGCACCGCGCTGGGCTCTACGCCACCCGCTTCGCCCAGGCGCACGCGGCGATCGCCGCGACCCACCGGCGTGTCGGCCTGCTCGCACAGGCGGACGACGGCGGCACCGCCTCCGCCAGCTGGGTCAACCACATGTTCGAGGCCGTGCCGAAGCTCGGCAAGCTGGTCGCGGGGTGGACGGTCCACCCCTACGGCCCGCGCAGCAAGTGGGAGCCGAAGCTGCGTCGCCTGATAGCGCAGACGGCCTTCAACGGGGCGTCGTCCAACATCCCGATCGACGTGACCGAGTACGGGGTCAGCTCGAATGACGGCCGGGCCCTCAACGACAACTACGGCTGGCCCGTGAACCTGACCTACCGCGAAGCCGCAGCCGCGCTCGCCTCGACCGTCGCGGGCATGCGCGGCGACCGCCAGATCGGGAGGCGGCTGAGGCTGTTCATGCTCTACGCCGCGCACGACCTGCGGCCGCCGGGCGCCACGAACGACCGCGAGGCCTACTTCGGCGCGTTGCGCCACGACCTGGCCAGGAAGGGCGCCTACTCGGCCCAGGTCAGGAGGCTGTTGCGCCGCTGAGCGGGCCTAGCCCGCGGGGGCGACCGTGCGCTCCCGCACCTGCCGCTCGGCCACCCGGCCGCTGGCCGCGTGCCCGGTCACGACCTCGATGAAGGGCTCGGCGTCGATCGCGTAGACCAGCGCGGCGTCTACCGCGGTGACGGTGGCGTTGCACGGCAGCCCCCTCAGGAGCGAGATCTCCCCCACGCCGTCGCCGCGACTCACCGTCGCGATCGCGCCCGATGCGCGCGAAACCTCCAGCGTGCCATCGGCGATCACGAAGTAGCTCGACCCCGTCTGGCCCTCTTCGATGATCCGCTGTCCCGACTCCAGCGGCATCCGCTTCAGCGCCCGCGCGAGCCCCTCGATCGTCGGCGCACCGAGCGACTCGAAGATCGCCACCGAGCGCAGCAGGGCGCATTCGACGACCGGCACGTCGGCGCTCGCGTCGAGCCGGTCGAGGCGCCTCAGGAACAGCACGAGGACGATCGGCAGCACCGCCGCCAGGCCGACCATGGCCCTGGCGGGGCCGAGCCCGGCCACCAGCGCCGACGCGAACAGCGAGCCCGCGGCCAGCGCGACCGAGTCGAGCGTCTCGAGCAAGCCGAACACTCGCGCCAGCACGTCACTCGGGGCGGTGCGCTGCAACAGCGTCCGTGCCGCGACGTCGAGCACGGTTCGAGCCGTGCCCGCCGTCGCGAGCAGCAGGAACGCCAGCGCCACCCCGGCGCCGATGCCGATGCCGAGGAGCGCGGCGCTCAGGAGCACCGCGGCGGCCAGCAGCGCCGGAGCCAGCCGCGCCCGGCCGACGAGGCCCACGGTGGCGACGATCCCGATCACACCTCCGGCGCCGAAGGCGGCGTTCAGGTAGCCGGCGCCCGACCCGCCCAGGTCGAGCACGTCGATCGCCAGCACGACGAACATCACGTCGAGCGCCCCGATGATGAAGAACTCGGTGCCGAGCAGGCATACGAGCATGCGGGCAGAGGGGTCGCTCGCCGCCATCCGGAAGCCCGAGACGGCCTGGGCCAGGGAGCCTTCCCCGGACTCGCCGGCGCCCGCCGCGGCGGGCGCACCGTGGAGCGAGCTCGCCAGCAGCGCGGAGCACACCGCCACCGCGGCCATCACCGCGAATACCGTGCCGGGGCCGCTGACCGCCAGGATCAGCCCGGCGGCTATCGGGGCGAGCAGCAGGCTGATGCTCTCGATCCAGCCGCACACGACGTTGGTGGCGGTCAGCTCGTCGACGCTGCGCACGAGCGACGGCACGAGCACCGCCTGCGCGGGGCGGGTGATCGTGACCGCGCTGGCCGCGAGAGCGGCACAGAGGTACGCCGCGGGCGCCGGCGCCCCGGCAATCAGGACGGCCGCCGTGGCGGCCATCGCGAGCGCCGGGGC
>JAXDIG010000025.1:0-65398 GCA_034664125.1 Thermoleophilaceae bacterium | reverse complement strand
CGGTCGAAGCGGAAGTTCAGCTCGAGCTGGCCGGGAGCGTCCTCGTGGTCGCCGTAGCTCATGTCGAGGCCGAGCGCCTGGCCGTACTCCACCACGTCGAGCAGCACCGGACGCAGTTCCTCGAACTGGTGGATGTGGTAGCAGTACGGCTTGGTCGCGCCCACCGGCTCGGCGCCCTCCTCGCCGCGCTTGAGCCACATCATCTCGGGCTCGATGCCGATCAGGAAGCTGTAGCCCAGCTCCTCCTCGAACTCCGCGACCACGCGCTTGAGGTTCTGGCGCGGGTCGGCGTCCATCAGCTCGCCGGTCTCCGTGTCGTAGCAGTCGCAGTACACGCGAGCGACGCGCGGATCCCACGGCAGCGGGGCGAACGTGCTGAGGTCGGCCATCGCCGCCAGCTCGGACTCCTCCGGCCCGAAGCCGATGTAGTTGCCGGCGCGGTCCGTGAACAGGTTGGCCGTGGCCCCATAGACCAGCTGGTAGCCCTTCTCGGCAACCTGCGGGAAGAAGTCGGCGACCACGCCCTTGCCCATCACGCGGCCGGTGATCGACACCTGCTGGAAGAAGACGTACTTGATCCCCTCGGCCTGGATGCGGCGGGTGATCGCCTCGATCTGCTCGCGCCTACCGGGTGCCTGGCGGGCCTCCTCGAGAGTGGGCGGGGGCGCCTGCGACCGCGGGGTGTCCATGACGGTCCGGACATCGCCGCCGAAGCTCATCCCAGCTTGCGCGTCGACGGACACGCTTCCCTCGTGGGGGTTCGTCATACCCTCTCCTCCGGGTGTCTGTTGGGGTGCGAATCCGGGCCTCGCAACGCGGCCCGACTATACCTGCTTTGGTCAAATTTGTTCAAGGCCGTGCGGGGCGCCCGATCGTGGGCACGGGTGGCACGTCCTCGAGCCAGCGCACCACGTGGAGATCGAGGCTGCGCGGCAGGAAGATGTCGGTGGAGTGCTCGACCGGCGCGCCCTCGGCCGTGCAGGTCACGTGCTCGATCTGCAGCGCCGCGGTGGCGTCCGTGACTCCGAGCGCGATCCCGACCGGGTCGTCGGCGGTGAGCACGCAGGCCTCGATGCGGGAGCGGTTGTACGCCACGGCGACGCCCTGCTTGAGCAGCACGTCCAGCACCATCTGGCCTCGCTCCAGCGCCTGGCGCAGCTTGGCGGGCGCGGGCAGCTGGATGTCCGGGTGGACCACGTCCGTCATGCGCGCGCCGGGCTGGCCGTCGATCAACAGCACCCGGGTGATCGTGGTGGCCTGCGTATCGGGGTCGAGCTGGTAGAGCCGGCCGAGGTCGGACCCCAGGCGCTGCTGCTCGATCTCGAGCTCGGTGACCTGGAGGCGCACGCCGCGGCGCCGCGCGAGCTCGCTGTAGGACACGAGCTTCTCGAGGCCCTCGTCGAGCGCCCACGACGCGGCCTGGCCGACGTAGGTGCCGCTGCCCTGCCGGCGGACGATCTCCCCGCTGCGCTCGAGGCGCCCGAGCGCCGTGCGCAGGGTCCCGCGCGAGATTCCCAGCCGCCCCGACAGCTCCTGCTCGGGCGGCAGCCGCTCCCCGACGCGGTGCCGGCCGGTGGCGAGCCAGCGGCGCAGCGCACCCTCGGCCACGTCGACGAGCGAGGTCCTGGCCTCTCGGCCAGCTGGAGCCAGTTTCGTCATTGGCGGCTGGATCGTACCCTTCGCGTACTAGTGACTGTGCTCTATGAAGTCGAGGCTTTTCTTACTTGGAAACCTCGATGGCGCCATGGCAGGCTGCTCTCATGGCCGACTCGATCGCTCCGCTCTCGCCTTCGCAGCGCCTGCTCTGTGGACCAGGCCCCACGAACGTAGAGCCGGCCGCCCTGGCGGCCATGGGGCAGCCGATGCTGGGCCACCTGGATCCTGAGTTCCACGCGATCCTCGACGAGGTGGTGACGATGCTCGGCCAGGTGTACCGCTGCGCCGACGGCATGGTGCTGCCGCTCCAGAGCACCGGGACGTCCGGGATGGAGGCCGGCATCGTGAACCTCGTCGAGCCCGGCGACACGGTGATCGTCGGCGTGTCCGGCTACTTCGGCGCGCGCATCGCGGAGATCGCCCGGCGCCACGGCGGCAACGTCGTCGAGGTGGCCGAGGAGTGGGGCCACCACGTCCCTAACGAGCGACTCGTCGAAGCGCTCGAGGGCAACCCCGGCGCCCGGCTGCTGGCCGTGGTGCACGGCGAGACCTCCACCGGGGTCGAGCACCCCCTGGCCGAGCTGGGCGAAGCGCTGCGGGGGAGCGACACGCTGCTGATGGCGGACTGCGTGACGACCCTCGGCGGGGTGGAGCTGGACTTCGACGCATGGGGCGTGGACTACGCCTACTCGTGCACGCAGAAGTGCCTCGGGGCGCCCCCCGGCATGTCGCCGCTGGCACTCTCGGCGCGGGCGCTCGAGCGGATCGACGCACGCACGGACGATGTGCCGTTCTCCCTCGACCTGCGCCTGCTGCGCGCCTACTGGATCGACCGGCCCGCGGCCTACCACCACACCGCGCCGATCCTGCACGTCTACGCCCTTCACGAGGTGTTGCGCCAGACGTTGGAGGAAGGGGTCGAGGCGCGCTGGGCGCGCCACCAGGCCGCCGGCCGCCGGCTGGCATCGCGCGCCGAGGAGGCGGGCTTCGGTGTGCTGGCCGAGGACGCGCACCGGCTCGCCCCGCTCACTGCGTTGCGAGTGCCGGACGGCGTGGACGGCAAGGACGTGCAGCGGCGGCTGCTGGCCGAGCACGGCATGGAGGTCGGCGGGGGGCTCGGAACCGCGACGCCGCCGATCTGGCGCGTCGGCCTGATGGGCCCGAACGCGAACGAGGACACCGCGGACCGGGTGCTGGACACACTGGTCGAGGTGCTCGAGCCGCAGCGGGCGCCGGTCGCGGGCTAGGTCGCACTGGGGGTCGTGCGGAACCTCTGGATCGCGATCGCGGCCCAGATCGCTTCGACCACGCCGAACGGCCAGGTGCCGGCCAGGAAGCCGTAGGCGCTCGACAGCAGGCAGCCGCACCATGAACGTCACCGCTGCCGCCCCAAAGGCCGTGAGCACGACGCGGCAGTCTGGCAGTCACCTCGTCAGCGCTGCACGCGGACGTTGGTCACCTTCCCGGTGTTCGCGTCGATCTCCACGACGGCGAGCTCCTTGAACCGCTGTGTGTTCAGCTGCGAGCCGCGGAAGGGGATCGACAGGGACACGATCCAGAAGGGCTTCGAGCCGAGGCCCTGTCGCAGGAACCGGATCTGTGTGCGGGTGGGCTTGAAGTCGATCTGCCGCTCGGCGGTCGCGATCGCCTGGTCCTTGGTGAGCCGTACGTGATCCTTCTGGCAGGTGCGCGAGACGAGGAAGGTCAGCGCAAACAGCGCGACGATCACGCCGGCGCGCAGCCACCGGCTCTGGAGCGGCCGGCCCTGAGTTGCGTCAGGCGGTTGGACGGAACTCGTTCCCGATGTTCGTGAACAGCACGATCACGAGCACCAGGATCGCAAGCGCGATCGAAATGGCAAGCATGGTGTTCTCGAAAGCCTTGGAGTGCCCCCGCAGGCCCGGGAACTCGATCTGGCGTCTTCTTCCATTCATGGCTGTCTCCTACTGGCGTGCGACGCCGGGTTGGGGCGGAGGTCCGTCGGCCTTCTTCCCGAGTGGGTACTTGAGCGCGTATTCGAGCACCCTGCGGTTCTCGAAGGCGACCCAGGCGACGAACACCGCCACCATGAACGCGATCCCGATCCACGTGAGGACCATGTAGGACCCGGCGGCGCCGGTGCCCCCGTCTCCGTAGGTCGAGCCCGGGCCGAAGGTCATGAACCCGGCGCAGTCCTGGTAGTTCGCCTGGAGGATGAAGTCGGCGATGTCGTCCGCCGGCTTGGCTCCCTCGACGTGCGTGACGCAGTCGGGCGCGCTGTTGATGATCCCTGGCATCCCGCCTCCTTAGGTCCCGATCCGTTCGCGTTCGCGTTCGTCGCCCATCAGCTCGAGAGCCTCTTCGAGGATGAGAGGGTCGGCCTCGACGAGCGTGCCGTCGGGCTCTATCAGCTTGGCGGGCACGACGCCCACCTCCGGCAGGTAGATGTCCGGCGCGTATTCGACCGTGTCCAGCCCGGCGATCTCAACCTCCGGCGGCACCCGCAGCAGGTTCAGCTTCTTGAGGATCCACGCCGACACCCAGCCGCTCAGGAAGCCGAGCGGGACGAAGGTCGCGATGCCGATCAGCTGGCCTCCGATGCTGGAGTCGACGTTGTTCACGCCGGTCGGATACCCGGCGGCGAACACGCCGACCCAGAGGACGCCCAGGAACCCGGACACGCCGTGCACGCCGACCGCGCCGACCACGTCGTCCACGCGCCCCTTCTTCTCGATCCAGTTGCCGGCGTAGACCGCGCAGACCGCCGTCAGCGCCGAGAGCAGGTACGCCAGCGTGGGCGCGTAGACGTCCGCGCCGGCGGACACGCCGATCACGCCGGCGAGGCCGCCCGACACCGTCCAGAACGGGTCACCGCGGCTGGCGAAGTATCCGCCCGTGAAGCCGCCGGCGAAGCCGAACGTGATCACCATCGTGATCGAGCCGAGCGTCGTCGGACTCAGGTAGATCGTGGCCCAGCCCGGGAAGGCGGTCGACGCGATCACGAGGCACGCCCCGTAGAAGGCGTAGAAGCCCGTGAAGATCAGCATCAGCCCCAGCAGGGTGATGTGCAGGTTGTTGGGCCGGAAGGTCCGGGCGAGTCCTTCCTTCGTGTACTTCCCTATTCGGGGTCCTAACTGGAAGAGGACCCCGAGCGTGAAGGCACCGGAGACGCCGTGCACCACCGCCGACGCGATCGAGTCATGGAAGCCGAAGCGCAGCGTCAGCCAGCCGCCGGCGCTCCAGCCCCAGGCGGCGTCGAGGATCCACACGACCGAGCCGAGCATCGCCGCGAGCACGAGGTAGGCGGACAGGCGCACGCGCTCCAGCAGCGCTCCCGACATGATCGACGCCGTCGTCCAGGAGAACAGCAGGAACGCCAGGAAGAAGATCAGGTTGATGTTGTTCGTCAGGTTCGGCCCGAACGCGTCGCTCCAGGGGATGCCGCCCTGGCAGGCCGCGGCCGTGAAGTCGGACGAGTTGGGGCCGATCGGCAGGCCGGGCTGGTTGCAGTTGTAGATCCACCAGCCGAAGTAGTAGAAGGTCGGCGTGACGGCGGCGATCGTGAGGATGTTCTTCATCGCCGTCGCCATCACGTTCTTGCGGCGCGCGACCCCGGCCTCGTACGTCATGAAGCCCGCGTGGATCAGCCACATCAGGACGACTGTCCAGAAGTAGAACTGCTCCCCGAGGATGGCGCTGTCGAGCGTCTGCGACTGGGCGCTGGCCGCGTCCTTCAGATTCGACACCTGCGCGAGAAAGACGTCGATCACAATCCCCTCCACCCTCGCCGACGCATAAAGACAGCGCGACGGTATCCGCGTTGTGGAGACAGGTGCAATGGGATTTCGTACACCTCTTGTGTGCTCTGAGTGGTAGACATGCACATAGGGCCACTAGCTGGCCAGGGCTACGATCATCCGACGGAAAGGAGGGCTCGCGTGACGGTTTCCCCGGTCACCCAGGGCGGTGACGCCCTTGCTCGCGCAAAGCGCGAGAACGAGACGCTGTACGCGGTCATCAAGACGGTTTCCTCGTCGCTCGCCCTCGACCGCGTGCTCGGGGGCATCGTCGAGATCGCGACCGACGCGACCAGCTGCCACGCGTGCTTCATCTATTTCCTGGAGGGCGACCGGCTCGTGCTGCGCGCCGCCTCCCCGCGCTACTCGGAGCTGGTCGGCAGGGTCCAGATGGGGCTGCACGAGGGGCTGACCGGCTGGGTGGCGCGGACGAAGACGCCGGAGTTCATCCGCGAGCGCGCGCTTGCCGATCCGCGCATGAAGTTCGTGCCCGAGCTGGAGGAGGAGCGCTTCCAGTCCATGGTGGCCGTGCCGATCCTGGCCCGCGAAGGCGACGTGATCGGCGTGGTCGTACTGCACACCGAGGCGCCCCGGGAGTTCGACGACGACGTGCTCAACTTCCTCGTTCACACAGCCTCCCTGGTGGCGGGCGCGATCGAGAATGCGCAGCTCTACGAGGAGGCGAGCAGACGCGTGGACGTCCTTACCACGCTGACCCAGCTGAGCCAGTCGCTGGCCGCCGTGACCCTGCGCGAGGATCTCTACGACGCGGTGACGCGCGGCGCGCGCCAGCTGCTGGGGGCGGACGCCTGCCAGATCTGGCGGCTCGACCCCGAGGCCGACGAGCTGACGCTGGCCGGCGCCGACCCACCGAACACACCCGAGTCGAGTGTGCGCCCGGGGCGCGCGGCGCTGCTGCTCGACCTGATGCGCAGGGAGCAGGGCGCGCGGCTGGCCCCAGGTGTGGTGGCGGACGACGACGGCCTGCTCGTGGCGCCGCTCGTGGCCGGTGACGAGCACCTCGGGATCCTCAGCTGCGTGGTCCACGGGCGCGCGTTCGGCGCGGGGGACGCGGAGCTGCTGCTGGCGGTGGCGAATCAGACGGCGGTCGGCCTGAAGAAGGCGGAGCTGATCGAGCGCCTGACCGCGGAGAACATCGTCAAGGACATGTTCGAGGCGCTGGCGGCCGGCGCGGTGCAGACCGGAGAGGCGAAGGCCGCCGACGCCCGCTGCGACCTCAACCGCGCGCACGTGTTCGTCCACGCGGAGCGCGCGCCCGGCCGCCCCGACGGGCTGCCGTGGCCCGAGCTGGCCGCGCGCGTGCAGGCCCGCTTGGCGCGGCTCTACCCGCGCGCCTTCTTCGACGCTCGCCACGACGGCCTGCGCGCGCTCGTCCCGCTTCCGACCGACGAACCGAGCGCGGCCGAGGGACTGTGGCGCGCCTGCGACGAGCTGGCTCGCGAGGAGGGCCTGGACATCGGGCTGAGCGCCGTGGACCGCAGCGCGGCCAGCGCGCGGCGGCGGATGCGCGAGGCCGCGGACGCGGCCAGCATCGGCCGCTCACTGGCGGTGGACGGCGGCGCGGTTTCGTACGAGCAGCTCGGCGCGTACCGCTACCTGGTCCACCTCGAGCTCGACGAGACGCCCCACGATCGGTACGGGCACGCGGTGGACGAGCTGATCGAGTACGACCGGCGCCGCAACGCCCAGCTGGTCGAGACGCTCGAGCGCTTCCTCGGCGCCCGCTGCAGCGTGGCGGCGAGCGCCCGCAACCTGTACATCCACCCCAACACGGTGCGCCAGCGCCTGGAGCGGATCGAGCGGATCACCGGCCTGGATCTGCGCACCGAAGACCTGCTCTCGCTCGAGCTGGCGCTCAAGGTGGCGCGCCTGCACCGGGTGCGCGGAGACTAGGTGCTCGCCCTGCCGCGTCGATGGAGGGCGAGCCAGCCCCTGAACAGGGCGTAGCCGAACACGTGCCCGAGCAAGACGAACAGCACCCAGAACGCCTTCCAGAGGAACTGCAGGTCGTCCTCGTGCCAGAGCTCCATGCCGGTCAGGTAGACGAGAATCAGCAGCGCGATCGCCAGAATGGGCGGCACCTGCTGGGTGAGCACGAACACGACCATCGGCGCGCGCACCTTATAGGCGGACACCGGTGACGATCCGCGCGAAGCTCTACGCCGCGATCGTGCTCAGCATCCTGGCGCCGCTCGCGACGACGGCGGTTGCCCTCCAGGGGATGTCCGACCTCGGGGACAGATTCGCCGAGGTGCGCGACCGCGGCCGCCACGAGGCGATCGCGCTCCAGCTGAAGTTCGGCGTCACCGACGTGAACGGCTGGCAGACCGCCTACGGCTACGACAACGGGGCGTCGCGACCTGTCTTCGAGCGCTCCGTGGCCACCTTCCGGCGCGACCTGCGCCAGGCGGACCGGACCCTCACCGAGGCGCGCGAGCGCGAGCTGCTGCGCCAGCTGCGCCGCGAGTTCGCCGAGTTCATGCGGCTGGACCGCGTCGCCTACCGGGCGCTCCAGCGCGGCGACAAGCAGGTGACCAAGAGGATCTTCCTCGGGCCGGAGCTGGCGCAGTTCAGCGCGATGGCCGACTCGGCCGAGCGGCTCGCCCGCTACGAGCGGCAGCGGGCAACGGCGACCGAGCGAGCGTTCGACAAAGGTCGCGACGACGCTCGCAAGCGCCTGATCGCCGTGGCGCTCGGCGCGGCGGTGGTGATCGTGCTGCTGCTGGTCACCGCCTGGGACGTGGCGCGGATGGCGCTCGAGGGCGAGCGCCACGCGCGCGCCCGCTCCGATGACTGACGACATCTTCCTCACGCTGAGCCTGCTCCTCAGCGCGGCGCTGGCTGCGCGCTTCATCGCCAGCGTGGTGCCCGTGCCGGAGATCCTGATCCTCGTCGCGGTGGGTGCGCTGCTGGGCGACTCGGCGCTCGATGTGATCGACGTGCCGCTCGACTCGCTCGGCGCGCAGCTGCTGTTCACGCTCGGGGTGTCGTTGATCCTCTTCTACGGCGGGCTCAGCCTGTCGCTGCCGGTGCTGCGGCGCGTGTGGATCGGCCTGGGGCTGCTGGTGGTGCCGGGCGTGGTGCTCACGGCCGCGGTCGTCGGCTTGGCGGCCTACCTGGTCTTCGACATCGACTGGACGGCCGCGCTGCTGATGGGCGCGGTGCTGGCGCCGACAGATCCCGCGATCCTGATCCCGCTGTTCGTGCGGTCGCGGCTCCGGGCGAAGGTGGCGCAGACGGTGATCGCCGAGTCCGCCTTCAACGACCCGACGGGCGCTGCGCTGGCGCTGGCGCTGGCGGGGGTGCTGCTGAGCGGCGACGGCTCGCTGGCGCATCCGGCCGAGGACTTCCTGGTCGACCTGCTGATCAGCACCGTAATCGGAGTGGTCGCGGGGATCGGCCTGGCCGCGGCGATCTCGAGCCACCGCTCGGGGATCTGGCGCGAGTCGTCGGCGCTGGCGGTGCTCACCGTGGTCACGATCAGCTTCTTCTCGCTCGACTCGGCCGGCGGCAGCGGCTACCTGGGGGCGTTCCTGGCAGGGCTGATCGTCGGCAACATGGAGCACCTCGGCCTGGCGATGCACTCCCGGCACGAGCAGGAGATGCGCATGTTCGCGTTCAACCTGGCGGACCTGGTCACGCTGTTCGTGTTCGTCGTCCTCGGCGCGAACATCCCGTTCGCGGCGCTGGGGGAGAACCTGCTGCCATCGCTGGCGGTGCTGGCGGCGCTACTGCTGGTGGCGCGCCCGCTGACGGTGCTCGCGTGCGCGATGCCCGACCGCGCGGCCGGCTGGACGCGGCAGGAGCTGACGTTCCTGTGCTGGACGCGCGAGACGGGGGTGGTGCCGGCGGCGCTGGTGGGGGTGCTGGCCGGCCTCGGGGTGCCGGACATGGAGCTCTACGCGAGCGTGGTGGCACTGGCGATCATCGCCACGCTGCTGCTGCAGGCGCTGCCGGCGCCCTGGCTGGCGGGGCGGCTGGGATTGCTGGAGCCGCGCACGCGGGAGGTGCCGACGGCTGCGCCGAGCGAGGCCGCCTGAACGGGGGCAATAAAGGGTGGCCGGCCCGCCGCGACGGTCCCCAGGGCCATGTCGAGTTTCTCGCGCTATGCGAGAGAAACTCGACGACCCCCCGGAGAAGACGGCGCCCGCGGAGAACAGCAGCGCCTAGTACAGCTGCAGGTACCGGTCCACCTCCCACTGCGTCACCTGGTCGTGCCACTCCTGGAACTCGCGCTGCTTCACGCGTACGAAGTAGTCGACGTAGTCCTCGCGCGGCGTGGTTCCGAGCGCCGCGCGCATCACGTCGTCGGCGGCCAGCTCTCGCGTTGCGTCGAGCAGCGTCGTCGGCAAGAGCTCCACGCCGAGGTCGGCGCGCTCTGCCTCGGTTAGCTCGTGCAGGTTCAGCTCGCTCGTGGCGTCGCCGGGGTCGAGGCCCTTCTCGATGCCGTCCAGGCCCGCAGCCAGCGTCACCGCGGCCGCCAGGTAGGGGTTGCACGAGCCGTCGATGGTGCGGTCCTCCACGCGGCCGGGGCCCGGCACGCGCAGCATCTGCGTGCGGTTGTTGTACCCGTAGCTCACGTACACCGGTGCCCAGCTCGCCCCGCTGCGCGACCCCACCACGAGCCGCTTGTACGACGTCACCGTCGGTGCCGTGACCGCGATGTACGCCTTTGCGTGCGCCTTCAGCCCGCCGATGAACTGGTAGCCGATCTCGGAGAGCCCCATCCCGCGCGGGTCGTCCGCGCGATCGGCCTCGAAGGCGTTCTCGCCGTCGCGCCACAGGCTCATGTGGAAGTGGCACCCGTTGCCGGTCAGGTGCGAGAACGGCTTCGGCATGAACGTGGCGATCATGCCGCGCTCCTGCGCCAGCGACTCGACCATGTACCGGAAGAAGATCGCGCGGTCGCAGGTGGTGAGCGCGTCGGCGAACTCGAAGTTCTGTTCGAACTGGCCGTTGGCGTCCTCGTGGTCGGTGGCGTAGTTGCCCCAGCCGAGCGCGGTGATGTTGCGCGCGATCATGGACACGAAGTCGAGGTTGCGCGTGAGCCCGCGCATGTCGTAACAGGGCTGGTCGAGAGTGTCGAGCGGGTCGGCCAGCTCGATCGACCCGTCCTCGCGCTTGCGCACCAGGAAGTACTCCAGCTCGGCGCCGACCTTGAACTCGAACCCGAGCGCACGTGCACGCTCGAGCTGCCGGCGCAGGATCGTGCGCGGACAGTACGGCCACTCCTCGCCCTCGACGTGCACGTCGCATGCGATGCGCGCCACGCCGTCGCGCCACGGGAGCGGCGTGAACGAGCGCACGTCCGGCATCGCGGCGAGGTCGGGGTGGTGCGGCCCTTGCCCGATCTCGCCGGCGGCGAATCCGGCGAAGCCGGCCCCGTCCTCCATCAGCCCGTCGAGGTGGGTGGCCGGCACGAGCTTGGCGTTCGGCTTGCCGTGCATGTCCACGAACTGCGCGAACAGGAACTCGACGCCGTTCTCGCGGATGTATGTGCGGACGTCGTCGAGCGACTCCGGTGCGGTGAAGTGGTGGTCGGTCATCTGGCGGGGCAAACTACCCCTTAACCCCTGCCACGGCCAATGTGCGTCCGGCACACCTTTAGCTCGCTGCGAGTGTGGAGTGCGAACAGTGTGCGAACTCCACATAGGGCGTCGGCGAATTGTGCGCCGCCACCTATGGGCCGCGGCCCGGGCCCTGCCTACACTCGGTCGTCGGACTATGTGTGGAATCGCGGGACTGTTCTCTAAGTCGCTTGACGTCAGCGGCGGCCTCGGGGGCCACCTGGGCGCGATGCTGTTGCAGCTGAGCGACCGCGGCCCGGACAGCGCCGGTGTCGCCGTCTATCGCGAGCCCGCGCCGCTCGGGTCCTCGAAGCTCTCGCTGTTCTCGCCTGACCCCGACCAGGACTGGGCGGCGGTGCAGGACGCGCTCGCCGAGGAATTCGGCGCCGGTGAGCCCGAGCTGCGCGCCAGCCACGCGGTGATCGTCGTGGAAACCGACGCCGAGGCGGCGCAGGCCTGGGTGCGCGAGCACCTCCCGGAGCTGCGCGTGATGAGCGCGGGCCAGACCATCGAGATCTACAAGGAGGCGGGCTCTCCGCGCGACTTCGTCGAGGCCTTCGCGCTCGACGAGATGCAGGGCAGCCACGCCCTCGGCCACACGCGCATGGCCACCGAGAGCGCCGTGACCACCGAGCACTCGCACCCGTTCTCGACCGGCCTGGACCTCTGCCTCGTGCACAACGGCTCGCTCTCGAACCACAACCTGCTGCGCCGGCGCCTGCGCCGCGAGGGCATCCAGTTCGAAACCGACAACGACTCCGAGGTGGCCGCCGGCTACCTGACCTATCGCCTGCGCGAGGGCGCCTCGCTGGAGCAGGCGCTCGAGGGTTGCCTAGACGACCTGGACGGCTTCTACACGTTCGCCGTCGGCACCGCCGAGGGCTTCGCGGTGCTGCGCGATCCGATCGCGTGCAAGCCGGCCGTGATGGCCGAAACAGACGACTGGGTCGCGATGGCCTCCGAGTACCGCGCGATCGCGGTGCTCCCGGGGGCCGAGAGCGCGACGCTGTGGGAGCCCGAGCCGGGCCGCGTCTACAGCTGGGAGCGGGCTCCGGTCTGATGGATCCATCCCGTGCGCACCCGGCCGAGCCGGGTGCTTCCGGCCGACCTCCGCCGAGCGGGCTCGACGCGCAGGAGATCGACCTCGCCATCACACCGCTGCGCGACCTGAACGCCGCGCTGCACGACGTCGGCGAGGACGGCCCGCGCCGCTGGCGGGTGCTCAACCCGCGCGGGGCGCACGCGCTGGCCGCGGGCATCGACGCCCCGATCGAGGTCGACGTCGAGGGCCACGCGGGCTACTACTGCGCCGGCATGAACCAGCTGGCGACCGTGCGCGTGCACGGCAACGCGGGCGTGGGGGTGGCCGAGAACATCATGTCCGGCTCCGTGGTCGTGCACGGCAACGCCAGCCAGTCGGCCGGCGCGACCGGGCGCGGCGGCCTCGTGTCGATCCGCGGCGACGCCTCGGCCCGCTGCGGCATCTCGATGAAGGGCGTGGACATCGTCGTGCGCGGATCGGTCGGGCACATGAGCGCGTTCATGGCGCAGAAGGGACGGCTGGTGGTGTGCGGCGACGCCGGCGAGGCGCTCGGCGACTCGAACTACGAGGCGCGGCTGTACGTGCGCGGCGCGGTCGCCGGCCTGGGCGCGGACTGCGTGGAGAAGGAGATGCGCGACGAGCACCGGACGGAGCTGGGCGAGCTGCTCGGGCTGGCCGAGGTGGAGGGCTGCGAGGTGTCGGAGTTCCGCCGCTACGGGTCGGCGCGCCGGCTCTACAACTTCCACGTCGACAACGCGGGGGAGTACTGATGCCGGGCTGGAAGCCAGGCCTGCGCGAGTCGGCGCTGTTCGGCCGCGACACGATCCACGAGATCCAGCGGGCCGCCCGCGAGGGCATCTACGACATCCGCGGCTTCGGCGCCAAGCGCGCGGTGCCGCACTTCGACGACCTGCTCTTCCTCGGGGCGAGCATGTCGCGCTACCCGCTCGAGGGCTACCGCGAGCGCTGCGACACCGACGTGACCGTCGGCGCCCGGCACGCCGCGAAGCCGCTCCAACTGGACATCCCGATCACGATCGCCGGCATGAGCTTCGGCGCGCTCTCGGCGCCCGCCAAGGAGGCGCTCGGGCGCGGGGCCAGCGAGGTCGGCACCAGCACGACGACCGGGGACGGAGGGATGACCCCGGAGGAGCGCGAGCACTCGCGCATGCTGGTCTACCAGCTGCTGCCGTCGCGCTACGGGATGAACCCGGACGACCTGCGCAAGGCCGACGCCATCGAGATCGTGGTCGGACAGGGCGCGAAGCCGGGCGGCGGCGGCATGCTGCTCGGGCAGAAGATCTCCGACCGCGTGGCCGAGATGCGCGACCTGCCCAAGGGGATCGACCAGCGCAGCGCGTGCCGCCACCCGGACTGGACCGGGCCGGACGACCTCGAGATCAAGATCCACGAGCTGCGCGAGATCACCGATTGGCAGAAGCCGATCTTCATCAAGGTCGGCGCCACGCGCCCGTACTTCGACGTCGCCCTGGCGGTCAAGGCGGGCGCAGACGCCGTTGTGCTCGACGGCATGCAGGGCGGCACCGCGGCCACCCAGGAGGTGTTCATAGAGCACGTCGGGATCCCGACGCTCGCGGCGATCCGACCGGCGGTCGATGCGCTGCAGGACCTCGGCGTCCACCGCGAGGTGCAGCTGATCGTCTCCGGCGGGATCCGCTCGGGAGCCGACGTGGCCAAGGCGCTGGCCCTCGGCGCCGACGCCGTCTCGATCGGCGTCGCGGCGCTGATCGCGCTCGGCGACAACTCGCCCGAGTTGGACGCCGACTACGCCGAGATCGGCTCGGCGGCGGGCTTCTACGACGACTGGCACGAGGGGCGCGACCCGTCGGGCATCTCGACCCAGGACGACGAGCTGGCCGCGCGCTTCGACCCCGAGCTGGGCGGCCGCCGGCTGGCGAACTACCTGCGCACGATGGTGCTGGAGGCGCAGACGCTGGCGCGGGCGTGCGGGAAGTCCCATCTGCACAACCTCGAGCCGGAGGACCTGGTGGCGCTCACGCTGGAGGCCAGCGCGATGGCGCGTGTGCCGCTGGCGGGGACGACGTGGGTGCCGGGCGCTTGATGTCGCACTCGCGTTGCAAACGACAGCGCCAGGTGCGCCGGTCCCGGAGTGTGGTCGTCAAACCGCGCGCATATGACGCAAAACGGAACTATCACTGCGCAGGCGCCGGGCGCCGGTCCCTCTTCGCTGCTGCTTGCGCGGGCGGCTCAGAAGACCACGGTCGTGTTCCCGCTCACCAGCACCCGGTCCTCGCAGTGCCACCTCACGGCGCGCGCGAGCACCGTGCGCTCGATGTCGGCGCCCAGGCGGATCAGCGCCTCGACGCCGTCGCGGTGCGAGACGCGGATCACGTCCTGCTCGATGATCGGCCCCTGGTCAAGGTCCTCGGTGACGTAGTGAGCGGTCGCGCCGATCAACTTGACGCCGCGCTCCTTGGCCCGCTCGTACGGGCCGGCGCCGGCGAACGCCGGCAGGAACGAGTGGTGGATGTTGATCACGGGCGCCCCGAGCTGGGCGAGGAAGTCGCCGGACAGGATCTGCATGTAGCGCGCGAGGACGACGAGGTCGAACCGCGTGCGCAGGAGATCGAGCTGGCGCTGCTCGGCCTCCCGCTTGGTGTCCTTGGTGACCGGCACGTGCTCGAAGGGGACGTCGAACTGGGCGACCGCGTCGGCGAGGTCGGGATGGTTGGAGATGACCAGTCCGACGTCGAGGTCGAGCTCGTCGCGGCGCCAGCGCCAGAGGATGTCGAGCAGGCAGTGGTCCTGGCGGGAAACCATGAGCGCCACGCGCTTCGGCCGGGCGGCGTCCTGAAGGCTCCACTCCATGTCGAAGGGGTGCGCGACCTGCTCCTCGAACGCCGTGCGCAGCTCGTCGCCGACCTGCGCCAGACCGCGCATGTGGAAGACCATCCGAAGGAAGAAAGTGCCCTTCTCGGGGTCGGTCGAGTACTGGTCGGACTGCGCGATGTTGGCCCCGTGCAGGTACAGGAACCGGGACACGGCGGCGACGATGCCGGGTTTGTCCTCGCACCTGACGAGCAGGCGTCCGGTGTCCACGTCTTGGATGGCCGTCATTTGCTCCCTTGGACAAATTTGTTTAAGATGGCCCGCTAGTCGAAGACCGTACCTTGTCCTACGTACTGACCTGTCCCAACTGCGGCCCGCGCGAGGTCACCGACTTCAGTTTCGGGGGCGAGGTGAACCCGCGCCCGCACACCACGCCGTCGCCCCGTGAGCTGGGCGCATACAACTACTTCCGCGACAACGTCGCCGGCGTGCAGCGCGAATGGTGGTTCCACCGCTCCGGCTGCGGGGAGTGGTTTCTCGCCGAACGCGACACGCGCACGAACCACGTTCTGCTGACAGAGCTGCCGGGCGGCGCCGCATGACGCGGCTGCCCCCGAGCGAGGGCGAGCGCATCGACCGCGAGCGCGAGGTTTCCTTCACGTTCGACGGCAAGCAGGTGGCCGGCCTCGAAGGGGACACGATCGGCTCGGCGCTGTTCGCCTCCGGCCAGCGCACCTTCTCGCGCAGCTTCAAGTACCACCGCCCGCGCGGGCTGATGTGCTGCGCCGGCCAGTGCCCCAACTGCCTGGTGGCGGTGGACGGCGCGCCGGGCGTGCGCGCCTGCACGGAGCCGCTGCGCGAGGGGATGAAGGTCGAGCACATGAACGCGTCGCCCTCGCTCAACTTCGACGTGATGCGGGCCACCGACCTGTTCGGCGGCCCCTTCACTCCGCCCGGCTTCTACTACAAGACGTTCATCCGCCCGCGGCGCTTCTGGCCGCTCTACGAGAAGGTGCTCCGCCACGCGGCCGGGCTCGGCCGGATCGCGCGCAGCCAGCCCGAGCGGGAGTGGCAGACCGAGTACCGCCGTCGCCACGCCGACGTGCTGGTGGTGGGCGGCGGCGCCGCGGGGCTGCGCGCCGCGATCGCCGCGGCCGAGCTGGGCGCCGACGTGGTCCTCTGCGACGAGGGCCCCGAGGTCGGGGGCCGGCTGCTCGCGGAGGGCGCGCACGAGCACGCCCGTGAGCTCGCCGAGCAGGCCCTCGCGGCGGGCGTCGAGGTGCTCACGAGCGCGCCGGCCCTGGGCGCCTTCGACGGACTCGTGCCGGTCTGGCAGGGCGACACGCTGCACCAGATCCGCGCCGGCCGCATCGTGTACGCCACCGGCGCGGTCGAGCAGCCGCTGCTGTTCCCCGGCAACGACCTCCCCGGCGTGATGCTCTCGGGCGGCGCCCGCCGGTTGGCCGCGCTGTACGGGGTGAGCCCGGGCAACCGCGCCGTCGTGGCCGCCGTGTGCGACCGTGGCCTCGAGGCCGCGCTGGCGCTGATGGACGCCGGCGTGGAGCTGGCCGCCGTGGCCGACCTGCGCAACAACGGCAGCACGCCGCCGCTGAACGAGCTGATGCGCCGCGGGGTGCGCCCGCTGCGCGGCGCCACGGTGCTGCAGGCCACCGGTCGCGGCCGCGTGCGGCGCGCCGTGCTCGGGCCGCAGAGCGGCGAGGGCGACGAGGTCACGGTCGACTGCGACCTGCTGGTGGTGTCCGGCGGCAGCGCGCCGGCCACGTCCCTCGCCTTGCAGTCCGGCGCACGCACGGTGTACGACCGCCAGACCGGCCGCTTCGTCCTGGAGGCCCTGCCCGACGGCGTCTATGCCGCCGGCGAGGTGGTCGCGAAGGGCGCGCTCGACGTCGCGGAGCGCTCCGGCGAGATCGCGGGTCGCCAGGCCGCCCACGCGCTCGGGTTCGGCGACGCCGAGTCGAGCGCCCGCACGGAGGCCGAGCGCAAGGAGCTCGCCAACGGCAAGGGCCAGCCGCCGGAAGTGGCGGTCCCGCAGCCCGTCACCAGCGGGCGGAAGGGCAAGTGCTTCGCCTGCTTCTGCGAGGACGTGACCGCCAAGGACATCCACCTCTCGGTCGAGGAGGGCTACGACTCGATCGAGCTCTCCAAGCGCTACACCACCACCACGATGGGCCCGTGCCAGGGCCGCATGTGCCAGCTGCCGGCGGTGCGGCTGATGGCCAAGGAAACCGGCCAGAGCCTCGAGCAGATCGGCACCACCACGGCGCGCCCGCCCTGGCACGCCGTGCCGATGGGCGCGCTCGCCGGCCGGCCGTTCGAGCCGGCCAAGCGCTCGGCGATCCACGGCCGCCACCGCGAGCTGGGCGCGACCGTGCTGTGGGCGGGCGACTGGCGGCGCGCCTACGACTACGGCGACCCCGCCGCCGAGGCGCTGGCGGTGCACGAGGCGGCGGGCCTGATCGACGTGTCGACGCTCGGCAAGCTGATCGTGCGCGGCCCGGACGCGGGCGAGTTCCTCGACCGCCTCTACCCGAACCGCTTCTCGAACCTCAAGCCGGAGCGGATCCGCTACGGCGTGATCGCGAGCGACGCCGGGCGCATCATGGACGACGGCACGATCTGCCGTCTAGACGACGACACCTTCTACGTGACCACCACCTCCAGCGGCGCGGGTGCGGTCTACGAGTGGTTCTCGTGGTGGCTGGCCGACTGGCCGCTCGACGTGCGCATCACCGACGTCACCCAGGCGCTCTCTGCGGTCAACCTGGCGGGCCCGCGCGCGCGGGAGATCATGGGGAAGCTCACCGACCTCGACTGCTCGGCCGAGGCGTTCACGTACCTCGACGGCAAGCGCGCCGACGTGGCCGGCGTGCCGTGCCTGATCCTGCGCATCGGCTTCGTCGGCGAGGTGGGCTACGAGATCCACTGCCCGTCGGCCCACGGCCAGCACCTCTGGGACGCCCTGATGGAGGCCGGCGCGGAGCACGGGATGAAGCCGTTCGGCCTCGAGCCGCAGCGGCTGCTGCGCCTGCAGAAGCTGCACATCCTGATCGGCCAGGACACGGACTCGGAGTCCACTCCCTTCGGCGCCGCGATGCCCTGGATAGTCAAGCTCGACAAGGACCAGGACTTCATCGGCAAGTGGGCGCTCGAGCGGGCGGCCGGCGAGCAGCTGGAGACGGCGCTGGTCGGCTTCAAGCTGCAGAACGGCCACGTGCCCACCGAGGGCGCGGTGGTGCTGCCGGAAGGGGACAGCCCGGTCGGCCAGGTCACGAGCGCGCGCTACTCGCCGCAGCTCGGCGGCGTGATCGGGATGGCCTGGGTGCCGGCGGCGCTGGCCACGGACGGCGCGAGAGTGACGATCTCCGACGAGGGCAAGCGCTTCGAGGCCGAGGTCGTGACGGCGCCCTTCTACGACCCGGACGGGGAGGTGCTGCGCTCGTGAGCCTGGAGTTCCTCTCACCGGCCGCGTCGGCCGTCGCGCGCAGCCCGATGGAGCGCGAGGCGCTGGCCGCCGGCGCCACGCTCGAGCAGCGCGACGGCTGGAACGTGGCCGTGGGCTTCGACGGCGAGGAACGCCACCTGTCGACTGTCGCCTTCGCCGACCGCTCGCACATCGGCAAGCTCGAGCTGCGCGGCGACCACGGGCTGGAGCTGGGCCGGGCGACCCTCAAGGACGACGCCTGGTGGTGCCCCACCTCACGCGACCGCGTGCTCGTGCTGTGCGAGCCGGATCGGACGGCGGCGCTGCGTGAGCAGCTCGGCCACGCCGTCGTCGACCTGACCTCGGCGATGGGAGCGCTCACGATCGCGGGACCGCTGGCGCCCGAGGCCTTCGCGCGCTTCACGGCCATCGACCTGCGCCCGCAGGTGACGCCGGTGCACGGGTTCAGGCCCGGATCGGTGGCCCGGACGCCGGGATCCATCCTGCGCGAGGCCGAGGATCGTTGGCTGATGCTGTTCGGCGCCGCGCTGGGCAGCTACGTGTGGACGGTCGTGGCCGATGCCGTCGGGGGCTTGGGCGGTGGCCCCGTCGGGATCGAGGCATTCGCGGAGGTTTCGGCCCGTGCTTGACATTTTCCGCAAGCGCCGCATGTGGCGCCGGCGCTCGGAGCTGAAGGACTCCTACGACGTCGTGATCGTCGGCGGCGGTTCGCACGGCCTCGCCGCCGCCTACTACCTCGCGCGCGACCACGGCATCCGCAACGTCGCGGTGCTCGAGAAGAGCTACATCGGCTCGGGCGCGGCCGGGCGCAACACGACCATCCTGCGTGCCAATTACAAGACCGTCGAGGGCGCGCGGTTCTACGACGCGTCGCTCAAGCTGTACGAGGGGCTCGGCGCCCAGCTCAACTTCAACCTGCTGTTCTCGCAGAACGGGCACCTCACGCTGGCCCACTCGGACCGGGCGATGTTCGTGATGGCCAACCGCGCCGAGGTGAACCGCATCAACGGCATCGACTCGCGCCTGATCTACCCGGACGAGGTCAAGAAGCTGGCGCCCGCGATGCAGGTGGACAACCCGGACGCCGTCTTTCCGATCCAGGGCGCGCTCTACCACCCGCCCGGCGGGGTGATCCGACACGACGCCGTGGTGTGGGGCCTGGCGCGCGGCGCCGATCGCGGCGGCGCGGAGATCCACCCCTACACCGAGGTGACCGGCATCGACCGCTCCAACGGGCGCGTGACCGGGGTGCAGACCAACCGCGGGACGATCAAGACCGGCACGGTGCTCAACTGCACCGCCGGCTGGAGCTCGCTGATCTCGGGCATGGCCGGCGTGCGGCTGCCGATCACCACCCACATCCTCCAGGCCTGCGTGACCGAGCCGCTGAAGCCGTTCCTGGACGTGGTGATCGTCTCGTCGCAGATGCACGTGTACATCTCGCAGACGGACCGCGGCGAGGTGCTGATGGGCGCCGAGATCGAGCCCTGGACCACCTACCGCATGCAGGGCACGCTCAACTTCCTGCAGGAGGTCACGCGCCACACGCTCGAGCTGTTCCCGCAGCTGGAGCGCGCGCGGATGCTGCGCAGCTGGGCCGGCCTCTGCGACCTCAGCCCGGACTACAGCCCGATCCTCGGCAAGACCGAGGTGGAGGGCTTCCACATCAGCGCCGGGTGGGGCACCTACGGCTTCAAGGCGGCGCCGATCGTGGGCAAGACGCTCGCCGAGCTGGTGGCGACCGATCGCACCCCCGACCTGATCGCGCCGTTCGCGCTCGAGCGCTTCTACGAGGACAAGCTCGTGTCGGAGCTCGCCGCGGCCGCGGTCAGTCACTGATATATCAGGGCCTAGAGTTGTTCACGGTGGAGGAGAGATAGAGATGAAGAGCAGCCTGGAGATTGCGCAGGAGGCCGAGCTCAGGCCGATCGAGTCGATCGCCGAGCAGGCCGGGCTGCTGCCCGAGGAGGTCGACCCGTACGGCCGCTACAAGGCCAAGCTGTCGCTGGGCGCGCTGGACCGGCTCAAGGACGCGCCCGACGGCAAGCTCGTGTGCGTGGCCGGCGTGACGCCGACCAAGGCGGGGGAGGGCAAGACCACCACCGCCGTATCGCTCACCCAGGGCCTCGGGCACATCGGCAAGGACCCGCTGCTGTGCCTGCGCGAGCCGTCGCTCGGGCCCGTGTTCGGCATCAAGGGCGGCGCCGCCGGCGGCGGCATGGCCCAGGTCGTGCCGATGGAGGACCTCAACCTCCACTTCACCGGCGACATCCACGCGGTCGGCGCCGCCAACAACCTGCTCGCCGCGCTGCTGGATGCCTCGATCCTGCACGGCAACCCGCACAAGATCGACGCGCTGCGGGTGGGGTGGAAGCGGGCCCTCGACATGAACGACCGGGCGCTGCGCGCGATCACGCTCGGCCAGGGCGGCCGCGCCAACGGCTATCCGCGCGAGTCCGGCTTCGACATCACCGCCGCGTCCGAGGTGATGGCGATCCTCGCCGTCTCGCGCGACGTGCACGACCTGCGCAAGCGGCTCGGCGCGATCACCGTCGCGCAGTCCTTCGACGGCGGCAAGCCGGTCACGGCCGAGGACCTCGGGGCGGCGGGCGCGATGACCGTGCTGCTCAAGGAGGCGATCAAGCCCAACCTGATCCAGACGCTCGAGGGTCAGCCCTGCCTCATGCACGCCGGCCCGTTCGCGAACATCGCGCACGGCAACTCCTCGCTCGTGGCCGACCTGATCGGGCTCAAGCTGAGCGACTACGTGATCACCGAGTCCGGCTTCGGCTCGGACATGGGCATGGAGAAGTTCTTCGACATCGTCTGCCGCGGCGGCGGCCTGCGGCCGAACGCGGTCGTGCTGGTGGCCACCGTGCGGGCGCTCAAGCACCACGGCGGGATCGAGGACGACCCGCGCGCGGAGCAGCAGGACGGCATGGCGGCGATCGCCACCGGTGCGGCGAACCTGCACCGGCACCTCGGCATCGTGCGCAGCTTCGGGCTCCCCTGCGTGGTGGCCGTGAACCGGCGCCCCGGCGACACCGACGAGGAGGTCGAGCTGGTGCGCTCGCTGGCGCTCGAGGGCGGGGCGCTCGCGGCCGAGGTCAACGACGCCTTCGTCCACGGCGGCGAGGGCGCCGCGGAGCTCGCGCAGGCGGTGGCCGACGCCTGCGAGGCGCCGTCGGAGTTCAAGCTCGCCTACGAGGACGACGATCCAATCCAGGTGAAGATCGAGAAGGTCGCCAAGCAGGTCTACGGCGCGTCGGACGTGGTCTTCTACCTGGACGCTGAGCGCAAGATGCGCCAGTACACCGACCAGGGCCTGGACAAGCTGCCGATCTGCATGGCGAAGACGCACCTGTCGCTGTCCGCCGACCCGGCGCTGCGCAACGCTCCGGAGGACTTCACTCTCCCGGTGCGCGACATGCGCGCCTACACGGGGGCTGGCTGGCTCGTGCCGCTCTGCGGCGACATCCAGCAGATGCCGGGCTTGGGCAAGACGCCCGCGGCGCTGAACGTCGACATCGACGCCGAGGGGAGGACCGTCGGGCTCTTCTGAGCCGGCACGCGATGTCCCGCAACCTCACCGACATCCTGCGGGCGCGAGAGGCCGAGGCCCGCCCGACCGCGCTGGGCGTGCTCAAGGAGGCGATGGACGAGCACGGCGAGATCGGCGACGAAGACCGTCGCCGAGCGGCCGCTCTCTCCGGGCTGCCCGAGGCGACGGTGTACGGCGTCTCCACCTTCTACGACGACCTCGTGCAGCCGCGCGGGCGCCGGCACGTGTCGGTCTGCACCGGCACCGCCTGCTGGGCCTCGGACTTCGGCGAGCACGTAGCGGCGGTGGGCGAGGGGCTGGGGCTGGGGCTGGGCGAGCGCTCGGACGACGGCGAGGTGTCGCTCGGCCAGACCGTCTGCCTCGGCTTCTGCCACACGGCGGGCGCGGTACGCGACGGCGAGCTGGTGGACGCGGGCGAGGGCGTGGTGGACCGCGTGCTGGCCGGCGCCGCCCGCCAGGCGGAGGAGCCGGAGGGCCAGAGCGTCCTGGACGAGCCGGTGCTGCTCACGCGCGGCTCGTTCACGGGGCTGCGCCACGCGCTGGCGTCGCTGAGCCCGCAGGAGCTGCTCGAGCAGGTCAAGTCCGCCGACGTGCGCGGCCGCGGCGGCGCCGGCTTCCCGGCCGGCACCAAGTGGGAGTTCGCCGCCCGGGCCGCGGACCCGGACAAGGCGATCGTGGTCAACGGCGACGAGGGCGACCCCGGCTCCTACATCGACAAGCACCTGATGGAGCGCAACCCCGAGCTGCTGCTCGAGGGCATGGCGCTGGCCGGCTACGCCGTCGGCGCGCGCCGGGGGTACGTCCTGGTCCGCTCCGAGTACCCGCTCTCCACGCCGACCCTGCGCGAGGCGGTCGAGCGCGCCCGCGCCCAGGGCAACCTGGGTGACTTCGACGTCGAGGTGGTGGAGGGCGCGGGGTCGTACGTGGTCGGGGAGGAAACCGCGCTGCTGGCGTCGCTCCAGGGTTTCCGCGGCACCGTCTCCGCCCGTCCGCCGTTCCCGGCGGAGCGGGGCTTCCACGGCAAGCCCACGGTCGTCCACAACGTGGAGACGCTCTGCAACATCCCCTTCATCGCCCTGCATGGAGCGGAGGCCTACAAGGCGCTCAGCCCGGGCGCCACGCCGGGCACGAAGCTCGTCTGCCTCAACGACCGCTTCGAGCGGCCGGGCCTGTACGAGGTCCGCTTCGGCACCCCCGTCTCCGAGATCTGCGAACAACTGGGTGGGGGCCTGCGCGACGGCCGCTCGATCAAGGCGGTTCAGATCGGCGGGCCGCTGGGCGGCATCCTCCCGGCCTCGAAGCTCGACACGCCGTTCGACTTCGACCAGCTGGCCGCCGAGGGCTGCATGGTCGGCCACGGCAGCATCCTCGCCTTCGACGACCGCACCGACGCCCGCGCGCTGGCGCGGCACCTGCTCGAGTTCGGCGCGCACGAGAGCTGCGGGAAGTGCTTCCCGTGCCGCATCGGCCTCCAGCGAGCGTTCGAGATGGTCGACCGGCCCGGCGACCTCGACCGAGGGCGCCTCGAGGCGCTGCTGGAAACGCTCGAGCTGGGCTCGCTGTGCGCGCACGGGGGCGGCATGCCGGCCCCGATCCGCAGCCTGATCGCCCACTTCCCGGAGGAGCTGGGCGTGCCCGCGCCGGCCCATCCCGAGCTGGATGACGATTCGTACCTGCGCCGCCCCGAGGAGCGCCGCGAGGACGACCCGGGAGGACGCGGGACATGAGGGTCGAGATCGACGGCCAGCCGGTCGAGGTGGAGCCGGGCACGACGATCCTCGAGGCGGCGCAGGCGGCCGGCCGCTACGTGCCGACGCTCTGCTTCGACGACCGCATGGCGCCGTTCGGCGCCTGCCGCGTCTGCATGGTCGCGATGGAGGGGGCGGCCGCGCCCGTGGCCGCCTGCACCACGCCCTGCCGCGACGACATGAAGGTGGAAACCGAGGAGGCGACCGCGCGGCGGATCGCGGCCGCCACCGTCGAGCTGGTCCTGTCCGAGCTGCCCGAGCCGCCCGGCGAGCACACCGAGCTGGCCGCCGTGGCGCGCTTCTTCGGCATCGGCGAGCCGCGCTGGCAGGGCGAGGTCCGCCGCCCGGCCCACGATCGCCGCCATCCGTATCTGGCGCTGCAGCACGAGCTGTGCATCTCGTGCGGCCGCTGCGTGCGCGCCTGCGACGAGGTGCAGGGCGCGTTCGCGCTCACCGCCACCGGCCGCGGCTTCCACTCCGGCATCACCGCCGGGCTGGACAGCGGCTTCGTCGACTCGACCTGCGTTTCGTGCGGCGCCTGCGCCGACACCTGCCCGACCGACGCGATCACCGAGCACTCCCTGCTCGACATGGCCTCGTCGTACACTGGAGAAGAAGGAGGCACCCCGTGAGCTCACGGTTCGACGCTACGACGACCACGACGTGCGGCTACTGCGGTGTGGGATGCCGGCTCGACGCTCACCGCGTCGGCGGGCGGATCATGTCGATCAGCCCCGCGATGGACGGCCCCGCCAACAAGGGGCACACCTGCGTCAAGGGCCGCTTCGCGCACCAGTTCGCGCGCTCGCGCGACCGCCTGACCGCGCCGCTCGTGCGCGAGAGCGGCGGCTTCAGGCTCGCTTCCTGGGAGGAGGCGATCGGCCGGATCACCGAGGCCTTCGGGCGCATCAAGGCCGAACACGGTCCCGACGCGATCGCCGGCCTCGCTTCCTCGCGCGCGACCAACGAGGACTGCTACGTGATGCAGCGGATGATGCGCGCCGCAATCGGCACGCACAACATCGACAACTGCTCGCGCGTGTGCCACTCGCCCACCTCCTGGGCGCTGCGCCGGTCTTTCGGCATGTCTGGCGCCACCGGCTCCTTCGATGACATCGAGGCGGCGCAGGTGGCGCTGCTCATCGGCGTCAACCCGACGCAGGGACACCCGGTGGTCGGGGCCCGCATCAAGCAGGCCGCGATCAAGGGCTTGAAGCTGATCACCGCCGACCCGCGCCGGATCGAGTTGGCCGACTACGGGCAGCTGCACCTCGGCATGCGGCCGGGCACCAACGCGGCGCTGCTGAACGGACTGGCGCACGTGATCATCCGGGACGGGCTCGTGAACCGCGCGTTCGTCGACGAGCGCACCGAGGGCTTCGAGGCCACCGCCGAGATGGTCGAGGCATACACGCCCGAGGCGGTCGAGGAGATCACGACCGTGCCGGCCGCGGATCTGGTGGCCGCGGCGCACCTGTACGCCGGGGCCGAGCGCGGCAGCATCCTGTGGGGGCTCGGCGTCACCGAGCACCGCTACGGCTCCGAGTGCGTGCGGCTGATCTGCAACCTGGCGCTGCTGACCGGCAACGTCGGGCGCCCGGGCGCGGCTTTGCTGCCGCTGCGCGGCCAGAACAACGTGCAGGGCTCCTCTGACCACGGGGCCCTGCCGGACACGTTCACCGACTACCGGCACGTGTCCGACGAGTCCGTCGCCTCGGCTTTCGAGCAGCGCTGGGGCGTGACGATGAAGCGCGAGCCCGGCATGAAGATCCCCGAGATGTTCGACGCTGCGGTCGACGGCTCGCTGAAGGCGATGTACATCTTCGGCGAGGACGTCGCGCAGACCGATCCCGACGTCGCGCACGTCACGCACGCGCTCGAGTCGCTCGACTTCCTGGTGTGCCAGGACATCTTCGAGAACGAGACGACGAAGTTCGCTGACGTGATCCTGCCGGCGTCGTCGTTCCTCGAGAAGACAGGCACGTTCACCAACGCCGAGCGCCGCGTGCAGCTGGTGGAGGCGGCCAACGACCCGCCCGGCGCGGCCAAGACCGACTTCGAGATCCTGACCACGGTGTCGCGGGCGCTCGGGTACGAGATGGGCTACGAGACGCCGAGCGACGTGATGGACGAGATCGCGGAGATGACCCCGCGCTACGCGGGCATCAGCCACGAGCGCGTGGGTCGGCGCGGGCTCCAGTGGCCGGTGGCCGCGGACGGCACCGACACGCCGATCCTCTACGAGGACGAGTTCGAGCTGCCGGGCGGGCGGGCGCAGTTCGCCGCGCTGCCGTACAAGCCGCCCGGCGACCAGGCCGACGAGGAGTTCCCGCTGATCCTCGTAACGGGCCGGCGCCTGGAGCACTACAACGCCGGCACGATGACGCGCCGCACCGGGAACCTCACGCTGATGAGCAGCGACTGGCTGGAGGTGCACCCGGACGACGCGGCCGAGCTGGACCTGCAGGAGGGCGACACCGTGACGGTGCGCAGCCGCCGCGGCCAGATCCAGCTGCCCGTCCAGGTCACGGGCCGCATCGAGCCGGGACACGTGTTCACCGCGTTCCACTTCCCCGAGGTGCGCACCAACCTGCTGATCGGACAATCGGCCGACGTCAACACCTCGTGCCCCGAGTACAAGGTGGTGGCGGTGGCCGTCGAGCCCACCGGGGGCCGGGTGCCCGAGCCGGTGGCGGCGGGCGCCGAGCCGGCCGTGCCCGCTTAAGCAGGCGACATGCTCACGCGGCAGGTCGCGGTCAACGGCGGCGTCGACGAGGTGGCGGTTGAGCTGCCGCTGGAGATCCGCTTGAACGGGTCGCCGGTAGCGGTGACGATGCGCACGCCGGGGCACGACTTCGAGTTGGCGGCCGGCTTCCTGTACGGGGAGGGAATCGTCTCGGAGGCGCCCGAGATGACCCTGCCGGAGGACCTCGCCGCCAACACCGTGGACGCGATTGCCCCGGGCGCGCTGCCGCCCCCCACCCGGCGCTTCTACACGACGTCCTCGTGCGGCATCTGCGGGAAGGGCGCGCTCGAGGAGGTGGAGGCGATCGCGCCGGTGGTGGAGGGCGGATCGTCGATTTCGCGGTCGCTGCTGGCCGAGCTGCCGGACCGCCTGCGCCAGCCGGGCTTCGAGCGGACCGGCGGCCTGCACGCGACCGGCCTGTTCGACACGGCCGGCGAGGCGCTGGAGGTGCGCGAGGACGTGGGGCGCCACAACGCGATGGACAAGGTGATCGGGCACGCGCTGCTGGCCGGGACGCTGCCGTTCTCCGCGAACGTGCTCTGCGTGAGCGGCCGCCTGGCCTTCGAGCTGGTGCAGAAGACGGCGCGCGCGGGAGCGCCGATCCTGGTCGGGGTGGGAGCACCCACCTCGCTGGCGGTGGAGCTGGCCGCCGACCGCGGGATCACGCTCGCGGGCTTCGCCCGCGGCGGGCGGGTCAACGTGTACACGCACCCCGAGCGGGTGCGCTAGCTCTCCGCCCGCCTCGCGGCTTTCTAATGGCGGTCACTCACACTCAACTCACGGCGTTTCTGGCTGTTGTGAGGCACGGATCCGTGACCGCCGCGGCGCAGGAGCTGTTCGTCACCCAGCCGAGCGTCTCGGCCGCCGTCGCGGCCCTGGAGCGCGAGCTCGGCGTGGACTTGACCGAGCGGGCCGGCCGCAACGTGCGGCCCACTCCCGCCGGCCGCGAGTACGCCCGCTACGCGACGCACGTGGTTGGGCTGCTCGAGGAGGGGTCAGACGTGGCGGCGCGGGTGGCCGCGGGGGCTCAGCAGCACCTGCGGCTCGGGGCCGTGCTCACCGCCGGGGAGCACCTCATGCCGAGCTTGATCCAGAACTTCCGCGAGCACCGCCCCGAGCTCCAGATCAGCCTCAGCGTCGCCAACCGCCAGGAGGTGTTCCGCGCGCTGTCCGCCCACGAGGTGGACATCGTGGTTGGTGGGCGCGCACCCCCCGAGGCGGATTTCCAGGCCGTGCCGTTCGCCGACAACGACTTCGCCCTCGTCACCGTGGCGGGCGACCCGCTGGCGAAGCGGCCGTGGGTGGCCATCGAGGAGCTCGCCGAGCGTTCCTGGCTCGTGCGCGAGCGCGGATCCGGCACGCGCCGGCTGTGCGAGGAGTACCTGACCGCACAGCAGCTCCAGCCGTCGCTGCTGACGCTCGGGTCCAACGGCGCGATCAAGAACGCCGCGCGCATCGGGCTCGGCGTGGCGCTCCAGTCGCGCGTGGCGGTCCAGCTGGAGCTGGACCTCGGCCTGCTCGAGGCGATCCGCCCGCGTGGCGGCCTGCCGGAGCGCTCCTGGTTCGTGGTCTGGTCGGCCGCCGGGCCGGCGCGCGAGCCGGTCGAGGCGTTCACGCGCTACGTGCAGTCAGCCGCCGCGCGGCGCGTCCTCGCCACGCCCTGAGTCGCCTACGACGCCGAGGACGATCGGGCGGGCAACGGGACCGAGGATCCCACGGGGTGGGACTCCGGGTCGTCGCCGTTCGTGCGCGCCTCGATCAGGTCGATCTTGGCCAGCAGGTGCTCCGCCATGCGCAGCGACGCGGCGTCGATCAGCCGCCCGTCCAGCGAAACCGCGCCCTTGCCGTCGGCCGCGGCCTCCTTCATCGCCGCGACGATGCGGCGCGTGCGGGCCACGAGCGAGTCGTTGGGCGAGAACACGCGGTGCGCCAGCGGGACCTGGTTCGGGTGGATCGCCCACTTGCCCTCGAAGCCGAGCACGGCGGCGCGGCGTGCGGCCGCGACGTAGCCGTCGGGATCGTTGAAGTCGCCAAACGGCCCGTCGACGGGCCGCAGTCCGTTGGCACGGCATGAAACGGCGATGCGCGCCAGGGCGTAGTGCCACTGGTCGCCCCAGTGCAGGTCGCGCGCACCATCGAGCTCGGGGTCGGTGAGCACCGCGTACTGGCGGTCCGACCCGCCGATGGAGGCCGTGTGGCTCTGCATCGACGCGGCGTAGTCGGCAACGCCGAAGATCAACGCCTCCATGCGCTCGGGGCAGGCCGCGGCGATCTCCTCGACATTCAGCATCCCCTTGGCCGTCTCGATCAGGGCCGAGATGCCGATGCGGTGATCGAGTCCGATGGCGTCCTCGATCTGGGTCAGCAGCGTGGCCACGAGGTGGATGTCACCGGCACAGCTCGCCTTGGGCACGAGCACCGTGTCGAGCCACGCGCCGCTCTGCTCGACGACGTCGATGATGTCGCGGTAGCAGTAGTGGGTGTCGAGGCCGTTGATGCGCAGCGACACCGAGCAGTCGCTCCAGTCCTGCTCGCGCAGCGCGGCGATGACGTTCTCGCGCGCCTGCGGCTTGTCGTCCGGAGCTACGGCGTCCTCGAGGTCGAGCATGACCACGTCGGCGCCCAGCCCAGGGGCCTTCTCCATCATGCGCACGTTGGCGCCGGGCACGCAAAGCTCGCTGCGATGCAGTCTCACCGAGGGCACGGACTCCAGTGAAGTCCAGCTCCGCGCCGAGGGCAACGCGAAGTCGATGAATTTCAAAACGGCCACGCGGTTTTCCGATGCTTGCGCGCATGGCGCCGGCGCAGCAGCTCGCCGGCGAACAGCGTGAGGCCGATCGTGACCACCAGCTCGACGGCGCGGCGGCCGCGGAAGGACGACTCGCCCTGCTCGCGCTGGCGCATGTGAACCGGGACCTCGAGCAGCCTCAGCTTGGCGTCGGTGATGCGGACGAGCGCCTCCACCTCGGGCGCCTCGCAGACATAGGGGTCGGCGAGCAGCTCCAGCGCGCGGTGGTTGACCGCGTAGAGGCCGCTGGTGCCGTCGGAGATGGGCTGGCCGAGGCGCAGTCGCATGAGGAGGCGCAGCAGCGCCGTGCCGAAGACACGCTCGGGGGTGGGGCGGTAGTCCCCGGACTCGGGCAGGAAGCGCGAACCTACCGCCACGTCGCACTCGCCCGCGCGGACCAGCACGAGCATGCGGGCCAGCTCGGCGGCCGGGTGCTGGCCGTCGGCGTCGAGCCGGCCGCAGTAGTCGTAGCCGCCGTCCGCGGCGCGCCGGTAGCCCTCGGCGATGCCGTGGCGCAGCCCGCGGTTCTCAGGGAAGCTGACGACCTGCGCGCCACCGCCGCGGGCGACTTCGGCGGTGCCGTCGGTCGAGCCGTCGTCGATCACGAGCACGTCCACGTCCGGCAGCTCGCGGTGGGCGTCGGCGAGCACCCCGGGCAGCGACGCCTCCTCGTTCCACGCCGGGATGAACACGAGCGTGTCGGCCACGCGCGGATTATCGCGGCGGAGGGGACGGGTAGACCCACGGTGACAGCGGCCACGGCGTAGGGAGGACAGAGATGAAGAAGGCGCTCGGCAGGATCTCACCCGCGACTGTGCTGGCCGGGCTGGCGCTATTCGTGTCGCTCGGGGGAGTCTCGTACGGCGTTGCGACCGGGTCGATCGACAGTCGCGAGATCCAGAACGGAACGGTGCAGAGTCGCGACGTGCGCGACGGCTCGCTGCAGGGGCGGGACGTCGCCAACGGCACGCTCCAGGGCCGCGACGTGAAGGACGGCGTGCTCGTGGGCGCCGACGTCAGGGATCGCTCGCTGACAGGGGCCGACCTCGCCGACAACACGCTCGGCGATCGCGAGATCGACGAGCGCCAGCTGGACCTCAACCGCCTCGGAGGGGTCAGCGCAGCGCGCTACGTCAAGAACGTGACGCGCGTGGAGACGAGCACCGCCAACGACTCGGTCACGCCGAAGGCGGCACCGCCCGCTCGCTGCCCGAAGGGCAAGCGCCTGATCGGCGGCGGGGCGCAGGTGGTCCCAGCCGGCGCCGTGCCGGTCGCGCTCACGGCCAACGGGCCGGCCGGGAAGGCCTGGACGGCGGTCGCCTACGCCACCGCGCCGACAGGCAACTGGCAGCTGGTCAACACGGCGATCTGCGGTTAGGAGCTGTGCAAGACCCGAGCGCTGGTGGTACATGTATTAGTTGATGTTGTTCGCCTCAATCGACGGCATCGAGATCCTCGTCGTTGCGGCGATCTGGGTTGTCATCTTCGTTCCGGGAATGATCACCGTCGCCAAGGGTCACATCATTCTCTTCTTCGCCGGCTTCTTCGTGGCCGGGCTGATCTGGCTGATCGCGGCACTGAGGTTGGCCAAACCGAACTCGCCTTGGGCGCGCCGCTTCTACGAGCCCGAGAAGCTCGAGAGATCACGCCGCCGATACCCGAACGTGGACCCCGCGCAGCCGAGTCGAGCCTGGCTGGCCGCGACGATCGGGTTCGGTTTGACAGCCGTCATGTTCGCGGCCGGAGTGGTCGACGGGGCTACCGGTTGACCGTGACTTCGCACGAACGCAGGTTGCGCCCGCCCGTACGGACCTCACCGAGACACGAGATTCTCCGGACGAGGGCGCTTGAGCCCGAGGCTCAGCCCAGAATCGCCGCGCCGCGCTCCCGCAGCTCCGCGACGGACTCGTCGGTGCACGTGCTGAAGAACCCGCCGACCACCTCGCGCACCTCGTCCAGCGACTCCGCTCGGTACAGCACCGGCTGGTAGTGCGTGATGTCGTAGTCGGCCGTGCCCATCTCGATCAGGTCGAGCGGGCGGTGCTCCATCTCGCGGAACTCGTCGATCTCCCCGTAGGACGAGAGGATGCCGGCGCCGTAGGCCTTCAGCTCGCCGTCCTCGACCACCACTCCGAACTCGACGGTGAACCAGAACACCCGTGAGAGGAAGCGCAGGTTCTCCTCGTCGCGGAGCCGGTGGGTCGCCTCGCCGGTCAGGTGGTGCAGCTCCGAGAACGTCGGCGTGGCCAGCAGGTGCCCGTGGCCGAGCACCTCGTGGATGATGTCCGGCTCGGGCGTGTAGAGCGGATTGGCCGGGTGGCGCACGTACTGGGTCGAGTGGAAGAGCCGCTCCGACAGCGACCCGTAGAACTCGCGCAGCGGCACCAGCCCCGCCGCGGGCGCGTAGTGGAAGCCGGTCAGCGGGCGCAGCCGCGCGCTGACCAGGTCGAGGCTGGGCACGCCGTCGGTGGGCAGGTCGAGCGCCGCCTTCCCTCCGAGGAACTCGCGGATCGCGAGTCGCTCGTGCTTCGGCGCGAGCTCGCGGCAGACGGTTCTCCAGACCTCCTGCTCGGCCTCGCTGTAGCGCACGTTGGGCGCCGGCTGGCCGGGCTTCCACGCGAGCGCGAGCGCCGCGATGTCGTTGCGGCGGGCCCGGTACTCCGGGTCACCGGCGCCGGGGTGGTCGTCGCTGAGGTGGACGGTCACCTGGCCGTCGCCGCCGGCGGTCACCGGCGAATAGAGCTGTCCCTCCTCGAACATGAAGGCAGTGCAGCATCGCAGCGGTCGGGATGCAACTGTGCACACCAGTACCGGTCAATTTGCCTACTTCTGTCATCGATGTGAGCTAACTTGTGGTCATATTGACCAGTCTGATCGATGAGCTCGACGCCCGGCTGATCGCCGAGCTGCGCGCCAACCCGCGCCTCGGCCTGCTCGAGATCTCGCGCCGCCTCGGCGTTGCTCGCGGCACGGTGCAGGCGCGGCTGGCCAAGCTGGAGGGGCGCGGGGTCGTGACCGGCTACGGCCCTGAGATCGACCCGGCCGAGCTGGGCCACAGGATCCAGGCGTTCGTGATGCTGGCCCTCACCCAGGGCCGCCTGGCCGAGGCGGTCGACGCGCTCGAGGCCACGCCCGAGGTGCTCGAGGTGGACGCGGTCAGCGGGCCCGAGGACCTGATCTGCCGCGTGGCGGCGCGCGACCCGGAGCACCTGCAGGAGATCGTCAACCGCCTGCTCGCCACCGACGCGATCCGTCACTCCACCAGCTACGTGGTGCTGAGCCGCCCGATCCGGCCGCGCGTGCAGCCGCTGGTGGACGCGGTGGGAGGCGGCTGAGGCCGCCGCCAAGGCCGGCGGGATGCTCTACAAAGAGGAGCACCATGGCTGATCCTCAAGGCAACGACCGCCTCTACCACCCGACGCGCCGGCGGCTGCTGCGCGACCTGACCGGCGCGGGGGTGGGCGCGGCCGGTCTGGGCCTGCTCGGGTGTGAGCCCGGCGCGGACGCGACCACCGAGCGAGCCGACGCCGCCACGCCCTCGTGCAGGCTCTTCCCCGAGGCGACGGAGGGTCCCTTCTACCTCGACCTGGACAACATCCGTCGCGACGTCACCGAGGGCAAGGCCGGCCTGCGGCTCGATCTGCGCGTCAAGGTCGTCAACGCGAGCACGTGCAAGGCCATGGAGGACGTGGCCGTGGAGATCTGGCACGCGGACGCCGCCGGCACCTACTCCGGCTTCAGTCAGGAGGGCACGGCCGGTAAGCGATACCTGCGCGGCGTGCAGCTCACCGGGCAGAGCGGGGTGGCGCAGTTCCGCACCATCTACCCGGGCTGGTACCAGGGCCGCGCGATCCACATCCATCTGAAGGCGCACGTGGGCGGGCGCGCGGCCGGCCGCACCTACAAGGGCGGCCGCACCGCCTACACCGGCCAGCTGTTCTTCAACGACTCGGTCAGCGACCGGGTCGTGCGGCTGTCCCCCTACAGCGCGCGCAGCGGCACGCGACTGCGCAACAGCGAGGACTTCGTGTACCGGGAGGCCGGATCGGGGACGCTGCTGCGCCTGCGGCGGCGCAGGGCCAGCACGATCGGCACGGGGCTGATCGGGACCATCACGGTGGGCATCGACCCTTCGTAGCGCCCGTGGAGGGGGCTCAGCCGGGGCGGCGGGCACAATTGCCCTGGATGAGGGTGCTGATCGTCGACGACGACCGTTCGCTGCGCGACGCGCTGCGCCGGGCGCTCGTGCTCGGCGGGTACGACACCCTGTCGGCCGCCAATGGCAGGGAGGCGCTCGCTCAGGTGGCGGAGGCCACGCCGGACGCGCTCGTGCTCGACATCGGCCTGCCCGACGTCGACGGTCTGGAGGTGTGCCGCCGCCTGCGGGAGGCGGGCAACCGCGTGCCGGTGCTGATCCTGACCGCGCGCGACGCGATCGAAGACCGCATCGACGGCCTGGACGCCGGCGCCGACGACTACCTGGTGAAGCCGTTCGACGTCGGCGAGCTGAAGGCGCGGCTGCGCGCCCTGCTGCGGCGCAGCGCCGCTGACGAGGCGCCGGACGCGCTCTCGTTCGACGAGCTGCAGCTCGATCCGGTGCGCCACGGCGTGACCGTGCGGGAGGAGTTCGTCGAGCTGACCCGTACCGAGTACCAGCTGCTCGAGCTGCTCATGCGAAACCCGCGCCGCGTGCTGCCGCACGACGTCATCTACGACCGCGTCTGGGGCTATGACTTCGGGCCCGCCTCGAACGCCCTGCGCGTTTACGTCGGCTACCTGCGCCGCAAGCTCCAGGATGCCGGCGCGCGGCCTCTGCTGCACACCGTGCGCGGGGTCGGCTACGTCCTGCGCGAACCATGACGCTGCGCACGCGCATCGCCGCGGCGGCGGCACTGGCCGTGGCGGTGGCCGTGATCGTCGTCGCGATCGCCGTCTACCTCGCCGTTCGCGGCGAGCTCCGCGACGAGGTCGACGTGTCGTTGCACGAGCGGGCGGACTCGGTCGCGCGTTTCGTCCACCGGCCCGGCCGCCCGGACCGGCTGCCAAAGGTGCCCCGCGAGCCGTTCGGCGGCCCCGAGGGCTACGTGCAGCTCGTGCTGCCGGACGGCCGCCTGCTGCGCGGCTCGAGCGGCGGCGACGCCCTCCCGCTCGACCAGCGCGCCCGCGCGATCGCTCGCACGGGGTCGGGCGAGGAGCTGGTCGACACGACGGTCGACGGGCTGCACCTGCGCGTGCTCACGCGCGGCCTGGGCGGTGCGGGGGCGATCCAAGTGGCGCGGCCGCTGGACGAGGTGGACCGCCAGCTCGACCGCATCCTGCTCGTGCTCCTGTTCGTCGGCGCGGCCGGCGTGGCGCTCGGAGCCGGGCTGGGGGCGGTCGTCGCGCGCACGGCGCTGGCGCCGATCGCCCGCTTCACGCGCCGCACCGAGGAGTTGGCGGCCGATCCGGACCCGTCCGAGCGCATGGAGCTGACCGGGCGCGACGAACTGACCCGCCTGGCGCGCAGCTTCAACACGACGCTCGACGCGCTCGAGCGCTCCGTTGAGGCGCAGCGCCACCTGGTCGCCGACGCGAGCCACGAGCTGCGCACGCCGATCGCCAGCCTGCGCGCGAACATCCAGACCCTGGAGGACGCCGACCGCCTGCCCGAGCTCGAGCGCGCCGCGCTGCGCGCGGACATCGTCGAGGAGCTGGACGAGCTGACCGCCCTGGTCGCCGACATCGTGGAGCTGGCGCGCGGGACCAAGGCGGGCGAGCTGGCCGACGACGTGCGCCTCGATCAAATCGTCGAGCAGGTCGCTGAACGCGCGGGGGTGCGGGTCGGCGACCACGTCGGATTCCGCGTGAGCGCGGAGCCGACGGTGGTGCGCGGCGAGCCCCAGCGCATCCAGCGGGCGGTGGCCAACCTGATCGACAACGCGGTCAAGTGGAGCCCGCCCGGCGGCACGGTGGAGCTCGACCTGACGGGCGGCGAGCTGACCGTGCGCGACCACGGCCCCGGTTTCGCGGAGGCCGACCTGCCGCGCGTGTTCGAGCGCTTCTACCGCGCCGAGGCGGCGCGCGGCCTTCCCGGCTCGGGCTTGGGCCTGGCGATCGTGCGGCAGGCGGCCGAGGCGCACGGCGGCTTCGCGATCGCGGGCAATGCCCCCGACGGGGGCGCGCTCCTGCGCGTCTCGTTCGGGGCCCCCGCGCGGGCGTCCTCTCAGCCGGCTCTCAACTGAGGCACCTCAGGGGCATCTCAGCGGGCGCGCGTAGGGTGCTTCTCGATGAGGGGCAAGTCGAAGGGCGCACTCGTGGTTCTCCTCGCCGCCGGGCTCGGCGGCGGGCCGGCCGGCGCCGCGCCGGCGCAGGTCGATCCGCACCGGTTCACGATCGCGATCGACAATCCCTACCTCCCGCTCACCCCCGGCAGCCGCTGGGTCTACCGCGAAACCGGCCCGGGAGGCAGCGTCCAGCGGGTGGTGGTCAGTGTCACCCACGACACCAAGCGGATCGCGAACGGCGTCACGGCGCGCGTGGTGCGCGACACCGCGTCCGAGAAGGGCAGGCTCGTGGAGGACACCTTCGACTGGTACGCCCAGGACCGCCGCGGCAACGTCTGGTACCTGGGCGAGGACACCAAGGAATACGACCACGGCAAGGTCGTTTCGACGGCGGGCTCGTGGGAGGCCGGCGTGAACGGCGCCAGGGGCGGGCTTGCAATGCCGGCGCACCCGCGCCCGGGGCTCGAGTACCGCCAGGAGTACCTGGCCGGCGAGGCGGAGGACCGCGCGCGCGTGCTGAGCCTCGATGACCAGGCCGACGTCCCGGCCGGCCACTTCGCGCACGCGCTGCTGACCAAGGACTGGACCCCGCTCGAGCCGAAGGTGCTCGAGTACAAGCTCTACGCGCGCGGCGTCGGCCAGGTGCTGGCGCTCGGCGTCTCGGGCGGCGAGGAGCGCCAGGAGCTGGTGCGTTTCACGGCGGCGCCCCGCTAGCTCGCCGCGGGCGCCTCCGCCAGCGCGGGCGGCCGGCGGCCCGGAATGAACGTCGCGGCCAGTAGGGCCAGGGCCACGGCGACGGCGCCGAGGACGAAGGCGGCGGTGAAGCCCGACTCGGCGGCGACGTCGCTGCCGGATACCACGTGACCCGCGACGATCGCGGCCGCGATCTGGGCGCCGAAGGTCCCCCCGATCGTCCGCATGATCGTGTTCATCCCGGTCGCCTCGCCGGTCTGGCTCTGCGGCACGGCGTCGACTATCAGGTTGGCCATCGCGGCGAAGGACAGACCGATGCCGAAGCCCAGCAGCGCCACGGCCACGAGCACCTGCCACTCCTGCGAGTGGGCGACCGAGAGCAGGGCAAAGCTGGCCGCCGCGAAGCCCGCGCCGAGCAGCAGCGGGACCTTGGATCCGACGCGTCCGGCGAGAGTCCCGGCCAGCGGGCCGGCCACGAGCATGATCCCCGCCGAGGGCAGCATGAACAGCCCGGCGCCGGTTACGCCGACGGCGAAGCCGTAGCCGGCTCCTTCCGGCGCCTGCACGAACTGCGGGATCAAGACGAACGAGCCGAACATGCCGAACCCGATCAGGAAGCCGGTCAGGTTCACGGTCCAGACCGCGCGCAGCCGCAGCAGGCCCACGTCGACCAGCGGCTGGGCCACGCGCTGCTCGAATCGGATCCAGACCACGAGCACCACGGCCGCGGCGGCGAACAGGCCGACGATCCTGGGTGAGCCCCAGCCCCAACGGCCCCCTTCGCTCACCGCCAGCAGCAGGGCGGTGAGGCCGGCGGAGAGCAGCGCCGCCCCCGCCCAGTCGATGCGCGCCGGCGACTTGACCGGGGACTCCGGCACGAATCGGTGCGTCGCGAAGATCGCCACCAGGACGACCGCGAACCCGAACCAGAAAATCCACTCGTAGGACAGGTGGTCGACGATCAGGCCGCTCAGCACGAGTCCCAGCCCACCGCCGATTCCGAAGGTCGCCGAGATCAGGCCGATGCCGGTGGCCACCCGCTCTCGTGGGAACTCGTCGCGGATGATCCCGAAGGCCAGCGGAAAGACGGCCCCGGCGGCGCCCTGCACCGCCCGGCCCGCGATCAGCAGCGCAATGCTGTGCGAGAGCGCGGAAACCACGCAGCCCGCCGCGAACAGGCACAGCACGGCGACGAGCGTGCGCTCCTTGCCGAAGATGTCGCCGACGCGGCCGAGGATCGGGGTGGAAATCGAGGCGGTCAGCAGGTAGACCGTCAGCACCCAGGTCACGGACGTCGTGGACGCGCCCAGCTCGCGCTGGATCGCCGGGAGCGCCGGAGCCACCATCGTCTGGAGCAGCGCGTAGGAGAGCGCCGCGACGGCCAGGACGGCAAGCGTGACGTTGTAGTGCTGGCGGTCGGGGGCGTCGCTCACGCCGGTGCCCCCTCGGGCATCGTCTCGCGGACGGTCCGCCGCAGCGGCGTCTCGGGAATCAGCAGCACGAGCGCGAACGCGAGCGCCATCAGCGGCAGTGCGATCACGAAGACGGGGTGGATGGCGTGGGCGAGCTGGTCGCGGGCCGCGCTTGTGCCGGCTGCCGTCGCGCCGCCTCCGAGGGCCGCGCCGGCCGCCGCTCCCGCCGGCAGGCCCGCCGCCAGGATCGCGCCCATGACGGTCACGCCGATGGTCCCGCCGGTGGTGCGGAAGAACTGCCCCGCGCTGGTGGCGGCGCCCAGCTGGGCGCTCGGCACCGTGTTCTGAACGACGAGGACGAGGTTCTGGAGGAGCAGGCCGAGGCCAAGGCCGAGGACGATCATCGCCAGGGTCGCGCCACCGTGGGTGGAATGCACGTCGAGCCGGCTCAGCAGCACGAAGCCGCCGGCCATCAGCACCGGGCCGGACACGAGCGCCCAGCGGTAGCGGCCGGTGCGAGAGATGAGCTGCCCGCTCCCGACGCTGGTCACGACCAGCGCCAGCATCAGCGGGGTGAGCACCAGGCCGGAGTCGGTTGCGGACTCGCCAAGCACCCCCTGAACGAACAGGGGGACGAACATGATCGCCCCGAACATCGCCACCCCAACCGCGAAGGAGGCGGCCGCCGCGGCGGTGAAGGCACGCAGCCGGAACAGCGAAATCGGGACGATCGGATGCGGGACGCGGCGCTCATGCCACGCGAGCAGGGCAATCAGCAGCGCCCCCACGGCGTACAGACCGAGGATCTGGCCCGAGCCCCAGGGCGCGTCCTGGCCGCCGCGGACCGTGGCCAGCAGCAGGCTGGAGACTCCGGCCCCGAGCAGGGCTGCGCCGAGGTAGTCGACGCTGCCGGCGCGCTCGGGGTGCGCCGGGATGCGCAGGGTCGCAAGCACGACCACGAGCGCCACCAGCCCGACCGGCAGGGACACGAAGAAGACCCAGCGCCAGTCGGCGTGGTCGGCGATCCAACCGCCGGTGAACGGGCCGAACACGGAGGCGAGCCCGAACACCGCACCGGTGAGGCCCTGCCAGCGCCCGCGGTCGGAAGGCGGCACCAGGTCGCCGATGACAGCCATCGCCAGCGGGATCAGGGCGCCGGCGCCGAGCCCCTGGATCGCGCGCGCGACGACCAGCTGGGTCATCGAGTCGGCCGTGCCGCCCACCACGGCACCGGCCATGAAGATCACGATGCCGGCCGCGAAGAACGGCCGGCGGCCGTAGATGTCCGAGAGCCGTCCGTAGATCGGCACCGTCACCGTCGCCGCGAGCATGTAGGCGGAGAACACCCAGGAGTAGTGGTTGATGCCGCCGAGGTCCTCGACGATGCGCGGCAGCGCGGTGGCGACGATCGTCTGGTTGAGGGCCGCGAGCAGCATGCCGAGCAGCACGCCCGTGATCGCGGTGATCGTCGCTCGCGGAGAGAGCAGGTATCCCGGCCGGGGTTCGCTCACAGCTCTTCGATGACTGCGGCGAGGCGGTGCAGCAGGTCGGCCGCCACGTGTCGCTCCTGCGGCTGAAGGGCGGCGGCGATCTGCTCGCGCACTTGCCGGTACTCGTCGATCTTGACCGCCAGGGCGGCCCGCCCGGAAGGGGTGAGGGAGATCAGCACGGCGCGCCGGTCGGTGGGGTCCTCGACCCGCGACACCAGGTCGCGCGCCTGCAGCACGTCGATCATGCGCGTGGCGGTTGGAGAGGTCACACCGGCCGCCTCCGCGAGCTGGCGGTTGGTGCACGGGCCGGCGGCCAAAGGCTCCAGCACGTGGTACTGGGCCAGCGATATCCCGTCGGGGCCGGGGCGGCTCGCGGCGCGGCCGCGTGCCCGCCGGGTGGCGCGGAAGAACTCCGCGAGAGCGTCGCTCAGGGACGCCGTGGCGGCGGAAGCTGACGCGGACCGATTGACCATGGAGGAAAAAGGTAGCAAGACATCGATTAGCTGCCTACATGAATCCGCGAAGCGAGCTTGGGCGGCATGCGTCGCGGCAGGCGGTGGAGTACCTTCCTGCATGGATGCCCTGCCTGGTCGTGCTCCTCGCGCTGATCTCGCCACGGCTCGCCCTGTTCGCGATGTGGCTGTTCAGCAACATCCTCGGCAGGGCGTACGACAGCTGGATCGTGCCGCTGATCGGCTTCTTCGTCCTCCCGTGGACGACCCTGGCCTACGCGGGCATGTGGTCGGCCGGCACCAACGAGGTCCTCGGCTTCGAGTGGTTCATCGTCGCCCTCGCCTTCGTGTTCGACCTCGGCTCCTACGCCGGCGGGAGCTCGAGCCGCGGCAGGCGCGACTGACCCCTGAGCGCCAGCTCCAGCTCGAGGCGGGCGTCGGGATCGTCGAGCTGGTCGCCCAGTAGCTCCCGCAGGCGCGCGAGCCGGTAGCGCACGGTCTGGGGATGGAGGTCGAGGGCGCGCGCCATCGCGGCCGCGTTGCCGCGCTCGCGCACGTAGGCGAGCGCCGTCTCCTCCATGCGGGCGCGCGCCTTCGGGGTCAGCTCGTCCAGAGGCGAGAGCCGCCGCGTCGCGATCCGGTCGACCAGGGCCCGGCCCTCGAAGAGCAGCAGATCGACCAGCACGTCGTCCGCGCGGAGTGGGGTGGAGGCGTCCGCGGCGGAGCCGTCCACCGCGCCCGCCTCGGCGCCCCGCAGCGCCGCGCGCGCCAGCGACCACGATGCTCCGAGCTCCTGGATCGGCACGGCCGGGCCCAGCGCGGCGCTCCGCCGCGCCAGCGCCTGGGCGATCTCCGCGGGGCGCCCCGGCCCGTCGGGGTCGGGCACGACCGCGCAGCCTTCCCCCTCCAGGCTCGCCACCAGCGCGTCGGCGGGCAGGTGGCGCGCGACCCGCTCGAGCTCTTGCTCGGCGCAGGCGATCGCCGCGGCGGTCCGGGGGATGCGCCATCCCACGGCGGCCGCCGCGGCGCGCACGTCGGCCTCCTCCGGGGGCGGATCGCGCAACAGCAGCAGGACGAGCTCGCGCTGGCGGCGGCGGCGCTCGCCCTCGAGGCGACTGCGAGCCTCGGAGTAGCCCTCGACAGAGTCCGCCGAGAGCTCCTCGATGAACGCGAAGATCGACTCGGCGAGCAGGCTCAGCACCTCCGGGTCGACACCCGCACGCCGCGCCGCGTCCGCCACCCGCCGCCAAGCGACGCGCGCGCCGACCCGGTAGGCCGACTGGAGCGAGTCGAGCGTGCGACCCTGGCGCAGCTCACCGCGCCCGAGCGCCACGTAGACCTCGCGGCCCGGCCCGCGCGCGCCGGACGGGCTGCGGATCAGCTCGACGAACTGGCGCAGCGCCTCGGTCACGCCCGTCCGCACCCCGCGGCCGAACGAGCCCTCCAGCGGCCGCGCGTAAGCGGGGACCTCGCGCGCGATCGTGGTCAGGATCTCGTCGGTGATGGCGTCCAGTTCCGGCTCCATCACATCGGCGACGCTGGCCGGGAGTGCGCGCCAGGGCTCAGTCTTTGTCATTCACGTGAGTAAAACGTAGTCGAGATTGGTGCCCTGATCCTCTACTTACCGGTCCTGAATGATGACACGCTTTGCGGCATGAGCACCCTTGAGAAGCGCGTCAACCTGCTGGCTGTGGCGATTCCCTTCGCCGCCACGCTCGCCGCGATCGTCCTGCTGTGGAACAGCGTCGTGAGCGCAACCGACCTGGCGATCCTGGCCGTGATGTACGTGCTGACCGGCCTCGGAGTGACCGTCGGCTACCACCGCATGCTCACCCACCGTTCCTTCCAGGCGCCGAAGCCGATCGAATACGGCTTCGCGGTGCTCGGGTCCATGGCGGTGCAGGGCCCGGTCATGGCGTGGGTCGCCGACCACCGCAAGCACCACGCGTTCGCCGACCAGGAGGGCGACCCGCACAGCCCGCACGTGGGCCATGGCGACGGCGTTTCGGGGGTACTGCGCGGGCTCTGGCACGCGCACGTCGGTTGGCTGCTGTCAGAGCAGGGCCAGGCGAGCGCGCGCAAGTACGCGCCCGACCTCTACGAGGACCGGGGCATGCGCCTCATCAACCGCCGCTTCCCGCTGCTCGTGCTGCTCACCCTCGCCGTGCCGGCGCTGGCCGGCTGGGCGCTGACCGGATCGCTCGCGGGGGCCGCCACCGGCCTGCTCTGGGGCGGGTTCGTGCGCATCTTCATGGTCCACCACATCACCTGGAGCGTGAACTCGGTCTGCCACTTCCTCGGCACGCGCCGCTTCGAAACCGAGGATCAGTCGACCAACGTGGCGTGGCTGTCGGTGCTCTCGTTCGGTGAGTCCTGGCACCACAACCACCACGCCTTCCCGCGCTCGGCGGCCCACGGGCTGCGCCGCTGGGAGCAGGCGCTCGACCCGTCGGCGCTGGTCATCAAGAGCCTGGAGAAGCTGGGGCTGGCCCGAAACGTGGTGAGGATCGCGCCCGAGCGGCAGCTGCAGCGCCAGACCGCCACGGCACCGCTGCGAGCGGCACCGCGCGACGCCTGAGGCTTAGCGCGAGCCCTTCGGCTTGCGCTGCTTGGGCGGGTTCTCCTTGCGCTCGTCCGGCGTCATCTTCCGGATCGAGAGCAGCCCGCGGTCGACCTGGTCCTGGATATCCGCGAGCTTCTCTTGACGGCGCTCCTCTGAGCGCTCCTTCGGAGTCTTCATGTCACAAACTCTATGCCCCGCCCCGGCTGCCTGGGCACATTCGCCGTCGGGACGGCCCGAGCGAGGGGGTGGGCCCCCAACGTCAGACATAGCCACCGTTTCGGGGCCCACCCCCTCTGGGGCGCCCGCTCACCCTGGGGCCCCCCTTGGGCGGATCCGCCCTCCCCGCCGGTCCGGGGGTGGGGCCTGCTACCGTCACAGCAGCGGGTGGCGTCGTCGCCCGCGAGGTTCTCGTCTCCGAACGCTCTAGCGATCTGGGTCAGTTGAATCTCCCAGATCTTCAGCGGTCGCGTCTAAGCGGCCGCGAGCAAGGAGCAGAATGTCTCAGCAGTCCTTCGCCGATCTCGGCGTATCCGATGCGGTCGTGCGCGCCCTAGAGGCGCACGGCGTGACCGCTCCCTTCGATGTCCAGCGGTCCGTCGTTCCCGACGTGCTCGCCGGACACGACGTGCTCGTTCAGTCGCCGACCGGCTCGGGTAAGACCCTTGCCTTCGGCGTCCCGCTCGTTGACCGCGTACAGGCCGAGGACGCGAGGGCGGCCGCCCTCGTGCTCGTCCCGACGCGTGAGCTCGCGAGCCAGGTAGCGGACGATCTGCGCGAGATCGCCTCGGCGCGTGCGCTGTCGCTGGCGGCCGTCTATGGCGGCGCCGGCCTCGAGCGCCAGGCGAAGCTCGCAAGAAGGGCACACATCCTGGTGGCCACACCCGGCCGCCTCGAGGACCTCGTGCAGCGCGGCGCCATCCGACTCGATTCCGTACGCGTGCTGGTGCTCGACGAAGCGGACCGGATGCTCGACATGGGCTTCCGTCCCGCCGTCGACCGCATCGTCGCGCTTACCCCCAAGAGCCGTCAGACGCTTTTCTTCTCGGCAACCCTGGAGGGCGCGACCGGGCAGGTCGCAGCCGCGTTCACCCGCCAGCCGCGCCGCCATGAGCAGCGGGCCAGCGAAAGCGCCCAGAGCCTCGTGGAGCACCGCTTCGTCGCGGTCGCCCACGAGGGCAAGCTCGACTCCCTCGTCAGCGAGCTGACAACCGGCGAGCGCGGCCGGACGCTGGTCTTCGTGCGCACCAAGCGCGGCGCGGACCGCCTGGTCAAGCGCCTCGACCGGCACGGCGTCAGCGCCGTGGCGATCCACGGCAACCGCTCCCAGTCCCAGCGCGAGAAGGCGCTCGGCCGCTTCCACTCGGGCGCGATCGACACGCTGGTCGCCACCGACGTGGCGGCGCGCGGACTGGACGTGGACGACGTCACGCACGTGATCAACTTCGATGCGCCCGAGGACCGCGACACCTACGTGCACCGGGTCGGGCGCACCGGCCGCGCGGGACGCCGCGGCATCGGCATCACGCTGGTCACCGGCGAGCAGAGCAAGGTCGTGGGCAAGATCGCCTCCGAGCTGCGCCTGCACGCCCAGTTCGCGCAGAGCGGGATGAGCGAGGCCGGCGGCCGGACGCACAGCCGCCCGAGCGGCCCGAAGCGCCCGCACCAGCGCCAGCACCGCCAGCGCCAGCACTCGCGCAGCTCGCGCTAGCCGCGCACGTCGAGCACGACCTTGCCGGTCGCGCCGCGCGTGTCGATCAGCTCGAGGGCGTCCGCCGCTCCGTCGAACGGGAAGCGGGCGCCCACGATCGGCCGCACGTAGCCCTCGTCGACGAGCTCGTTCACGGCCGCGCCGATCTCCTCGTTGATGTCGGGCTTGCCCATCACGAACGCGCCCCAGCCGGCCCCGATCACCTCGGTGTTGCCCAATAGCAGACGGTTGACCTTCACCTCGGGGATCGAGCCGCCCGTGAAGCCGACCACGACTACCCGGCCGCCCTCGCGCAGTGAGCGCAGGCTGTCGGTGAAGCGGTCGCCGCCGACGGGGTCGATCACCATGTCGACGCCGCCGCCGGAGAGCTCCTTCGCCTGGTCCTTCCAGGGACCGTCGGAGCGCACCACCTCGTCCGCGCCGGCCTCGCGCGCCACCGTCTCCTTGTCGTCGCTGGAAACCACCGCGATCGTCCGCGCGCCGAGCCCCTTGGCCACCTGGAGCGCGGCCGTGCCGACCCCGCCCGCGGCGCCGTGCACGAGCACGGTCTCGCCCTCGACCAAGCGGCCGCGCAGTTTCAGCGCGAAGTAGGCCGTGTGGTAGTTCATGACCAGGGCGGCCCCCTGGGCGAAGTCGAGCTCGTCCGACAGCGGGAAGGTCAGGAACGCCGGCGCCACGGCGACCTCCGCGAACCCGCCCGTCATGCAGCAGGCGGCGACGCGGTCGCCCTCGGCGAGCCCGGATCCGTCCGGCGCGCTGCGCACGACGCCGCCGATGTCCGTCCCAGGGACGAACGGCAGGTCCGGCTTGTACTGGTACTCGCCGCGCGTCTGAAGGACCTCGGGGAAGGCCACGCCGGCGGCGTGCACGTCGATCAACACTCCGGCGCCGGGCGTGAGCGGGTGATCCGCCTCGGGGTCGGGCAGATCCGCGATCGACAGGGCCGACCGCGGACCGCTCAACTCTGTGATCTGGAGCGCCCGCATTGGGCTTGGCAACCTACTTCATGGTCGCCCTCTCAGGCTGTCGACAGGATGCGCTCCTTCGGGTCGATGACCCCCAGGGTCTCGACAACCTCGAAGTCGCCGTTGTGTGCCTGCGCGATGTACATGTTCATTCGAACGTGATGCTGACCGGGCACCATTTCGGCTGGCCCACCCGGTCCCTCGGCGATCTTCGCGTGGTCCAGCGCCTCGAGCACGTCCGCTTGCTCCAGCGAGCCTGCCTCTTTCACGGCAGCCTCCCAGAGCTTCAGGCCTCGGTACATGCCTGAGCACGCACTGCCGGCGGTGAACTTGGCGCTGCCGGGAAAGAGCTTGTCGTACCGGGCGACCAGCTCCTCACTGAACGGATCGTGTACGTCCTGGTAGTAGTCGAGGCAGCCGTACAACCCCTCCACCTGCTCGGCCGGCACGAGGTTCAGGAAGTTCTCGTCGAAGTACGTGCAGACGATGTGTCCTCCCCGCTTCGTGAAGCCCGAGTCGTAGAGCTGCTCGAGGAATGGCGTGAGCCCCGGGGGGACGATCGTGTTGAACACCACCTCCGCGCCGCTGGACGTGATCCTGTCGATGGTTTCGCCGTATTCAGCGTGATCGAGCGGGAAGTACTCCTCTCCGACTATCTCTCCGCCGTTGGCCGTCGCCACCTCATGGACCTTCTTGTTCAGCACGTGTGGCCAGATGTAGTCCGCGGAGGGCAAGAAGAACTTCTTCGCCCCCGTTTCCTGCATCAGCCAGGGAATGAGCGGTTCGACCTGCTGCGCCGGCACAGGGCCGGTACAGAAGATGAGCGGGTCGGACTCCTGTCCCTCGTACTGCTCGGGGTAGATGTAGAGCGTCTTGCCATCCACCACGGCAGGACCCTTGATGGCCTGCCTCGTGGAGCTGTAGATGCCGCCGAAGAGCACGTCGACGTGATCTTGCTGGACGAGCTTGGCGGCCTTGGCTTCCGCTTCGCTATCGACGGTCGCACTGTCCTCGACGTGCAGGTCCACCTGGCGCCCCAACAGGCCACCGTTCGCATTGATGTCGTCGATCACCATCTTCGCGACATTGGCGTTGGCGATACCCATGAACGAGAGCGGGCCCGTCTGGTCTGCGATTACTCCCACCGTGATGGCTTCCATGTCATTCCTCCGATCTAGGCGCTGTAGTTGCCGCCGGGCTCCGCCGTCTGGGGCGGACCTTTGTGCCCGGCCTCTTTCATGATCGGCGGGACCTCCGGGTCGGAGACGAAGCTCTGCCAGCCGTCCGCATCCCAGTCGAAGAGCACCCAGACGCGGTCCTCGTCGTTGGGATCGCGAAAGACCTGCGCACCCTTTGACCCGTGTTCCCTGCGCTTGTCGGCGCCCTTGGTCGAGAAGATGTTCTGGAAGCGGTCGAAATCCTCGACCGTCGTCGTTGCCAGGATCACTCTGGCCTCCTGTGTTGGGGAGGCGAGTATCTGCCCCGGCTGTCCGGGGCGCATCGGGCGAACGCCCTATGCGGCGCGAACGAGGTCGTGCTCGTAGGCCCAGACCGTCGCGGCGGCTCGGCTGCGCACGCCCGCCTTCTGGTAGACGTGCTCGATGTGGTGCCCGACGGTCTTGGCCGAGATGCCGAGATCCTCGGCGATCGCTTGGTTGGACCCGCCACGCACCAGCACGAGGAGGACCTCGAGCTCGCGCTCGGTCAGGGCCGCAGGCAGCTCGCGAGGTCGCTCCCGCACGCGGTGGCCGCCGGCATTGAGCACTGCGCCGACGATCTCTGGGTCGAGCCGTCCCTCCTTGGCCTCGAGCAGCAGAGCCGTCTCTGCCGCCGAGGCGTCGAGCGCCGGCCTGTACGGTCGCGGCTCGCGCATCGCGCAGTAGCAGTCCGCCGCGGCGAGGACGCGGGCGGCCTGATCGAGTGCCGGCCCGCGCGTACCGCGGTGGTAGCCGGAGCCGTCGAGCCGTTCGTGGTGTGAGCCGGCCAGGAGCCCTATCGGAGCGAGCGCCGGCGACTGTGCAAAGGCGCGCTCGGTGAAGTGCGGGTGCAGCCGCACGCGCTCCCACTCTCCGAACCCGAGCGGCCCGGGCTTCTCCCAGATCGCATTCGAAACCCCCACCCGGCCGAGGTCCTGCGCGAGCGCGGCGCGGCGGAGGAGGGTGACGGACTCGGCGGGGAGGCCCATACGCCAGCCGGCGGCCTCGGCGAGCTCGGCCACACCCGTCGAGTGCTCGCGCAGCCACGGCGACTTGAGCCCGGTAATCGCCGCAACGGCCGCGAATCCCGCGTCGATGCGGTCGCCCACCATCCACCTCAGTGGAGCCGGCTCGGTCTCGAGCGCCTGCTCCCACATCCGCGTGTCGTCCAACTCGGCGAGGATGTCGTCGAAGTTCCGCGCGACGAGCTCGGCGAGCTCGGGCTGGTACGCCGCGCCCGCCCGCCGCTCGACCACAGCGCGCGCCTCGTCTGCGCCCGCGGCGGAGAGGAAGAGGGAGACGTCCCTCGCCACGTGCAGGAGGCGCATCGGCAACGGGATCGCGTCGCCGGCGGCGTCCGGGAATCCCCGTCCATCCCAGCGCGCGAAGACGTACTCGAGCGCCGCCTGGATGCCCGAGCCGAGGCCGAGCCACCCGGCGAACCGCTGCGCCACCTCGCACATCATCGCGAACGCCTCACGGGCCCTCGGGCCGGCGGCGGCGATGGCGTCCTCGATCAGCTTGGCGCGAACCTCAGGGCTACGGCCGACCCCGACGTGGGCCCTGTAGAACTCGAGGATCTCCGTGGGGTTGACGGGGTCCACGAGGTAGAAGGCGGCCCTGTGCGCGATGTCGTCGCCGTACAGCTGCGTGGCCTCGTGCCCGTTCGAAGTGCACCCCGAGGCGTGGAGGAGCGCAACGTAGTAGGTGTCCGCGAGCTCCTGAGCGGTCGCGCCGGCGAGCTCGCCGAGGCGGACCGCGAGCACGGCGGCGCGCAACGCGTGCGCGAGCGGCTGCCCGGTGCCGAGGTCTGTGGCGAGCGAGAGCGCACCGACCACCTCGGCGGCGCGGATCGGGCGCTCACCCGAGGGCCGCACTACCGGGACCGCTGCGGGCTCCTCCGCCGCCACGTCGACACCCTACCCGGCTCCGCCATCAAGGTGTAGAAGGCTCGATTACTTGATGAACAGGATCTCCGAGTACTTCGGCAGCGGCCAGAGGTCGTCGGCGACGATCTTCTCCAGCTCGTCGCCCACCTCGCGCACGCGCGCCATCGCCGTGAGCTGGTTGTCGCGGGCGTACTCCGCCAGCTCCAGCCCCTCGACGCCGTCCGGGTAGGAGTTCGCGGCCTCGAGCTCGCGGATCGCCTCGACGAACGACGCGGCCAGCGAGCGCGCCTCCGCCGCGAGCTCGTCCATGCCCGCCGCCTCGACCAGCGCCACGTGGCGCAGCGCCGCGGGCAGCAGCATCGTCTTCGCGATCACCGCGGCCGTCTCGGCCTCGATGTTGGCGCGGATGGTGTACTGCTCGACCCACACCTCGTAGCGCGACTCCAACTCGCGCTGCGACAGCACCTCGTACTTCCCGAATGCCGCCACCGTGGGCTCCGCGAGCACCTCCGGGAGCGCTTCGGGCGTGGTGCGCAGGTTCTTGAGCCCGCGCGCCTCCGCCTCGGCGTGCCACTCGTCGCTGTAGTTGTCGCCGGCGAAGATCACCCGCTTGTGCTCGCCGTAGGCCTGCTTGACCACTTCGGCCAGCGCCTCGTCGAGGTCGGTGCCGCCGTTGACCTCGGCCTCCAGCTTGTCCGCCAGCTCGTCGATCGCCTCCGCCACGATCGTGTTCAGCACGGTGTTCGGGAAGGCGAGCGACATGCTCGACCCGAGCGCGCGGAACTCGAACTTGTTGCCTGTGAAGGCGAACGGCGACGTGCGGTTGCGGTCGCCGCCGTGCATCGGCAGCGGGGGCAGCACCGGCGTGCCGAGCCCGAGCACCGCCGCCGGGGTGTGAGGGTCGCCCTCGCCCGACGCGATCGCGTCGAACACCTTCTCCAGCTCGGCGCCGAGGAAGATCGAGATGATCGCGGGCGGCGCCTCGTTGGCGCCGAGCCGGTGGTCCTGCCCGATGTCCGCGACCGAGGCCCGCAGCAGGCCCTGGTGTGAGTCCACGGCCTGAATCACGGCCGCGCAGAAGAACAGGAAGTTGAGGTTGTCCGCCGGGGTGTCGCCCGGCTCGAGCAGGTTGTGGCCGGTGTCGGTGCTCATCGACCAGTTGTTGTGCTTGCCGGACCCGTTGACGCCCGCGAACGGCTTCTCGTGCAGCAGGCAGACGAGCCCGTACTTGCGCGCCACCCGCCGCATGACCTGCATCGTCAGCTGCTGGTGGTCCGATCCGACGTTCGAGTTCTCGAAGATCGGCGCGATCTCGTACTGGCCCGGGGCCACCTCGTTGTGGCGCGTCTTGACGGGCACGCCCAGCTTGGCCAGCTCGAGCTCGGAGTCCATCATGAAGGCGAGCACCCGCTCGGGGATCGAGCCGAAGTAGTGATCGTCCAGCTCGTGGCCCTTGGGCGGCTTGGCGCCGAACAGCGTGCGCCCGGTGCTGATCAGGTCGGGGCGCTCGAAGTAGTACTGCTCGTCGATCAGGAAGTACTCCTGCTCCGGGCCCACCGTGGTGAACACGCGCTGGGACTGCTCGTCGCCGAGCAGGTGCAGCGCGCGCACCGCCGAGCGCGAGAGGGCGTCCATCGAACGCAACAGCGGAATCTTGGCATCGAGGGCCTCACCGGTCCATGAGGCGAACGCCGTCGGGATGCACAGCAGCGCGCCGTTGGGGTTCTCGAGGATGAAGGCCGGGCTGGTCGGGTCCCAGGCGGTGTAGCCGCGCGCCTCGAAGGTGGCACGCACTCCGCCGGTCGGGAACGACGAGGCGTCCGGCTCGCCCTGGATCAGCTCCTTGCCCGAGAAGTCGGGCAGCGCCAGGCCGTCGCCGGCGGGGCCGAAGAACGAGTCGTGCTTCTCGGCCGTCAGCCCCGTCAGCGGCTGGAAGACGTGCGTGTAGTGGGTCGCGCCCTTCTCGAGCGCCCACTCCTTCATGGCCAGCGCGACAGCGTCGGCGAGCGAGGTGTCGAGCGCCTCGCCCTGGGACAGCACGCGCTGCAGCCGCTTGAAGGTTTCCTTGGGGAGCCGTTGGCGCTGGACCGCCTGCGAGAACACGTTCTCGCCGTGCGGGTAGCTGAACGGCTCGGTCAGGTCGACCGCTCCGAGCGCCCCTCCGTTGGGGCTCCAGCGAGCGGCGGTTACGTTGGTCTGGCGAACTCTGGGCATAGATGGTTCTCTCTCCGGAAGGGGGGCCACCGTGAAGCTATCTGGAGCGGGGGTCGGCACGCCTTATACGCGTGGATAAAGATTGCGCCGCCGCTTTCGCCCGCCGGTCGACCGAGGCGCTGCTCTAGGGTCGAGGACCGTGCCGGCCATCGAGCTCAAAGGGGTGGTCAAGCGCTTCGGCGACATCACGGCTGTGGATGGCCTCGACCTCGACGTGCCGCGCGGAATCTGCCTCGGGCTGCTCGGCCCGAACGGCGCCGGCAAGTCGACAACCATGCGGCTGCTCACGGGCCAGGCGATCGCCGACGAGGGCTCGCTGCGGGTGCTCGGCCACGAGCTCCCGGCCGAGGCCAAGGAGGCGCGCGCCGAGATGGGGGTGGTGCCCCAGCTGGACAACCTCGACGTAGATGTTTCGGTGCAGGACAACCTCGCGGTGTTCGCGCGGCTGTACCGAGTCAAGGACGTGCGCGCCGCGGTGGACAAGGGCCTGGCGCTGGCGCGCCTCACCGACCGGCGCACCGACTCCGTCGATCAGCTGTCGGGCGGGATGCGCCGCCGGCTGCTGCTCGCGCGCGGCCTCATGCACGAGCCGGCCCTGATGCTGCTCGACGAGCCGACCGTGGGCCTCGACCCGCAGATCCGCACCCAGCTGTGGTCGCTGGTGGACCTGCTGCGCTCGCAGGGGGTGACGATCCTGATGTCCACCCACTACATCGAGGAGGCGCAGCGGCTGGCTGACGAGGTGGCGGTGATGACGCACGGGAAGATCATCGCCCGCGGAAAGCCGGGCGAGCTGATCGCCAAGTACGCCGGGCGCGAGACGGCGGAGGTGTACGGGCCGCCGGAGCGCCTGGCCGAGGTGCGCGCGGGGGCCGAAGCGCAGGGCCTGACGGTGCGCCCGGCGGGACCCGCGGTGGCGATCGTCGGAGCGGAGCGCGCGAGCGACGGGGCCATCCCACCGGAGGCCGTGCGCCGCGCCGCGTCGCTCGAGGACGTGTTCGTCCTACTCACCGGGGAGGAGGCCGAATGAGACGCCTGGAGCCGGCCGCGATCACCGGCGTGATGAGCCGCGAGGTGGCGAACTTCCGCAGCTTCTGGAAGTCCGCGACGTTCTCCAGCGTCCTGGAGCCGGCCATCTACCTGCTCGCCTTCGGGGTCGGGCTGGGGTCGACGATCGTCAAGAAGGTCGACGGGCTCGACTACGTGGAGTTCGTGGGCACCGGCATGGTGGCCACGGCGGTGATCTTCTCGAGCGCGCTGCCGGCGATGTTCGGCTCGTTCGTGAAGGAGCGCTTCCAGCGCACCTACGACGCGATCCTGGCCGCGCCGGTCGACGTCGAGGAGCTCGTGACGGCGGAGATGCTCTGGATCGGCATCCGCTCCGGGATCTACGGGTGCTTCCCGCTGCTCGTGTCGATGCTGTTCGGGCTCGATCCCGCGCCCGGCATGCTGATCGTGCCGCTGTACGCCTTCATCACCGCGCTGGGATTCGCGGCGTTCGGGATCGCCACGGCGGCGAGCGTGGCGAAGATCGACCAGTTCAGCTACGTGACCACGCTGGTCATCACGCCGCTGTTCCTGGTGGCGGGCACGTTCTTCCCGATCGACCAGCTGCCCGAGGGCTTCCAGATCGCGGCACAGTTCAACCCGCTGCACCAGCTCGTGGTGCTGGTGCGCCACGCCTGCTTCGGCTTCGAGGCGACCGACCCGCTGCGGCTGGCCGGGCTGATGGTGTTCGCGCTGGTGCTGTGGCGCGAGGCCGTGCGGCGGATGTCGAAGCGGCTGATCGACTAGCCGTGCTGATCCGCCCACTGCCGCACGCCCAGCTCGACGCGGCCGTCGAGCTTTGGCACGAGGTCGGCCTGACGCGCCCGTGGAACGACCCCGTCGAGGACTTGCGGCTGGCTCTGGGCGGACCGGCGTCGACGGTGCTGGCCGGCATCGACGCCGAGGTGCTTCTCGCGACTGCGATGGTCGGCCACGACGGCCACCGGGGCTGGGTCTATTACCTGGCGGTGCGCGCGCTCGCGCAGCCAGGCCTCGACCGCCCCCATCGCGCGGCTTCTACGCCGCGCTGGGCTACGAGGTGGACGACGTGGTGGTGGTGTCGCGGAGGTTGCCGTGAGGGCCATGGGGCTGCGGGCGTAAAACGGCGGCTGGGGAAGGAGATCGGGTGCATAACGGGTGGCCAACCCGGCACACACGCGCCGCCAGCTGGGGTGGGCCGCGTTTTGCCACCCATGCCGCCCCAAGATCGGCCCGCCCCTCGGGCTCAGGCGACGTGGGCCAGCTTTAGTCCGGCATGGCGGCGCAACGCGACCCGCGCCGGTTGGGAGTGCGGGGTGGGCTGGGTTTCACCGTCCACGCTGCCCTGGTCGCTGTCGTTCGCCGGCCGCGGGCATCGTCTCCGAGTGATTGCTCCGTTCTGCGTCATATGCGCGCGCTTTGACTACCGCACTCGGTGCGAATGGCCACGATCCGGCCCGGCGGTCGAGCCCGCGGGCCTGAATTTCCTACCGCCGGTCGGATGACTTGCGGGCGGCGCTGCGCCAACCTGGGTGGCGGATGTTCCTCTCTCCTGACACCGGCGCCCGCACCCGCGGCGACGTCCTGATCACCGGCGCCACCGGCTTCCTCGGAATGGAGCTGATGGCCCGGCTGCTCGAGGACGGCGACCGTCGGGTGTGGGCGCTGGTGCGTGCTCGGAGCCAGGTGGCCGCGACGGAGCGCGTGCGGCAGACGCTCTCCTCGCTCCTGCCGAACGCGGAGGCCTACGCGCACCGCGTCGAGGCGGTGGCCGGCGACCTGCTGGCGCCCGGCCTGGGGCTGAGCCCGCGGCGCCGCGACGAGCTGGCCGAGCAGGTGGACGAGGTCATCCACGCGGCGGCTTCGGTTTCGTTCGCGCTGCCGCTGGACGAGGCGCGGGCGGTCAACGTGGCGGGCACGCAGCGGGTGCTCGAGCTGGCCGCCTGGATCCAGCTGCGCCGCGGGCTGCACCGCTTCGCGCACGTGTCGACCGCCTACGTGGCCGGCACGCACCGCGGCACCTTCGGTGAGGACGACCTCGAGAGCGGCCAGGGCTTCAACAACACCTACGAGCGCTCCAAGTGGGAGGCCGAGCTGCTCGTACGCGCGCACCGCTCGCGCCTGCCGATCCAGATCTTCCGGCCGAGCATCGTCGTCGGCGACGAGCGCAGCGGCTGGACGCCCTCGTTCAACGTCATCTATACGCCGCTGCGCGCCTATGCCGCCGGCACGCTGCCGGTGGTGCCGGCGCGCCGCTCCGCGCCGGTCGACATCGTGCCGGTCAGCTACGTGGCGCGCGCGATCCTCGCGCTGGCCGGCGAGCGCGCCGGCCAGACCTTCAACCTCGCCGCCGGGCCCGAGGCCGGCACGGTCGGCGAGCTGATCGACCGCGCCGCCGCTCACCTGGACCGGCCACCGGCGCGGGTGCTTCCCCCGGCGCTCTACAAGCGCGCCGTGCACCCGCTGCTGCTGCGGCGGGCCAACCCGGCACAGCGCCGCTGGCTGGAGCGCGGCCAGGTGTTCTTTCCGTACTTCGCGTCGAGTCTGCGCTTCGACGTGAGCGCCGCCCGCGCCGGCCTCGAGCCGGTCGACATCCGGGTACCGCGCGTCGACGCGTACCTCGACCGGCTGCTCGAGTTCGCCGTTCGCGCGAACTGGGGACGCCGCCCAGTCGGGCGTGCCGAGGCCGGCGGGGGCGTGCGCGCCCTGCCGGAGCCGGCGCTCACCTAGTTACTGGTACGTTCGGCTCCCAGGCCACGAGGGAGCGAGATGGACTCGAAGTGGACGGCGGAGCGGATCCCCGACCAGGGCGGCCGCACCGCCGTCGTGACGGGCGCGAACAGCGGGCTGGGGCTCGTGACCGCCCGGGAGCTCGCGCGCAAGGGCGCCGCCGTGGTGCTTGCGTGCCGCAACCTGGCGAAGGGCGAGGCGGCGCGTCGCGAGATCGAGGCCGCCGCGCCCGGCGCGCCGCTGGAGCTGGAGGAGCTCGACCTGTCGAGCCTCGACTCCGTCCGCGCGTTCGCCGAGCGGTTTCGCGGCCGCCACGACGGCCTCGACCTGCTGATCAACAACGCGGGCGTGATGGCCCCACCCAGGAGCCAGACGGCCGACGGGTTCGAGCTCCAGTTCGGCACCAACCACCTCGGCCACTTCGCCCTGACCGGGCTGCTGATCGGCTCGATGGAAGGGCGGGAGGACGGGCGCGTGGTCACGCTGTCGAGCACCGCGCACCGGACAGGGAGGATCGCGTTCGACAACCTCGGCGGCGAGCACCGCTACTTCCGCTGGCGCGCCTACGGGCAGTCGAAGCTCGCCAACCTGCTGTTCGCCCTGGAGCTCGAGCGGCGCCTGCGGGCCGCCGGCTCGAGCGTGAAGAGCATGGCCGCCCACCCCGGCTACGCCGCGACCAACCTGCAGTCCGCCGGCCCGCCGCTGGTGGATCGGCTGGTCATGAGCGTGTCGAACCGCGTGATCGCCCAGAGCGACGAGATGGGCGCGCTGCCGACGCTCTACGCGGCCACCGAGCCAGGACTCCCCGGCGGCACCTACGCTGGCCCCGGCGGCTTCGCCGAGCAGCGCGGCCACCCGGAGCCGGTCGCGCCGAGCAAGGCGGCCCGCGACGAGGAGGTGGCCCGCCGGCTCTGGGAAGTCTCCGAGGAGATGACCGGCGTGCGCTTCGAGCTGGGAACGGGCGCCGCGGCCTAGCGGGCGCCACGCGCGAGCGAATCGAATATTCGACATCTATGTGATGAACAACATTCGATTCGTCGCCAGCCTGTAGCGTCGCGACCCATGAAGCTCACCGCCGCGATCGCGTGCCTCTCCCTGCTTGCTGCCGTTGCCTTTGCACCATCGGCCACGGCCGCTCCTACGCCCATCCCCCAGAACCAAGCAGAGCTGGAGGGCCTGACCGTCTTCAGCGGCAAGAAGGCCAAGCCGCACCCGGTGGCCGCCCCGCGCGTCCCGCGGCATCCCTTCATGGCCCCCAACGGGCGCAACTCCGTGCACAACGACGCCTACCAGACCGACACGTACCGCAACTCGGGTCCGCTCGGCGGCAACATGCGCGTGTTCTCGCAGTCGATCGACGGGGCCGGCGGCCTCGGCTCCTGCGGCATCACGATCGCATTCGACAAGCGCGACCGCCTGGTCACCACGTGCATCTCGGCCACCGCCGTCGAGCTGCGGCTGATGGACGCGAACCTCAACACGGTCGCGAGCCACCAGCTGCCCCCGCGGATCATCCCGCCCGGCGTGAACCCTCTGCAGTCTCCGGGCGGCGCCTACTTCTACGTGGACAACAAGGACCGGGCGGTCGTCTCTGTCGGCCGTCAGATCTTCGTCGTGGCCATCAGGGGCGACTCCCTGCAGCGCGTCAAGACCTACGACCTCAACTCGGTGATCCCCGCCGACGACCAGCTCAACTCCGCCCTGCCGGACTGGAGCGGGCGGCTCTGGTTCGTGACCCGCCAGCACGGCATCGTCGGGGCGCTCGATCCCGCCGACGGCCGCGTGCTCGGCACCCACCGGACCAACGAGGCGATCGGCAACTCGTTCGCGATGGACGAAACCGGTGGCGTATTCGTGGTGACCGACAAGGCGCAGTACCGCTTCGACGCGAAGCGCTCCGGCGCCCCGAAGGTCAGCTGGCGCGTGCGCTACGACAACGTGGGCATCCAGAAGCCCGGCCAGTTCGACGCCGGCTCCGGCACCACGCCGACCCTGATGGGCAAGCGGTACCTCTCGATCGCCGACAACGCCGCGCGGATGCAGGTCGTGGTGCTGCGGCGGGCCAGGCACCTCGAGCGCGGCCAGCGGCGCCTCGTCTGCGAGCGGCCTGTGTTTCGCAAGGGCGCCGGCGCCACGGAGAACTCGATCATCGCCACAGGCCGCTCGATGATCGTCGAGAACAACTACGGCTACTCCCCGCCGCCCAACGCGACCTCCGACGGCAAGACCACGCGGCCCGGCGTCGAGCGCGTGGACATCCAGCGCGGCGGCAAGGGTTGCCGGACGGTCTGGAAGAGCTCCGAGATCTCGCCCAGCACCGTGCCCAAGCTCTCCCTGGCCAACGGCCTGATCTACCTGTACACCAAGCCCAAGGGGTTGCCCGACGCCTGGTACCTCACCACCGTCGACTTCCACACCGGCAAGACGGTGTGGCGCCGCCTGCTTGGCACCGGGCTGCTGTTCAACGTCCACTACGCCGGCCTCACGATCAGCCCCAAGGGAGTGCTCTACTCGGGCGTGCTGGGCGGAACGGTCGGCATCGCGGACCGGTGATCCCGGAGCACCCGCTGCTGTTCGTCGGGATCGTCGCGCTGCTGACGATCACCCCGGGTGCGGACATGGCGATGGTGGCCCGGAGCGTGTTCACCGGCGGTCGCCGCGACGCCTTCGCCACCACCCTTGGCATCTCCGCCGGCTGCCTCGCGTGGGCGATCGCGTCCGCCCTGGGCGTGGCGGCCGTGCTCGCGGTGTCGCAGACCGCCTATGACGCCCTGCGCCTGGTGGGCGCCCTCTACCTGGTGTGGCTGGGCGTGCAGAGCCTGCTGGCGGCGCGGCGGGGGGACCAGCCGGCCGTCGAAAGCGGCGGCCGTCGCTCGTCGCCTTTCCGCCAGGGCCTGGTGACGAACCTCTTCAACCCCAAGATCGCGGTCTTCTACTCGACGTTCCTGCCCCAGTTCATCGGCCCCGGGGACCCCGCGCTGCTGATCTCCATGCTGCTGGCCGGCGTGCACATCGCGCTCGGGATCGCCTGGCTGTCGCTGTACGCGTGGCTGGTGTCGCGCGCCGTGGAGGCCTTCAAGGGCTCGCGCCTGCGCCGTTCGCTCGACGCGCTGACCGGCACAGTGCTGGTGGCGCTCGGGCTGCGGCTGGCCCTCGAGCGGCGGTAGCGCCCGGGGGGCCTCACCCGGGGTGTGGAAAACCGAACCCTTCCGAACGGATCGCTTCGCTAGCGTGCTCGGCGATGACCGAAGACGCCATTTTCGTCGAGGGGCTCGAGAAGTCCTACGGCTCCGTGCGCGCGCTGGACGGGGTCGACTTCGCCGCCCGCACGGGCAGCGTGCTGGGCCTGCTCGGCCCCAACGGGGCCGGCAAGACCACGGTCGTGCGGATCCTCGCGACCCTCCTGAAGCCGGACGCCGGCGTGGCGCGCGTCGCCGGCCTCGACGCCGTTCGTGAAGCTGCCCAGCTGCGAGCCAAGATCGGGCTCGCCGGGCAGTACGCAGCCGTCGACGAGAACCTGACCGGCTTCGAGAACCTGGAGATGGTCGGCCGGCTCTACCACATGGGCGGCGCCGAGTCGCGCCGGCGCGCGAACGAGCTGCTCGAGCATTTCGAGCTCAGCGACGCCGCCAAGCGGCCCGCCAAGACGTACTCGGGCGGCATGCGCCGCCGGCTCGACCTGGCAGCTGCGTTCATCTTCCGCCCACCGGTGCTGTTCCTGGACGAGCCCACCACGGGCCTCGACCCGCGTAGCCGCCTGGGCATGTGGGAGACGATCGAGGCACGCGTGGCCGGCGGCACCACGGTGCTGTTGACCACCCAGTACCTCGACGAGGCCGACCGGCTGGCGGACCGGATCGTGGTGGTGGACCACGGCACCGTGATCGCCGAGGGCACGTCGGACGAGCTCAAGTCGCGCGTGGGCGGCGAGCGGCTCGAAGTCACGCTCGGCGACCGGACTCAGGCGGCCACCGCGATCGAGGCGCTGGCGCCGATCGCCGGGGACGAGCCGCCGGCCTGTCCCGACCACGTGCTGAGCATGCCGATGCGCCGCGATCGGGGCGGCATCGCCGAGGCGGTGCGGCGGCTCGACGACGCGGGCGTGGGCATCGACGACATCGCCGTGCGACGGCCGACCCTCGACGACGTGTTCATGTCGCTCACCGGTCACGCGGCCGAGGAGGAGCGGGCCGACGAGGAGCGCGAGGAGGCGTACGCATGAGCGCGCTCGCGATGACGGCGTCCGACACCCTGGTGCTCGCCCGCCGCAACCTGATGCGGATCCCGCGCCAGCCCGACCTGCTGATCGCGTACACGATCCAGCCGGTCATGTTCGTCCTGCTGTTCGTGTACGTGTTCGGGGGCGCCATCAAGACCCCGGGCTTCGACTACGTCGACTTCCTGATGCCGGGCATCATCGCCCAGTCCATCGCCTTCGGCGGGTTCGTCACCGCGCTCGGGCTGTCCGAGGACGTCCAGAAGGGCCTGATCGACCGCTTCCGGTCGCTGCCGATGTCGCGCGCCGCCGTGCTGATGGGACGCACCATCTCCGACGTCGCCCTCAACTGCCTGTCGCTCGCCGTGCTGTTCTCGGTCGGCTTCATCGCCGGGTTCGACTTCCAATCGGCGAGCGCCGGGGAGATCGCGCTCGGGATCCTGCTGTTGCTGCTGCTCGGCTACGCCTTCTCGTGGGTGTTCGCCCTCGTGGGGCTGTTCTCGTCCTCGCCGGAAACCGCGAACGCGATCGGCTTCACGCTCATCTTCCCGCTGACGTTCGCCTCGTCGATGTTCGTGCCGGCGGACTCGATGCCGAACGGCCTGCGCCAGTTCGCGGAGGCCAACCCGTTCACGACGATCAGCGACGCCCTGCGCTCGCTCTGGCTCGGCACGCCCGCGCACACCGACGTCTGGATGGCGTTCGTGTGGTGTGCGGTCCTGATCGCGGTGTTCGCGCCGCTCGCCGTGGCGCGCTACCGGCGCGTGTCCGCGCGCTGAGCGGTCACGCATGACAGCCGACGGTATCGTGCGCCCATCGACCTGCACGCCGGAGAGGACATCATCTTCGAGGGCCATCCCTCGTGGCGAGCCATGCTCGCCTTCTACATCCAGGGGTTGCTCGCGGTGCTGGTGCTCGGGGCCATCGTCGCTGGTGTCACGGCGCTCGGGGACGGCGTGAAGTGGGGCCTCGTAGCGGCCGTGGTCGTGGCGGGCGCCGCCCTGCTGGTCGTGGGCGGCCTGGTCAAGCGCATCGCGACCGTCTACACGATCACCAACCAGCGTCTGCGCATCAAGCGCGGGATCCTCTCGAAGAAGGTCCAGCAGACCCGCATCGACCGCGTTCAGAACGTGAACACCGACCAGAGCGTGCTCGAGCGCGTCCTGCGAGTAGGCACGGTGGACTTCGACACCGCGGGCACCGACGACTCCGACTTCACCTTCAGCGGCGTCAGCAGTCCGAGCCGGGTGGTCGAGGCCGTCGACCACGCCCAGCACGCTGCCGCGGCGGCGGCTCCGGAAGAGCCGCAGGTCTAGCAGGACCTGCAACAACCCGCCCAGATCCGGCGGCACGGCCTAGATCATTCGTCCAGGCCGCTCGCGGTCCCTAACGCCGCCGTTGGCACGGGTCGAGCCGGATCGGAACGACCCCGGCCACGTGCCGGGCGCAGCACCGCCCCGCTCATGTCCGCTCACAGCCCTTCAGGTGTCGGTTTCAGGCCACCTGCCGATTGGCGGAGGCGACGCGTGCGCCAACTCAGGACGCCGGGCGGGCCACACGCGCCTCAGCGGGTCCGCGCCTGGCTTCAGGCCACCACGGAGTGGCTGCCCGACGAGGTCGAGAGCAACCTGATGCTGCTCACGTGCGAGCTCGTCAACAACAGCGTCCTGCACGGCGATGCTGGCGAGCAGGACGTGATCGAGGTGGAGCTGCGTGCGACGGAAACCGGGCTGCGTGCCCAGGTCACCGATCCCGGCTGTGGCTTCGCGCCCACCGGGCGCCGGCGCGAGATGGACGAGCCGGGCGGCTGGGGACTGGTGCTGGTCGAACGGATCGCCGCCAGCTGGGGCGTGGAGCGCGACGAGCGCACGCGCGTCTGGTTCGAGCTAGCCGCCGCGGCCTAGCGCCCGCCCGATGGCAGCCGGGGGCTCACGCCCCCGGATCCCCGCTCCATCTGGCCGGCCTGTGTCTAGGCGGCGACCGGCAGCCGCTTGCCGAAGCGCACGCGTGTCTGGAACGGCTCGGGGACCAGCTCGAAGTGGTCCGCCACGGCGGCGATGATCGGGATGCCGCGGCCGCCGATGTCGTCCTTGGCCGCCGGCCTGAGCTCGGCGTCGAAGCTGCCGCAGTCGCACACCTCGATCGAGATCGAGTGCTCGTCGACCTCCACTATCAGCAGCACGCCGTGGTCGGCGTCGTCGCAGGAGGACCCGTGCACCACGGCGTTGGCGACGGCCTCGCTCGTGGCCAGCATGAGATCCCAAGTGTTATCGCCGTCGAGCCCGTGCTCGGCGGCTGCCTCGCGCACTATCGCGCGAGCGATGGGCGCGCTCTCAGGCGCAGCCGGTAGCCATGATTCCCGCCTCATGCCATGAATTCTATGCCCGGTATGCCCAGTCCTGACACATGGGCAATACGTCCACCAACAAGGGTGGCGAGCACGCGAATATTGGGTAACTCGTCCTGCGCGCAGGCGACAGGGTCGCGGTCGAGCACCACCAGATCGGCCACCATGCCCGGCGCCAGCGTGCCGCGCCGGCGCTCGTCGCGGGCCAGCCAGGCGGGCTCCACGCACGTGGCGCGCAGCGCCGCATCGACGGTCAGCGCCTGCTCGGGTCGCCAGGCCGGCCGCTCGTCGAGGGTGCGGAGGACGGCGGCTGCGATGCCCTGGAGCGGGTCGAGCTCCTCGACCGGCGCGTCCGAGCCGTTGGCGAGGCGCGCGCCGGCCTCGTGCAGGGACCGGTACGCGTAGGCGCCTCGGTGGCCCTCCCAGACGCGGTCGGCGAGATCGCGGTCGGAGGGGGCGTGGCTGAACTGGACGGACGCGGCCACGCCGATGGCCGCGAAGCGGGGTAGCTCCGCGGCGTCGAGCAGCTGGGCGTGCTCGATGCGCTGGCGCAGCCCAAGCGGGCGCCAGTCGGCGGCGGTCGCCTCGAACGCGTCGAGCGCGGCCCGGTTGGCGGCGTCGCCGATCGCGTGCACGCCGACCGGCCAGCCCGCCGCGGCAGCCTCGCGCACGATCTCGGCCAGCCGTTCGCTCGACGTCAGCTCGACCCCCGAGCCGTCCAACAGCCTGGCGGTGGCCGAGCCGAGCGTGCCGTCCATGAACACCTTGAGGTAGCCGACTCGCAGCATGTCGTCGCCATAACCGGAGCGCAGGCCCAGCTTGCGCAGGTGGGGGAGGCGTTCGGCGGGGATCGACTGCCACACCCGCAGGGTCAGCTCCTCGGCCTCGCGCAGCCGCTGGAACAGCTCCAGCGAGCCCATCCAGCCGTCCTTGTCGTGCACCGCGGTCACGCCGCGCGAGGCCGCGATCCGCAGCCCCGCCCGGCAGGCCGCGAGCATCTCGTCCATGGTCGGAGTTGAGTGGCGGTCGCGGAACTGCCAGGCCGCGTTCTCGCGCAGGATGCCCGTGGGCTCGCCGGCGGCGTCGCGTTCGACCACGCCGCCGGGCGCATCGAGGTCCCCGCCCGCCCGCGCCAGGGCGGCCGAGTTGAGCCACAGCGAGTGGTAGTCCTTGGAGGTCAGGATCACCGGCGTGTCCGGGGCGATCCCGTCGAGCGCGGCGCGCGTCGGCGGCTCTGTCCAGTCCGCGTCGCGCCACCCGAGGCCGCGCAACCACGCGCCAGTCGGCGCACCGGCCAGGCCGTCGGCTACCCGCGCGACAGCCTCGGCGAGCGAGTGGGCGCCCTCCAGCCGGATCTGCCGCTGGGCCAGCGACCAGGTGGGGAAGTGCACGTGGGCGTCGTTGAAGCCCGGGAGCACGCAGCCGCCCTCGAGGTCCACGCGGCCCGCGTCCGCGGCGGGCGCGTCCGCGATCAGCCCACCCGTGACCGCCAGCCGGTCGATGACCGGCGCGGCCGGATCGAGCGTGCGAATCGTGCCGCCTTCGAAGACGAGCGGGTTGCCGGCCACGCCCGTAGGCTAGGCGGGTGGGGCGCGACGAGCTGCTCGCGGCCTAGCTGCGGGTGGCGACGCGCGGGTTCTCGAGCGGCCGCACGGTCGCCTCGATGTCGGCCCGGCGGCTCTCCAGGAAAGGCGGGATCGAGAGCTTCTCGCCGAGGTGCTCGAGCGGCTCGTCGACGGTGAAGCCGGGCGAGCGGGTGGCGATCTCGAACAGCACGCCGCTGGGCTCCCGGAAGTAGATCGAGCGGAAGTAGTGGCGGTCGATCACCGGGGTGGGGCGCCCGCCGCCCTGCTGCACGCGCTCGCGCCACGCCTCGTGGTCCTCGTCGTCTGAGGTCCAGGCGACGTGGTGCACGGTGCCCGCGCCCTGGATGCCGCGCTCGGCGGGCGGCTCGTCGTAGGCGTAGAGGGAGCCGCGGTGCTCGCCGCGGGCCTCCCAGCCCTCGCCGCTCTGCGCGAAGCCGAGCGTGTCCAGCATCTGGCGGCTGACGTCGGGCTGCGAGGAGTACGCGCGCACGGCGTGAAAGCCCTGGAGGGCGTGCTCGGCCGGCACCTCGGGGTGCTCGGCGACGAGCGGTTCGTCGCTTGCGTCGGCCACCAGGAGCTCGTGCTCGAGGCCCTCTGGGTCGGAGAACACGAGGCTGTCGCCCTCGCGCTGGCTCTCGATGCCCGCGCCGGACAGCCGCTCCGCCCAGAAGTCGAGGGCCTCCGGGCCCGCCACTCGCCAGACGACCCGGTAGATCATGCCGTCGCCGGCCCGCCCGGGCGCGGCGCCGGGGTACTCGAAGAAGGTCAGGTCGAGCCCGGGGTGCGCGTGCTCGTCGCCGTAGAAGAGGTGGTAGACGGTCGGATCGTCCTGGTTGACGGACTTCTTGACGAGCCGCAGGCCCAGTACACCCACGTAGAAGTCGACGTTGCTCTGCGCGTCGCCGGTGATCGCGGTGATGTGGTGAATGCCGTCGAGCTTCATCGGAGCGCTCCTCTGCGTCCTGGGGAAGTGATTGCGCGCGCAACTATATCAGGTCGGGGGCGGTCGCCGCGACGCGCTGATCGGGCATCCTCTCCGGCCATGCCCGCTCGCGAGCACACCATCGAAGGACCCGGCAGCCGCGCGCTCCGGGTGCTCGAGGACGGCGATCCGAGCGGCGTCCCGCTCGTCGCCCACCACGGCACGCCCGGGTCGCGCCTGCTGTACCGCGGGTGGGTGGAGGACGCGTCCCAGCGCGGCATCCGGCTGATCGCCTACGACCGCCCCGGCTACGGCGGCTCGGACCGCGACCCGGGGCGGGCGGTTGCGGACGCCGCAGCGGACGTGACGGCGATCGCCGACGCGCTCGGGCTCGATCGCATCCTCACTCACGGACGCTCCGGTGGCGGTCCGCATGCGCTCGCCTGTGCCGCGCTGCTGGGGGACCGCGTGGCGGCCGCGGCGACGTTCGCCTCGGTCGCCCCCTACGACGCGGAGGGCCTCGACTTCCTGGCCGGGATGGGCGAGGACAACGTGATCGAGCTCGGCGCCGCGGTGGAGGGCCGCGAGGCGCTCGCGCCCCTGCTCGAGGACTTCACCCCCCGCCTGCTCGGCGCCGACGCCGAGCAGCTCGTCGCCGCGTTGAAGTCGCTGCTCAGCCCGCCCGACGTGGCCGTCGTCAATGGCGGACTCGCGGAGGAGCTGATCGCGTCGACCGGCGAGGGGATCGGCATTCGCCGCGACGGCTGGCTGGACGACGACCTTGCTTTCGTCAAGCCGTGGGGCTTCGAGCTGAGCTCGATCTCCGTGCCCCTCCAGCTCTGGCAGGGCCGCCAGGACCTGATGGTGCCGCCCGCGCACGGGGAATGGCTCGCCGCGCGGATCCCCGGAGTCGACGCGCGCTTGTCCGACGAGGACGGGCACCTCAGCGTCGAGCACCTCCGGGTGGGCGACGCCCACGCCTGGCTGCTCGAGCGCTACTGACGTCGCTTCACGCGGAACAGGGCGTGCATGCCGAGCGCCTCGTGGCCCTCGAGGGAGCAGAAGACCCGGTAGCGCCCCGGCTTGCGCAGCCGCACCGACAGCTTGGCCGACCGCCCCGGACGCAGCTCGCCGATCGCGCCCAGCACGCGCCCCGAGGCGTTGCGCACGGCGAGGTCGTGGCCGTCCTCGCCGAAGTTGTGGACGTTGAAGACCACCCGGCCGGTCGGCACCTTGCTCCGATACAGGGAGATGCGCCACTCGCGCTCGCCCACGCCGACGGCCGTCGGGGGCGGCCCGGCGGCGGGAGCCGGGGCGCTTGCGACCAGGGCCGCCGCGAGCGCCGCACACAGCAGGGCGCGCCTCACTTGACCAGCGCGACGCGGCCGAAGGCGCCCGCCCGCGGGATCACCGCGCCGGCGTCCGTGCCGAGGTGCTGCTCGAGCAGGCTCGAGTAGACACGCCGGAAGTCGATCGTCACCTGCAGGTTGTCGTCGCGGTCGAGGCGGTTGAGGTCGGGGTACTCGCTGTGCACCCCCGGCAGGGCGCGGTCGCCCTGCACCCAGGCCAGCCCGCCGGCGCCGTGGTCGGTCCCGCTGTCGTTCTCCTCCGGGCGGCGGCCGAACTCCGACCAGACGAACGTCAGCACGCGGTTCGAGAGGCCGCGCGCCTCGAGGTCGGCCTGGAACGCCGACAGGCTCTCGCTCACCTCGCCCAGCAGGGTGGTCAGCTCGGCCTGGTTGTCGTGGGTGTCGAAGTCGGCGTCGGCTTCGACGTCGGCAACGCGGATGCCCAGCGGCTTCGAGATCATCGCCGCCAGGTAGCGCAGCCGCTGGCCGAAGTCGCTGTCCTCGGGATAGGCGATGCTCGACGCCAGCGGGTCGACGCCGTCGTGCTCGGCGTACGGCGTGAGCCGGTCCGCCACCAGCTTGGCCAGGCGCGCCGCCTCGCGCGAGGCGCTCAGCGCGTGGCCGCCGCCGCGCACCTTGCCGAGGCGCGCGTAGGCGGCCATGGCCTCGTCGTAGGCGTCGCCCCAGACACCGCGGATCCAAAACCCGGCGTCGCCAGGGGAGGCCACGGCAGCCACCGGTGCGCGGCTCGAGCGCATCACCGGCGACAGCCCGTAGCCCATGGACACGCCCTGGAGCGGGTTGTCGCGGCTGCCGGCGCGGTCGAGCCAGCGGCCCAGCCAGCCGGGCGCCGAGCGGTCGGTGATCAGGCCCGTTTCCCAGAAGTGGCGCGAGTGGAAGTGAGACAGATCGGGGTTCGCGTAGTCGATGCCGGGGAGGAAGCCGATCTTGCCGCGCTCGTACAGGCCCTTGACGCCGCCGCCGACGCCGCGCGCCAGCGAGGGGTGCAGCCCGATGCTCGTGCCTCCCAGCGGCACGCCCTGCACCTTCAGGCTGGGACGCAGGTCCGCGTAGCGGCCGTAGTCGTGCAGCGGCACCAGGGTGTCGAGCAGGTCGACGCCGCCGGGCAGGAACACGGACACCAGGACCGGCGCGTTAGGAGCCGCCGCGGCGGCGGCGGCGGGCGCCCCCAGCACC
>JAXDIG010000024.1:0-65985 GCA_034664125.1 Thermoleophilaceae bacterium | reverse complement strand
CGATCGCCAAGAACTACCGCAACCAGGGCCTGCCGTTCCTCGACCTGATCCAGGAGGGCACGCTCGGCCTGGTCCGCGCCGCGGAGAAGTTCGACTACCGCAAGGGCTTCAAGTTCTCGACCTACGCCACCTGGTGGATCCGCCAGGCGATCGCGCGCGCGCTCGCGGACAAGGCGCGCACGATCCGCATCCCGGTGCACGTGGTGGAGAAGCTGAACAAGATCGGCCGCGCCGAGCGCAAGCTGGTCACCGAGCTGGGACGCGAGCCCACCCCGGAGGAGATCGCCGAGCACACGGGGATCGACCCGGAGGAGGTCGAGTCGATCAAGCGCTCGGCCCAGGCGCCGGTGTCGCTCGAGAAGCCGGTCGGCGACGAGGAGGAGTCCGAGTTCGGCCAGTTCATCGCCGACGAGCGGGCCGAGTCGCCCTACGAGCGGGCCGCGGAGATCCTCACGAAGGAGGCGCTCCGCGAGGCGCTCGAGAACCTCTCGTACCGCGAGCGGCGCGTGCTCGAGCTGCGCTACGGCCTGGGCGGAGAGCACCCGCGCACCCTCGACGAGGTGGGCCGCACGTTCAACGTGACGCGCGAGCGCATCCGCCAGATCGAGAACCAGTCGCTGAAGAAGCTGCAGTCGCTGGCGGAAGCGCAGAAGCTGCGCGACGTGGCGTAGTTCGGCGATTCCTGGTCCAAACCGCCCGCCGAGAGCTTCAGGCCTGGGCAAACCCTGCCGATGCGGACTTCATGTTCGACATCGATGCCGCCCTGATGAAGGTCATCGAGGTGGATGGCTCCGACCTCCATCTCAAGGTGCCCTCGCGCCCGATCATCCGTCGCCACGGCAAGCTCCTTCCGATTCCGGATAGCGAGGCCCTGCACCCGGAGGACACCGAGGGCACGCTCTTCCACATGCTCACCGACGACGAGAAGCTCGAGTCCTTCCGCGTCGAGCGGGAGGTCGACTTCTCCTATTCGATCCCCGGCGTCGCCCGCTTCCGCGTAAACGCGTTCGTGCAGCGCGGCTCGGTGTCGCTCGTGTGCCGTGCGATCCCCTTCCAGATCAAGACTGTCGAGGAGCTGCTGCTACCCCCGGTGATCGCGGACATCGCGGACGAGGAGCGCGGGCTGATCCTGATGACCGGCACCACCGGCTCGGGCAAGTCCACGACCCTGGCGTCGATGATCGACCACATCAACTCGCGCTCCGCCAAGCACATCGTGACCATCGAGGACCCGGTCGAGTTCCTGCACCGGGACAAGCTCTCGATCCTCAACCAGCGCGAGGTCGGCGAGGACACCTCGTCGTTCGGCCGGGCGCTGCGCCGCGTGCTGCGCCAGGACCCGGACGTGATCCTGGTCGGCGAGATGCGCGACGAGGAGACGGTGCGCACCGCGCTGTCGGCGGCCGAAACCGGCCACCTCGTGCTGTCCACGATCCACACCGTCGACGCTTCCGAATCCGTGAACCGCATCATCGACTTCTTCCCGCAGACCGAGCAGCGCCAGGCCCGCGCGATGCTGGCCGGGACGCTCAAGGCCGTTGTGTCGCAGCGGCTGGTGCCGACCGCCGACGGCCTGGGCCGGATCGCCTGCTGCGAGATCATGCGCATGACCGGTCGCGTGCGGGACATGATCATGAACCCCGAGGAAACCGGCCGTCTGCACGAGGTGATCTCCGAGGGCGGCTACTACGGCATGCAGACCTTCGACCAGGCGCTGCTCCACCACGTGCAGTCCGGACGGGTGGCGATGGACGAGGCCCTGAAGGCAGCGACGCACCCGCACGACTTCAAGCTGCTGGTCAGCTCCGACGGCCAGCGCCACACGTCGGTCGAGTCCGTCTTCCGCGAGGAAGACGCGGTCAGCGGCGTGCCGGGACCACCTGCAGCTTGACCCGCGCGCGGCCGGCGTAGCGGACGTCGCTCGAGCGCAGGACGACGCGCGGCTCGCGGTGGCGGAAGCGCGCGACGATGCCGAGCGGGCGCCGCAGCGAGGCGACCTTGCGCGCGAGCTGGACCACCGTGCGCGCCTCGGCTGAGGACGCGTGGGCGGTGCCATCGCCGGTCAGCCCGCCGACCAGCTCGAGCAGGAGGTCCCCCTCGTCGTTCTCGGGGAAGCCGTTGCCCTCGATGACCAGGGTCCGGGAGCCGGGCCGGACGCCGGCGGGGATGGGCACCCGCACCGTTAGCGAGCGACCGCCGTCACCGCGGCGGCGCAGCGCGACGCGCACCGGCACGGTAGAGCCGGCGCGAACGCGGCGTGGGCCGCTCGCGCCGACGATCACGTCGTCCGCGAAGTCGCGCGTGACGGCCAGGCTGACCGCCGCGCCGCGGATGTGCAGCGGCGCCAGGTCGAAGCCGTCGACCAGATCCGCGGCCCTGGCGATGTCCGTGAGCGGCGTGAAGCTGTCGAAGTAGGGGTTGCAGAAGCCGATCGGCCTGCTCAGCTCGCGCACGCGGAAGCGCGTGCACACGGTGAGCGCCACCGGCTCGAACGAGCCGAGCAGGCGGTCGAGCGCGGTCGAGGCCGACAGCGGCGCGAGCAACCCCATGCCCGCGCCCAGGCCGAGCTTGCGCTCGTCCGCCATGCGCGAGTCGAGCGTCACCCGCTGGGCGGTGCCGCTCAGGGCCGCCGTCACGCGCAGCGGGATCGAGGGCGGACCGGCGCCGACGCTCCCGGCGATCGCGGAGAAGGTGTCGTTCGTGATCGCCCCGAGCGCGTGGCCCCCCGACGAGGTGAGCTTGTAGGTCATCGCGCCGAGGTCCGGCACGCCGAGCGGGTTGTTGATCACCCCGAAGACGTAGGCGTCCTGCAGGAACAGCGAGCGCCGGCCGAGGCCGTCGAGCGCGTGCCCGAAGGCGAACAGCTGGTCACCGTCGCGGTACGCGACCGTGCCGACCGCACCGACCGCGATGTCTCCCGTCGAGAGCGAGGCGGCCACAGCGGCTCCCGGAACGAGCTCCTGCGCCGGATATCCGCCGAGCGGTCCGGGCGGAGCGGCCAGCACCGTGCGATCGGCGCGGGCCGCGGCGCGGGTGAGCAGCCGGCCGGTGCGCGGCGAGAGCCCGGACACGGTGAGCGGGCCGGTGAGCGGTCGCGCGGCGCGCAGCAGTCGCGGCGCCCTGCGCGCGCCGGCCGCGGCGCTCGGCCGTGCGCCGAGGATCGCCTCGATCGGCGTGGCCAGCGCCACGGTGTTGCCGTACTGGCCGATGCCCTCGGAGATCGCCCCGGCGTTGCGGCCGTCGCAGATGATCGGCGAGCCCGAGAAGCCGGGACCGACGCCCGTGGCATCCACGGCCGGTCCCGAAACCCGCACCAGCAACCGGGCGCCGCCGTAGGACGCGTCGTCCGCGATCACGTCCATCACCTCGACATCGAAGGAGGCGATCTCCGTGCCACGCACCACCGAGAGCCCGGTGCAGGTCATGCCGGCGCGCACTTCCGAGAGCGGCATGATCGGATCGGCGGCCTGCGCCGCACCGGCCGGTGCGAGCACTGCGAGCACGATCAGGGCGGCGCACCGATGCAAGGGCGGTGAGCGTAACGGCTTGGACGGATTGCCCTTGACGTGCGCCTCCATTGCGCGGACAGTTGGCGAGTTCTAAACGACCAGAAAAGAAGGAGTTGTCTTGCAGAGCACCCTTGGCGAGTTCCAGGAGACGAAGTCCGAGCAGCCCTTCGCGCTCCAGAACAGCAAGCTGTTGAAGGTGAGCCTCCGAGACGTGACCATCCAGGCCAAGGCAGGGTCGATGGTCGCCTACCAGGGCGAAGTCTCGTTCGAGCACGCCGGCACCGGCGGCATGGGCCGGATGCTCAAGAAGGCCGTGTCCGGCGAGGGCACGACGCTGATGAAGATGTCCGGCAGCGGTGAGGTCTTCCTTGCCGACACGGCCCAGGACATCCACCTGATCTATCTAGAGAACGACGCCATCACGGTGAACGGCACGAACCTGCTCGCCTTCGACTCCGGTATCGACTGGGACATCAAGCGCGTCGAGGGGGTCAGCGGGATGATGGGCGGCGGCCTCTTCAACACCGCGCTCCAGGGCACCGGCTGGGTGGCGATCGTCTCCGACGGCCCGCCCGTGCTGCTGAACACCGCAGACGCCCCGACCTTCGCGGACCCCCAGGCGGCGATCACCTGGGCCTCCAGCGTCCAGACCAGCATCAAGACCGACATCAAGCTGAAGAACTTCATCGGGCGCGGCTCGGGCGAGTCGGTCCAGATGGCCTTCAGCGGGCAGGGCTGGGTACTGGTGCAGCCGAGCGAGGGACGCGTGCAGGCGGCGACCGCCGGCAGCAGCGGTGGCGGCGGCGGGCTATTGGGGAACCTGACCGGCTAGGCCGCTTCAGGCGACCGCCCCGATGGCGGCCGGGGGCTCGCGCCCCCGGACCCCGCGAAGATCGGCTTCGCGCCGCGCCCTGGCGAGGAGGCCGATGGCGCTACTTCAGTTTGTGAAGCATTGCGATAACATCGGGCGTATGCCGGATCCCACGTGCCCCGTCTGCGCCACCGCGGACATCATCTGCGGCAAGTGGACCATCCTCGTCATCCGCGACCTCGCCGAGGGTCGCAGCCGCTTCTGCGAGCTCGAGCGCTCGCTGGCCGGGATCAGCCCGCGCACGCTCTCACTGAGGCTGCGCGGGCTCGAGGAGCAGGGCATCGTCGCGCGCCACACCTACCCCGAGGTGCCGCCGCGGGTGGAGTACTCGCTCACGACCAAGGGCGAGGCCCTGGTCCCGCTGATCGACGACATGCGTCGCTACGGCAGCGAGTGGCTCGGCGTGCGCGACTGCGCTCCGTCCGAGGCCGCCACGGCGGGCCCGGTCGGCGCCGCGGCGTAGCCCGGCGCGGCCTGGTCCAGATACCACCCGAAGGCGCGCTCCACCAGGCGCCCGCGGCCGAACGCCCGCAGCCCCGCCGTGAGCAGCCGCGGTGGCAGCCGCGGGATCAGCCACTGCAGGCGTAGCGCCAGCCCGTACGCGCGTGCGTGCGACGCGCTGAACCGGCCGTAGGTGTCCAGCGCCTGCTCGCGCGAGCGCTCACCGCTCAGCACGCCGCGCAGCTCGCGCCCGCAGGCGATTCCGAAGTAGAAGGCCGTGCGGATGCCCTCGCCCGAGAGCGGGAAGCAGTGGCCCGCCGAGTCGCCGACGAAGAAGACCCCGTCCTGCGCCGCCCTGCGCAGGCGGTGGGGGAACCAGTTGCCCTGGTAGCGGACCGGCGGGCGCCCGAGCCGCTCCGCCAGGTCGACCGTCGGGTCGCGCACATGATGGCGCGGCTCGTACGAGCCCACGCCCACGCGCTGCTCGCCGCCGGCGGGCACGCTCCATCCGTAGCCGTAGCGCACCAGAGAGCGCTCGATCCAGACGTCGAGGTCGGCGCCACCGCCATCGGGATGCACCTCGAGCCCGCGCGAGAGGGGCGCGTCGGGAGGCTGGTTGCCGTCCTGCGCGAGCACGCGCCGCCACCCGAGCGCGTCCACGACCAGCGGCGCGCTCAGCTCACCGCGGTCGGTCAGGACCAGGTCGCCGCGGCGACCGGACACCTTTGCTATCTCGAAGCGAGCGTCGCACTGCTCGAACAGCAGGTGGCAGAGCTCCGCGTAGTCGAAGGCCGCCCAGCTCCACGGCAGGCGGTAGCGCACCGAGCCGTGCGGGGTGTGGAAGCTCATGCAGCGCAGCTCCTGCCTGATCGCGCCGGTCAGCCCCATCGCCTCGAGCCAGGGCAGCGGCGCCGCGCAGGCGGACGTGGCGCGCTCGCCGATCTCGTAGCGATCCAGCAGCAGCACGTCGGCGCCGCTGCCGGCGAGCTCGCGCGCCACCGCCAGCCCCGCGAAGCTGGCGCCGCACACGAGCACGTCGGCCGAGGTGTCGGCCAGCGGGCTGCGCTCCGCCCCGCGCAGGGTGGCCCGGCGCGTCATGCGCCGGCCCGCAGGCCGTGCGCCACGGCGCCGGCCAGCTCCCACGGCGGGAGGCTGACGCGGCTGCGCAGCACGTCGAAGTCGAGCCGTTCGGTGCGGTCCAGCACGGACAGGTAGACGCTGCGCGCCATGCTCATTCCGCGCCGCACCCGCGGCGCCACGACGTCGGCGGCGCCGGCCCCCTGGCGGAACAGCTCACGCGCCCTGGCGACCTCGACCTCCAGCAGCCGTCGGAAGCCGTCGGTCGGCTCGCCCCGTGCGATCTGGTCGACGGACACGCCGGGGAGATAGATGCGGTCCAGCTCCCAGTCCTCCCGCACGTCACGGATGAAGTTGGTGAGCTGGAATGCGAGCGCCAGGCTCGCAAACGAATCGTGGCGCTCGGCCGGGGCGCCGAGCAGCACCGCCAGGATCCGCCCCACGGCGCCCGCGCTGCCCTGCATGTAGCTCTCCAGTTCCTCCCAGCTGGCCATGCGGACGGGCGCGCAGTCGATCCGCATCGAGTCGAAATACGAGTCGAGCTGCTCGAGGGGCAGCTCGTGCCGCCGGCCCGCGTCGACCAGCGCCGTGATCGCGGGGTCGCGCACCGGCCCGCCCGCGAGCGCCTCCCCTAGACGCTGCTCGTAGCGATCGAGCTCCGCTCGCCGCACCGCCGGGTCGGCGGCGCGGCCGGGACCGTCGACGATCTCATCGGCCTCGCGCACGAACGCGTACAGCGCGTGAACCGCCAGCCGGACCTCGGGCGGGAGGCGCCGCGTGGCCCAGTAGTAGGTCGGGTCGTAGCGCCGGTGGAGACGGCGGCAGTGGGCGTATGCGGCATCCATCACCCGGGAGGATCGCGCATTGCGAGGGCGAATCCGCGCCTTATGCGCAACCGTGCTCTTTACGGCGCGCTGCGGGACTTCTCGCTCGAGGCCGCGGCGTTGCTCACCGATGACCTGCGCACCGGGGCCGAGGTCGAGTTCGACGTGATCGATCAGGCCGGCCGGCGCGGGCCGGCGCTCTACCAGTACAAGCCGCGTACCGCGGGGTTCCTCGCCGAGCGCTGGTCGCGCCTGCGCGAGCTGGACACCTGCGCGCGCGCCGCGAATGAGCTCGGCAGCGGCGCCGCGCTCTGGCTGCGCGTGAACGGCGGCGGCGCGAACCTGAGCGGCGAGCAGGCCGAGCCTGCCCTGCGGGCGATGCTCGAGCGCCTCTACGAGGACGCCACCAGCTTCGGCTTCCCCGAGGAGCGCTTCGAGCGCGTCTACCGCGAGGTCGAGGCCACGCTGTACCGCGACGCCCAGGCGGCGCGCGTCGTGGCGCCGCTGCGTGGGGTCGCGATCGAGGCAGCTCGCATCGACCTCGGCGACGGCCTGTCGCTGATGCGCGGCGAAGGCGCCGACGCGCCGGCCGAGGCGGTGTGGCCCGAGAACGGCGACGGGGAGCCGGCGGTGCTGTGCGTGCTGGAACGCGACGTGACCGCCGAGGACGGCATCACGGCAGACGAGGCGGAGGAGCGCTTCGTCCGGGTGGTCAGCGCGCTGCGCCTGTGGGCGCCGGGGCGGATCGGCCTCGGAGCGCCCGGCTGGCGGCGCACCGACGAGGGGCCGTGGCAGCCGCTGCCGTTCGGCGGCGGGGCGGGCGCCCCGGCGGGCGACTGGTTCCTGCCGGGCGGGGAGGAGGCCGGCCTGCGCGAGTTCGTCGCGGCGATCGAGAGGGCCGACCCGCCGCAGCATGTCGCCTGGGCTCAGGGGCGCTTCGAGATGGGCTGCGAGCGCTCCTCCGACGCCGACGCGCTCTCGGACCACCTGCTCGGCCTGCGGGCGCTGCTGGACGCGACCAGCGACGCCGGCGAGGCCAGCCTTGCGCTGCGCGTCGCGGCGCTGTGCGCCGAGGAGGGCCGCCGCAGGCTGGTGCAGCGGCGCGTGGAGTCGGCGATGGCCCTGGAGCGCTTCGTGATGGGCGGCGGGCCACGCCGGTGGCCGGACGGCGACTCGCCGGCCGAGCTGGTCGCCGAGGTGGAGGGGCACCTGCGCGCGCTGCTGCGCGACGTGCTCTGCGGCTACCTCGACAGCGACCTCAAGGGCGTGGCCGACGACATCCTGCTCGAAACCAACCCCGAGCCGTTCATGGAGATCGAGGCGCGGGATTTGCGGGTGCCGGAGCCCGAGCCGGCCCCGGAGCCGGAGCCCCAGCCGCGCTTCGAGCCCGAGGTTGTTTCCGAGCCCGAGGCCAACGACAGCAACGAGGACACCGCCGAGATGGAGGCGGTTGCCGTGCAGCCGCAGCTCGAGGGCGTCACGCAGTCGGCCGATTGGGGCTTCGAGGACCCGGAGGACTACTCGGCTCCCGTGTAGCTCCGAGTGCGGGGGAGGTTTCCAGTCATATTGTCCGGAAAGCTCCCTCTCACGGCCTAGTCGAACAGGAACTTGTCCATCCGCCGCAGGCCGTCCAGGTCGTGCACGTCGTCCGGCAGGTGGGGCACCTCGATCAGCGGTGTGCGGCCGAGCCGGCGGCGCAGGAGGGTCAGGTTGGCCTGGTCGCGCTCCGCCAGGCGGCGGGTCCCGTCGTAGCTGTCGTACACCTTCGCGCCCAGCTCGGCGCCGAGAAGGTCCTCGAGCTCGCGGCGCTTGGCCGGCCCCCCGCCGATCTGCACCCGGTTCGCGATCACCCCCGCGAACGGCAGACCGGAGTCCTTTAGCCGGCGGTGGAAGTAGATCCCCTCGTCGACCGCGTCGCGCCGCGGCGAGGTGACCAGCACGAACGCCGTGCTGCGCTGACCGAGCAGCTCGTTCACGCGCCCGGCGCGCTCGCGGAAGCCCTCGGTCATGCCGCCGAAGGAGCGGAAGAACTCGCCGAGGTCCTGCAGCAGGTCGATGCCCGTGGCTCGCTTCATCACCGAGAGCGCGACGTCCGTGCCCCTGCCGAGCACCTTCAGCCCGAACCGCCCCGGCGCCATCAGCAGGTGCAGCGAGCGCGAGTCGATGAACTCCGAGAGCTTCCGCGGGGCGTCGAGGAAGTCCAGCGCGTTGCGGGTGGGCGGCGTGTCGAGCACGAGCAGGTCGTAGCGGCCCTCCTGGCTCAGCTCGTACAGCTTCTCCATCGCCATGTACTCCTGCGAGCCCGCCAGCGCGTTGGACAGCTCCTGGTAGATGCGGTTCGAGAGCACGGCGTCGCGCGTGCGCTCGTCCGGCGCGTGCCACTCGATCAGCTCGTCGAAGGTGCGCTTGGCGTCGAGCATCATCGCCCACAGCTCGCCGTCCACTCCGGCGTCCACGCGCCGCTCCTCGTTGCCGAGCTCGCGCAGCCCGAGCGCGTTCGCGAGCCGCCGCGCCGGGTCGATCGTGAGCACGGCCACCGTCTTGCCGCGCGCGGCCATGCCGAGTGCGATCGCCGCCGACGCCGTGGTCTTGCCCACCCCGCCGGAGCCCGCGCAGATGCAGACCTGCTTGCGCTCGAGCCAGTCCTCGATCACAGCGTCTCCTCCAGCCTGTCCGACAGCAGCTCGAGCTCGCGCCGCTGCGGCTCGGGCTCGAACAGGTAGGGCAGCGTGGTCACCGGCGCGCGGACCTCCGCCCGCAGGCGCTCGAGCTCCTCCTGCTGCGAGCGGGCGCGCTGGTGCTCGACCAGCGCCGCGGCCACGGCGGCCTGCGCCGCCTTGCCGGTCCCGCGCCCGTCGAGCTTGCGCAGCCGCTTCGCCTCGCCGGAGGAGAAGCGGGCGGGCAGCACGGCGTTCGCCACGACCTGGTCGATCTCGAGCCCGAGGTCCTCGCCGAGCCGCCGCTCGAGGTCCACTGTTTCGTTCACCGGCATCTCCTCCGGCAGGGCCACGGACAGCACGCCGGTGGCCGACCGGTCGCGCAGGAACCCGTCGATGGAGGCCGCCTGGCGGGCGATCGGCCCTACGCGCGCGATGTTCGCGTAGGTGCGCGGCGCGCGCAGCAGAGCGAGCGCGTGCCCGGTGGCCGGGGCATCCATGATCACCGTGTCGAACGTCGACCCGCCGGTGCGGCGCTTCGCCTGCGCCAGGTCCCAGACCTTGCCCATCGTCACCAGCTCGGTCACGCCGGGGGCGGCAGCGGTGAGGTACCCGAACAGCCGGCTGTGCCCGAGCAGGCCGGCGAGGGCCCCGGACTTGAGCTGGTGGCGCAGCCACTCGTGCATGGCGCGCTCGGGCTGGACCGACACCGAGAACAGGCCGGGGGCCAGCTCCAGCTCGCGGTGTCCCACGTCGTGGACGCCGAACAGCCCGGCCACGCGCTCCTGCTGCGCCACCTCGCAGACGACCGTGCGTCTCCCGCTCCGGGCCGCGAGCAGCCCGAGGGCGGCCGCGACCGTCGTCTTGCCCACGCCGCCCTTGCCGGTCACCACCACCAGTCGCTTGTCGAGGAGCGCGGACATCGGTCGGACGCTAGCGTGACGCCCTTGACGGAGCTCGAGCGCGCCATCCACGCCCAGCCCGGCGAACTGCGCCGCCTCGCTGGCCTCGACCTGCCGCGCGCCGCCAAGCAGGTGGCCGCGGGCGAGCGCGTCTGGCTGGTCGGCACGGGGACGAGCTGGCACGCGGCGGAGCTGGGCGCGGCGATGCTGGGCCGAGCGGGCGTCGACGCCCGCTTCGCGAACTCGAACGATTTCGCCCGCCGGGCGCCGCTGCGGGCCGGCGACGGAGTGATCCTGCTCTCGCACACCGGCGAAACCGCATACGCGCGGGCCGCGCGCCGGCGCGCGCTCGACCTAGGCGCGCAAACCGTCTCGATCACCGCGGCGGGCGTCGGCTGGCCAGAGGCGATCGAAACCGGCGAGCGTGAGCGCGCGGAGACCTACACGCGTAGCTACACCTCCGCGCTGGCGGTCCTGGCGCTGATCGCGGGCGCGCTGGGCGCCGAGGGCCTCGGGCCCGAGGCGGTTGTGGCCGCCGCCGACGCGACCGAGGCCGCGCTCGCGGATCCCGGCCTCGACGACGTGCCCGAGCGAGGCCGCCTGCTGGTGCTCGCCGGCCTCGGTCCCGGCGCCGTCACGGCCCGCGAGGGCGCGCTCAAGCTGCGCGAGGCGTCCCGCCTCCCGGCCGAGGGCTACGACGCCGAGTACCTGCTGCACGGCAACGCGGTGCCCCTGGGGGCCGACGACGCCCTGATCGTCCTCGACGCGAGCCGCGACGCGGACGGCTTCCTGCCCCGGCTCGCCGCCGCCGCACGCACCGCGGGCCTGGCGGTCAGGGAGCTCGACCAGCCCGAGCCGGCCGACGAGCTGATGGCCCAGATCCCGCTGACCGCGCGCCTGCAGCTGCTGGCGCTGCGCCGCGCCGAGGCCGGCGGGCACGACCCCGACAAGGTCATCGTGGGCCCCTGGGCCGACGAGGCGCTCTGGGCGGCCGGCGCTCCATAGCGCCTCCGTCGGAAGGAATCCCCTCTCCGCGTGCGAATACGCCCTTCGTAATGGGACTACTCCGGAGGCACGCGTGACGCAGACGGCCAAGGTCATAGCGTTCACCAATCAGAAGGGCGGCGTGGCGAAGACGACCACCACCCTCAACCTTGCCGCGGCGTTCGCCGAGAAGGATCACCGCGTTCTCTGCATCGATCTCGATCCGCAGGGCAATCTGACGATGAGCCAGGGCATCGACCCCGACACGCTCGAGGTGTCGATGTACGACGTGCTGGTGCACCAGGTCTCGATCCGCGAGGTGATCCGCAAGCGCGAGGTGGACATCGCGTGCGCGTCGATCGACCTGGCCGGAGCGGAGATCGCCATGTCCACCATGATCGGTCGCGAGCGCGCGCTGAAGAAGGCGCTCGCCCCGATTCAAGAGGACTACGACTACATGTTCATCGACACTCCGCCGAGCCTGGGGCTGCTCACGATCAACGCCCTGACGGCCTCCCAGAAGGTAATCGTCCCCGTGCAATGCGAATATCTCTCGATGCGTGGGCTGATTCAGCTCCAGAACACGCTGTCCATGGTTCGCGAAGAGCTCAACCCGGATATCGAGATAGAGGGCATCCTGCCGACCCTGGTGGACAATCGCACCGTGCATGCCAAGGAGGCGATCGAGATCCTGGAGGAGAACTTCGGGGATCGCGTCTTCGCCTCGCGCATCAACAAGACGGTCCGGTTCGCCGAGGCTCCGGTCAAGGGGATGTCGGTTCTCAAGTACGACCCCGACGGCAAGGCGGCGTACGCCTACCGGCAACTGGCGGAGGAGGTCCTGGCGAATGGCAAGCGGTAAGAGGGCGAGCATGCGCGAAGGGCCCCTGGCCCAGCTCTTCCGGAAGACGGAGGACGACGGTAAGCCCGAGGCGCAGCGCCAGGAGGCCCAGGCGCCGAGCGAGCCGCGCACCGGCCGCCCGCTGCCCGAGGACGGGCCGGCGCCCCAGGCGACCCGGCAGGTGCCCGAGCCTCAGGCCTCCGAACAGCGCTCCGAGGACAGCTCGTTCGAGCAGCGCGCCACGCAGGCCGCCCGCCGCGCCGAGGAGCGCGCGCGCCGGCGCGAGGAGGAGTCGCACCGCGAGCGCGGCTGGAGCCGCTACGACGGCGTGCCCTCGCCCGAGGAGCGCCTGCGCTCGGTGTTCTCGCCGGACATCCCGGAGAACATCCTCGACCGCGACTCGGCACCGGCGCCTGTGCGCCACGAGCCCGCCGAGCCCGAGCGCTCGCCGTACGCCATGCCGTCAGGCACCAAGGTCACCGAGCCCGTGCTGCGCGTGGTCGGCGTCGGCGGCGCCGGCGTCAACGCCGTCAACCGCATGATCGAGGCCGAGGTCGAGGGCGTCGAGTTCCTCGCCGTCAACACCGACACCCAGTCCCTCGAGCAGTCCGCCGCGCACAACCGCCTGCACATCGGCAGCGAGATCACGCGCGGGCTCGGCTCCGGGTCGAACCCCGAGCTCGGGTACGCCGCGGCGATGGAGGACTACGACGAGCTGAAGAGCATGCTCAAGGGCTCCGACATGGTGTTCATCACCGCCGGCGCCGGTGGCGGCACCGGCACCGGAGCGGCCCCCGTCGTCGCGCGCATCTCGCGCGAGGTGGGCGCCCTCACGGTCGGCATCGTCACCAAGCCGTTCTCCTTCGAGGGGGCGCGGCGCGGCGAGCAGGCCGACCAGGGCGTGGAGGACCTGGCCCGCGAGGTCGACACGCTGATCGTGATCCCGAACGCGCGCCTGCTCACGGTGCTCGACAAGTCCACCTCGATGGTCGACGCCTTCCGCGTGGCCGACGACGTGCTGCGCCAGGGCGTGCAGGGCATCTCCGACCTGATCACCCTGCCCGGCCTGATCAACCTCGACTTCGCCGACGTGCGGACGATCATGCAGCAGGCCGGCCAGGCGCTGCTCGGGATCGGCATGGGCGCGGGTGAGCACCGCGCGATGGACGCGGTGGAGCACGCGATCGAGTCGCCGCTGCTCGAGACGTCGCTGGAGGGAGCCCGCTCGATCCTGCTGTCGGTGACCGGCGGGCGCGACCTCTCCCTGTGGGAGGTCAACGAGGCCGCCAAGGCGGTGGCCGAGGCCGCCCACCCGGACGCCAACATCATCTTCGGCGCCATGGTCGACGAGAAGGTCGAGGACCAGTGCTGGGTGACGGTCGTGGCCACCGGCTACGGCGACCGCCCGCAGCACAGAGCCACTCCCCGCGGCGACAGCCGCGAGTCGCGCATCCCTGCCGACGCCGAGCCGCGCGTGCGGCGCGGCCGCGAGCGGGAGCGCGACGAGGGCGTGCTCGCCGACATCGACGTGCCCGAGTTCATCCCCCGCTAGCTACGGTCCCCTCATGAGAGGGGTGGTAGCCGCAGGGCATCCGGTGACCGCGCGCGCCGGGGCCGACGTATTGCGCGACGGCGGCAACGCCGTCGACGCGGCCGTGGCGTGCGTGCTGATGTCCTGGGTGGCGGAGTCGCCGCTGACCGGACCGGGGGCCGGCGGCTTCATGCTCGTGCACACGGAGGATGGGGAGGACCACCTGCTGGACTTCTTCGTCGCCGCGCCCGCGCGGGGCCTGCACAACCCCGAGCCCGCCGAGCTCACCCCGATCGACATCCACTTCTCCGAGGACGCCGTCCAGCGCTTCAACGTGGGCCCGTCCTCCTGCGGGGCCTACGGCAACCCGCTGGGGCTGTCGCAGGCGCTCGAGCGCTTCGGCAGCGTTGGGCTGGGACAGCTCACGGCCGGGCCCGCCCAGGCGGCTCGCGACGGTGTCGACGTCGTGCCGATGCAGGCGTTCCTGTTCGAGATCCTCGCGCCGATCTTCCGCTCGACCCCCGAGTGCGCGGAGCTGTACGCCCCCGGCGGCGACCTGCTGCGCGAGGGCGACCTGTTCCACTTTCCCGAGCTGGGCGACCTGCTGGATCGCCTTGGCGCCGAGGGCCCCGGGTTCCTCTACACGGGCGACGTCGCGGACGAGTGCAGCGAATGGGTGCTCGAGCGCGGCGGCCTGCTCACCCGCGAGGACCTGGCCGCCTACGAGGTGGTCGAGCGCGAGCCGGCCAGCGTGACCTATCAGGGCCTGCAGGTGCTCACGAACCCGCCGCCCTCCTCCGGCGGGATCCTGATCGCGGACGCGCTCGGCATCCTCGAGCGGCTGGAGCGCCCGCACGGCCCCGGCGTGATCGCCGAGGTGATCGCCTCGACCAATCGCGCCCGCGACGAGGAGTTCCTCGCCGGGCTGGGCCAGGAGGGCTACCTGGAGCGCTTCCTGCGCAAGGACGCCCTGGACAACGTGGCCACCGAGGTGCGCTCGCGGCTTGGGAACACCACGCACATCTCGGTGATGGACGCCGACGGCGGCTGCGCCACGGTCACCTGCTCGAACGGTTCGTGCTCGGGCGTCGTGGTGCCCGGCACCGGCATGCACCTCAACAACATGCTCGGCGAGCAGGACCTCAACCCGCTCGGGTACCACCGCCACGAGCCGGGCGCGCGGGTGCCGAGCATGATGGCCCCGACGGTGGCGCTGCGCGACGGGCGTCCCGAGGTTGCCCTGGGCTCGGCCGGCTCCAACCGGATCCGCTCGGCGATCCTGCAGACGCTGCTCGCGGTTGTGGACCACGGCCTGCCGGCCGAGGCCGCCGTGGCGCGCCCGCGCATCCACGTGGAGGGACCCGAGGTGGATGCGGAGCCGGGCGTGGACGAGGCGGTGCTCGCCCAGTTGGATCAGGGCGGCTGGACCGTCCGCCGCTGGGCCGAGCAGAACCTCTTCTTCGGCGGGGTCCAGGCCGTGGCGCGCAACCCGGAGACGGGCGAGCTGAGCGGCGGCGGCGACCCGCGCCGTGGAGGTTTCGCGACGGTTGTTCGGTGAAGGCTCACCGCGGTTCGACCTGGTGTCGATTCGGGGGCGCGGGATTTCCGACAGCTGTCCAATGATCGATAGCCGCCCGCTGTCGATCCTGTGGACGTGGCCGAACGGCTCTCAGCAATCGACGGGTCGTTCCTGCGGGTGGAGAGCCTCAGCGCGCACATGCACGTGGCGTGGAGCGCGACGTTCCGGGTGCCGCCCGGCGAGCCGCGCCCGACCCTGACGCGGCTGCGCCGCCACATCGCCGGCCGCCTGGCGCGCGTGCCGCGCTTTCGCTGCAGGCTGGCCTGGCCTCCGCCTGGCATGGGGGAGCCGTTCTGGGTCGAGGATCCGGACTTCGACGTGGCCAACCACGTGCTGCCGCTCGGGACGCTCGGCCTCGCGCTGGACGACCAGCGCTTCGAGTTGCTCTGCGACAGCGTGCTCTCGGCGCCGCTCGATCGCGACCGGCCGCTGTGGGAGATCCGCCTCGCGCCGCGCTTCGCCGACGGCCGCTGCGGGCTGGTGGCCAAGATCCACCACGCGCTGGTGGATGGGCGCTCGGCGGTCGAGGTCGCTCAACTGCTGTTCGACGTCGACCCGAATGGCGCTGCGGAGCTACCGGTGCCGTGGGAGGCGCCGCCCGCGCCCGGAGCGACGAGGCTGGCGGCGCGGGTCGTCGCGTTGGGGGCCGAGGAGTCCCTGCGCGCGGCGCGCGGCGCCGCGCGCATGGCAGGGGAGCCGCGCGCGTCCGCGTCGCGGATCGCGGGAACGTTGAGGCGGGCGGCGCTGGCCGCGGGAGAGGACCTCCTGCGGCCGGCGCCCGCCTCGGCGCTGAACGCGCGCATCGGCCCGCGGCGTGCGCTCGTGCGCCACGCGGTGGACCTCCAGGACGTGCGCGACGTCAAGCGCGCCGCCGGTGCCACGGTGAACGACGTCTGCCTCGCGCTCGCGGCCGGCGCGCTGCGCGCCGCGGCGCTGTCGCGTGGCGAGGAGCCGCGCCCGCTCAAGGCGATGGTGCCGGTGAACGTGCGATCGGACGACGAGGCCGGCACGCTCGGCAACCGCATCTCGTTCGCGTTCGTCGCGCTGCCGCTGGAGCTGTCGAGCGCGCGTGCGCGCCTGGCGCGCATCCAGCACTCAACCGCCGCGTTCAAGCGCGACGGCCGCACGGCGGGTCGGGAGACGGTGCTCGGCACACTCGGAAGGCTGCCCGACCCGCCGCGCGGTGTCGTCGCCCGGGCGGTGGCGAGCCCGCGCCTGTTCAACCTCACGATCTCGAACGTGCCGGGGCCGAGCTGCCCGCTGTACATGCTGGGCGCGGAGCTGATCGAGGCCCACCCGGTCGTGCCGATCGCCCAGGGGCACGCCCTCTCAATCGGGATCTTCGGCTACCGCGACCGCCTGCACTTCGGTTTCTACGCGGACCCACACGTCTTCCCGGAGGCGCGCGAGCTGCCTGCCGCCTTCGACTCTGCACTCCAAGAGCTACTCCTCCCTCCGGGGGTGCAGAGGAAGAGGGGCCGGCCTCGTGGCCGGCCCCTCTCCTCCCCTTACCGGGCGGATCTGGCTGTAGCTGGTCCCCGCTAGCAGCCTCCGCCCGCGGCCTTGCAGAGGTTCACGCGACCGACGCCGAAGCTCGTGTCCCGGCCCGCGGGCCCGAGGTCGTTCACCGCGGCGTCCAGCCGCATGCGGATCTCGAGTGCGTTGTCCGACGGGAACAGCTGCCGCAGCACTCCGGCGACGGCCGACACGTGCGGCGTGGCCATCGAGGTGCCCGACATGGTCGCGTAGCCGCCGCCGGGCACCGTCGACAGCACGTCGACTCCCGGTGCCGCGATCTCCACGTCGGAGTTCGCGTTCGAGAAGTCCGCGTGAGCGTCGCGGTTGTCGGTGGCCGCGACCGACACGACCTCCGCGTAGGCGGCCGGGTACGCGAGCGTGGCGTCGCCCTCGTTGCCGGCGGCCGCGACGATCACAGCGCCGTTGCCGTTGTTCCACGCGTTGGCTACCGCGTTCTGCAGCGTCGTCGACGAACCGCCCTCGAGGCTCATCGAGATCACCTTGGCGCCCTGGGAGCTGACCCAGTCGATGCAGTTGGCCACGTCGGCGATCGACCCGCTGCCGAACTCGTCGAGGGCCTTGCAGACGACGAGGTCGGCGTTGAACGCGACTCCGGCGACGCCGATGCCGTTGTTGGCCTTGGCGGCGATGGTGCCGGCCACGTGCGTGCCGTGGTCGTTGTCGTCGTCGCATTGGTCGAGCTGCACGAGGTCTTCGAAGCGAGCGCAGGCCACGGTCTGGCCGCTCAGGTCGGGATGGGTCTGGTCGATGCCGGTGTCCACGATGCCGATCCTCACCCCGCCGGACGCGGGGAAGCTGCCCAGCCCCGCCGCCTCCCAGCCCTCCGGCGCATCTATGTCCGCGTCGGCCGCACCGCCGGTCTGGCCGGTGTTGTGGAGCCCGTCGAGCTCGTGGAAGCGCGGGTCGTTGGGAAACCAGGCGGCTCGCAGGATCAGGTTGGGCTCGGCGTACTGGACGAGGCCGCTGCGGTTGAGCCGGTTCGCCACGGCGGCGGGATCGCCGCTCACGCGCACGACCTTGGCGCCCACGCCGTCCACCCGCCCGAGCGTCCTGGTGACTCCGGTTCGATCGCGCAGGGCCACGCGCTGTGCCTTCGAGGCGCCGTCCGCGTACTTGACGATCACCTCGCTCGGCACGTACTCCGCCGCCTGCGCGCCGCCGGCGCACAGGCTCAAAAAAGTCGCGGCGCATGCCGCGATCGACATCGTCCTGCGCATGCGCTCCTCCTGAAGGATGCCTGCCCGAGGCGTCCCCGAGGCGGATGGGGACCAAACGTCTGCGCTTCGTCTTAGTTCTTGAGGCTGCCGTTGCCCTGCGCGCGCTCGGCGGCGCGCTCGGCGTGGCGGATGCGACCGAGTGCTTCGGAGAACAGGCCTTCGAGCTGCTCGAGGCGGGCGCGCTCGGAGCGCAGCTCCAGCAGCATCTGCTTTGCCTCAAGGGCGACGTCGAGCGTGGCGGCCATCCCGTAGGCGTCGAGCTTGGCGAGGTCGTCCGGCTCGGGCCGCTCGTCGGTCACCTCGGCGACGAGGTCGGCGTAGCGCTTGCGCGCGGACGCGATCGCCTCCGCGTCGCCGGGCGCCTCGGGATCGTCGGTGAGCGGCTCGACATCTCCGGCGGGGTAGGGGAGGTCGTCGATGCGCCGGACCAGCCGGAACGGCGTGGTGCCCTCGACCAGCACGTTGAGGCGGCCGTCCTCGAAGCGCTCCAGCACCTTGCCGATGCGCGCGGAGCAGCCGACCTCCTTGAGCCCGTCGTCCGAGAGCCACACGATGCCGAACTCGCTGCCCTCCTCGAGGCACTGTCCGATCATCAGCTTGTAGCGCTCCTCGAAGATGTGCAGCGGCACCAGCTCATGGGGAATGAGCACGAGCCCGAGCGGGAAGAGCGGGAAGCGCGGGATCGTCTCCGGCATCCCGACCTAGCCTAGCCCGCTCCGTGACGGTCCGGCCCGGGCTTTCGGCGGCGCCCGCTACGGTCGGCCGATGGCCACGGCGGCACGCGCGGTTCCCTCCGGCCCCTCCCACGTGGCGGTCGTCTCCTTCCTGGCCGCCCGGGCCGCTCCCACGGGCGGCTTCTGGATCGCGCTGGCCGGCGGCGTGGCGCTGGCCCGCGTGGCCGAGCGCCGCGGCGCCCGGCTCGGATTCGGCGCGAGCGCCGCGGCGATGCTGGAGACGGTGGCCATCATCGGCCCGGCGCGCATCGGCATCCCGCTGACGCAGGCGGCCACGGCGCCGATGCTGGGCCGCCTGGAGGCGCGCGGCTGGCGACCGCTGCCGCAGATCCTGGCCTGCGCCGCCGTGCGACTGCTCCACAACACCGCCACCACCGCCTTTTTCATCTGGGTGATCACGGGCGGCCTCGACGCCTACGCCGGCACCTACGACGCCATCGGCCGCCGGCTCGGCCTGGAGGTGGGCAGCGCCGACGCCCTGGCGCTCACCCTGGCCGGCCTGCTGGTCTGGGCGGCCTTCGCGAGCACCGTGCAGGTGCTGGTCTACCGGCGCGGTTTGGAGAGCTGGGACCGCCTCGCCAGCCACGAACCTGACGTTAACCCTGAAATGCAAGGGAAAAGTCAGACTCGTGAAGAGGAGGCGGGCGCGGCCGGGGCCCCGGCCCGCCGCTTCGACCCGCGTGCCATCGCCCTGGCGGCGGGCGCCTCCTTTGTGCTGCTGCTGGCCGGCACTCAATGGTCGTTGCTGGCCGCCGTGAGCGCCTGGCTGGCGCTTGCCTGGCTGGCCGCCCGGCCCGACAGGCAGCCCATCCCCGCCGGCCTCCTCTTCGCCGCTCTGCTCGCCGGCGGCGCCTTCGTCTTCGCCCTGGGCGGCGGGCTGGGCCTCGACGTGGCGGCCCGGCGCGGCGCCCGGGCCGGCCTGCTCGTGCTCACCGCCACCTGGCTGCGCGGTGCCGCCGGCGCCGATGGCCTGCGCGAGGTTTCGCGGCGGGTGCTCGGACGCCTCCGGCGCGTCCCGGCCGCCCCGGAGGCCGCCCTGGTGCTGGATCAGATCGCATCGGAGGGGCGGCTGGCCGCCGCGGCAAGGGCGCTCGAACAGCAGCTACGAGGGGTGCCCAAGCAGCCGCTGGCAATCCTGGATGCCGTGCTGCACTGGGTGGTGAGGGAGTCGAGCGCCTTCGAGCCACCGCCGCCCAAGCGTCCGCTGAGCCTGAGAGCCAGGCCGGCGGATGCCCTGCTCATCGTTGCCGCGGTTATCCCGGCGGCGGCGCTGGCGCTCTAGCCGAGACGAGCAGGTTGTAGAACAGCGCCGCCGGCAGCCGTGGCTCCAGCAGCGACCGGTCGAGCCGCTGCAGCAGCAGGTAGCCGCGGTACGCGTACACCCGCCAGGCCCACGGGACCTCCGACGGCTCCGCGGTGGCCTCGAGCGTCCGGTTGGCCCAGCCGAACAGCGACGCCGCGAGCTCCTCGCCGCTCACGCGCACATCCGCGAAGCCGGCGGCCGCGGCGTGGGTCGACAGGTCGACCGGCGTGAACGCGTGCACGTCCACGATCTGCTCCAGCCGGTCCTCCTCGGCGGGACCGCTTCCGTTGCCGTTGCGCGAGCTCGCCCCTACCAGCGCCCGCCACAGCGGCGCGACCGCCAGCGCGCCGCGCTTGGGCACCGAGGCGATGCGGTCGCCATGGCTCGACGGCTCGCCGCAGAAGGCCACCACGCCGCCCGGGCGCAGCACCCTGCGGAACTCGCGGAACGCTCCCGCCAGGTCGGGCAGGTGGTGCAGCACGGCGTGGCCGAAGACGAGGTCGAACTCGCCGTCCTCGAACGGCAGCGCCGACGCCTCGCAGGCCACCGTCTGCACCGACAGGCCGAGCTCCTCGGCGGATGCCGACAGCGCTCGCAGCATCCCCGGCGAGATGTCGGAGGCCACACCCGAGCGGATCACTCCCGCCCTCATCAGGTTGAGCGTGAAGTAGCCGGTGCCGGCGCCGATCTCCAGGGCGCGATCGAAGCCGCCGGCGGGCAGTCCCGCCGGGCCGAGCGCCTTGCGCAGCTTGCCGGACACCTGCGCCTGGCCGACCTCGTCGTAGCCGATGCCCCACTTCGAGTCGTAGTGCTGGGCGGCGAGGTCGTGGTAGCGCACGTTGGCCTCGCGAATCGTGTCGGCCGTCTGCATGGCCGCAGGAGAGTAGATCACCGCTGTACCTAGACTCTCGGCCGATGCACGACACCGTCCAGCAGCACCAGCCCGAGGGCGTTCTGCCGCTCGTGCTCACGGGCGAGCGCACCCTGCCCGACGTGCCGGCCGAGAACTACTGGTTCCGGCGCCACCTGGCGGTGTACGAGTGGATCGCCGACCGCTGCGCCGGTCTCGAGGTGGTGGACATGGCCTGCGGCGAGGGCTATGGCACCGACGTGCTGGCCCGCCGCGCCCGCCGCGTGACAGGCGTCGACGCCAACCCGCAGGCCTACGACCACGCGCGCGCCAAGTACTCGCGCCCGGGCGTGAGCTTCGTCCGCGACCTGATCGAAACCTTCATCGCGCCCTGCGACGCCGTGGTGTTCCTCCAGACGATCGAGCACGTCAAGGAGCCCGAGCAGGTGCTCGCCCACTTCAAGGCGATGGCCGACACGGTGTACGTCTCGACCCCGAACCTGCTCACGCTCGCGCCGCCGGGCGCGGACAAGTCGGACAACCCCTGGCACCTGCGCGAGTACCGGGCGCGGGAGTTCCGGGCGCTGTGCGAGAGCGTCTTCGACCGCGTCGAGGTGTACGGGCTGTTCCACGCCCGCAAGCTGCGCGCGCACGAGCTGGCGCTGCGTGCCGGCTGGGATCGCGTGCACTCCGCGCTCGGCGTGACCAAGCCGTTCTACGACCGCTTCACACCGGCCATCTCGGCCGGCGACTTCGCGCTGAGGGACGGCCCGCTGGAACGCGCGCTGGACTTCGTCGCGGTGCTGCGTTGAGCGCCCGGCGCCCGGCGGCGCTGGCGCTGGTGCTCCACTCGCACATGCCCTATGTCGAGGGCTTCGGCACCTGGCCCTTCGGCGAGGAGTGGCTCTGGGAGGCGGTCGCCTGCGTCTACCTGCCGCTGCTCGAGCTGCTCGACGGCGCGCCGGTCACGGTCGGCCTGACGCCGGTCCTGTGCGACCAGCTCGAGGCCATGCGCGGCCAGCCGGGCGACCGCTATCTGCGCTTCCTGCGTGAGGTCCGCGCCGCCATCCACGCCGAGGACGCCACGGGGCTGGACAACGGCAACGAGCCGGAGCTGGCCGCGGAGGTGCGCCGTGCCGCGGGCGACTACGTGTTCGCCGAGCAGGCCTTCGAGCGCCGCGAGCGCGATCTGCTGGGTGCGTTCGCGCGGCTCGAGCGAGTGGAGCTGTGGACCTCGAGCGCGACCCACGCGCTGCTGCCGATGTTGGCGACCGACGCCGGGCTGCGGCTGCAGCTGGCCACCGGCACGGCGTCGCACCTGCGCCGCTTCGGCGAGTGGGGCGGCGGGTTCTGGGTGCCGGAGTGCGCGTACGCCCCGGGCCTCGAGCGCGACCTGGCCGACCACGGCGTGCGGGCCTTCTGCGTCGACCAGACCGCTGTGCCCGGGTTCGACCACCTGCGGCCGGTCGTGACCGACGCCGGTCCGGTGGCCGTGCCGCTCGACTGGCCGACGGTGCAGCTGGTCTGGGACGACCGCGACGGCTACCCGGCGCACGGCACCTACCGCGACTACCACCGCCGCACCGTGCACGACCTGCGTCCCTGGGACAACGCCGGCCGCCCCTACGACCGCGAGGCCGCGCTGGCGCTCGCGCGCGATCACGCTCGCGACTTCGTCGACCGGGCCGCGCACCGCGCGGCGGATGGCGGGCTGCTCTGCTGCGCACTGGATACCGAGCTGCTCGGCCACTGGTGGTACGAGGGACCGGCCTGGCTGGGTGCCGTGCTGGAGGAGGCGCCGCGCCAGGGGCTGGAGCTCGTGACGGTGAGCGAGGGCATCGAGCGCAGCGATCCGCGGCCGGCCGCGCTGGCCGCCTCCACCTGGGGCAGCGGCAAGGACCTGTCCACCTGGGATTCGCCCGGGGTCGGCCACATGGCGGTGGCCGCCCGCCGCTCGGAGCTGCGCACGGTGGCCGCCACCGCCGGCCATGCTCAGCCGCGCGCGGCGCTGGAGCGGGCGGCCCGCGAGCTGCTCGCCCTGCAGGCCAGCGACTGGGCCTTCATGGCCACGCGCGAGCTGGCCGGCGACTACCCCCGCGAGCGGCTGGACGGTCACGTGGCGCACCTGGACGCCGCGCTTGGCGCTCTGGTGGGGGGGACCGGGGCCGGCGCGGAGGTAATCTCCCCGGCCGTGCCGGAGCCGTCCGTCCGCAACCTGGCGCCCGACCTCGACCTGGCCGCCCTCACCTCCCCCTGATGCGGGCCCTGATCCTGTCGTGGGAGTACCCCCCCTTGATCGAGGGCGGATTGGCTCGCCACGTGCGCAAGCTGGCCGAGAACCTCGCCGCCCAGGACGTGGACGTGCACGTGCTGGCCCGCGGCCGTGAGCAGGATCCCGCCGAGGACGAGGCCGGTGGGGTGGTCATCCACCGGGTGCGCGAGCCCGAGCGCCCGCGCGACCTGGGCGAGTTCGTCGCGTGGATCGAGCACATGAACTCGGACATGCTCGCCGCCGGCGTGGAGGTGGGCGACCGCTACGACTTCGACGTCGTGCACGGCCACGACTGGCTGGTCGCGTCGGCCGGCCACCACCTGGCCAACCGCTTCCGCGCGCCCTTCGCCGTCACGATCCACGCCACCGAGTACGGGCGGCACCAGGGCTGGGTGGACAAGCACCCCCAGTCCTACATCCACGGCGTCGAGCGCTGGATGGCAAACCGCGCCGAGCGCGTCATCACCTGCTCGGCGTACATGCGCGAGCACGTGGCGGACATCTACGGCCTCGAGGAGTCGCGCGTGGCGGTGATCCCCAACGGGATCGACCCGTCCGAGCTGGTGCCGGTGGACGACCTCGAAACGCTGCGCGGCCGCTTCGCCGAGCCGCACGAGAAGCTGGTCCTGCTGGTCGGCCGCCTGGTCTACGAGAAGGGCTTCCAGCTGGCGCTCGAGGCGCTGCCCGGGCTGATCGAGCGCATCGGCGGCGTGCGCTTTATCGTCGCCGGCTCGGGCACCGCCGAGCAGGAGCTGCGCGCGCAGGCCACCCAGCTCGGCCTGGACGAGCACGGCACCTTCATGGGCTGGATCGGCGACGACGTGCTGCACTCGCTCTACCGGATCGCCGATCTCACGGTCGTCCCCTCGATCTACGAGCCCTTCGGCCTGGTGGCGCTGGAGGCGATGGCGTCGGGCTGCCCCTGCCTCGTGGCGGACACCGGGGGGCTGCGCGAGGTGGTGCCGAACGAGGACGTCGGCCTGCGCTTCCGCTCGCGCGACCCCGACTCGCTGTCGGCGATGGCCGAGCGCCTGCTCACCGACACCGAGCTGCGCGACCGCCTCGTGGCAGAGGCCAGCGAGCACGTGCTGACCTTCGACTGGGGCGACGTGGCGCGGCAGGTCGGCGAGGTCTACCGCGAGCTGGTCCGGCCGCCCAGCCTGCGCAGCGGGTAGCGCAGCACCACCGTCGAGATCCAGAGCGCCTCGGCGATGTGGACGCTCACGAAGGCCAGCGGCACCGACAGCAGGAACGCGGCGGTGAAGCCCAGGCCGACCGGGCTGGCGGACGGCGCCGTCCGCTCGCGCTGGTCGTCGCGCACGAAGCCGCGGCGCACCACGTGCGCGGTCATCGCCCAGTGCACCATCGCGGCCAGCCCCAGCGTCGCGCCCAGCACGGCGGCGGCGAGCGGCTCGCTGGTGTAGGTGTCGTAGAGCTCCGCGGAGAACGGGACCAGCACGATCAGCGCCAGGAAGGCGAGGTTGAGCGCCATCAGCGTCCTGTCGAAGTCGCGCAGCGTCTCGAACAGGTTGTGGTGGATCACCCAGAAGCGACCGACGAGCGCGAACGCGAGCACGTAGGCGCCGAGGCTGGGCAGCAAGTCGACGAGCGCGTTGCCGAGGCTCTGGCCGGGATTCAGCTGCGGCACCTGCAGGTTGAGCACGAGCACCGTGATCGCCACCGCCATCACGCAGTCCGTGAAGGCGGCGATGCGGCCGAGGTCGCGCTCGTCGATCAGCTCGTGCCCGCGTGCCTCCACTCGGCAGAGCTAAGCCCCCCGCCCGGATGGAGCGCCCGCGCCGCCGCCCGACCGCTGCGGATCGCGCCCTCCATCAGCGCCGCGAACGGGCCGCCCAGGTGCTCGCCGGCGAAGGCCAGCGGGCCGACCGGGCGCTCGCTCGCCTGGGCCAGCTCGGGCGGTGGCGAGGTGGAGTAGGCGGCGCCGGCCCACGGGTCGTCCGACCATGTGGAGAGCAGCGCGCCGTCGGCGTCGAGCTCGAGGTCGGGGCGCAGGCGCTCCAGCGAGGCGAGCCACCGGTCCATTCCGCTCGCCACGCCGAGGCGCTCGAGCGCCCCCGGCGAGCCGGCGAACGCGCTGACGACCGGCTGCGGCGCCTCGCCCGCGCCCGTCGCGGTCCACGTCCAGTAGCGCTCGGGCACCGCCATCACCGCGCTCGGGGGCGCCGAGCGCCGCAGCGGGACGAACAGCTTGGCTGCCTCGCCGTAGCGGACCGCCGCCAGCGCCTCCGCCGGCTGGGCCGGCAGCGCCGGCTCGAAGACGATGCGGTGCAGCACGCCGGCCGGTACGGCCACCACGCACACGTCCGCTTCGAGCTCGGCTCCGTCGCAGCTGAGCCGCACGCCGTCCGCTCCCCAGACGATCCGCTCCACGGGCGAGTCCAGGCGCACGGCCGGGCCGAGCGCGTCGGCGAGCGCCAGCGGCAGGGTCTGGTTGCCGCCCGCGATGCTCGGGGCAGGGTCGTCGTCCACGTGCGCGATGCCGGCCAGATCGCGCGCCGCGACCAGGTCCGCGCTGTTGGCGCTGGAGATCTCGACGCGAGCCAGCAGCGCCTCGCGGGCGCCCGGCGCGATGTCCAGCTGCTCGAGGAATTGCCGCGCGCTCACGTCCGGCGGGCCGGCGGCGAGCGCGCGGCCGGCCGCCTCCACGGCGGCGGCCAGCTCGTCGGGGGTCACCCCGAGCCCCCCGCGCGGCTCGCGCTGCCCGTAGCGCATCCCCTTGTCCCAGAAGCCAAGCCCGAAGCGCTGCGCCAGCTCGCGGATCGCCGTGTTGCCCGGCAGGATGAACTCGGCTCCCATCTCCACGACGGCCCCGTTGTCGAGCTGCCGCGACCACACACGGCCGCCGACCCGGTTGCGCGCCTCCAGCACGACGACCTCGGCGCCGGCTTGCCGCAGCTCGTCGGCGGCCACGAGGCCGGCCAGGCCGGCGCCGACGACGGCGGCCTTGGGTGCGTGCGCGATTGGCCTAGGCATATGGGGGATCCCGGACTGGCAGAGCCTCTTCGACCCGGGTCTGCCGCTGTTGGAGATCTTCGTACGCGGGACGCTGATCTACACCGCTTTGCTCGGCCTGCTGCGCACTTTTGGCCCTGGGCTGAAGCGCCTCGCGGCGTAAACGGCGGCTGGGGAGGGGGTTAGGTGAACAACTCGGCCCACCCCCCGGTGCGTTCGGGCGTGGGGCGCTTTCGTACGCACTAGGGACGGTAATGCGGCCCACCTCCCCGGACCCCCGGCGCGTGGGGTGCCTTGCTACGCGCTAGGCATGCCAAGCGCGGCCCACCACCCCTCGCGTGCAGCGAGTGAGACGTTTTGGATGCCCGAAGAGGCGGCGCGCCGGGCGCGTCGCTCTGCCGTCACGTTTGTCACACCGAGATGCCTTCACCGGCGCTGGGCAATGGCGTCCACGGCGATCGGCCCGTTCGCGTGCACCAGGACCGGGTTGAGCTCGATCAGCTCGAGGTCGCCCTCGAGCAGCAGCGCGCCGACGCCCGCGGCCAGCTCGGCCACCGCGGCCAGGTTCACGGCCGCGCGCCCGCGGGCGCCGGTCAGCAGCCCGGCTCCGCGCAGGCCGCGCAGCGCCGCCTCCACGCGCTCCGGCTCGGCGGGCAGCGGGACGATCGCCACGTCGTCGTAGGCCTCGGTCCAGAGCCCGCCCATGCCGACCACGAGCGCGGGCACGACTCCGTCGGTGCGGGCGGAAACGAGCAGCTCGACACCGGGCGCGCTCATGCGCTCCGCGAGCACCGACGCCCCTTCGATCTCCAGGGCGGCGAGGCGGCGGTGGGCGGCCCGCACGTCGGGCTCGCTGTCCAGGTTCAGGGCCAGGCCCCCGAGCTCGCTCTTGTGGAGGAGGCCTGGGGCCGACAGCTTCAGCGCCACCGCTCCGCCCAGCTCGGCGAGGGCCGCGACGGCGTCGTCCTCGTCCTCCACCAGGCGGCCCTCCACGACCGGCAGCCGTGCCGCCCGCAGCAGCTGCTTGGCCTCGTGCTCGGCGAGCCAGCCGTCGCCGGAGCCGGCGGCGCGCCGCGCGGCAGCCGCGCCGATCTCGCGCAGCCGCACCGCGTCGCCGGGCGGCTGCCTGAGCGCGGCCACGCACGTGAGGCCGGTGCGCAGGCCGGCGACCGGCGGGATCCCGGCGGCCGCGAAGCGGGCGGCGGCCTCGTCGTCGAGCAGCTCCGGCAGCGTGGAGGCGAGCGCCACCGGGACCGGGCTGGCGGCCGCCCCCGCGTGAATGCCCTCGCGCACGTTGCTCCAGCTCTCGCCGGGGGCGCCTTCGATGCCGACCGGCTGGTCGTAGAGCACGAGCAGCTGGTCGATGCCGGGGTCGCTGCCGGCGGCGACCACGATGTCGCGCAGAGTCTCGACCTCGCCCCAGATCAGGGCGGTGTAGTCGAGCGGGTTGCCGACCGTGGCGGCCAGCGGCAGCAGCTCGCGCAGCCGCGCGCCGGTCGCGGCCTCGAACGCCGGCAGCCGCAGCCCGATGCGCTCGCACTCGTCGGCGGCCAGGGCGGAGTCGCCTCCCGAGCAGGTGAGAACGCCGAGCCCGCCCGTGCCTGCCGGGCGCGCTCCCGGCACCGCCAGCACCTTGGCCAGCTCCAGCAGCTCGTGCACGTCGGCGGCCCAGGCGGCGCCGGCCTCCTCGACCAGCGCCCTGAATACGCGGTGGTCGCCCGCCACGGCGCCGGTGTGCGCGGCCGCAGCGCCCGCGCCGGCGGCCGAGGCGCCCACCTTGAGCACGGCCACGCCCACGCCGCGCTCGGCGCAGCGCGCGAGCGCCTCGCAGAGCAGCTCGCCGTCGCCGTCGTCTTCCAGGTAGAGGGCGATCGACCCCACGGCGTCGTCGGCGGCCAGCGCCGCCACCCATTCGGCCGGGTCGACCCCTGCCGCGTTCCCGCACGAGATCACCGTGTGCAGGCGCAGCCCGCGCCGCGTGCCGAGCGTGTTGACCGCCACGTTGCCGCTCTGCGACACCAGCGCCACGCGTCCTGGCTCGAGCGGGCGCAGGGCGTCGCCCCACAGCGCCGCGCGCTCGTGCAGCGCCACGATCCCGTTGCCGTTGGGCCCGCACACGGGCAGGCCGTGGCGGGCGGACGCCTCGGCCAGCTCGCGCTCGAGCTGGGCACCCTCCGGGATCTCGCCGAACCCGGCCCCGTACACAACGGCGCCGCCGCAGCCGCTGGCGCCGGCCTCCTCGACCGCCGCGGGCACGCCCGCGGCGGGGATGGCCACCACCACGGCGTCGGCCGGTTCGGGCAGTTCGCCGATGGTGGGGAAGCACGGGACCCCGTGGGCCTCCGTTCGCCCGGGGTTGACGCCCCAGACCGTGCCGGCGTAGCCGAGCCGTCTCAGGTTGAGCAGCGTCTCCCCGGCGTAGGAGCCCTCGCGATCGGTCGCGCCGACGACCGCGATCGTGCGCGGGTGGAGCAGGCGGGACAGGTCCACCGAGCTAGTGCAGCGTCCGTTCCACCCCGCGGCGCTCCAGCGCCCGGGCGATGATCAGCCGCTGGATCTCGCTGGTGCCCTCCCAGATCCGATCCACGCGCAGCTCGCGGTAGAAGCGCTCCGCCACGTTAGTGCGCATATAGCCGCGGCCGCCGAAGATCTGCAGGCAGCGGTCGGCGCAGCGGCAGGCCGCCTCGCTCACGAACAGCTTCGCCATCGACGCCTTGGCGTGCACGACCTTCGGGTCCGCGCCGGCGTCGGACAGGCGCGCCACCTCAAGCGCCAGCAGGCGCCCGGCGGCGGCGTCCGCCGCGGAGTCGGCCAGCGGAAACGACACGCCCTGGTAGTCCATGATCCGGCTGCCGCCCTGCTCGCGCTCGAGCGCCCATGCCGTGGTGTCCTCGATCAGCCGCCACATCGAGCCCACTCCGCGGGCGGCGATGCCGAGCCGCTCCTCGGTGAACCAGGCGCGCTGGAGGTCCTCACCGCCACCGAGCCCGCCGATCACGGCGTCCTCGCCCACCTCGACACCGGTGAACCGGATCGTCGGGTGGCCGTGGGGGTAGGTGTGGGAGAAGGGCGGGTCGTCGACCACCTCGATCCCGTCGACTCCCCGGTCGATCAGGAACAGCGTCGGCAGCCGCTGGCCGTCGACCAGCGCGTTCGCCATGACGATGTACACGGCCGCGACGTCGCCGTAGGTGACGAACCACTTCTCGCCGTCGATCACCCAGCCGGAGTCTGTCTTGCGGGCGGTCGTCTGGATGCCCGACGGGTCGGAGCCGGCCTCGGCCTCCGTGACCGCGTAGGCGTCGTGCAGCTCACCGCGCAGCGCGGGCTTGAGGTAGCGCTCGATCTGCTCGGGCGTGCCGCTCGCCAGCACGTTGTACGCGCCCGGCATGTACCAGGACAGGGCGTTGGTGGAGCGCCCGAGCTGCTCGTCCACGAGGAACCACTCGGTCCTGGTCCAGCCCTGCCCGCCGTGCTCGGGCGCGTGCAGGCCGCCGGACAGTCGCGCGTCGATCGCCTCGCGCTTGATGCGCTGCTTCAGCTCGTCCGGGACCTTGCCGCCGCTGCGCTCGGCCAGTTCCTCGTTGGGGATGAGGACGTCGTCGACGAAGCGCCGCGCGCGGTCGCGGAGCTCGAGCTGCTCGGGCGTGAAGTCGGCGGCCGTGGCCGGGGCCGGCGCCGGTGGCGCGGGGCTGATCGTCATGCGAATCCTCCTGGAAGTCCCAGTGTCAGTTTGTCGTGGTTGTCGATCACATCGAGTACGAGCTCGCGGGCCTCCGCTAGCTCGCCCTCACCGGATTCGGCACGCGCCAGCGCGGCCGCATCAGCCATGTATGCCCTCCACGCACGCCGGCTTCCATCCGTGACCAGCCGCTCCACCCGCCGCCGCTCCGCCTCGACGGCTCGGGCACCGGGAGCCCCGCCCGCTCGCAGCGTGGCGACCGCCGCCGGCAGCTCGCGTTCGGGTTCGGGAGTGATGGAAAGCCATGCGTGACGGGTGCGGGCCGTGCGCAAGCGCCAGGCTCGGCCCGGTGCGCAGCGTTCGGATTCGCTCAAGCGCCAGGCTCGGCCTGGTGCGCAGCGTTCGAATTCGCCCACGGGGGCCATGGTATCATGCGACTGATCACAAAGTCAGGACCCCGATATGGCCACGACTGAGCCGCCTCCCGCGGCCTCGCCCGCCGCCGTCCGCCCCGCCGCGCTCCCCGCTCGCCTCTACCGCGACCCCGAGATCGTCGAGCTCGAGCACCGTCGCATCTTCGAGCGCACCTGGCAGTTCGCCGCTCACGTCTCGCGCCTGCCGAACCCGGGCAGCTATCTGACGGCCACGGCCGGCCGGCAGCCCGTCCTGGTGCTGCGCGACCACGACGGGACGCTGCGCGCGTTTCGCAACGTCTGCCGGCATCGGGGCTCGCGACTGCTTGCCGGGTCGGGCGAGTGTGGGAAGGCGATTCGCTGCCGCTATCACGGCTGGACGTACCGGCTGGACGGCCAGCTGATCGGCGTGCCGGAGGCTCGCTCGATCCCGGATCTCGACAAGTCGGCCCTGGGCCTCTTCCCGGTGCGCGTTGAGACGCTCGCGGGGCTCGTCTTCGTGAACCTGGATATCCACGCCCCGCCGCTCGCCGAGCAGGTCGCGGGCCTCCCGGAGCGGCTGGCCGAGTACGGCATCGAGGGCCTCGTGCCGCACCGGCCCCTGGACGGCAGCCAGCCGGCCAACTGGAAGATCGTGGCCGACAACTACCTCGAGGGCTACCACGTCCCGATCGCCCACCCGGGGCTGATGCGCCTGTACGACTACAAGAACTACAGCGTCGACCTGCACGACGGATACGCCTGGTTCGACGCCCCCTTGCGCGACAAGCCCTCGGGCAACCTGATGGAGCGCGCCTACCAGCGTCTCGTCTCGCCGATGCCGGGGCTGAGCGAGGAGCACCGCCGCCTCTGGCGCTACATCTACATCTATCCCAACACCGCGATCGACCTGTACCCCGATCAGGTCTGGGTCTGGAAGCTCGATTCCGACGGCCCGCTGCGCACCCGCGACACGGCGATGCTCTACTGCCACCCGGACGCGTCCGTGCGCACTCGACTCGCTCAGTTCTTCAACCGCAAGGTGAACGAGCTGGTGGGCGAGGAGGACGCTGACTTGGTCGCGAACCTGCAGGCCGGGCTCGAGAGCCGCGGCTGGGAGCCGGGCCCGCTGGCGGGTGCCGAGGCCGCGGTCGGATGGTTCGCGGACAAGATCCGCGCCGACCTGGGCGAAGAGGTGTGACCGAGGCTGCTGTTGCCGAGGGAGCGCGCGAGCGCATCCTCGCCGCCGCCGTCCACCGCATCGCGACCGACGGCATCGACGACGTGCGCATCGCCCGCATCGCCATGGACGCCGGCGTCTCGACGTCGCTCGTCCACTACCACTTCGAGACGCGCGAGGCCCTGCTCGAGCAGGCGCTCGAGTACTCCTTCGAGCTGGCCGGCGACGTGCGCATCGGCGACGAGGAGGGCGACGCCCCCGACCACACCCGCAAGCTGGCCGCGATGGTCGATCAGTGCCTGCCCTATCCGGGCCAGCTCGAGCGCGACTGGATCCTCTGGGTCGAGCTGTGGCTGAGGGCCGTGCGCCATCCCGAGCTGCGCCCGACCGCGGCGCGGCTGTACAGGCGCATGCACGAGTGGTTCGCCCAGGCGATCGCGGCGGGGGTGGAGGCCGGCGAGTTCGACAAGAGCGTCGATTCCGAACAGACTGCCGATCGCGTGCTGGCGGTCTGCGATGGCTTCGGCGTGCGCGCCCTGCTGGGCGAGCTACCGATCGAGCGGGCGCGCGCGGAGGTGTGGGCCGTGTTGTCTTCGGAGCTCGGGGTTGACCCGGACCACCCGGCGGGCTAGGTTTCCTGAATAGCGGTTCAAGTTACTCGAGAGGGAGAGACGCTCATCGCATGAGTCCGCGTCCGAGGCTCGACCACGTGCGCCGCCCGGCGATCCTGGCGGCGGCGGCAGAGGTGATCAGGGAGCGCGGCCTGGAGAACACGCGCGTAGTGGACGTGGCGGAGCGGGCCGGCACCAGCGCGCCGTCGGTGCTCTACTGGTTCGCCTCCAAGGGGGAGCTGCTCACGGTGGCGCTCACGGCGGCGGAGGAGAACTTCTACCAGCAGCTCCACGCGAGCCTGGCCGAGCTGGGCAGCGCGCGCGACCGGATCGTGCGGCTGATCGAGTCGGCGTCGGGCACGGGCGACTACGACGCCGCGCTCTGGATCGACCTTTGGGCGAGGGCCCTGCGCGACGAGGAGATGGCGGGTATCCGCGAGCAGCTCGACGTGCGTTGGCGCCGCACGATCGCCGCGATCGTCAAGGAGGGCCAGGAGGCCGGCGAGTTCGGCCCGACCGACCCGGACGAGTTGGCCCTGCTGCTGGGCTCGCTGCTCGATGGCCTGTCGGTGCAGATCGCCCTCGACGATCCCGCCGGCACCCCGGAGCGGGCGCGCGAGCTCTGCCTGCGCCTCGCCGGGCGGGAGCTCGGGTGCGACCTGACGACGCAGGCCGTGGGGACGGCGCGCTGATGTCCCTGAGCCGGCGCGAACTGCTGCGCAGCGGCGCCGGGCTCGCCATCGGCGCCGCCGGCCTCAGCGGCTGCCAGCTCAACTCGGGCGTCCAGGCGTCGGCGGGAGAGACGCGCAAGCCGTTCGCCAAGAAGATCGACGGCGACCTCGCCTACTTCAACTGGGGCGAGTACATCAACCCGGACATCGTCAAGGACTTCGAGAAGCGCTACGGAGTGAAGGTGCGGGAGTCCAACTTCGACTCGATGCCCGCGATGATGGCCAAGCTGCGCGCCGGGATCTCCTACGACCTGATCTTCCCGACCGCCGAGTTCGCGCAGCGGCTGATCAGGGGCAACCAGCTGCGCGTCTTCGACCACGACAAGCTGCGCAACGCCGACGCCGTCTTCGATCAGTTCCAGCAGCCCTGGTACGACCGCAACTCCGCGCACACGACCCCCTACACGATCTACGCCACCGGGCTCGGCTACCGCGGGGACAAGGTGGGCGAGCTGTCCGGCACCTGGCGCGACCTGGTCAGCCCCGAGGCGGAGGGGCGCTCGTTCATCCTCGACGACTTCCAAGAGGGCATCGGCATGGCGAACATGGTCAACGGCTACGACCTCAACACGGTCGACCCCGAGGAGCTGGACCGGTCCAAGGACTTCCTGATCGACCTAAAGCCCAAGCTGCGCGGCTTCTCCAGCGACACGATCGGCAACATGACCAGCGGCAACGCCTGGATCCAGCACCTCTGGAACGGCGACGTGGTGAACGTGCGCAACCAGGTCGACAACCCCGAGGACTTCAAGTTCCAGAAGTGCAGGGAGGGCATCCCGGTCGGGAGCGACACGTTCGCGATCCCCGTGAACGCCAAGCACCCGGGCACCGCGCTGATGTTCATCGACTTCGTGCTCGAGCCGGAGAACGCCGCGCGCAACGTCGAGTGGATCGGCTACCCGATGCCGTACAGGGGAGGCGCCGAGGAGGCGTTCGCCGGTCTTGTGAAGGACGACCCGAGCATCGCGGTGACCGTGAACGACCTCGACAACGGGCAGCAGTACGAGAACCTCGAGGGCGAGGGGCGCAAGGCATGGGATCGCGCCTGGACCCAGGTGAAGGTGGCGTGAGCGAGCAGCGCTTCGCCTCGGGCTTCCTCTTCCCGGGAGCGGTCTGGCTGCTGCTCTTCTTCCTCGTGCCGCTCGGGATCCTGCTGGCGATCTCGTTCGGCACCACCGACGACCTCGGCAACTCGCTCTACGGGTGGCATCCCGAGAACTACCGCGACGCCTTCGACCCGCTGTTCGCGCCGGTGCTGCTGCGCTCCGTCGGATACGCGCTGGCGACGGTGGTGCTCTGCCTGGCGATCGGCTACCCGATCGCCTACTACATCGCCCGTTTCGGGGGGCGCCGCAAGAACGTCCTGATCGCGCTGGTGGTGCTGCCGTTCTTCGTTAACTACCTGGTGCGCACCTACGCCTGGGTGGCCATCCTCGGGGACGAGGGCATCTTCAACGGGGCCATGAACACGGACATCCGCTTCCTGAACACGCCCTATGCGGTGATCGGCGGCCTCGTGTACGGCTACCTCGCCTTCATGATCCTGCCGATCTACGCGGCGCTCGACCGCATGGACCCGTCCTTGATCGAGGCCGGCAAGGACCTCTACGGCTCTCGCTGGCACACGTTCCGCCACGTGACCTTCCCGCACACCTTCCAGGGCGTGCTCGCCGGCGCTGTGCTCGTGTTCCTGCCGGCGGTCGGCGACTTCGTCAGCGCCCAGCTGCTCGGCGGGCCCGACGAGTACATGGTCGGCAACCTGATCCAGCAGCAGTTCTTCGCAGCGGAGAACTGGCCGTTCGGCGCCGCGCTGACCACGCTGATGATGCTCTTCCTGCTGATCTTCATGGTGATGTACCTGCGCTCGGCGGCCAAGGCGTCTCGCGAGGCGATGGCATGAGCACCGTGGCCGAGCGGCCCGCCGCGATCGCGCCCGAGCGGGCCAGCGCGCGGCCGCCCAAGGACTTCGACCGGCCGCGCTTCCTGCGCGTGTTCGCCTGGATCTTCTACCTGTTCATGTTCGCGCCGATCGCGCTCGTGGTGCTCTTCTCGTTCAACTCGAGCCGCTCGCTCCAGAACTTCGAGGGCTTCAGCTTCACCTGGTACGACCGCTTCTTCTCGAGCGAGTCGCTGCGCTCCTCGCTGATCGCGAGCATCGAGATCGCGGCGGTGACGATGGTGGTGGCCACAACGCTCGGCACGATGCTCGCCTACGGCCTCGTACGGGCGCGCACGCGCTGGAGCGGGGCCGCCAACGTGATGATGCTGATTCCGCTGGTCACACCCGAGATCGTGGCCGGCGTCTCGGCGCTGCTGCTGTTCACGCAGATCGGCCTGCACCTGTCGCTGACCACGATCATCCTCGGCCACATCACGTTCTCGATCTCGTACGTGACGGTCGTGGTGCGTGGCCGGCTTGCCTCGCTCGGCCCCGAGGTCGAGAACGCGGCGCTGGACCTCGGCGCCACGCGCTTGCAGACCTTCAGGCTGGTCACGCTGCCCGAGCTGTGGCCGGCGGTCCTGGCCGCCGGGCTGCTCGTGTTCGCACTCAGCTTCGATGACTTCGTCTTGTCGTTCTTCACCACCGGCGAGTCGCCACAGCCGCTGCCGGTGCGCATCTGGTCGGCGATCCGCTTCGGTGTGACGCCCACCATCAACGCGATCGGCTCGTTCATGCTCGCGATCTCCCTCCTGGCGATCGGCCTGGCGCTGTTCCTGCCACGCCTGCTCGGCCGCAGGGAGAGCGGGCTGGGCGTGCTACTCGGGAGGGAGGGAGCATGAGCGTCGAAGCCATCCGTGCGCACTCGGCCGAGCCGAGTGCCTCGGCCATACGCTTCGAGGGCGTCAGCAAGCGCTTCGGCGATGCGACTGCCGTAAGCGAGCTGAGCCTCGACATCCAGGCCGGCGAGTTCTTCTCGCTGCTGGGCCCGTCGGGGTGCGGCAAGACCACGACGCTGCGCATGGTGGCCGGCTTCGAGCAGCCCACCGCGGGACGCATCCTGCTCGAGGGCGAGCCGGTGGAAACCGTGCCGCCCTACAAGCGCAACGTGAACACCGTGTTCCAGAGCTACGCGCTGTTCGAGCACCTGGACGTCGAGCGCAACGTCGCGTTCGGCCTGCAGCGCCGCAAGGTCGCCAAGGACGAGATCCAGCGCCGCGTGGCCGAGGCGCTCGAGCTGGTGCAGCTGCGCGAGCGCGGCAAGGCGCGCCCGCGGGAGCTGTCGGGCGGCCAGAAGCAGCGCGTGGCGCTGGCGCGCGCGCTCGTGAACCGCCCGGCGGTGCTGCTGCTCGACGAGCCGCTGGGCGCGCTCGACCTCAAGCTGCGCAAGCAGATGCAGGTGGAGCTGAAGGGCATCCAGCGCGAGGTCGGCATCACGTTCCTCTACGTCACCCACGACCAGGAGGAAGCGCTCGCGATGTCCGACCGCATCGCGGTGATGGAAGGGGGCGAGGTCAAGCAGTGCGGCTCGCCGGAGGACATCTACGAGCACCCCTCCGGTCCGTTCGTGGCCGGCTTCATCGGGGTTTCCAACCTGCTGGCCGGCGTCGCGGAGAACGGCGGCGTGCGGCTCTCGTCCGGGGTCCTGTGCTCGGCGCAGGTGCCGGCCGACTGCAGCCAGGGCGCCGAGGTGCACCTGTCGGTGCGCCCGGAGAAGATCTGGATCGACGACCTCGAGCCCGGCATGGCGTCGGTGGACGGCACGATCGTCGAGCGCGTGTATGTGGGGACGACGACCCAGGTGATCGTCGAGCTGGCGCCGGGCGAGCGGCTCGTCGCGCTCGAGCAGAACACGGCGCGCGCGCGCGCGGACGACCGCTGGGAGATCGGCAACCGGGTGCGGGTGGGGTGGCACCCGGAGCACTCACTGGTGCTCCGCTGAGCCGCGTCGGGAGGCGCTTGGCCGTCCTGACCGTCGCGCTCGCCGCGGCGCTTGGAGCCGTACCCGTGGGCCAGGCCGCGGCCGAGCCGGTCACGGTGATGACGTTCAACATCTGGTACGGCGGCGTGCAGGTCGACTCCACCCAGATCGGCCAGGCCATCCGTGCCGCCGATGCCGACATCGTGGGCGTGCAGGAGCCCGAGGGCGGCCTGCGGCGCATCGCCCGGTCGGCCGGAATGCCGTACTACGACCCGACGCTGCACGTGATCTCGCGCTACCCCCTGTTCGCGGCCCAGGTCGGCGGCGTGCGGATCGCGTACGCGGCGACCGACCTCGATCACGTGGTGGCGATCGCGAACGTGCACCTGCCTTCCACGCCCTACGGTCCGGAGCTCGTGCGCGACGGCGGCTCGGCGAAGGCGGTGCTGAAGCTCGAGCGCGAGACGCGCCTCCCCGCGATCAAGCCGTACCTGCGGCCGCTGTCGGCGCTCGCGCGCAGCGGCGTCCCGGTCTTCCTGGTCGGAGACATGAACTCGCCGTCGCACCTGGACTGGACGCCCGCGGTGGCCGCGGTCCGCCCGCAGGTCGCGTATCCGCTGGCGTGGCCGGTCTCGTCGACGCTCGCCGCCGCCGGCTTCCGCGACTCCTACCGCGACGTCCACCCCGACCCGGTCGCGCGGCCGGGGCTGACCTGGACGGCCGGGACGCCGCCCCCGCACATCAGGCCCACCGAGACGCTCGACCGCATCGACTGGGTGATGGCGAGCGGTCCGTCGACGACCGTTTCGAGCCGCCTGGTGGGCGAGCTCGGCGGGCCCGACGTGGACGTCGGGCTGGAGCACTGGGGCTCGGACCACCGCGCCGTGGCGTCGACCTTCGAGGCCGAGCCGGGACCGGCGCCGCGGCTGGTCAGCGCGACGCCGCGCGTGGCGCGCGCCGGCCAGACGGTGACGATCCGCTACACGACCACGGGCGGAGGGGCGGGACGGCGGATCGGGATCCTGCCCAGCCGCGGCAGCCGGCCGATCGTCACGCTGCCGATCGAGGACGCCACCGACCACCTCGCCGCTTACTTCGGGACCGGCGTGCTGCGGGCGGGCTCGTATCGCGCCGCCCTGCTGGACGGCCGGGGCCGCATCCAGGCGACGTCGCGGTTCTGGGTGCTGGCGCGCGGGGCGCGCCCAGGCATCTCCGCCGTCAAGCCGAGCTTTGCGGCGGGCGAGCCGATCCGGTTGCGCTGGAGCAACGCGCCCGGCAACAAGTTCGACTGGGTGGGGATCTTCCGGCCGGGCCCGCTGGACGTCTACGGCTACCTCGGGTTCAGCTACCTCGACGCCCTGCCGCACGGAACCGTCAGCTTCGCCCCGGAGGACCTCTACACCAAGCTCAAGCCGGGCCGCTACGTCGCCGGGCTGTTCCTCGACGACGGCTACTCGCTGCTGGCGCGCACGACGTTCACGGTGCGCTGACTACTAGTAGCTGTAGCTACTGCCCTTGCCGCCGCCGCTGCTCGTGCCGCCGGTGCCTTCCACGTGCCAGGTGAACTGCCGGCCGCCGAAGCTGTCGGAGGCCCCGTCGCCGCTGACCTTGCCGGACCCGCCGTCCTGGGCGAAGCGGTAGAGCGGGCGGCCGGCGAGCGTCACCTGGCGCTTGCCGTCCGGGCGCTTGACCACGCCGAGCTTGCCGGCCACGTCGCCGGCGGCCGTCGGCTGCCCCGAGCCGGGGGCGGTGAGCGGAAGCCAGACCGACACGCAGCCGCCGGTGCAGCGCACCGTGCCGTCCTTTTCCTGATCGGAGGCATAGAGCGCCGCTCCCTTGGAGTCCACGAGCACGTCGTTGCCGTCGATGCTCGCGATCGAGACGGTGTTGGCCGCGGCACCCGCCTGAGCGTTGCCGCTGTCGCTCCCCCCGCCGCACGCTGCCACTACCAGGGCGGCTGCCAGGGCGAGGGCGGTCAGCGTCGGCTTCATGGGTCGTATTACGGCCGCCGGCCGCAAACGGATCGAGGCGGTGCGCTAGACGCGGGCGGAGATCCTTCGCCTCAGCGAGCGGCGGTCCTTCAGGATCCGCTGCGCCGCGTTGTGCCCGGAGGCCGCCATGACGCCTCCGCCGGGGTGGGTGCCCGCCCCGCACAGGTAGAGGCCGTCCACGGGCGTCGCGTACTGAGCAAGCAGCGGCGAGGGACGCATGAAGGCCATCTGGTCGAGGCCCTGCTCGCCCTGGAAGATCGAGCCGTCCACCAGGCCGAAGATGCGCTCCAGGTCCGGGGGCGCCAGCACCTCGTGGTGGACCAGGGCGTCCTTCACGTTGGGGGCGTGCTCGGCGACGATGTCGAGGCAGCGGCGGCCGTACTCCTCGCGCCCGCCTTCGGGCCAGTCCTCCTCGCGGTGGGGGCCGTACTGGGTGAACATCGTCATCACGGTGGTGCCGTCGTCGGTAAGCGACGGGTCCACGGCGCTCGGGACTTCCACCTCCACGTAGGGGCTTTCGGCGGGCCGCCCGCGCGCGGCGTCCTGCCAGGCGCGCTCGAGGTAGTCGATCGAGGGGCAGAGGGCGATGCCGGTGCGCAACAGCCTGTCCGCGTCGTCCGTCGAGACGTGCGCGTAGCGCGGCGGCTCGGCCAGGACGCAGTTGATCTTCACGGACCCGCCGCGGCTGCGGTAGCGGCGCATGTCGCGCACGACCTCGTCCGGGAAGTGCTCGGCGCCCACCATGTCGAGCACGGTGGTGCGGGGGTGCGCCCCCGACACCACCAGCGGGGCGTGCAGCTGCTCGCCGCTGTCGAGGGTGACGCCCGTCGTCCGCCCGCCGCTCACGTCGATCGAGCGCACCGCGGCGCCGGTGCGGATCGTGGCGCCGGCCGCCTCGGCGCTGAGCGCGAGCGCCTGTGAGATGCCGCCCATGCCGCCCCTGACGTGGCCCCACAGGCCGCTGACGCCGTTCAGCTCTCCGAGGGCGTGGTGCAGCAGGTTGTAGGCGGTGCCGGGCGTGCGCGGCCCGGCCCAGACGCCGACCACGCCGGTCGAGGCGAGCGCGCCCTTGATGGCGTCCGACTCGAACCACTCGTCCAGCAGGTCGCCCACCGACATCGTCATCACGCGGAACAGCTCGTGCAGCTCGCGCCGCTTGAGGCCGGCGGCGCGGCCGGCCTCGCGCAGCAGCGAAACCAGGTCGCCCGGCCGCTTCGACCCGAGCGCGGGCGGCGGGCGCAGCATCAGCGGGCGCAGGAAGTCGGCCATGCGCGCCAGCAGGGCCTCGAACTTGGGGTAGGCCTCGGCGTCGCGCTGCGAGTGCGGGGCGATCGAGGCGCGGGTGGCCTGGTCGTCGTTGAAGAAGAAGATCGGCTTGCCGCCCGGCGCGAACGTCGAGAAGGCAGGGTCGAGCGGGATCGCCTCGTAGCCGAAGTCGTGCAGCCGTAGGTCCTTCACGACCTTGGGCTGCAGCATCGACACGACGTACGAGGCGCGCGACACCCGGTGCCCGGGCCACACCTCCTCGGTCACGCAGGCGCCACCCAGGATGTCGCGCCGCTCGAGCACGCACACGCGCACGCCCGCGCGGGCGAGGTAAGCGGCGCAGGCCAGGCCGTTGTGGCCGCCGCCCACGACGATCGCGTCGTAGCCGGAGCCGCCGTTCAGGCTCACGCCGTCACCTCCATGCGCTCGCCCGCTTCCTCGAGCACCGCCCCGAGGGTGGACGCGATGAACTCGAACTCCTCAGGCCGACGTTCACGCAGAACAGGCCGGCGAGCGCGTCCAGGTAGCGCCTGCCATTCGAGTCCTCGAGGAAGCAGCCGTCGCCCTTGACGATCACCTGGAGGTCCGCGGGGTCCGCGTAACCGCCCATGTCGGTGAAGTGCAGCCAGAGGTGGTCGAGCGCCGTGCGGGCCAGGTCCACGAAACGCATCATATCGTGCGACTGACTACAAAGTTAGACCGGCTGGCGGGGGTGTCTCCCCGGCGTCGGAGAACGGCAGCGATAAGGGGGCCGGCCGCGGCCAAGCGGCGCTTCCCCGGGGGGCTTGTCGAATTTTGCTCGGTATGCGCGGATTTCTCGACAAGCCCCCGAAGGACCAAGCCCGACTAGGCTGGCCGGGTGCCGCTCACCATTCGAGCCACCCTCATTGCCGCAGTTCTCGCGGCTGGCGCCACCGCGGCGACCGCGCAAGCCGCCACGCCCCAGATCCACGCCCACCGCGGCGGCACCGTCGTCAACGGGAAGCCGACGTTCGCCGAGGAAACCCTGTCCGCCTACAGGAGCGCGGCCGCCAACGGCTTCGTGCTCGAGGTAGACGCCAAGCTCACCAGCGACGGCGTGCCCGTCGCGATCCACGACGCCACCCTCGATCGGACCACCACCTGCACGGGCGAGGTGCGGTCCTTCACCCTCGCCGCGCTGCGTTCGTGCCGCCCCGACGTGCTCGGCAGCCCGGGCGGCGGCCTGCGGACCAGCCAGGTGTCCCCGAGCGGCTCGATCGCGACGATCGCCGAGGTGCTCGAGCTGGCCCGGCTCACCGGGGCGAAGGTCAACCTCGAGATCAAGAACCTCCCGACCGACCCCGACTGGGACCCCACCTCCGCCTACGCCAACCGCGTGATGGACGTCGTCGTCGCTGCCGGTCTGCCCCGCTCGCAGCTGCTGATCCAGAGCTTCATCCCGGCGAACCTGGACGTCGCCAAGCGCCGCATGCCGCGCGTGCCCACCAGCCTGCTCACCCTCAGCGCCGGCTCCGACACGGTCAAGTTCGCCAGCGACAACGGCTACGACTGGATCTCGCCGCAGTGGCCGGTCACGCCCGGCTTCGTCGCCGGCGCTCACCGCGCGCACCATCCGGTGGCTCCTTACACGCTCAACGCGCGCGCCGATGTCAGGGCCGCCGCTCGCGCGAAGGTCGACGCGCTGATCACGGACGATCCGCTCATGGCCGCCGGTGCGTTGGGTCTGCGGCCGGTGCGCGCCCTGCACGTGGGGCTCAACCGGCGCGCTGGACGGGTCGAGGTCAGTGGCCGCCTGCGTTTGCCCGCCGGTGTGTCGCCGCGCAAGGGCTGCACCGGTGTCGTGACGCTCCGCCTGCTGGGCCCCAAGCGCCTGCTGCACACCGAGCGCGTCCGGCTCACGCGGGATTGCCTCTTCAAGCTCGGGGGGCCGGTGCCGCGCCGCGCCCCCGCGCGGCTGCTCGCCACGATCGGGTTCGGCGGCAACAAGCGGTTGCTCCCTCGGCTGGTCGGCCCGCGGCCGGTGCCGCCAGACCAGCCGCTGGCCGTGCCGCACGCGGGCTAGCTGCTCCCCGACAACGACCGGAGCCCGCCACAAACGGCGGGCTCCGATCTGCCGCGGATGTGATTGAGGCCTACGCCTCGGCCGGCCTCGGGTCTGGCCGCACGGGCAGGCGCTCACGCGCCTCCGGCTCGTGCGGCTCCGGCGAGCCCTCGAGCGCGGGCCCCTTGGGCATCCATTCGAGCCACTTCGGCAGGTACCAGTTCCACTTGCCGAGCAGCTTCATCGTCGCCGGCAGCAGCACGCCGCGCACGAGCGTGGCGTCGATCAGGACCGCCGTCGCCAGGCCCACGCCGAACTGCTTCATGTCGATGAACTGGAGCGTCGCGAAGATCCCGAACACCCCGACCATCACGATCGCCGCCGCGGTCACCACGCCGGCGGTCGACTTGATGCCGTGGCTCACCGCGTCGTCGGTCGACTCGCCGCGGTCCACCGCCTCCTTGATCCGGCTCAGGATGAACACGTGGTAGTCCATCGAGAGGCCGAACAGGATCACGAACAGCATCAGCGGGAACCAGGACGAGACGGCCCCGGTGGAGTCGAAGTTCAGGAGGCCCTCGAAGTGGCCGTCCTGGAACACGTAGGTCACGATTCCCATCGCCGCCCCCACCGACAGGACGTTCAGCAGGATCGCCTTGATCGGGATGACGATCGAGCGGAACGTGACCAGCAGCAGCAGGAACGCCACCGAGAACACGAAGGCGAACACCAGCCAGATGCGTGACGCCATCAGCTCGTTGAAGTCCTGCGACCCGGCGGTGAAGCCGGACACTCCGACGAGCTCGCCTCCGGCGACACTCGGGAACACCTGCGGCACGACGTCGTCGCGCAGCGTCTGCAGCGCGTCCAACGAGGTGCTGTCCGTGCCGGAACCGGCCAGCGGCACCTCGATGACGGCGACCTTGCGATCCGGGCTCGCGTCGATCGTGATCGGCTCGTTGAACTGATCCGAGTCGCGCGCGATCTGACGCAGCTCCTGCGCCGCCGCCTGGATCTGCCCCCTGTCGAGGTTTTCGCCCTGGAGCACGACGTCGGCCGAGAACTGCTCACCCGGGAAGGCGGCCTGCATCCGGTCGTACGTCTGCATGACGTCGATCGTTCGCGGCAGCCCGTCCACTCCCGAGTCCGCCGTGTGGATGTGCAACACGGGGATGGCGAGCACCACCAGCACGCTGACGGCGGCGATCGCCGAAATCAGCGGGCGCTTGAGCACGCGGTCGAGCACCCACGACCAGGCGCGCGGCTCGCCCGTGCGCTTCTCGGGCTTGAGGAAGGGCACGCGGCCCTTGTTGACCCGGTCGCCGAGCTTGGACAGCACGGCCGGAAGCACCGTCAGCGAGCCGATCACCGCGATCGCGACCACGAGGATCGTGCCCGTCGCGAACGAGACGAACGTCGCGGCGCCGCCGAAGTACATGCCGGCCATCGCCGCGATCACGGTGATGCCCGACACGAGCACCGCGCGGCCGGATGTGGCGGCCGCGGCTTCGAGCGCGGCCTCCTCCGAGCGCCCGGCCGCGCGTTCCTCGCGCTCACGGCGCAGGTAGAACATCGAGTAGTCGACGCCCACCGCCAGGCCGATCAGCAGCACGACCGAGCTGATCGCCTGGTCGACCGGCCAGATCTGGCTGATCGGGCCGATCAGGCTGATCGCCGCGGCGACCGCCGTGATGGCGAGCAGCAGGGGCACGAAGGCCGCCAGCAGCGCGCCAAAAGCAAGGATCAGGATGATCAGCGTGATCGGCAGGGAGGTGATCTCCGCCTTGCGGAAGTCGTCCGCGAACGCCTGGTCGAGCGCCTTGCCCGCGCTCGCGTCGCCGAACTCCTCGATCCGGAAGCCGGCTTGCTGCTTGTCGAGCTTCGAAACCGTCGCCAGGGAGGGGTCGACCCGGTCCTGGGCGTCCTTGCCCGGGATCTCGAAGGTCACCAGGGCGGACTTGCCGTCCGCCGACAGCGTGCCCTCTGTGCCCTTGGCGTACGGGCTCTTGACGTTGCGGACGTGCTCGGTGCCCTGGAGCCGCGCTACGACCGTCTGCACGACCTCGCGGAACTCAGGACTACGGTTGGTCGCCCCCTGCTGGCTCTGGACGAGGACGCTCTCGCTGTCCTTGTCGGGGAAATGAGCCGAGACGGCCTTGTCGGCGCGGCCCGACTCGCCGACCCCGCTGTCGTCGTCGGAGATCGTCTTGGTCCCGACCGAGCCGCCGATGAAGACGGCGAGGATCACGAAGGCGAGCCAGCCGAGGATCGCCTTCTTTCTGTGCTGGGCGCTCCACCGGCCAGCGCGCGCAGCAAGGTTGTCAGTGCGATTGGTGTTGGGACGCGAGTTCATGGCTGAGAGTCTCCGCTCGCCGCGGGGCCACTCCAATGCGGCCTCCACCCCAGGCGCGGGTGCGGGTATCCCCACCGTCCGGGACCGGCGGTCAGCTAGAAAGACCCTGTGAGACGCGCGCTGATCGCGATCGCCGCCGCCCTCGCGCTCGCGGACGCGGCGGTCGTGACGCTGGCGCTGCCGCAGCTCCTGCTGCAACTCGGCACGACGGTCGAGGGCGTGGCGGCGGTGATCGGCGTGTACACCGCCGTCCTGGCCATCTGCCTGCCGCTGTCCGCGGCACTGCACAGCCGCGCCACGGGCGTCGCCGGCGCTCTGCTGTTCGCCGCGGCCTCGATCGGCTGCGCCAGCTCCGACTCGCTCGAGCTGCTGCTGGCGATGCGCGCGCTGCAGGCGCTCGGCGCATCCGCCCTGCTGGCCGCGGCCTTCGACGCGCTCGACGGCGGCGGTGCGGGGCGCCGGCTCTGGCTGGGCGCCGCCGTGGCCGGCACCGCCGCCGGCCCGGCGCTCGGCGGCGCGCTCACGGAGCTGTTCGACTGGCGCGCGATCTTCGTCGCGCAGGCGCCGATCGCCCTTGCCGCCGCGCCCGCCCTGGTGGCGAGCCCGATCGCGACCGTGCGAGAGGCGCTGCCGCGGCCGCCGCGCGACTTGCTCGCCGCGGCGGCGCTGGCGCTCCTGTCGGGTGCGCTCACGGCTGTCGTGTTCCTGCTGGTGCTGCTGCTGGTGAGCGGCTGGAGCGTCGAGCCGCTCGGTGCCGCGGCGGCTGTGACGATGCTGCCGCTGGCGGCGGTGGCGGGCTCGTTCGTGCACGGCCCGCCGGCCGCGCGGGCGCTGGCGGGCTGCGTGCTGGTGGCGGGCGGCATCGCCGGGCTCGCGTTCCTGCCCGAGGCCTCGCCGCTGTGGACGCTGGCCCCGCAGCTGCTGGCAGGCTTCGGAATGGGCATGGCGTTCCCGGCGCTCGCGGGCGAGCTACTCCAGGAGCGCACGCGCGGCCAGTCGGCCGCGCTGCTGTCGCTGCGCCACTGGGGCATCACGCTCGCGCTCGCGGCGCTGGCGCCGCTCGTGGCCGCCGAGCTGGACGACCAGGTGCAGCTGGCGCGCGAGCGCGGCACGGCGCTGGTGCTGGACGCCGCCCTGCCGCCGACCGACAAGATCGAGCTGGCCCCGCGGCTGTTCGCCAACCTGGACACGGACGACCCGAGGGACGCGCTCGCCCAGGCGCTCGGGCGCGAGCGCCGCCGCGTGACCACGGGCGACCGCGACCTGTTGAGCCGCCTCCAGCGACTCGACCGCCAGCTGGGCGGCGGCGGCAAGCTGCTGCGCCGGCTCGAGCAGCTCGAGGACCAGTACGGCAGCACGCTCGAAGAGGCGGCCCGCGGGCTCGACCGGCTGCTCGGCACGGAGGGCCGCACGGAGGGGCTGCTGCGGGGACTCGAGCAGGGCGCCGCCGGCAACTCGACGTCCGAGCAGCTCGGGAACGAGATCGACAAGCTCGGAGCCGATCTGGACGACGTGGTGCTCGCCGCCGTGGGCGCCGCCTTCAGCCCGGCCTTCGTGGTGACCGGTGCGATGGCGCTGCTGGCGGCGCTGCTGCTCCTGCTGCGGCTGCGCGCGGACGAGCGCCCGGCGCGCGGCCCGCCGCCGGGCGCGCTGATCGGCGTGGCGGTGGCGCTGGCTCTGGCGGTGCCGGCCGGCTACGCGATCGCCGAGTCGAGCCTGAAGCCCCGGCCCGTCCAGATCGGCGACCCCTGCAAGGCCCGCCAGCGCCGCTCGGTCGGAGGAGTCGAGGGCGTGGTGGAGGGCATCGCCCTGCGCGCGCTGGACCGCGCGGCCTGCGGCTTCGGCTCCTCACGCGAGGAGCTGGTGCTGGCCCTGTTCGACGACCGGTCCCGGCGCGACTACGAACGCGAGCACGGGGTGGACCCGCGCCGGCTGGACGCTGTGCTGCGGGGGATCGTGGGGCTCTGAGCGCGCAATGAGGTCAGAACGGCCGCGACGGCGCCGATGGAACGTCCTCGCCGGCGTCGGCGTGTTCGCCGGGATCGGCTGGGCGATCATCCAGCTGATCTACAGCTCGCTCGCCGTCTCCCAGGACCGGCAGGCCTTGCTCGACTGCGGGGTCGAGGCCTCCAAGGCCGCTCTCTCAGGCGTGACGGCCGCGGTCTGCGTGACGGCGCTGCTCGCTCTCGCTTTCGCGGTGTGGCGCCGTCCCGCGCTCGCTCTGTCGACGATCGGCATCGAGGCCGTCCTCGTTGTCGTGTGGATCGCGATGGAGGGTGCGCGCGCCGCCGGCTGCGCGATCGAGTAGGCCCCGCGCCCCTACGGGAAGCTCGACCCGCTGAACTGGAAGGCGCTGCCGGCCTGCGCGGCGCGCGCCGCGCCGTTCGCCTTGCCGGGCTCCTCGAAGTAGATCGTGCGCGTGGAGGTGAGGGATTTGAAGCCGGCCGTGCGGGGGTCCGTGTTGGGCAGGTTGAAGTTGAGCCAGGGTCCGCTCTGGCCGAACGCCTGGGCGTCGCCCGTGCACTGAGTCTCCGCGCCCGTGCCGGGCGTGCTGTCGTCGAGGTAGTGCGAGGTGCTCGTGAAGCCGGCGATGTCCGTGACAGTCGAGTGCGCCATCGAGAGGCCGCCCTGCGGGCCGTCCACGGACTCCCACCCGAGCTGGCCGGCCGCCGGCGTGTCGGGCTTGCCGTCGATCGTCACGCCGCCGGTGTTCAGGTTGTTGCGATAGGTCATCCCGCTCGCCGCGGCCGAGTAGTCGAAGAAGTCCCAAGGCCCGGGGATCGCGTGCACCCGCAGGAACGTGCGGATGTCCTCGCGCCGCTCGTAGAAGATGTGCTCGCGCTGCGTGAGCGGCCCGCTGTTGGCGCCGATGTAGGAGCGGATCGCCCGCACCGGCCCGGCCCTGTTCGCGATGAACGCGCCCTCGGCGTCGTCGAACGTGTCCTCCGAGCGGCCGCAGCTGCCCGGCCCCAGCAGGGCCTTCGCGCGGTCGAGGATGTCCGCCTCGGAGGCGTTGCCGGCCTTCACCTTCAGCTGGTCGTTGAGCCAGCGGTCCGAGAAGTGGTCCACGTAGTAGGGCGTGGTGACCGTCGTGTTCTCCGGGTTGGGACCGTCCTGGAGCTTGTAGGTCGTCTTGTACGCCCCCGAGAGCAGCTGGAAGTCGTAGCGCACGTAGCTCTCGCCCGCGCCCGGGCTGAGGTTCCCGCTGCGCTTGAACAGGTAGATCCAACCGTCGCGCGTGGCGCCGCTCAGCGTGCTGCGCACCTTGACCTTCACGCCGCTGCCGGCGACCGTGCCGGCCGGCGCGCTCGCGTCGCCGGGCGCCTCCGGCCCGACGTCCTTGGCCATGAAGGCCACCTCGTCGTCGCCGTCCACGTTGGCGTTCGCGTCGGCGCCGGTGAACGTGCCGGGGTCGGCGTAGACGGTGGTCGCGAATCCCATCGCGGCCCCGTTGTAGACCGTGCCCAGGTCCACGGACTTGCGCTCGTCGACCTGCACCGGCACCTGGTCCCACCCGTCGACCCATCTGAAGGCGACCACGTCGACGGCGGCCACGCCGGCCAGCGCGGGCACCTGCGCGCCCCTCAGGACCACCGGATCCTCGGGGCGGCTCAGCGTGCAGCCGGTCACGGTGAGCGCCGTCACCCCAAGGGCCAGTCGTGCGAATCCTCTCGCGCTCACTCGAAGCGCATCTTATGGGGGCTGTCACGCATACGAAGTACACGCGCCGGCACGCCCCCGACGACCGCGTTGGCCGGCACGTCCTTGGTCACGACCGCGTTCGTCCCGACGATCGCGTTGTCCCCGATGCTCACGCCGCGCAGGATGCAGGCGCCGTAGCCGATCCACACGTTGTGGCCCACCTGCACGTCGCGCTTGTAGATCCCCTGCAGGCGGATCGGCCGGTCCACCTCCGCCGTGCCGTGGTCGAAGTCGATCAGCATCACGCGGTCGGCGATCACGCACTCGCGCCCGATCGAGACGTTCTGGTAGGCGGAGATCGTGCACTCCTGGCCCATCACGGTCCTGGCGCCGACCGCCACGCGCCCCTCGTGGCAGCGGATCTTGCAGCCGTGGCCGAGCCAGGACCAGCGGCCGAGCTCCAGCACGGCGTTCGGCCCCACCTCGAGGCGACACCCCGGCCCGATGAACGCGATGCCGTCCAGGCGCAGTCGCCCGCGCAGGCGCAGCTTCCAGCTTCCCAGCCGCAGCAGCAGCAACCCGTACTTCGCGTTGAGCATGCGGTTGCGGCGCATGAAGCGCAGCAGCGTGAGCAGCCCGCCGTGGCGCGGCGGCGGCGGTCCGCGCAGCTCCGGGGGCAGGTCCGCGGGGGGCGCGGCGATCGGCTCGGTCGAGCTCTCCATGAGCGAGCAGGATCATACGTTTGTGCCTGGTGTGGCTATCCGTATTGGCGAAACGGCGATGTACGACGACAATTCCGCCAGATGGCCACGTCCGTCCTCATCGTCGACGACCACCCGAGCTTTCGGGCCAGCGCGCGCATGCTGCTCGAGTGCGAGGGCTTCGACGTCATCGGCGAGGCGGCGGACGGCATGAGCGCCCTCGCGGCCGTCGCGCGCCTGCACCCGGACGTGGTGCTGCTCGACGTGCAGCTGCCCGACATCAACGGCTTCGAGGTGGCTGCCCGGCTGACGGAGAACGGCAGCTCGCCGGCCATCGTGCTGACCTCGAGCCGCGACGTCGAGGACCTCGGGTTCCTCGCCGGCCGCGATGGGGTGCGCGGGTTCATCCCCAAGTCGGAGCTGTCCGGTTCCGCGCTGGAGGCGCTCCTGTGAGCGCCGCATGAGGAGCCTGCGCAGCGCCCTCTGGGCGCTTGCCGCGGCGGGGGTCGTGCTCGGGCTGGCCGTCCTGGCCCTGATGCTGAGCAGCGACGTGGTGCACACCCCCGGCGTGTGGGCCGCCGGCGCGCTGCTGGCCGGCTGGGGCTTCATCGGCGTCGGCCTGTACGCCTGGGGCCGGCGGCCCGACAACCGCGTCGGCATGCTGATGGCCGCGACCGGCTTCGCCTGGCTCGTGGCCGCCGGCGGCTTCTCCGACCTGCCGCTCGTGTTCACCATCGGCCAGGTCTTCGGCGCCGTGTTCTTCGCCGTCGTGATCCACCTGCTGCTGGCCTTCCCCAGCGGCCGGCTGCAGAGCATCGCCGAGCGGCGCATCGTGGGGGCGAGCTATCTGCTGACGACGGTCGGGGTGCTCCCGCTGTGGCTGTTCGCCGACCCCGAGCAGCTCGATTGCGGCAACTGCCCGAACAACGTGATCCTCTTGGAGGGCAAGGAATCGCTGGTCACGGTCCTCGGCACGATCCTGAACGTCATCGGGGCGCTGCTGGTTGCGGCGGTGCTGGTGGTGCTGGCAAAGCGCTGGCGGCGCGCCACCCCCGCCCAGCGGCGGTTCCTGGTGCCCGTCTACTCCGCCGGAGCGGCCGTCTTGCTGCTGCTGATCGTGCTGGTGTCGCTGCAGGCCGGCGGCCTTCGCTCCAACGCGTTGGACGTGATCTGGGTCGCGGCGATGATCCCCTTCGCGCTCGTGCCGTACCTGTTCCTCGGCACGCTCGCGCGCACCCGCATGATCCAGAGCGGCGCGGTGGGGGAGCTGATGGCGCGGCTGGGGGAGACGCCGCAGCGCGGCGAGCTGCGCAACGCGCTGGCGAGCGCTCTCGGCGACCCCACGCTGGAGCTCGTGTACTGGCTGTCGGAGGACGAGCGGTTCGTGGACGCGAACGGTCACGAAGTCACGCTGCCCGCGCCCGGCTCCGGCCGGGCGGTGACGAAGGTCGAGCGCGACGGCGACTGCGTGGCGGCGATCGTCTACGACGCGCTGGTGCACGACCAGCAGGGCGGCTACGTGGACGCGATCGGCGCCGCCGCGTCGCTGGCGCTCGAGAACGAGCGGCTGGAGGCCGAGCTGCGCTCGAAGGTCGAGGAGCTGCGCGCCTCGCGCGAGCGGATGCTCAGCATCGGGTTGGAGGAGCGCCGGCGCCTGGAGCGCGACCTCCACGACGGCGCGCAGCAGCGGCTCGTGTCGATGGCGCTGAACATGCGGCTCGCACGCGGGCGCCTGCGCGACGACCCGGTCGGCGCCGAGGCGATGCTGGACGGCGCCGGCGACGAGCTGGACGCGGCGCTGGAGGAGCTGCGCGAGCTGGCGCGCGGCATCCACCCGGCCGTGCTGAGCGACCGTGGACTGGACACGGCACTGGAGACGCTGGCCCGGCGCGCGCCGGTGCCGGTAGAGCTGCAGCGCGTGCCGAGCGAGCGGCTGCCGGAGGCCGTAGAGCTGGCCGCCTACTACGTGGTCGCGGAGGCGCTCACCAACGTCGCCAAGTACGCGGCCGCGTCGTACGCCACGGTGGACGTCGGTCGCGAGAACGGCCGGCTGGTGGTGCAGGTGGCCGATGACGGCGTCGGCGGCGCCGACCCGGACGCGGGCACCGGCCTGCGCGGGCTGGCCGATAGGCTCGCCGTCATCGAGGGCCGCCTGGAGATCGATTCGCAGCCAGGGAAGGGAACGACCATCACGGCCAAGATCCCGTGCGTGTAGTCGTAGCCGACGATTCGGTGCTGCTGCGCGAGGGGGTCGTGCGGCTGCTCGAGGAGTCCGGCTTCGACGTGGTCGCCCAGGCGGGCGACGCCGACGACCTCATGCGCAAGGTCAACGCCCACAAGCCGGACGTGGCGGTGGTGGACATCCGCATGCCGCCCACGAACACCGACGACGGCCTGCGCGCGGCGCTGCGGATCCGTGCCGAGCACCCGGGCACCAGCGTGCTCGTGCTGTCGCAGTACGTGGAGGAGGGCTACGCCCTCGAGCTGGTCGGCGACGCGGCGGGCGGCGTGGGCTACCTGCTCAAGGACCGGGTGGCCGACGTCGAGCGCTTCGTCGACGCGGTCAAGCGGGTGGCCGAGGGCGGGTCGGCGCTCGACCCCGAGGTGGTGTCCCAGCTCGTCGGGCGCGCCCGCCGCGAGGACCCGCTCGAGGAGCTCACCCCGCGCGAGCGCGAGGTGCTCGAGTTGATGGCCGAAGGCCGCTCAAACACGGCGATTGCGGGGCAGATGGTGGTCACCGAGCGGGCCGTGGAGAAGCACGTGACGTCGATCTTCGGCAAGCTCGGCCTGCCGCCCGCGCCGGCGGACCACCGGCGCGTGTTGGCGGTGCTGACTTTCTTGCGCGCCTGAGCCCGGCCCACCGAAAGCCGTAGGCTTGCAGGACTTTTGCGCCGACGCCGACGCCATCGAGCTCGCCTGGGCGGGCGGGACATCGCCATCGACCTGGGAACGGCCAACACGCTGGCCTACCTGCGGGGCGAGGGGATTCGAGTGTCCGAGCCGTCCGTGGTGGCGATGGACACCCGCACCGGCGACGTGCACGCGGTCGGCGAGGAGGCGCAGCGCATGATCGGCCGCACGCCGGCCTCGATCTCCGCGGTGCGCCCGCTGCGCCACGGCGTGATCACGGACTTCGAGACGACCGAGGCGATGCTGCGCCACTTCATCGGGCGCGTCCACAAGAGCCGCTTCGCGCACCCGCGTCTGGTGATGTGCGCCCCGTCGGGCATCACCGACGTCGAGCGGCGCGCGCTGGAGGAGGCCTGCCTGGCGGCCGGCGCGCGCTCGGTCCAGCTGATCGAGGAGCCGATGGCCGCGGCGATCGGCGCGGGGCTGCCGATCGGCGAGCCGCTCGCCAACGTGGTGGTTGACATCGGCGGCGGCACGAGCGAGGTGGCCGTGATCTCGCTGGGAGGGATCGTGGTGTCGCGCTCGCTGCGGGTGGGCGGCTACGACTTCGACGAGGCGCTGGCCACCTTCATCCGCCGCCATCACCGGCTGGCGATCGGCGAAACCACCTCCGAGGCCGTGAAGCTCGAGGTCGGCGGCTGCGCTCCGGACGTGAGCGACTCCCACACCGAGGTGCGCGGCCGCGACCCGGGGACCGGCCTGCCGCGCGAGGCGAAGGTCACCAGCGCCGAGGCGCGCGAGGCACTGGAGCCGCTGGTCTCGGAGATCATCGACTCGGTGAAGGACGCGCTCGAGAACACGCCGCCCGAGCTGGCGGCCGACCTGACCCGGCGCGGGATCCTGCTGGCCGGCGGCGGAGCGCTGCTGCGCGGATTCGCGGAACGGCTCCAGCTCGAGACGCACGTGCCCGTGGCGCTCGCCGACGATCCCCTCACCTGCGTGGTGCTCGGCGCGGGCCAGGCGCTCGAGGAGATCGACCTGCTCGAGCGCACCGCTCTCTAGCCTCGGGTTATCCGTACTGCGCGCGAGTGGTCCGGCTGCGACCCTGCCGGATCATGGATTCGATCGTCAGTGCCACCGACGTACACCGCCGCTACGGCGAGGGAGATGCCGCCGTCGACGCGCTCGCCGGAGTGAGCGTTTCGGTCGAACGCGGCCGCTTCAGCGCGATCATGGGCCCTTCCGGGTCCGGCAAGTCGACTCTGATGCACATCCTCGCCGGCCTCGACCGCCCCACCTCGGGCTCCGTGGTGCTCGACGGAGTCGAGATCTCGGACCTCGACGACGGCGACCTCACCAGGCTGCGCCGCGACAAGCTCGGCTTCGTCTTCCAGTTCTTCAACCTGATCCCGGTTCTCACGGCCGAGGAGAACATCGTGCTGCCGCTCTCGATCGCCGGCCGCAAGGTCGACGAGGAGTGGCTGCGGCGCCTGGTGGACACGGTCGGGCTGAGCGACCGGCTCACGCACCGCCCGGCGGAGCTGTCGGGCGGCCAGCAGCAGCGCGTGGCGGTGGCACGCGCGCTGATCTCGCAGCCTGCCGTGGTGTTCGCCGACGAGCCGACCGGCAACCTCGACTCCAAGGCGAGCGAGGAGGTGCTGAACATGCTGCGGCGCTCGGTCGACGACTTCCGCCAGAGCGTGGTGATGGTGACCCACGATCCCGAGGCCGCCTCGCACGCCGATCGCCTGATCGTGCTGCGCGACGGCCAGATCGTGCACGACGGAACCGCAGGCACGGCCGACGACGTGATCGAGCTGATGAAGGCGGTCGCGTAGCGCCATGACGAAGGTTTCCCTCCGCGGACTCGCGCAGCGCAAGTTGCGCACCGCCGTCACGGTGCTGGCCGTGCTGCTGGGCGTGGCGTTCATCGCCGGCAGCTACGTGCTCACCGACACGATCAACAAGTCGTTCGACGAGATCTTCGACGTGGCCTACGCGGGCACCGACGTCGCGGTGTCCTCCAGCACCACGGGGCAGGCCGACAACGCCTCGCCGCCCCCGTTCCCGGAGCGCTACCTCGACGTGGTGCGCAAGGTGCCCGGGGTCGAGAAGGCCGCCGGTGGCATCTTCTCCGTCGTCCGCTTCGTGGACCGCAAGGGCGATCAGCTCAGCTCGAGCTTCGCGCCCGAGTTCGTCTCGTCCACCGCGCCGAAGCCGTTCGACACGCTCACGTACACCAGCGGCCGCCCGCCGCGGACCTCGGCTGAAACCTCGATCGACGACTCGACCGCGGACCGCGAGCACTTCAAGCTCGGGGATACGCTGCGGATCGCGGGCGAGGCAGGGGTGAAGGGCTACACGATCGTCGGCCTCCAGCGGCTCGGCAAGACGACCTCGGGCGGGTCGAGCACGGCGCAGCTGACCCTTCCGGAGGCGCAGCGCCTGACCCAAAAGGAAGGCGAGGTCGACGGCATCTCGGTGAAGGCCGCCCCGGGCGTCTCGCCGGCCGAGCTGAGCCGCCGCATCGACCGCGTGCTGCCGCCGCGCCTGATCGTCGAGACCGGACACCAGGCAGCCGTGCGCCAGTCGCAGGACATCAAGGACAGTCTCAGCTTCTTCCGGGTGATCCTGCTCGTGTTCGGCGGGGTGGCGCTGCTCGTCGGCAGCTTCCTGATCTTCAACACGTTCTCGATCACCGTCGCCCAGCGGATCCGCGAGCTCGGAATGCTGCGCACCCTCGGCGCCACGCGCGGGCAGATCCTGCGCGGGATGGTCTTGGAGGCGGCCGTCATCGGCATGCTCGGGGCGGTGCTCGGCGTGTTCGCCGGCATCGGCTTCGCCGGCGGCCTGAACGCGCTCTTCAAGGGCTTCGGCATCGACCTGCCCAACACCGGCACGGTGATCGCCACGCGCACGATCGTCCTGTCGATCGTGGTCGGGTTGCTCGTCACGCTCGCGGCCGCGCTGACCCCGGCGGTGCGGGCGACCCGCGTGTCGCCCATGGCCGCCCTGCTCGAGGCCGAGCTGCCCGAGGGGCGCGGGCGCGGCCGGATCTTCAGCGCGGTTGCCGTGTTGCTCATGCTCGGCGGGATCGGCATGGCCGCCTTCGGGCTGCTCGGTTCGATCGAGGACTCCAACGCCGCGGCGGCCCTGGTGGGCGGTGGCGCGGTCGCGACGCTGTTCGGAGTGTCGATGTTCAGCCCGCGGCTGGTGCGCCCGCTCGCCTCGTTCATCGGCTGGCCGCTCGAGCGGCTCCGCGGGATCACCGGCCGCCTCGCGCGCGAGAACGCCGTGCGCAAGCCCGGCCGCACGGCGGTCACCGCCGGGGCGCTGATGATCGGGCTTGCCGTGGTGGTGTTCGTGACGGTCTTCGCCGCCGGCATCAGCGCGTCCGTCGGGAACGCGATCGATCGCAACTTCCAGGGCGACATCGTGCTCCAGAACACCGACGGCTACTCGCCGATCAGCTCCGGAGCCGGCCGCGAGGCGCAGCAGGTGAACGGCGTCAAGACCGTCTCGTCGCTCAGCTACACCGGCGCCAATTACAAGGGCAAGGAGATCCGCGTGTCGGCGGTGGACCCGCGGACCGTCTCGGACGTGCTCTCGCTCGACTGGAAGAAGGGCTCGCCGCAGACGCTCTCGTCGCTGTCCGGGGCCGGCGCGGTGCTCGACGACGCCTGGGCGAAGAAGAACGACATCGGCGTGGGCAACCGGCTGACGGTGCGCACGCCGCTCGAGCGCAACGAGACGCTGACGGTGAAGGGCACGGTGAAGGACAACGCGGACCTGCTCGGCAACCTGGTCGTGACCGAGGACACGCTGCGCGACAAGTTCGGCGCCCGCGAGCCGAGCATGACGTTCATCAAGCTCGACGCCGGGGCCGACGCCAAGCGTGTGCAGGACACGATCTCCAAGCGGGTCAAGGCGAGCTTCGCGACCGTCGAGGCGCTCAACCAGCAGGAGCTCAAGGACAACCAGGAGAAGCAGATCAAGCAGGTGGTGAGGTTGTTCTACGTGCTACTCGCGCTGGCGATCGTGATCTCCCTGCTGGGCATCGTGACCACCCTGGCGCTGTCGATCCACGAGCGCACGCGCGAGCTGGGCATGCTGCGCGCGGTCGGGATGTCGCGCAAGCAGGTGCGCCGCCTGGTCCGCTACGAGGCGGTGATCACGGCGCTGATCGGAGCGATCCTGGGCACCATCCTCGGCGTGATCTTCGCCGCGCTCGTGTCCCGCCCGCTGGCCGACGAGGGCTTCGAGCTGGCCTACCCGATCGGCACGCTCGCCATCCTGCTGCTGCTGGCGGCCCTGGCCGGAGTGCTCGCAGCGATCTGGCCGGCGCGGCGAGCGGCGCAGCTCGACGTGCTGCGAGCCCTGGCGTACGAGTAGCTCTGCCGCGTACGTTGCAGCCTTTTCCCAGCTATAGATAGGAAAATCCTGCAAATGTCTTAAGGCCCCGGCGCCGCGGCCGACGGAGAAAGTGTGCGTCTCGCCGTCACCCTTACCTCGTTGCTGCTGTTCGCGCCGGCCGCAAACGCCGCGACGGTGGAGGTGAGCGCCGGCACGCTGCGCATCACCGCCACCCCGGGCGAGTACAACGCCATCGACGTTGCCTCGAGCGGCAGTGCGCTGGCGGTCGCCGACAGCGGCGCTCCGCTCACCCTCGGCCCTGGGTGCGTGCCGCAGAGCATCGAGGCGATCTGCACGGGCGCCACGCGCATCGCGGCCGACCTCGGCGACGGCGACGACGTCCTGACGGTTTCCGCGCCGCTGCCGGCCCAGCTCCAAGGCGGCGAGGGCAACGACACCCTGACGGCGGCGGGCGCCGCCGACACACTCAGTGGCGGTCCCGGCTTCGACACTCTCAGCGGCGGCGAGGGCGACGACCGCCTCGACGGCGGCACCGGCGGCGACCTGGCGGACGGCGGCAGCGGTGACGACTCGATCGTCCTGCGCGACCGCGTGAGCGACAACGCGGCCTGCGGCCCGGGCTCCGACACGGTCCGGGCCGAGGTGCTCGACCAGCTGGACTTCGCATGCGAGCGCGTCGACTACGGACCGCCCGGCAGCGCGGGGCGCCTGCGCCCGATCAGGGGCGGCGGGCGCTTCGTGGCGATCCCGGGCCAGTCCTGGGCGCGGGTGGACCGGCGCATCCTGCCCGACGTGCTCTACCTGATCCGCCGCTACCACGTGCAGGTCGGCGACGGGTACGCCACCACCGGTCACGAGCCGCGCGGCGAGCACCCGCTGGGGCTGGCCGTGGACCTCTACCCGGGCCCGGGCGGCAGCTGGAGCGAGATGGCGCGGCTGGCCAAGTGGGCCGAGCCGCGCCAGAACCACACCCGGCCGCCGTTCAGGTGGGTCGGCTGGAACGGCGACGCCAACCACGGCGACCCGAAGCACTGCCGACCCGTCCGCGGTTGCCCGCCCCACCTGCACCTCTCCTGGGAGCACTCGCCCGGCAAGCCGCGCCATCCGGTGCGCACGGTGTGGGTCTTCGACGTGCGCTAGCCGCTCAGTCGCCGAACGCGAACTTGAACGCCTTCTGATCCTTCCTGCAGCGCCAGGTGCCGCTGGTCGCGCTTCCCTTGATGCGCTTGCACCTGAAGCCGTCCGTCTTGAAGCGGCGGGAGATCGAGCCGTCGTGACGGCGCATGACACGCCGAGCTCCGCGGCAGCGCATGTTGCTGGCCGCGGTGATCTTCAGGTTGAAGTCCACCTTGTGGTTGCACTTCTTCCAGGCGAACGGGTCCGTGTACCCGGCGCCGGCAGGTGCGACCGAAACGGTGGCGGCGGTGGCCAGGGCGAGTGTGAGAATGAGGATTAGTCGCTTCACGTACCCGCGAGGGTACCCCGGCCACCGCCGCCGTACCGTCGCTACTTCACCAGCTCGATCTCCTCGAAGACCAGCCCGTCGGCGCTGACGCGCAGCTCCGCTTCGTGCACGGCCACGCCCGGCTGGAGGTCCGCCGGCCCGCAGGTCGAGCCCTCGTGGTCGTCGTCCCCGTGCTCACCCTCCTCGAGGTCGCCGTCGTCGTGGTCGCCCTCGTCGCCGTCGTCGTGCTCGCCCTCATCCCCGTCGTCGGAGCTCTCGGACGGCTCGTCCTCATCGCGGGCGTCCTCGGCGAGTGCCTTGCCGCGGTCCTCGTCCTCGTCTGACCCCTCGTGCTCGTCCTCGGTTTCGCAGTCGATCTCGGTTGCGTCCGTGACCATCCCGGTCACCCGGCCGCCGTTGGCCAGGTCGACCGTGAGCTCGCCGGCCTCGAAGGAGACGATCGTCCCGGACCGTTCCCTGCCGTCCTCGACGCCGTCGTCGTCGGTGTCGGGATCCATGGGGTCGTTGCTCGTCGCATCCTCGCCGGCGTTCACTAGCCTGTCGCGATCCGGGTCCTCGCGACCGTCGCGGGTCCCGTCGTTGTCGCTATCGCGGTCGAAGGGGCGCGTGCCCTCGGCCATCTCGTTGCCGTTGTCCACGCGGTCGCGATCGGGGTCCTCGTCCGCGTCCTCGCGGCGGTCCCCATCCGAGTCCGCGGAGTGCGGCTTGGTGTGGCAGCGGAACTCCTGGCGGTTGGTGAGCCCGTCCCCGTCGGGGTCGCCCTTAGCGCTTGCGCTGCTCGTCGAAAGTCCGTGCTGCTTCTCCCAGCGGTCGGGCAGCTTGTCGCCGTCGCGATCCTTCGCGACGGCCGCCCCCGGCAGCACCAGCAGCGCGGCGACCACGGTCGCGGCGATCGTCAGTCTCTTCATCGGTAAACCCTCTTTCGGCAGCCGGCGGCCTTCGTGAGGCCCTGGCGTTTGCGCCCCGCCCTCGCGGATCGGGTCGCCCTTTCGCAGTTGGTTTCTCGAGGTGAGACGGGCGCCGGCCCGAAAACTCACGCAAGTCACTCGTCGTCCGCCGGCGCCTCTTCCGGAAGCTCCTCGGTTTCGGACTCGATCTCCGGCTGGTCGTCGTCGCCCGTCTCGGCTTCGTCGATGCCGTGGCCCGCTTCCTCGTCGGGCGGATCGGGAGCGGCATCGTCCCCGTCGTCCTCTTCCGAGCCGTTGTTTTCGTGCTCTGCGGCGTCGTCTCCGCCGGTGCGCCGCTGCGCTGCGGGGTCGCGCGGCTGCGGCGCCGGGGTGCCCGATAGGTGCCTATTGGCATCCGCGGGGCCGGTGGCAGCGGCAGGCTCTGACGGCTCCTCGCGTCGCGCGCTCGCCTGTACGACGGCGGGCGCGGGCGCGCTCTCCACGCGCGGAGTCGGCGGCGTGGCGGGCTGGTGCGCCTCCGCGGGAGCGGCTCGATCGGCCCGCGGGACGTCGTGCGTCACGATCGGGACCGCCGCCACTCCACCGATCGACGCCGCCGCGATCAGGCCCCCGACCCAGCTCTTCGCCGCCACCGTGGTAGCGCCGGTGGCGCCCGCGACTTCGGCCGCCCGCCCGGTCTGGCTTGGGCTCCAGCGCAGGACCACGGGCGGCACGAGTGCGGCGGCCGCGGCGCGCATCGTGTTTCGCGCCCGGTTCAGGAGCTGGCGTACGGCGCCGTCTCCGACGCCGAGCGCGGACGCGATCTCGTCATAGCTGCGCCCCTCGAGCTCGCGCAGCAGCAGCGCGTCGCGCTGGCGCGGGGGCAGTTCCTCGAGCGCCGCCAGGACGACGGCCAGGCGCTCGCGCCGGCTGAAGATTTCCTCGGGAGGATCGCCACCGGGCATCTCCTCCGACAGCGCCTCGTGGGAGCCCCGGCGCTTGCGCAGCTCGTCGATGGCGAGGTTGTGGGCGATCCGGTAGAGCCAGGGGCGCAGCTGGTCGCCGCTGCGCCCGGCGGCGATCGCCGCGTGAGCGTTCACGAAGGTCTGCTGGACGGCGTCCTCGGCGCGGTCAGGGGGCAGGATCCCCCGGCAGTAGCGCAGCAGGGGTTCGCGGTAGCGAGCCACCAGCGCCTCGAACGCCGGCTCGCTGCCGGACCTGACCAGCGCCGCGAGGCGGTGGTCGGGCTGCGATCGCATCAGTGGGCCGCGCGCGTGGCGGGCGATGTAGGACAGCGCGCCCGGGCTCATCCCCTCGGGCATCGGCGTCGGTCCCCGCCAGATCAAGCCGGGTGCGTGTCAACTAGCGAAATGTCCACCGCGCACGGGCCGGGGCTAGCATCCCCCGCCGCATGCCCGCCCGCGGGAACACCGCCGCCGAACTCGCCGAGCGCCTGCTTGCCGGCGACAAGCGCGCGCTCGCGCGCGCGATCTCGCTGGTCGAGAACGACGACCCCGAGGGCTGGGCGCTCGTGCGCGAGGTCTACCCGAAGACCGGGCGGGCCGCGATCGTCGGCTTCACGGGGCCGCCCGGGGTCGGCAAGTCCACGCTGATCGGCCGCCTGATCGAGAACGCCCGCGAGCGCGAGCGCCAGGTCGCCGTGCTCTCGATCGACCCCAGCTCCCCCTTCACCCAGGGCGCCCTGCTCGGCGACCGCATCCGGCTCGCCGACCACTTCCTCGACCCGGGCGTGTTCATCCGCTCGATGGCGAGTCGCGGGTCGCTCGGCGGCCTTTCCGAGGCCACGCTGCAGGCGGTCCTGCTGATGGACGCGAGCGGGAAGGACGACGTGTTCCTGGAGACGGTCGGCGTCGGGCAGGCGGAGGTGGACATCATCGATCACGCCGACACCGTGGTGCTGGTGCTGATGCCCGGTTCCGGCGACTCCGTGCAGGCGCTCAAGGCGGGGGTGATGGAGATCCCGGACGTGATCGTGGTCAACAAGTCCGACCACCCGCTCACCGACACGATGGTCCGCGAGATCCGCGGCACGCTCTCGCTCGCCCCCCAGGAGGGCTGGCGCGTGCCGATCGTGAAGACGGAGGCGAGTCGCTCCGAGGGCATCGAGGAGGTGGCCGAGAAGATCCACGAGCACCGCGTGTTCATCGAGGAGCAGGGCACGCTCGCCGAGCGCCGCCGGCGCAACCTGATGAACGAGGTGCTGGCGCTGGCCGCGGCGCGGCTGCGGCGCCGGCTCGAGGCGCAGGTGCGCGAGGACGATTCGGTCCAGGAGCTCCTGGACGAGGTGGTGGCCCGGCGGCTCGATCCGGCCAGCGCGGCAGCAAAGTTGCTGGAACGCGAGCTGTAGCCCCGCTGGGGGTAGGCTCGGAGCATGTCCTCTCGCTCCTTCCGCTTCGATCCGCGGGAGTCGGTGCCCGACGAGGTGCGCCGGGTGGCACAGGGCCGCATCGACCACGCGATCGACGAGCTGCGCGGCAAGTCCGACAGCAGTCGCGAGGAAGCCGTCCACGAGGCGCGCAAGGACATGAAGAAGCTGCGCGCGCTGCTGCGGCTGGCACGCGGCGAGCTGGGCGAGCGGGTTTACCGCGGCGAGAACGATTCCTTCCGGGACACCGCGCGCGAGCTGGCCGGCGTGCGCGACGCCGACGTGATGCTCGCGACCATGGGCGATCTGGAGGAGCGCTACGGGGAGCTGCCCGGCGCCGGCCGCCGGCTGCGCCCGGCGCTGGTCGCCCACCGCTTCCGCACGTCGGCCGGCTCGCTCAAGCCCGCGGCGAAGGCGGCCGTCGAGACGCTCGCCGAGGCACGCGACCGGGTGGCGGACTGGCCTCTCGAAACCGACGGCTTCGAGGCCTTCGAGGAGGGCCTCGGGCGGATCTACCGCCAGGGACGGCGCGACTTCCGCGCCGCCCAGAAGCTCCCGAGCGCGGAGCGAGTGCACGAGTGGCGCAAGCGGACCAAGGACCTCTGGTACCACCTGTCGCTGCTCCAGGACACCTGGAAGCCGGTGGTGAGCGCCTTGGCCGACGAGGCGCACGAGCTCTCGGATCGCCTCGGCGACGACCACGACCTCGCCGTGCTGCTCGAGTGGGCGCACCGGCACGCCAGCACGCTCGACGGGGCCGACCCGGTGCTGCGCGGCTTCGACGTGATCGTCCAGAGCCGGCGCAAGGAGCTGCAGGACGAGGCTTTCGCCTACGGCGCCCGGCTCTACGCCGACAAGCCGAGCGTGTTCGTCGAGCGGCTCGAGGGCTGGTGGGACGCCTCGCGGCGTCAGGTGAGCGTGCCGCCGCCCCAGCGCACGTCCACGTAGAGCCAAGCCGAAATAACGACCGTGACCAGCGCCAGCGCGACGCCCACGCGCGGGGCGCGCCGCAGTCCCAGCGCCACGAGCGGGACCGCGAGCGGCAGGACGGGGACCAGGTGGCGCCCTGGGAACCAGGGGCCATCCGTGGTGGGGGCGAGGACGACCGCCACGACGAGCTGAGCAGCCAGCACCGCCGCGCACAGGCCGGCGGTCAGCTCGATCTCGTGCAGCTGAGAGACGGCGCGGGCGAGGCGGTCGCGGCGCGAGCGCCACAGCCACCACAGGCCGGCGAAGGCGAGCGCGAACAGCGGCGCCCAGCGGAGCAGGCCGTAGTCGGGATCGGCGAACAGGGAGCCGAGGCGGGGGAGGCGCTCGATGTAGCCGAGGGGGAACGAGGCGCCCGTGGCGCTCTCCCCGCCGGGCAAGGCCGAGTAGGGCGTGGGGCCGTCGTAGAGCGCCTCGTTGATGCCGACGCAGAGCGCGACGCTGAACAGGGCCAGCTCGACGGATCCGATGGTGAGCGTGCGCCTGCGCGAGCGCCAGAGCGCGCGGGCGGCGAACACGCCGATCACGGCCGCGGCGGGCACGAACCGCACGCCCAGCCAGGGCAGCAGGCCGAGCAGGGCGAAGCAGCCGAAGGCGGGGCGCCAGCCGGGCCGCGCCTCCAGCCGCAGCGCGAGCAGCGCGGCGCCGGCGAGCGCGGCGCCGGCGCTCAGCTCGGGATAGACGGCCGTGCTGTAGGCGAGCAGCGGCGCGCTGAGGCCGGCCACCGCGGCGGCGCCGAGCGCCCACGGGTCGGGTGCGACCCTGAGGGCCAGGCGGTAGGCGAGCGTGAGCGCCAGGGCAGCGAGCGCGGCGAGGAACAGCTCGACGCCCTTGGCCCCCGCCAGCGCGTACGCGGACAGGATCAGCAGCGGGAAGCCGAGGCCGTAGGGCTCGTCGAGGCGGCCGTTCGTCAGCTTGCCGTGGCGCTTCAGCGTGCCCGGGTAGAAGTCCGCGTACGCGCGCGCGGCGTACTCGTCCGTGAGGTCCACGTCGCCGTCGTGGGCCAGCGAGTCGGCGGCGAGCAGGTAGTGCGGCTCGTCGCCGGCGTACTCGGAGTGGCCCGCGGCGTCGAGGCCGAGCGTGGCCGCGTAGACGCCGAACAGCAGCAGCCACAGGGCGATGGCACGGCGCATGGCGGGGCAGACTAGGGCGCCGCCCCCGCCACGCGCCGGCGGCGATCAGGCGAGAGCGCCGATCTCCTCCTGGTAGATCGCCATCTGGCGGGCGATGCCGTCGCCCAGCGCGGCGTCGACTATGCCGAGGTTGTCGACGAGCAGGTCCGCACGCGTCATGTGGCGCAGGAACTCATCGTCGGCGCGGACGGCGTCCATCTGCTCCGTGCTGCCACGTACGAGCATGAAGCCGCCGAGGTCGCCGCCGTGGGGCTCGAGGAAGCAGATCTCGAAGTCCTCGATCCGAGCGTCGCCCTGCAGCTGGCCGAGGAATTCGATCGTCTCGTTGAACGAGTCGATCGCCGGGCCTTCGCGCCCACGCACCACCTGACCCCAACCAATGAACAGGCCGGCATCGGCCATGGCAGTCCTCCTCCGTTCGGGGGGTTTCAAGTCCACGGGCGACGCTACGCCTCCGGGGCAGGCCGATCAAGTGGCCCGGGGCGGCTAGCAGCCCAGCGCCCGCGCGATCACCATCTGCTGCACCTCGTCGGTGCCCTCGCCGATCGTGAGGATCTTGGCGTCGCGGTAGAAGCGGCACACGGGGTACTCCTCGATGTAGCCGTAGCCGCCGTGGATCTGCACGGCCTCCTCGGCGGCGCGCACGGCCAGCCGGCCCGTCTTCAGCTTGGCCTGCGCGGCGGTCAGGCCGAAGGGCTTCCCGGCGTCCTTCTCGAGCGCGGCCTTGTAGGTGAGCAGGCGGGCGGCCTCGATCTCTGTCGACATGTCGGCGAGCTTGGCCTGAATCGCCTGGTACTTGGAGATCGGCTGGCCGAAGGCGATCCGCTGCTTGGCGTAGCTGAGCGCCTCGTCGAGCGCGCCCTGGGCGAGGCCGAGGCCCATCGCGGCCACACCGATGCGCCCGCCGTCGAGCGTCTGCATGAACTGCTTGAAGCCCTCGCCGCGCGGCCCGAGCAGGTTGTCCTCGGGCACGCGGCAGTCCTCGAAGCTGAGCGGCCGGGTGTCGGAGGCGTTCCAGCCCATCTTGCGGTAGGCGGTGCCGATCTCGTAGCCGGGGGTGCCGTTGGGGACCAGGATGTTGGACACCTCGGAGTCGCCCGTGCGGGCCGTGATCGTGACCACGCCCGTGATGTCCGTGCCGGCGTTGGTGATGAACTGCTTGGCGCCGTTGATGACCCAGTCGCCGTTGTCCGCGACGGCGCGGGTGCGGGTGTTGCCGGCGTCCGAGCCCGCCTCGGGCTCGGTGAGGCCGAAGGCGGCGAGCCGCTCGCCCGCGCACAGCGCCGGCAGCCAGTCCTGCTTCTGGCGCTCGGAGCCGAAGGCCACGATCGGCCAGGTGCCGAGCGAGGTGTGCGCGGCGACCGTGATGCCGACGCTCGAGTCCACCCGAGCCAGCTCCTCGATCGCGAGCGTGTAGCTGAGGATGTCGGCTCCCCCGCCGCCGTACTCCTGCGGATAGGGGATGCCCATCAGGCCGAGCTTGCCGAGCTTCTGCACGATCTCGTACGGAAAGCTCTTGGTGCGGTCGAGCTCCTCCGCGACCGGACGCACCTCACCGTCGGCGAAATCCCGCACCAGGCGCTGAATTTCGCGCTGCTCGTCGCTCAGATCGAGGTTCATTGGCGGGGACGGATGCTACCCGCGTGGGTTACGCTCGAATGGGAGACAGCGGTGGCGCGGCGAAGAATCGACCTGACGGAGCTTGCGGAGCGCGTGAGGCGCCAAGGACTGCTGGGCGCGCTTGTGGAGCCTCCGAGGCCGGCGGCGCCGCCGAGGCGGCTGGAGCAGCCCCCGGCGCCGAGGTCACAGCCTCCAGCCGAGCCCGAAGTTCCCGACACGATCGAGTTCGAGATCGACCCGCAGGTGGTCGAACGGCTGCGCGCGTGCACCCTGGCGTGCGGCGCGGTGGTCACGGGCGTGGCCGACCTGCCGGCGATCGAGCTGTCCGGGCGCGTCTTCGAGGTGGGGCTGATCCGGATGCGAGTGCGCCGGCCCGAGGGCGACTGGGAGTGCTGCGTCCGCCAGCACATCCCTGGCGAGATCCGCGGGCTGGTCGGGCCCGGCGCCGGAGTCATGGCGCTGGCTCACGAGAACGAGCGCAACGTGGCGATCGTCGACTGGGCGGCGACCGGGGAGTGGATCGGCGCGAAGCTCTCCTTCCCGAGCGCGGACGAGCAGTACGAGTGGCCGGAGCGCGAGGAGTGGCCCGGGCTCGGCGAGATCGAGATCCACGACGTGAACGGCCACCGCGAGGAGCTGGATCAGCGGCGCGGCGGATGGAGCCTCGGCTCCGCGGACCTGCTGTCGCTGAGCCCGCTGCGCTCGCGAGTAGATCAGCGCGACGAGTGGCGGATCTCGCTGGAGCTGCGCGACGGCAGGACGCTCGCCATCACTGAGCGGGTGCCGCTGCTGGCGCTGGCGCGACTGCGCCCGGGCAACGAGGACCGGGTGCGCACGCAGATCGACGTGCTCATCTCGCCGGAGGGGGGTGTCGCCGTGGACTGGGAGTCGACGCTCCGCCAGCCCGAGCTGAGGGCGCCGCGCCCGCTACCGGTGGAACCCGGTGGTGCGCCGTAGGCAGACGAGGTTCGTCGTGACCGCCGTGGCGCCCGCGGCCTGAGCGAAGCTCCACTCGCCGCCGCGCTCGCCGACGAGGAGAGTGCGGGTGAGGCGGATGTCGTCAGAGGCGGGAAGGGACACGCCGGTGGCGACGCTGTACTCGTTGGCCTGGCAGGACCGGCTTGTGGTGCCGCTGCCCTCGATCTGCTCGGTGAAGGAGGCGATGCGGGTGGAGAAGGCGTGGCGCTGGCCGGTGGAGGCGCGCTGCCTGCGCTCGAGGCAGCGGGCGCTCAGGCTGCCGGCGGCGCCGGTGGCGCCGGTGTTCTCGACCGTGAAGGACCAGCCCCGCTTGGTGGGGACGGCGGCGGCGATTGAGAGGCCGTTGTCCTCGGCGTTGCGCTCGAGGCCCCAGCCGGTGGGTACGTTGCCGTGCGAGCAGCGGATGTCGATCGTCTGGGTGGCGCCGGGCGGCACCTCGAAGACGGGCTCGAACCTGGTTTCCACAGCGAGGCCGACGTCCTTCACGCGGCGCGGCAGGCGGAGGCGGACGCAGCGCAGGATGGCGCCGCCGGCGCGACCGCTCGCGCCGCCGGTGAAGCCGAAGGTCCAACGACGCGCGTCGGCGCCGGGGGTCGAGCTGGTCGCGTCGAGGGCGGAGGTGGAGGTGCCGTTGAGGGCGACGGCGTGGGCGGGGCACTTGAGGGTGAGGGAACGGGACTGACCGGCGGGGACGTCGACCTGGCCGGTGACCGAGACGGGCTCGACGACCCTGGCCTCGGCGACGGCCGGAAGCGCCGCCGCGGCGATC
>JAXDIG010000030.1:0-24489 GCA_034664125.1 Thermoleophilaceae bacterium | reverse complement strand
GAGTCGTCCCTAGTACGAGAGGACCGGGATGAACGCACCTCTGGTGTACCAGTTGTCCTGCCAAGGGCACTGCTGGTTAGCTACGTGCGGATCGGATAACCGCTGAAGGCATCTAAGCGGGAAGCCGACCTCGAGATGAGCTCTCCCATCCCCTTGAGGGAGTAAGACCCCTGGAAGACCACCAGGTGATAGGCCGGATGTGTAAGGGCAGCAATGCCCTTAGCAGACCGGTACTAATGGTTCGAGGGCTTGACGGATATTTTGATCTTCCGTCGGGCGGCCAGCTGTGCAGTTTTCAAGCTTCGGCGAGGGCCGGGCGGCGCTCGTGTCGCCCGCGTCTCGCCAATTTTCGGTGGTGATAGCGAGGGGGCCACACCTCTTCCCATTCCGAACAGAGCAGTTAAGCCCCTCAGCGCCGATGGTACTTGGCTCGCAAGGGCCTGGGAGAGTAGGTCGCCGCCGATTTAACTTGGGCCGCCCCTCGGGGCGGCCCTCTTCTTGTCGGGCTCTGTCTTAGACTGCCTCGCCTCATGTCCACCATCGAAATCGTCCTGATCGCCCTCGCCGTCGTGGTGCTGCTCTTCTTCATCGGAGGGCTGATCGCGGTACGTGTCCGGGGTCGGCGGCAGGAGTCGACCTTCTACGAGCACGTCAAGGAGGCCGACCAGGCGCTTCAGCAGGCCCGCGCCCTCGACAGGGGCTGGCATCGCGAGACGATGGAGTCCGTCGCGCGCGCCGCCATAGGCGAGGCGCGACCGGGCTGGCCCTACGACAATCTGCATCTCGTGCTCGTGGACGACCGCCCGGGAGTCGAGGAGGACCGCGCTCACTTCGTCGCCATTGGGACAGACGGTCAGTCACGCGTCGTCCTCGCCCGGGCGGGCGACGACTGGGTGGCGGAGCAGGTCGACTAGACCGCGGGCAGCCACCCCGCCGTGCCGCGCGCCCGCGGCCCCTGTCGATGGGCGCCAGCTGCCGGCCGCGCCGGTGGGTTGGCGCGTTTGGTGCGCTCCTCGTTACAAACGGCAGCAACCAGGTCACGGAGTCGGCGGCATAGGGCGAGTGTGGTAGTCAAACCGCGCGCATATGACGCAGATCGCAACCATCACTCCGCGGCGGCCGGCGCGACCTTGAGTCGGCGGCCTGGACCGAGTGTGGTAGTCAAAAGTTGCGCATATGGCCTCCGAGGGCGACCGCACTCCCGAAGACGCCGGAGCGGGCCGGAGTGCCCTGGTGGCGCGCCGAGCTAGACGGCCAGGCAGAGCTGCTCGGGTGCGGCGGCCACGCGTGGGCGCGGCTGGCGACGACGGCCGGCCGGCTCGGCCGGAGCATGGCGACGCTCGCCGCGGCAGGTGAGCTCCTGCGCCGCCTGTGTAGCGCGCACGTCGCGCCCCAGCCGCCTGGCCGCGGGGGTCGCGGCCGGCGCGAGGCCGGCCGCTCCACCCGCGACGATGCGGCGGACCGCAGCACGGCCGGCGACGGAATCGCCGGCGCCTCCCAGCTGCGGAGCGCGCTCAGGAGCGGGGGCGAGGACACTCGCGTGGCGTAGGACGCCGTCGGCGTCCAGGCGGTACTCGCCGAGAGTTGAAAACTCGACGATCAGGTCGAGTGTGGGCCCGATTCGCTGTCTGAGCTGAGGGAACATGCGTTCGTGAAGGTACGACGGCGCTCGGATGGAAGCCCCGATTTGCTGCAACTTCCGTTGCAGCGGCCGTAACGTAGGCTGCGCGGCGATGTCCGAGCCCTTTCGCCACCGCCTGCGGGTCCGCTGGTCCGAATGCGACCTCCAGGGCGTGGTCTTCTACCCGCAGTACCTGGTCTACCTGGACCACGCGGTCACGGAGCTCTGGCGCGAGGCGATCTGCCCCTACGCGGAGATGGTCCCCGAGCACGGCGTTGACATGGTCGTGGCCGAGGCCGGCATGCGCTACCGCGACAGCGCCCGCTTCGACGACGAGCTCGAGATCGTGGCGACCGTGACCCGGCTGGGCAAAACCTCGGTTACGACGGCCTTCACGATCCAGCGCCTCTCCGACGGAGCCGTCCTCACCGAAGGCGAGCTCCGCCACGTGTTCATCGACCCCGACGACTTCCGCAAGCGCGAGATGCCCGAGCGGGTTCGTGCCGGCCTGGGGCGCTACGCCGCGCTCACGTCGTGAGCGTCACGGCAAACAGGCCGCCCAGCAGCGCGGCGCCGGCGACGAGCCAGGTCACGTAGTCGCCGACGTACCCGGTGTGCAGGGCGCGCAGGCGCCCGAGCCCCGCACCGGCCACGACGCCGATCCGGTGCAGCCCCGGGCGCGCCGGCGCCAGCGCGAGCCAGGCAAGCGCAAGCGCGCCCGCGACGGACACCGCCCCGAGCACGACGTCGAGGACCCCCGGAGACGCGGCAGCGGCGGCGACCTCCCTGGGCGCCTCGCCTCGCAGCACCGTGTCCGCGTACCCAGCGCGGTCGACGAAGCGCTCCGCGGCTCGCTCGACGGACTCGCGCAGACCCGGCACGAAACCGATGAACAGCCCACCCGCGGCCAAAGCCAGCGCGGGCGCGGTCATCGTGCGCGGCACGCGGTTGTGAGGGTAGTCGAACTCGGGGTCGACCTCATCGGGAGCAGGCGCGCCGACGACGGACGGGTCCTCGCGGGGCCCGATCCCTCCGAACACCCGCGCAGCGGCGCGCAGCACGGCGGCGCCCGTCAGCACCGAGGCCACCACGAACACCGGCGTCACCCAGCCGGCGCCGGCGGCGCGGGCCGCCTCGTCGACGAGGGACTTCCCGACCCAGGGGCCGAAGGGCGGCAGCGCGGCCACGGCCAACCCGCACAGCACCACCAGCGGCCCCGTGATGCGCAGCCGCCGCCCGCGTCCGAACAGGCGCAGCTCGTCCACGCTCCCGAACAGGTGCTGCACCGCGCCCACCGAGACGAACAGCGCCGCCTTGATCAGGCCGTCGGCCACGATGAACAGCGCCACCCCGGCCAGCCCGGCAGGACTCAGCAGCCCGAAGCCGATCAGGAACAGGCCCACGTGGCTGACCGTCGCGAAGGCGAGCATGCGCTTCAGGTGGCGCTGGCCGAAGCACATCAGCGCCCCGACGAGAGCCGTCAGCGTGCCGGCCACCAGCAGGATCGTCTGCAGCGCCTCCTCGCTCCCGAGCACGTCCGAGAACACCGTCCAGTAGACGCGGGCCAGCGCGTAGAGGCCGAGCTCGCTCATCGCGGCGGAAAGCAGCAGGCAGACCGGAGTGGGCGCCACCGAGTAGGCATCCGCCAGCCAGAAGTGGAACGGCACCACCGCCGCCTTCACGAAGAAGCCGACCGCCATCAGCGTGAACGCGACGACCACCAGGCCGTCCGCCTCTCCGCCGGCGAGCGCCTCGCCGATCTGCGCCATGTTCAGCGCGCCCGTGCGCCCGTACAGCAGGGCGATGCCGGTGAGGATCAGGAACGCCCCGATGGTGTTCGTGACCGCGAAGTTCAGGGCTCCCTGGAGCGGGCCCTCCTCCTCGATGTCGTACGCGACGAGGGCGTAGGCGGCCACGCTCAGCAGCTCGAAGAAGACGAACAGGTTGAAGAGGTCGCCGGTGAAGCTGAAGCCGAGCATCGCCGCGAGGAACACGAGCATGAGCGCGTGGTAGAGCGGGCCGACCACCACGAAGTAGCGCCACGAGAACAGGAAGGCGGCCACGAACAGCGCCGACGCGAACAGGGCGAGCCCCGCTCCGAAGCCGTCGATGGCGAACGAGATGCCGAGCGCCACCCCGTTCCGCGGGGTCCAGCCGCCGAACCAGTGGACGAGGGTGCCGTCGCGGGTGTCCGAGAGAACGAGCGCGCAGAGCACGCAGCACGCCAGCGACGCCAGGAGCGACGCCACGTCCACCACCCGGCGGGGGACGAACAGCGCGCCGCCGACCAGCGCCGCGGCGACCAGCAGCGGCACGGCGACGGCGATGGGGGCCAGCTCATCCATCCGCGCGCTCCCTGCCTGGGCGCAGCTCGCGCGGATCGAGCGTCCCGTAGCGCTTGTGCGCCTGGACGGCCAGTGCGAGCAGGAGCGCCGTGACCGTCGTGCCGACCACCACGTCGGTGAGGGTCAGCGCCTGCACGACCGGGTCCACGGCGCGGGTCCCGAGGGGGACGTCGGCGTAGATCGGCGCCTGAGCGTGGTCGACGTATCCGATCGACAGCAGCAGCAGGTAGGACGCGGACTGCATCACCGACAGGCAGATCACAAGGTGCAGGAGGTCGCGGCTCGTGACGATTCCGTACAGCCCGACCCCCATCACCCAGACCGCGACGGCGTAGGGGAGGAAGCTCATGCGGACCTCCCTCGGCGGCGGCGCACCTGCCTGCGCGTGAGAGTCTGCTGGAGGAACTCGGAGAGCATGAACACGAAGCCGCCCGTGACCGCCAGCCCGACCGCGGCGTTGCTCAGCGGGATCGTGCCGGCCGACAGCAGGTCGCCGACCGTTCCCTTGCCGAGCCAGTTCTGGAAGAACGCGCCTCCGGCGACCAGCCCGGACAGGCCGATCACGACGAACGCCGCGCCTCCCAGGCCCTCCGCCAGCTCGATCAGCGCGACCGGCCCGACGGCGCGCATCGTCATGTAGTCCGCCGACAGGTAGATCAGCAGCAGAGCCGTGGCGAGGATGACGCCGCCCTGGAACCCGCCTCCGGGGGTCAGCTGGCCGTGAGCCACGATGTAGAGCCCCACGAGGATCGTCGGCGCCACGAGGCCGAGCCCCGCCACGCGCACGGTCAGGCTGGTTTCGGGGACGTGGCGCCCCGCGGCGTCGTCGTCCGGGGCGCGCGTGCGCTCGCGGCGCAGCTTGCGCAGAATGCTCGCCACCCCGACCACGGCCGCGAACAGGATGAACTCCTCCGCGAGGGTGTCGAACCCGCGGTAGTCGAAGTTGACGGCGGTGACGACGTCGGTGGTGGAGCGCTCCGGCACCGCGATCCGGTTGAGGATGTAGCCGTAGGGGCCGGCGTAGTGCCCGAAGTCCGGCAACCCCGTGAGCGCCCACAGCAGGAGGCCCATGAGGCCGGCGAGGGAAACCCCGAACACCGACAGCCGGACGCGGTCGCTCACTCCTCGCCCCCGCGGACCTTGGCGAGCGCGAGCAGGATCATGAGCGGAAGCGCGACCGCGCCCACCGCGGTCTGCGACAGCGCCACGTCGGGCGCCTCGAAGACGAAGAAGAGGACGCCGAGCACGAGCCCGTAGATGCTCGCCACCATGGCCTGGCGAAGTGGGTCGCGCACCAGCACCACGGCGGTGGCGCAGACGGCCACCAGCAGCAGGACTACGGCTTGGAGGACTTCGATGGGTGCTCCTTGGTTTCGAGCTCTTCGGACAGCACGACCCAGCGCCCGCGCTCGCGCACCCGCGCGGCCCTGGCGGTCGCGTGGACGAGAACGGGGCCGGTGCCCAGCAGGATGAGGGCGACCAGGACGGACTTGACGCCGGCGGACGAGAGCGGCTCCTCGACCAGCACAGCCGCGGCGATCGCCACCGGTCCGATCACCGTCGCGGGCCCGGTGAAGTGGAGCTGGTCGTACGGGTTGCGAGTGGCAAGCAGGCCGAGCGCCCCCAGCAGGGCCGTCGCGACGCCGAGCGCCAGCAGCACGTCGACGACGACCTCGCCCACGCTCACACCCACCGCTCCAGGAAGCGTACGAACGTCAGCGCGCCCGCGAAGGAGAGGATCGCGCTGACGAGCGCGAGGTCCATGAACGGGTCGCGGTGGAGGCCCTGCGCGATCGTGACCAGCGCCAGGGTCGTGATCGTCGAGGCCAGCTCCAGCGCGGCGAGGGCGCTGACGATGGTGCCGCGCATCGCGACCCAGACGCACGGTAGGAGGCCGGTCAACAGCACCGTCGTGGCGATCAGCCAGGCGTTCATGCCGACGGATCGATCTCGGGCGGCTGCTCGTCGCGTATGAGCTGGTGCACGACCGCGACGTGGCGGCGCTCGTCGATGCCGAGCACGTACGTGTTGGGGCTGACCCCACCGATCCACTGGGCAACCGCGCGGCGCGCCTGCTCGTGGGGATCGTCGCGCGGCCCGGGCGAGAAGTGCACGATCCGAAAGCAGCCCTCGATCGGGTCACCGCGCAGGAAGTGGCGCACCAGCAGCAGCGTTAGCCGCCAGGTGTCGACGACCACCTCGCGCGGCAGGCGCAGCAGGGCGCGTGCCCAGCGCGGGTCCAGGGCGAAGGGCGCGTGGCCGCGCGAGCGCACCAGCTCCGCGCCGGTGGCCGCCAGCGCCGCGGCCACGGCGCCCGCGACGATCTCGGCCGGCTGCGTGTTGAAGACGAGCAGCATCCACAGCACGAACGAGATCGCCCACCAGGTGACCCAGAACGCGATGCGCTGCCGAGGGGTCTGAACGGCGCGCTCACGCGGGCGGCGGGCCGGGGAGCCGCGGGCGCGTCGCTTCTTCTCGGCCACCTCTGGAGCCTAGAGCGAGGCCCAGATGTCGATCTTCGTGCGCACGCGCGAGATCACCTCGTCGGTGAACTCCGAAGTGGTCGCGTGGCCGCCCAGGTCGGGGGTCCTTACTCCCGTCGCCGTGGCCTCCAGCACGGACTCGTAGATGGCACGCGAGGCGGTGTGTTCACCCGCGTAGTGCAGCAGCGCCGCCACCGCCAGGATCATCGCGATCGGGTTGGCGATGTCCTTGCCCTGCAGGGCCGGCGCGGTTCCGTGGGGCGCCTCGGCCATCACCGCGCGCGGCTCGTAGCCGTCGTCTAGGGCGAGCAGCACCGACTCGGCGCCCGCGATCGAGCCGAACAGCGGCATCACCATGTCGGACAGGCAGTCGCCGTCGCGGTTCAGGGCCGGGATCACCAGCGGCGCGTCCGCCGCTCCGGAGATCAGGCCCGCGTAGGTGGCGTCGATCAGCACGGGGGAGTAGGGGACCTCGGCGTGGCGCTCCGCCGCGGTGTCCATCTCCTCCTTGAGCATCCCCTCGTAGATGGGGCTGACGGTCCACTTGGGGCCGCCGTACACGCGCCCGTGGATGCGCTCCGCGGTGCGGAAGCTGTACTCCGCCACGGCGCGGCAGACGCTGCGCGAGATGCGCTCGGTGCGGTAGGCGATCTCGTCGCCGTTCTCCTGCTCGCGCCACTGCTCGGCCCCGTAGGCGTCGCCGACCGCCATGCGCACCACGGCAATCGGGTAGTGCACGCCGGCCACCGGGGTCACGCCGGGGATGCGGCGCCCGGTGCGGATGATCACCTTGCCGTCGATCGCCTCGCGCAGGATGCGGTTGGGGCTGCCGACGTCCTCGGCGCCCTCCGGCGTGATCGTGGCCGCCTTCAGGCCGAAGCGCGCCCGGACCAGCGCCTCAGCGGCCGCGGACACCACCTCGTTGCTGGTGGCGCGCCGGTTCTCGAGCGAGAGGTCGTAGTGCTCGAGCTCGACGTCGACGCGGGTGACCGCGGGGTCGAGCACGCGCAGCGCCTGCTCGAGCAGCTCCTGGCCGGTCTGGTCGCCCTCGAGCACGACAATTGGCAGTACTGTGCGCGAGGGCGCGGGCTGGCCCGCGCGGGAGCGATCATTTCCAGCCATGGAGGCGCAATCTACCGAGCGCTGCTCGTGGTGCGGTAGCCCGGTCGAGCCGCACGACGGCTGGCGCCTGCAGGAGCTCCCGGGCGCGCGCAGGGCCGCGTTCTGCCGGCTCGAGCACGCCGTTCCGTGGGCCATGCGGGGGGCACACTGGGAGCCGGGGGAGCACCGCGAGGAGCCGCCGGTGTCGGAGTGCGCTCGGTGCGGGGCCACGCTCGGCGATGTGCGCCTGGTGCTGGTGCGTCACCGCGGCGAGCACCGCATCGCCGACGGCTTCTGCTCGGTCGACCACATGGCTGATTGGGCGAAGTCAGGCGGACGCTGGGGATAGCGTCAGCTCGCACTCGGCCGAGCCGAGTGCTCGCTGCGAAGCAGCCCAAGCTCGTCGGCCCGCTCCTCCATCGCGGCGATCACGAAGGCCACGTGCTCGTCGAAGTCGACGCCGAGCTCCTCGGCGCCCTGGCGGACCTCGTCGCGGTTGACGCCCGCGGCGAAGCTCGGCTGCTTGAGCTTCTTCTTGACCGACTTCGGTGCCATGCCCTCGATGCCGGTGGGGCGCACGAGCGCGCACGCGCCGATGAACCCGGACAGCTCGTCGACCGCGTAGAGCGTCTTCGCCATGCGGCTCTCGCGCGCGACTCCCAGGAACGTGGCGTGACCTGCCACGGCGTCGATCAGCTCCCGCGGGTAGCCCTGCTGCTCGAACAGCTCGAGTGCCTTGCGCGGGTGCCCGGTGCCGAGGTCGGGGTAGCGCTCGTAGTCGAGGTCGTGCAGCAGGCCCGTGACCGCGTAGAGCTCCTCGTCCTCGTCCCACTTGCGGGCGTAGGCGCGCATCGCGACCTCGACGCCCAGGAGGTGCTTGCGCAGCGACTCGCTCTGGACCCATTCTTCGACGAGAGCCCAGGCCTCTTCCCTTGAAGGTGGCACCGGTGCAGGGTATCCAGCTACCGGCCCGAACCTGCGCTGTGATGGCCTTCGATACCCTTGGCCGCCGGCTCGAACCCGGTCCCCGGACGGATCCACGCATGGAGAAGTTCATCATCGAAGGCGGGGCGCCCCTGTCGGGGACGCTCGTTCCCGCCGGCAACAAGAACGCTGCGCTTCCCGCACTCGCCGCCACGCTGCTGACGGCCGAGGAGGTCGTGCTGCGCAACGTGCCCCGCATCCGGGACGTGGAGGCGATGATCGAGCTGCTGGTGCACCTGGGCGCCCGCGCCGAGTGGCGCGACGAGAACGTGATCGCCGTGAGCTGCGACGAGATCTCGCACACCGAAGTGGACGCCGGCCTGTCCGAGCGCATCCGCGCCTCCTTCCTGCTGGCGGGCCCGCTGCTGGCGCGGTTCGGCAAGGCAAACATGCCGCCGCCCGGCGGCGACGTGATCGGCCGCCGCAGGCTCGATCCGCACCTGGACGCCTTCCGGGCGCTGGGCGCCGAGGTGCGGGCGGAGCGCTCCTTCGAGCTACGCGCCCCGGACGGGCTGCACGCCTGCGACTTCTTCATGGACGAGGCCTCGGTCATGGCCACCGAGAACGCGCTGATGGCCGCCGCGCTCACGCCCGGCTCGACGGTGATCCACAACGCCGCCTCCGAACCGCACGTCCAGGACCTCGCCCGGCTGCTGATGCAGATGGGCGCGCGCATCGAGGGCATCGGGTCGAACCTGCTGATCATCCACGGGCAGGAGGAGCTCGGCGGCGCGGACTACGCGATCGGCCCCGACCACATCGAGATAGGCTCGTTCATCGCGCTCGCGGCCTGTACCGGCGGCGAGCTGCGCATCCGCGACTGCGTGGCCGACGACCTGCGGATGACGCGGCTCGCCTTCGAGCGGCTCGGGTGCCAGATCGAGTACGACGGCTGCGACGTGGTCGTGTCGGCCGACCAGCACCTGCGCGTGAAGTCCGACGAGGGCGAGGCCATCTCGAAGATCGAGGACGGTCCCTGGCCCGCCTTCCCGGCCGACCTGACGAGCATCGCGCTCGCGCTTGCCACGCAGGCCGACGGCCTGGTCCTGATCCACGAGAAGATGTTCGAGAACCGCTTGTTCTTCGTGGACAAGCTCGTCTCCATGGGCGCTCGGGTGATCGTCTGCGACCCGCACCGTGCGGTCGTCAGCGGCCCGAGCCGGCTTCATGGCGAGCGCATGGAGAGCCCGGACATCCGGGCGGGCATGGCGATGCTCATCGCGGCGCTGTGCGCGGAGGGCACCTCGGAGATCGGCAACATCCGCCAGATCGACCGTGGCTACGAGCGGATCGACGAGCGGCTACGGGGATTGGGGGCGCGCATCGAGCGCGTCGCCACCGAGCGCGTGCCGGCGTAGGCCGAAGGAGCGCTCATGATCCATCCAATCCCGCCGGGCACGCGCGACGTGCTGCCTGACGAGATGCGCGAGCTGCGCGCCATCTCCGGCGGCATGCGCAGCAGGTTCGAGCAAGCCGGCTATGGGGAGGTGCACACGCCCGCGCTGGAGTACGAGGACGTGCTGCGCCGTGGCGAGGAGCGCGCGGCCGGCGCGCGCTACCGCACCTTCGACGGACAGGGCGACGTGCTCGCGCTGCGCTCGGACATGACCATCCCGATCGCCCGAGTGGTCGCCACGCGCTATGCGGAGGCCGAGCCGCCGCTGCGCTTCTGCTACTTCGCGCACGCCTGGCGAACCACGGACCGCGGGGTGGGGGAGCCGCGCGAGTTCCTGCAGGGTGGGCTCGAGCTGATCGGCCCCAGCGCCCCCGAGGGCGAGGCCGAGGTCCTGGCGCTTACGATCGCGGCGCTCGACGAAGCCGGGCTGCGCCGCCACCGCGTCGGCGTGGGAGACGGTTCCCTCTACCGGCGCCTGCTCGGTGCGCTCGACGTGCCGGCGGAGGAGCACCTGCCGCTGCTGGAGTGCCTGTCCCGGCGCGACCTCGTCGGACTCGATATGCGCGTGTCCGCCCTGGACGGGATCGGCGAGCGCGAGCGCGAGCTGCTCGTGCGCCTGCCCGAGCTGCGCGGCGGGCGCGAGGTGCTCGAGCGCGCCGACGGCCCCGTCGCCGAGGCGGTGCAGGGGCTGCGCGCCATCCACGAGCTGCTCGCGGAGCGCGGGATGGCCGAGCGCGTGATCTTCGACCTCGGGCTGGTGCGCGAGCTCGGCTACTACACGGGCGCGGTCTTCGAGGTCTACGACCCGGCCGTGGGCTTCGCCCTGGGCGGCGGCGGACGCTACGACGAGCTGCTCGGGCGCTTCGGCCGCGCCCTGCCCGCCTGTGGCATGGCGCTGGACGTGCAGCGCGTGCACATGGCGCGGGCGGCCGAGGAGGCGCTGGGATGAGCTCGGGCCTCACGATCGCCGTGCCTCGCGGTGCGCTCTTCGACGGCGCGCTCGACCTGCTCGACGCGCTGGGCGTGGACACCGCCGAGGTGCGCGCCAACGACCGCAAGCTGCTGTTCGAGGAGGCCGGCATCGTCACGATGCGCCCCTCCGACGTGCCGACCTACGTGGAGCACGGCTCGGCCGACATCGGCATCACGGGCAAGGACGTCCTGCTCGAGCAGGCCCACCGGAACGTGTACGAGCTGCTCGACCTCGGCTTCGGCCGCTGCCGCATGGTGGTGGCGGCGACGGAGGGCGGCGACCCGATCGGCTCGGCCCTGCGCCGGCTCGGACGCGTGCGGATCGCCACCAAGTATCCGCGCATCGCGGAGCGCCACTTCTCCGAGACGGGCCGCCAGGCCGAGATCGTGGAGGTGAAAGGGTCGGTGGAGCTGGCCCCGCTGACCGGCCTGGTCGACGGCATCGTCGACCTGACGGCCACCGGCACCACGCTGGCGCAGAACGGGCTGCGCGAGGTCGAGGAGATCGAGGTGTGCACGGCCCGGCTGATCGCGAACCCGGTGGCGCACAAGCTGAAGGCCGAGCAGATCGACGCCATCGTCGAGCGGGTGCGCGCGCGATGAGGATCGTGCGCGACCTCCAGCCCCGCCGCGAGCCGCCGCGCGCGGACGTGGCGGAGATCCTGGCCGAGGTACGGCGGCGCGGCGACGACGCCGTGCTCGAGTTCACGGAGCGCTTCGACAAGGCCGAGCTGGGGCCCGGCGAGCTGCGCGTCGACGCGCGCGAGCTGGAGGCTGCGGTCGGGGTGCTCGAGCCTGCGGTGCTCGAGGGGCTGCGGACCTCGATCGCGAACGTGCGCGCCGTCGCGAAGGCCCAGCTAAGCGACCCGGTCGAGGTCGACCTCCCGGAGGGCCAGCAGGTCGCTGTGTCGGAGCTGCCAGTCGACCGCGTGGGCGTCTACGTGCCGGGGGGCCGCGCGCCCTACCCGTCGACGGTGGTCATGTGCGCGATCACCGCGCGGGTGGCCGGCGTCCAGCGGATCGCGGTCTGCGCTCCGCCCGGACCAGGCGGACGCGCCCACCCCGCGATCCTCGCCGCGTGCGTGCTGTGCGAGGTCAGCGAGGTGTACCGGATGGGCGGCGCGCAGGCGATCGCGGCGCTCGCCTACGGGACGGAGAGCGTGCCGGCCGTGGACGTGATCGCCGGCCCGGGCAACGCCTGGGTGACGGAGGCCAAGCGTCAGGTCTTCGGCCAAGTGGGCATCGACGGCTTGGCCGGTCCGAGCGAGCTCTTGGTGGTGGCCTCCAGCGGGGCGGATCCGGAGCTGATCGCGCTCGACCTGCTCGCCCAGGCGGAGCACGGCGAGGAGAGCCCGCTGTGGCTGCTCTCGCCCGACGCGAACCTCGTGGACGCGGTGGTCGCCGAGGTCGAGCGCCTGGCGCCCGAGCGCCAGAGCGCCACCGAGGCGCAGCTGCAGGCGATCGCGGTCGACGAGCTCGGCGAAGCGCTCGCGCTTGCGGAGCAGGTCGCTCCCGAGCACCTCCAGCTGGTCGGCGCCGACGCGGAGGCGCTCGCCGACCGCGTGCGCCGTGCCGGCTGCGTGTTCGTGGGCGCCGGGGCCGGCACGGCCTTCGGCGACTACGTCGCCGGGTCCAACCACGTGCTGCCCACAGGGGGCGCCGCTCGCTTTCAGAGCGCGCTCTCGCCGGCCACGTTCCGGCGCCGCATGGCTCGCGTATCCTTGCCCGGCGAGGCGCCGGCCCGCCTCGCTCCCGCAGGCGCCGCCCTCGCTCGCGCCGAGGGCTTTCCCGTGCACGCCGAGTCCATGGAGCGCCGAGCGTGAGCCGCACCGCCCACATCCATCGTGTCACCGGCGAAACCGACATCTCGGTTACGCTCGGCCTGGACGGGACCGGGCTGGGCGAGCGCCGCACCGGCGTCGGCTTCTTCGACCACCTGCTCGACGCGGTCGCGCGCCACGCCGGGCTGGACCTCGACGTTCAGGCGCAGGGCGACCTCGAGACGGGCCCGCACCACACGGTCGAGGACACCGGCATCGCGCTCGGCCAGGCCCTGGACGAGGCGCTCGGCGACCGTTCCGGCATCGCGCGCTTCGGCCAGGCGGTGGTTCCGATGGACGAGGCGCGAGCGTCCTGCGCCATCGACGTCTCGGGACGGCCGTTCACCGCGTTCAGCGGCGATTTCCCAGCCGAGCGCGTGGCCGACTTCGACACCGACCTCGCGGAGGAGTTCTTCCGCGCGGCGGCCAACGCCGCCAAGCTGACCCTGCACGTGAGCGTGGAGTCGGGCACCAACGCCCACCACATGGTCGAGGTTTCGTTCAAGGCGTTCGCCCGGGCGCTGCGCCAGGCGATCGCCGAGGATCCGCGCGTCCAGGGGGTGCCCTCCACCAAAGGGCTGCTGTGAGAAGGCCGGTCGCAATCCTGGATTACGGCATGGGCAACCTGCGCTCGGTCTACAAGGCGCTCGAGCACGTGGGCGCCGAGCCCGAGCTGACCTCCGATCACGCCCGCGTGCGCGAGGCGGGCGCCATCGTGCTGCCGGGGGTGGGCGCGATGCCCAAGGCGATGGAGCGCGTGCGCGCGCTGGGCCTCGACGAGCTGCTGCGCGAGCGCGTGGCGGCCGGCGTGCCGGTGATCGGCCTGTGCATGGGCATGCAGCTGCTGTTCGAGTCCACGACCGAGCTGGGCGGCGCGCAGGGCATCGGCCTGCTCGAGGGACCGGTGGAGCAGCTCGACGCGCCCAAGATCCCGCAGATCGGGTGGAACTCCGTGTCCTGGAAGCGCGGGAGCGCCCTCAACGAGGGGCTGCCGGACCCGTGCGCCTTCTACCACGCCAATTCCTTCGCGCCGCGCCCCACCCACGCGGAGGACGTGCTGGGAACGGCCGAGTACGGGAGCGAATTCGTGAGCGTCGTCGAGCGACCGCCCGTGTACGGGCTGCAGTCGCACCCGGAGAAGTCGGGGCCGGACGGGCTGCGCCTGCTGACCAACTTCGTGCGCCTGGCCGCATGATCCTCCTGCCGGCGGTGGACATCCGCGACGGCAAGGCCGTGCGGCTGCGCCAGGGCCACTTCGACGACGAAACCGTCTACGCGGACGACCCGCTCGAGGCCGCCCGCTCGTTCGTCGAGGCCGGCGCTCGCTTCCTGCACGTGGTGGACCTCGACGGCGCACGCGAGGGCGAGCCGGTCAACCTGCACCACGTGGAGCGCATCGCGCGCGAGCTGGAGGTGCCCGTGGAGCTCGGCGGCGGCCTGCGCTCGATCGCCTCGATCCGCCGCGCGCTCAAAGCGGGCGCGGCGCGCGTGGTGCTCGGCACCGCCGCCTTCACGGACCCGGACCTGCTCGACGAGGCCCTGGGAGCCTTCACCGCCCGTGTGCTCGTGGGGGTGGACGTGCGCGGCGGCAAGGTGTCGGTGTCCGGCTGGACGCGCGAAACCCAGACTCGCGGCGAGGACGCGATCCGGCTGATGCAGCAGCGCGGCGTGACCCGCTTCGTCTACACGAACGTCGACCGAGACGGAATGCTGGAGGGGCCGGACCTCGACGAGGTGCGCCGCGTGGGGGAGGCGGTGCGCGGGCGCTTCCTCTACTCGGGGGGCATCGGGTCGCTTGACGACCTGCGCGCGCTGCGGGCGCTGCGGCTGGTCAACCTGGCCGGGGTGATCTCCGGCAAGGCGCTCTACGAAGGGCGCTTCGGGGTGGCCGAGGGCCAGGCGGCCCTGGAGGCCTGATGCTGCTGCGGCGCGTGATCCCCTGCCTCGACGTGGACAAGGGACGCGTGGTCAAGGGCGTGGAGTTCGTGAACCTGCGCGACGCGGGCGATCCCGTGGAACTGGCCGTGCGCTACCAGGACGAGGGCGCTGACGAGATCGTCTTCCTCGACATCACCGCCTCGCACGAGCGGCGCGAAACCGTGGCCGACCTGGCCCGCCGATGCGCGGACGACGTGTTCATCCCGTTCACGATCGGCGGCGGAGTGCGGTCGGTCGAGGACGCCCAGGCGGTGCTGGACGCCGGCGCCGACAAGGTGTCCGTGAACTCGGCGGCCGTGGCGCGTCCCGAGCTGCTCGGCGACATGGCCGCCGTGTTCGGCGCCCAGTGCGTGGTGCTGGCGATCGACGCGCGGCGCGAGGCCGGCGGCTCCGATACGGATCGCTCCGGTGCGGGCCGAGCCCGCCCCCTCGCCCACTACGGCGTGTACGTCGAAGGGGGTCGCCGCCCGGTCGGGCGCGACGCCGTCGAGTGGGCGCGCGAGGGCGTGGAGCGCGGGGCGGGGGAGATCCTGCTGACCAGCATGGACCGCGACGGCACCGAGGACGGCTACGAGCTGGAGCTGACCCGGGCCGTGGCCGACGCGGTCGACGTGCCGGTGATCGCGAGCGGCGGCGCCGGCTCGCTCGATCACCTGGTCCAGGCCATCGCCGAGGGCGGCGCGGATGCGGTGCTGTGCGCGTCGATCTTCCACTACGGCCAGCACACGGTCCGGGAGGCGAAGGAGCGGATGCGGGCGGCGGGGATCCCGGTGAGACTCTGAGCCCGTGACCGCCGCGACCGCACACCTGCGCGAGCGCATTCGGCGCCTGCCCGGCATGGACAGGCTGCTGCCAGCACTCGCGGGCCTGCCGCCCACCTACCTCGTCGGGGGCGCCGTGCGTGACCTGCTGCGCGGCGCCGATGCGATCGACCTCGACCTGGCGGTGGAGGGGGACGCCCACTCGGTGGCGCGCGCGCTGGCGGAGCGCCTCGGGGGCACGACACGCGAGCACGAGCGCTTCGGCACCGCCACCGTGCGTGCCGAGGACCTCAAGTTCGACCTGGCCGCCACACGCACCGAGAGCTACGACGAGCCCGGCGCCCTTCCGCGCGTGGCGGCGGCCCCCCTGAGCGAGGACCTGCGGCGTCGCGACTTCACGATCAACGCGATGGCGGTCGCGCTCGCCGGCGACGACCTCGGCCATCTCTACGACCCGCACGGCGGGCTCCCCGACCTCGAGGCGGGCGTGGTGCGCGTCCTCCACCCGGGCTCGTTCCTCGACGACCCAACCCGACTGCTGCGCTCGGTGCGCTACGAGACGCGCCTGGGTTTCCGGATGGACGACGACAGCGAGCGCGCCGCCCGCGCGGCCGTGGCGGAGGACGCGATGTCGACCGTGTCCGGCGCGCGCGTCCGGGACGAGCTGATGGACCTGCTGGGCGAGCACGAGGCCCCCGCGGCGGTCGAGCGCATGCGCGATCTCGGCCTCGCCCGCGCCCTCCACCCGGCGCTCGACCCGGACCCCGAGCTGGTCGCGTCCGCCTCGCTGGGGGCGGCCGCCATCGGGGCAGACCGCGCCCTGGCGTCGCTGGCCGCGCTGTGCGCGGGGGCTCCCGAGGAGCTCGACCTGTGGCTGGCCGGCCTGCACCTCGACGCGCGGGCGCGCGACGCGGTGGCGCGGGCGGCGCGGGTGGGAGCGCTGATCGCGCACGAGCTGCGGGCGTACGACCGCACGCCGTCCGAGCTGCGCGACCTGCTCGGCGGCGAGCCGCCCGAGGCGCTGGCGCTGGCGCTGGCCCTCGGCGCGCCGGCGGAGCCGGTTCTGCGCTGGGTGACCGACCTGAGCGCCGTCGCGCTCGAGATCGGCGGGAACGACCTGCTCGCGGCCGGAGTGCCGGAGGGCCCGGCGATCGGCCAGGCGCTCGAGGAGACGCTCAGACGCAAGCTGGACGGGCTCGTGCGGGGCCGCGAGGACGAGCTGCGCACCGCCCTGGAGCTGGCGCGGTGATCGACACGCTGGAGCTGCCGGGCGCGCAGGCGATCTTCTCGACCCGCCGGGGCGGCGTCAGCGAGGGGCCCTACCGGTCGCTGAACCTCGGCGTCCTAACCGACGACGAGCCCGAGCGCGTGGCCGAGAACCGCGGCCGGCTGGCGCGAGCGGCCGGCGTGGACACCGGCGACGTGGTGATGGGGTGGCAGGTGCACGGGACGGATCTGCGGGACTGGGACGGACCGGACCCGCAGGCCGCGTATGCGCAACCAGGTGACAAGGAGCTGCCGCGCGTCGACGGGCACGTGACCGCGGAGGTCGGGCTCGCGCTGCTGGTGCTGGTGGCCGACTGCTACCCCGTCGCGCTCTCGGACGGCAAGCGCGCCGCGATGCTGCACTGCGGCTGGCGCCCGCTCGCCGGAGGCATCGTCGAGAAGGCCGTGGCGGCCTTCGAGTCGCCGCCGGCCGCGGCCGTCGGCCCCGGCATCGGCGGCTGCTGCTACGAGGTCGGCCCCGAGGTGGCCGAGCGCTTCGCGGAAGTGCCCGGTGCCCTCGAGGGGCGCATGCTCGACCTGCGCCGCGTGATCGCCGCCAGGCTGGCGGAGTCGGGCGTGCGCGAGGTTGCCCATCTCGACCGTTGCACCAGCTGTGAGCCGGAGCTCTACTTCTCCCACCGGCGCGACCGGGGGCTTACGGGAAGGCAGGCAGGGCTGTGCGTGCTGACCGGGTGAGGGAGAACCTGGAGCGGGTCCGCGAGCGGATCGGCCCGGACGTCGAGATCCTCGCGGCGATCAAGTACGTCGACGCGGACGACCTGCCCGCGCTGGCGGAGGCGGGCATCGAGCTGGTGGGGGAGAACCGCGCGCAGGACCTGCTCTCAAAGCAGGAGCGCCACCGCGACCTGTTCACGTGGGACTTCATCGGCGCCATCCAGAGCCGCAAGCTCAAGGAGATCGCGCCAAACGTGCGGCTGATCCACTCGATCGCCTCGGAGTCGGCGCTGCGGCGCCTGGAGCAGCACCCGGCCCGCGAGGTGCTGATCCAGGTCAACGTCGCGGGGGAGGAGTCGAAGGAGGGCATCGACCCGGCCGACCTCTCGTCCTACATCGAGCGCTGCCCCTGCCCCGTCACGGGGCTGATGACTATGCCGCCCTTCACCGAGGACCCCGAGCGCAACCGCCCCTACTTCGCCCGGCTGGCCGAGCTGGCGGGAGAGCACGGGCTGGCGCGGCTGTCGATGGGGACCTCGCAGGACTACGCGGTCGCCGTAGAGGAGGGCGCAACGATCGTGCGGCTCGGCAGCGTGCTGTACGGCCAGCAATGAGGGGGTCCGCTCGGACCCCGCTTCGGGCAGCCAATCGAATATTGAGCACCGAATAGATGTCGAATATTCGATTCGGCCCGGCCACGGCCGTCCGGACGCTCTGGTTGCTGCCGTTCGCCCTGGCTACGACGCCGCCCCGGGCCCGTAGCCCACACGCTCGAAGAAGTCCGCGATCGCTCCGGACAGCCGCGCGCCCTGCCAGGCCAGCGGTGACTTGCCCTCGTCCTCGACCAGCAGCTCGGCGTTGGGAAGCCGCCGTGCGTACTCCTGCGCGATCGAGAGCGGGTGCATGGGGTCCATCTGGTCGCGGGAGCCGACCACCAGCACCGGCGCCTGGACTCGTTCGAGTGCGTCGACGCCGTCCCACGCGGGCGAGCGCGGCACCTGACGCAGCGCCTGGGCCACCTCGTACAGGTGCTCGTGGCGCTCCATGCGCTGGCGCACGGCCGCGCGGGTGATCTCGCGCCAGCCCTCGCCGGCGCCCTCGGGCTGGGCCACGTCCACGAACGCGTCCACGCCGCCGTTCTCCAATTCCGAGGCCATGCGCTCCCACACGTCAGGGTCGCCGTCCATCGTGCGCCCGTGGCCCATATAGGCGGGGGTGATCTGGACCAGCGCCGCCGCACGCTCCGGCGACCGCAGCGCGAACGCCATGGCGGTCGCGGCGCCCATCGAGCTGCCCACCAGAGCGACCCGCTCGAGGCCGAGCTGCTCCAGGACCGCCTCGAGGTCTTCCACGAGCTCCGGATACGTGTAGCCGGGGCCGGGGGAGGAGGCGCCGTGTCCACGGGCGTCGTACGCGATCAGGCGGTAGCCGCGGCGCAGCAGGGCGCGTGAGCCCTGCACGACGTTCCGCCGCGTGGCCGACAATCCGTGCAGCAGCACCACCGGCGGCCCCTGTCCGGCGATCTCGCCGGCCAGCACAAGCCCCGCACCGCTCGAAAGCCGGCGCACCACCTGGAACGACTCGGGGTCCACCGGCCCCACACTGTCATAAGCCTTGCGCTAGCCGCCGATCCTCTGTCGGATGCAGCGGCGCATGGCATGGAGATGGAACCGGCCGCGCCCGTACTTGGCGCGGAACGCCCGCCGCCCGCGCGCCGCCCGCTCGAAGAGGCAGGCTTGGCGGGCCCGATGCCTGTCGAGCGGCTGGGCGTCGGTGACGGTGATGTCCCCGGCCAGGATCGGCTCGCCGGCCGCGCTCGACACCGGACACTCGGATGGCAAGATCGTGACGAAGCTCCAAGCGAGCGTGTCCTGCGCCGCCGCGCCATTGTCTTCCACCGAGATCACGACGCCGGCGGGCGCGGGCGGGGAGGGCGAAGCAATGCGCACGACCATGCTCGCCCGGTTGCCGCTAACGCTCAGGCAGGAAACCTGGAGGGCCCCGAGGTCCACGAGGAGCGCATCGAAAGACACGGTGCCCGTGGGGTTCTCCCCGGCAGGGCCGCTGCGCGCGTCGAACGTGAACTGGACCGACAGCCGGCCCGCTCCGGTCGCCGCGTAACCGGTCACCGAGTCCATCGCCGCCGACTGCGCTCCAGAGACGCCCGGCACGGCGAGCGAGCCAATCGCGGCGCTCGCGACAGCCGCAACAAGGAACCGCCTCATCGGGCACTCCTCTCAGCCGAGTCCAGTGACCTACGCATGCGTGGCCTACACCCGCAGGCCGGGCGAGTCAAGCTAGAGTCCGCGGCCACAAGGAGTTTCCCGCTTACGCGCGAAAAAGCAGGCAGCATGGCCCTTCGCGACACATGGCACCGCACGCTGGTCTACTTCGGCCTCGCCGAGGAAGAGGACCCGCGCTACGACCAGGCCCGTGAGCCCGAGCCTGAGATCGAGCTCGAGGATCGCTACCGCGACCGGCCGAACGTACGCCGGCTGCAGCGGCGGCGCCGCGACGAGATCGACGACATCTTCGCCGACGAGCCGCGCGGTACCGGGCGCGAGACGCGCGTGCTGCGCCCCGTGGCCGGCAACGGCCGCGGCAACGGCGGCGACATCCAGGTGCACCTGGTCATCCCGAAGAACTTCAACGACGCCCAGCAGATCGCCGACCAGTTCAAGGAAGCGATCCCGGTGATCCTCAACCTGCAGGGCACCGACACCGAGCTCTCGAAGCGGCTGATCGACTTCGCCTCAGGGCTCACCTACGCGCTCGACGGCGGCATGCAGCGGATCGCCGACAAGGTTTTCCTCCTCACGCCTCGCAACGTCGAGGTGTCCGCCGAGGAACGCGCCCGGCTGATCGAGAAGGGCTTCTTCAACCAGTCGTAGGGCGGACTCGCAGGTAGAGTCTTCGCGCGATGCAGATCGGACTCATCGGAGCCGGCAACATGGCCTCCGCGCTCGCGCGCGGGATCGGCGAGCCGGCGCTCGTCGCGGACGTGGACGCCGCCAAGGCCGAGGCGCTGGCCGAGGCGCTGGGCGGCGAGGCGGTCGCATCGAACGCGGAGCTGGCTGACCGCGCGGACGTGGTGGTCCTCTGCCACAAGCCGGGCCAGCTCGCCGAGGTGGCGGAGGAGGTGGCCGGCCGCGCCCGGGCGATCGTCTCGATCCTGGCCGCCACGGACACCGCCGCGCTCGAAGCCGCCTATCCATACCTGCCGGTCTACCGCTTCATCCCCAACATCCCCGCCGAGGTTCGCCAGGGCGTGCTCTGCTACGTGCCCGGGCGGCTGGCGCAGGACGGTCCCGAGGCCGAGATCCTCGAGCTGTTCGGCCGCGCCGGGGCGATCATCCCGCTCGACAGCGAGCCGCTGATCGAGCCCGCGATGGCCCTGATGAGCTGCGGCCCCGCCTTCATGGCGCTCGTCGCCGAGTCCTTCGCCGAGGCAGGCGCCGCCCACGGGCTGGCACCGGACGAGGCGCTGCGCATGACGGTCGAGACGATGGCCGGCACCGCCGCCTACCTGCGCGAGCACGCGTACGACACCGATGCCGTGAAGGTGCGCGTGGCCACGCCCGGGGGCACCACCGAGCGCGGGCTGATCGCGCTCGAGGAGCACGGCCTGCGCGACGTCTGCCGGTCGGCGGTCGACGCCGTGGTGGAGGCCACGCGCTGATGGCCGTCTGGCTGGCCATCACCCGGCAGGACGTCGGGGACTACGTCAACACGCTGGCGCTGGTGTACCTCGTGCTGATCTTCATCCGCATCATCCTCAGCTGGATCCCGCGGATCCCCTACAACCGCTGGCTGGCGGCCTTCCTGAAGTTCGTGACCGACGTGACCGATCCGTACCTCAACCTCTTCCGGCGCATCCTGCCGCCCGTGCGGATCGGCCCGGGCGCGCTCGACCTCAGCCCGATCGTGGCCACGTTCGTGCTGATCATCGTCAGCAGCGTGCTCGCCGACCTGATCCGGGGGTGAGGGTCCCCGGACCGGCCGCGGCCCTGGCCACCGCCGGCGTGGTCGTCGCGGTGGACCAGGTGACCAAGCAGCTCGTCGTGGCGAACATCGCGCGCAGTGATCAGGTCAAGCTGATCCCCGGCCTCGACCTCACCAACACGCGCAACACCGGAGTGGCCTTCGGAGCGCTCGAGGGCGGCGGGCTGATCGTGGCGATCCTGATTGGCGCGTCGCTGGCCCTGCTGCTCGGATACTTCGCTGCCAACCGCGAGCGGCCATGGCTGTGGCTGCCCGTCGGGATGCTCCTGGGCGGTGCGCTCGGCAACCTGGCCGACCGCGCCCGCGAAGGAGCGGTAATCGACTTCATCGACCCGATCGCCTGGCCAGCCTTCAACGTCGCCGACTCGTGCATCGTGATCGGCGTGCTGTTGCTGCTCTGGGTGGTGGAGGACAGGCCGCGGCCGCGCCGCTCCGCCTAGAGGCGTCCGCGGAGGACGCGGGGCTGCGTCTCGACGCCTTCCTGGCGGCGCGCGGCGCGGCTCCCTCGCGCTCGGCCGCGCAGCGCCTGATCGAGGCGGGCGCCGTGCAGGTCGACGGCGCGCCCAGGGCCAAGAACCACCGCGTCGCCGCAGGGCAGGTGGTGTCGGTGGCGGCGCAGGCGGGCGCCGCGCCGGGGCAGGAGCAGGTGCCGCGGTTCGAGGTGGTCTACGAGGACGCCGACCTGCTCGTAGTCGACAAGCCGGCCGGGCTGGTGACCCATCCGGCCCCCGGTCACCGCGGCGCGACGCTGGCCGAGGCGCTGAGCGGCCGCGCTGCCGGCGGCACCGACCCCGAGCGCGCGGGCATCGTGCACCGCCTCGACCGCGACACGTCCGGTCTGCTGGTGGTGGCGAAGACCGAGGAGGCGCACGCCGCCCTCTCCGATCAGCTGCGGGCGCGCGAGGTGCGACGCGAGTACCTCGCCCTGGTGGCGGGCCACCCCGAGGCCGAGAGCGGCACCATCGACGCGCCGATCGGCCGCGACCGGTCGCGCCGCACGGTCGTGTCCACGCGCAGCGACCGGCCGCGGGAAGCCGTCACGCGCTTCGAGGTGATCGAGCGGCTGCCGGCCACCACGCTGCTGCGCGTGAAGCTGGAAACCGGTCGTACCCACCAGATCCGCGCGCACCTCGCCGCCATCGGCCACCCGGTCTGCGGCGATCCCCAGTACGGCGGGGGCGCCTGCGGCCGCGAGCTGGGCCTCGAGCGTCAGTTCCTGCACGCCGAGAAGTTGATGTTTAGGCATCCGCGCTCGGGGGAATTCGTCGTGTGCGAGTCCAAACCGCCCGTCGAACTGCGTCGCGCGCTCGATGCAGCCAGACGGGAGCCAGTCTCCGGAGGGCCAGACGGGGACTGAAATACAGAGCGAGGCGGCTTTCAGCCGCCTCGCTTTATGTCCGGGCTCTATCCTTGGCGCCTCACGTTCCACTATCCCGCCGGATTAGGCGGCCGTGGCCCTGCCCGGGGCAGAACCCGGGTCCGCGAGCCGGCCGGCGGGCACAAGCCACACCAACACGAAAAGGGAGTTTCTCTTTGGCCACCGAGGTAGGCATCAAGGAGCTGCTGGAAGCCGGAGTTCATTTCGGCCACCAGACGCGCCGCTGGAATCCCAAGATGCGCCGCTTCATATTCGGCGAGCGCGGCGGGATCCACATCATCGACCTGCAGAAGACCGAAAGGCTGCTGCACCAGGCGGAGGAGTTCGCCGGCGAGCTCGCCGGGCGCGGCGGCACCGTCCTGTTCGTCGGAACGAAGAAGCAGGCACGTGACACCGTCCGCGAGGCCGCCGAGAGCTGCGGCATGCCGTACGTGAACCAGCGCTGGCTGGGCGGGCTGCTGACCAACTTCCAGACGATTTCCAAGCGCATCAGGCGCCTGCACGAGCTGCGCGACTGGACCGAGAGCGGCAGCATGGACCTGCTGCCGGTGCGCGAGCGCATCGGCGCGATGTCCGAGCGCGACAAGCTGGAGACGAACCTCGGCGGCGTGGCGGACATGCAGCGCCCGCCCGACGCCATGTTCGTGGTCGACCTGAAGACCGAGGCGATCGGCGTGCGCGAGGCCATACGCCTCAAGATCCCGATCATCGGCCTGGTCGACACCAACTGCGACCCGGACCCGGTGACCTACGTGATCCCCGGGAACGACGACGCGATCCGGTCCTGCCGGGTCGTGATCCAGGCCGTGGCCGACGTGGTGTCCGAGCGCTCGGCTCGCTTCCGCGCCGAGGAGGAGGCGGCCCGCCGTGAGCGTGAGGAGCAGGAGCGCCGCGAGGCGGAGGAGCGCGCGCTGCGCGAGCAGGAGGAGCAGGAGCGACGCGAGGCCGAGGAGCGCGCCCGCCGCGAGTCGGAGGAGGCCGGCTTCTCCCCGGACGAGCCCGCCACCCCGAGCGGCACCAGGCCGGAGGCGGCCACAGGCGCCGCGGCGCCGCGCGAGCGCCGCACGTTCGATCCCGACGACGATTCCTAGAGGAGACAGAGGAAGTTGAGCACCGCCATTTCGGCACAAGACGTGAAGGCCCTGCGCGACCGCACGGGGGCGGGCATCATGGATGCCAAGTCGGCCCTGCAGGAGTCCGGCGGGGACGTGGACAAGGCGATCGAGATCCTGCGCGTCAAGGGCCAGGCTTCGGCCGCCAAGCGCGGCGGGAAGACCGCCGCGGAGGGAGTGGTGTCGAGCTACATCCACGCCGGCGGCAAGATCGGCGTGCTGGTCGAGGTCGACTGCGAGACCGACTTCGTGGCTCGCACCGACCAGTTCCAGGAGTTCGCCCGCGAGGTCGCGCTCCACGTGGCCGCGGCGAACCCGCTCTACGTGACGGACGAGGACGTCCCGGAGGAGGACAAGGAGGCCGAACTGCGCGTGCTGCGCGAGCAGGCCGCCGCCGAGGGCAAGCCCGAGCAGGTGCAGCAGAAGATGGCCGAGGGCCGGATGGGCAAGTGGCTAGACGAGGTGGTGCTGCTGCGGCAGGTCCACGTGAACGAGGACAAGCACGAGAGCAAGACGATCGAGGAGCTCCGCACCGAGCTGGCCTCGAGCACAGGGGAGAACGTGGTGATCCGGCGCTTTCAGCGCTTCGCCGTGGGGGAGGAGTGAGCACCCATCCGGGCACAGGCGAGAACGGG
>JAXDIG010000021.1:0-41964 GCA_034664125.1 Thermoleophilaceae bacterium | reverse complement strand
GGCCCCCCCCCCGCGCGACCGGGCTAGCTGCGTCCCAACCACGCTGTGGAAGCCAGGCGCACTCCCACGACGGCCAGGTAGACCACGATCGAGAGCAACGGGATCCAGACGATCCAGAAGCCGACGTCCCCGAGGTCGCCGATGGCGACGGTTGCGATGAAAGCGGCCACCACGTAGCCCGCGAGAGCCACCACCACGTTGCGTGACGGATTCAGCATGGCTTCTCCTTTAGGGCAGCAGCGTGATCGTGGCGGCCGTGCGGGTGGCGCTCAGCTGCTCGAGCCGCACGCTTCCGCGAGCTCCGACGTGGTCGCCGGTGCCGCCGGTGATGGCCCACTCGCTCCTCGCGCTGGTGTGGCTGAGCGCCCCTGCGGCCTGAAGCGTGCCGCCGGGGAGGGTCACGACCGCGCCGCAGTCCGAGCCCGCGCGCTCCGACCCGAGATACACGCACGTCCAGTGGGCGCGGCCGGCGACCGCTCCGCCGCGGGCCTCGCGCAGACTGCCCCGGCATGCACCGAGGTCGCCGAGGCTTTCGCCTCGCCGTCCGTTGTCGGCCGTGGTGCAGCGCTGCTCGACGGACACCAGCCGCAGCGTGCGTGGGCCGTCCTGCGCGCCGGCGGCGCCGCCGCCGGCGAGCGCGGCCGCCACCAGCCCTGCGGCCCCGGCTATGGCTGCAACCTGCTTCCTCATCTTGCACCTCCTGATCGAACAATCCTGTCGCGGTCGACGCTAAGCGGCGCGCGGGCACCGCGCATCGGCCCATCGGGCTGACTTCGGCTCGCCCGGCCGGGCGATCTTCGGAGCGCCCGATGTCGCCCGACCGGGCGATGCAGACCCGCGGGCGCCGAGTTACCGTTGCCCCATGGAGCGGATGCCACGCATCCCTCGGGGGCGGCCCGATTGGCTGTTGGCGCTGGCTCTCGGCATCGCCGCTCAGCTAGAGGTCTGGGTCTGGTGGGTCGAGGACGAGCAGGGGCCAAAGCCACTGGCCGGCGGCGCGCTCCTGTTGATGTCGGCGGGGCTGCTCTGGCGGCGCCGGGCCCCGCTGCCGTCGCTCGGCGCGATCTGTGCCATCTATGCGGTGTGGAGCCTGGTCGACACCCCGGCCGGCTCCCTGCTGCCGTTCGTGATCATGCTCGTCGCGGTCTTTGGCGTGGCCCAGCGCGAGGCACAGAAGCGAGCGCTTACCGGCGGCGCCGTCGGCCTGGCGACGATCTGGCTTGAGATTGCCGTGACCGACAACGACTTCGCGAACTACGCGTTCACGGGGTTCTTCGTCGTTGCCGCCTGGGTCGTCGGCCGCGGCTTCCGTAGTCGCGACGAGCACGCCGGCGACCTGCGGGAACGCACCGCTCTGCTCGAGCTCGAGCGGGAAGAGAAGGCCCGGGCCGCCGTGGCCGAGGAGCGCAGCAGGATCGCTCGGGAGCTCCACGACGTCGTGGCCCACAACGTGAGCGTGATCGTGATCCAGTCCCAGGCGGCGCAGCAGTCCACCGAGCGCGAAAGCGAGGCTGGCAGGGCGCTGCGCTCGATCGAGTCGACCGGGCAGGAGGCGCTGACGGAGATGCGGCGGCTGCTCGGGCTGCTGCGCAAGGGCGACGAGGAGCTCGCGCTCGCGCCGCAGCCCAGCCTGCGACACCTCGATCGTCTCGCCGAGAGCGTGCGCGACGCGGGTCTGCCCGTGGAGGTGGAGGTAGAGGGCGACGCCGTCCCTTTGCAGCCGGGCGTCGACCTCTCTGCCTACAGGATCGTCCAGGAGGCCCTGACGAACGCCCTCAGACATGCCGGCCCGGCGCGTGCCCGGGTGGTGGTGCGCTACGGCCCAGAGGAGCTGGAGCTCGAGATCAGCGACGACGGCTCCGGCACCGGATCCGGGAACGGCGGCGGCCATGGCCTGGTCGGCATGCGCGAGCGGGTGAGCATCTACGGGGGGGTGGTCGAGAGCGGCAGCCGGCCCGAGGGCGGCTACGCGATTCGCGTCCGTTTGCCCCTCGATTCTGCTCACCGATGACCGTCAGCGTGCTCGTCGCGGATGACCAAGAGCTGGTGCGCACTGGCCTGCGCACGATCCTCGACGCTCAGCAGGACATCGAGGTGGTGGGCGAAGCCGGCGACGGCGCCGAGGCGGTCGACGCGGTCCGGCGCCTGAGGCCGGACGTGGTCGTGATGGACGTGCGCATGCCGACGATGGACGGGCTCGCGGCCACGCGGCGCATCGTGTCGGAGTCAAGCGAACCGCCGAGGGTGCTGGTGCTGACCACCTTCGACCTCGACGAATACGTCTACGAGGCGCTGCGGGCCGGGGCAAGCGGTTTCCTCCTGAAGGGCGCGCCCACAGCTCAGGTGATCGAGGCGGTGCGCGTCGTCGCCACCGGCGACGCGTTGATCAGTCCGTCCGTCACCCGCCGCCTGATCGACGAGTTCGCTCGACGTCCCCGCGCGGATGCCAGAGCTCCGGCCCAGCTCGACGAGCTGACCGCGCGCGAGCGGGACGTGCTCGAGCTGGTGGTCCGCGGCAGATCGAACCCGGAGATCGCCGAGGAGCTTGTCGTCAGCGCCGCCACGGTCAAGACCCACGTGGCTCACATCCTCACGAAGCTCGGCGTCCGCGACCGCGTCCAAGCCGTGATCCTGCTCTACGAGTCCGGCGTTATCCGGCCCGGCGGAGCTTGAGCGGGATACTGGGACGTGCTGAGCTCTACAGGCGACAGCCAAGAAGGAGACAGAGGATGGGCAGGATCGTCGTAACCGAGTTCGTCTCGCTGGACGGCGTCGTCGAGGACCCGGGCGGGAGCGAGGGCTACAGGCACGGAGGGTGGAGCTTCGAGTTCAGTCGCGGCGAGGAGGGCGACAAGTTCAAGCTCGACGAGACCATGGAGGCCGAGGCCCTGCTGCTCGGCCGCGTGACCTACGAGGGGTTCGCCGCCGCTTGGCCCTCCAGGGACGACGAGTTCGCGGACAAGTTCAACAACATGCCGAAGTACGTCGTCTCCTCGACGCTCGAGGACCCGGACTGGAACAACTCGACGGTGCTCAAGGGCGATGTGGCCGAGGAGGTCGCGAAGCTCAAGGCGGAGCAGGACGGCGACATCGTGGTGCACGGCAGCGCGCAGCTGGCGCAGGCGCTGATCGAGAACGACCTCGTGGACGAGCTGCGGCTGATGGTGTTCCCGGTCGTCCTCGGGAGCGGCAAGCGCCTGTTCGGCGAGGTAAGCGACAAGAAGACCCTGCGCCTCACGGACTCGAAGATGGTCGGCGACGGCGTCGCCATCCTCACCTACGAGCCCATCGAGGGCTAGTTCTCGCGAGCGGTTTCGACGGCACGGCGCTCGACCTCCGCGCGCACCACTGGGGCGACCTCGGTTGCGAACAGCTCGATCGAGCGCATCACGTCGGCGTGGGCCACCGGCCCGACGCTCATCTGGGCGAGGTAGCGCTGGTGTCCGAAGAGCTCGTGCTCGTAGAGGATCTTCTCGGCCACCTCCTGCGGAGTCCCGACCGCGAGGGCGCCGTGCGGGGCGCGCAGGGCCTCGTACTGGGCGCGGCCCATCGGCGACCAGCCGCGCTCGCGCCCGACGCGGTTCATCATTTCCATGTAGGACGGCGCGAAGGCGGCGTTGGCGCGCTCGGTGGTGTCCGCCACGAAGGCGTGGGTGTTGATCGCCACCGGTGGCACGGGGTCGTGCCCGGCCCGTGACGCGGCCTCCCGGTAGAGCTCCACCAGCGGCACGAAGCGCGCCGGCTCGCCCCCGATGATCGCGATCGTGAGCGGCAGGCCGAGCGCACCGGCCCTCGCCACGGAGGCGGGCGTGCCGCCCACCGCCACCCAGATCGGCAGAGGGTCCTGGAGTGGACGCGGCCAGATACCCGCGTCGTCCAGCGCGGGCCGGTGGCGGCCGGACCAGGTCACGTGGGTCCGCTCGCGCAGCTCGAGCAGGAGCGCGAGCTTCTCCGCGAACAGCTCGTCGTAGTCGTCGAGGTCGTAGCCGAACAGCGGGAACGACTCGATGAACGACCCGCGCCCGACCATGATCTCGGCGCGGCCCCCCGAGAGCAGGTCGAGCGTCGCGAAGTCCTGGAAGACGCGCACGGGATCGTCGGAGCTGAGGACCGTGACGGCGCTGGAGAGTCGGATGCGTTCGGTGCGCGCCGCGATCGCGGCGAGCACCACGGCCGGGGAGGAGATCGCGAAGTCGGGCCGGTGGTGCTCCCCGACAGCGAACACCTCCAGGCCGAGCTGGTCGGCGAGCGTCGCCTCCTCCAGGAGCTCCCGCAGCCGCTGATCCGCCGGGATGGAAGTGCTGAGGTCGCCGAACGTCGAGAGGCCGAGCTCCACTAGGTCCCGGCCTCCACGCGATCGCGTTGGGGATCTGGAGGCAGACCGGGGGCGGAAGGCATGGGCCCTAACTTAGACCGCGGAGTTTGCGTCCACGACCCCAAAGCGTCACTATCCGGCTACAGCGCTCAGGGCCCCTTGGGCGCCGTGTCGCCTCCCTGACTCTTGGGAGTACGCCATGTCGACCCAGATCACCGCCTACCGGGTCTTTATCGCCTCACCGGGAGGTCTGGAAGGGGAACGCAACGCCTTCCGTGAGGTGATTCAGGAGTACAACGAGCTGGACGCGCTCGAGCGCGGAGTGATCTTCCTGCCGCTGGGCTGGGAGATCATGCCCGGAGGCGTGGGCCGGCCCCAGGCCATCATCAACCACTACGTGCGTCAGAGCGACTACTTCGTCCTAGCGCTCTGGAAGCGGTGGGGATCGGCGCCGGACGTTGCGGAGGCGGACGGGTTCAGCTCGGCGAGCGAGGAGGAGTTCAGCTTGGCCTGCGAGTGCCACGCCGCCCAGAGCATGCGTCAGATCGTGGTCCTCTTTAAGGATGTCGACAGCGACCTTCTCAAGGATCCCGGCCCCCAGCTCCAGCGCGTTCTCGACTTTCGTACGTCCCTCGAGCGCGAGAAGCGGTTTTTCTTCGAACGCTTCGAACACACGGCCGCCTTCCGGAAGAACCTCCGGCGTCAGCTCGCACAGTGGGTGCGTGACCACGAGGAAGGGGGCGCGGCGGCACCGTCTCCCGGCGCCCGCGCCCCGGACTTGGACATCGAGGCGCCGGCGGAATCCCCAGACGAGGCAAGTTCCGAGGACGTGCGCGGGGCCGAGCAGCTGGTCAAGGAGGGTCGCCTCGTCGAGGCGGAGCAGGAATTCGCAAGGGCGGTTGGCGGGAACGGCGATCCCGCCCTCGACACTCTGCTGCGCTACGGCCGGTTCCTAGTGGAGAAGGGCAGCCTGACCCATGCGGAGGACACCTTCATGCAGCTCCGCGACCTGGCCCGGCAGCGCGACAGACCCGGCTGGGTCGTGGCAAGCGTCAACAACCTCGCGAAGGTCTACATCGCCCAGGGCGACATGCGCAGCGCCGAGGCGAGCTACCGCGAGGCGCTGGAGCTTCGCGAAACCACCCTGGGCCCTGACCACGGCGACGTGGCGCTCAGTCTGAACGACCTGGCGCAGCTCTACACGTCCACGCGCCGTCTCGACGAGGCCGAGCAGCTGTTCAAGCGAGCTCTCGAGATCCAGGGAGTCGACCTTGACTCCTAGCGACGGTCTGACCACCATCGACGCCGCCGCCAGCCTCACCAACCTGGCCACTCTCTACCGGACACAGGGAAGGTACCGCGAAGCCGTGCCGCTGCTGGAGCGGGCCCGCGACATTCGCGAGCAGGCGCTTGGGCCAATGCACCCCGAGGTCGCCGCTGCCGTTTCGAGCCTTGGCGAGGCCTACTTCCTGCTCGGGCGCTATGCCGAGGCTGAACCGCTGCTGCTGCGGGCGCGCGAGATTCGAGAGGAGGCGCTCGGACCCGAGCACCCCAGCGTCGCTGAGAGCGTCCGGAGTGTCGCCGATGTGTACTGCGGCCTAGGCCGATTCGACGACGCGGCGGGCCTGTACCACGAGGCGATGGACATCCAGCGCAAGGCGCTTGGAGCGGAGTCGCCGGAGATGGCGACCACGCTCGACAGTCTCGCGCAGCTGGACAGCCGCATCGGAGAGTACGCCGAGGCGGAGAAGCTCCTCCACCAGGCCCTTGGCATCCGGCAGGCCGTCCTTGGTCCCGATCACGCGGACGTAGGCGGCACGCTCTACAACCTGGCTGAGCTCTATCGCGCGACAGGCCGCTTTTCGGAGGCGGAGCACCTCTACACCAAGTCCCTTCGGATTCGGGAGGCCGCCCTCGGCGAGGAGCACCCGGAGGTGTCGTACAGCCTGGACGGTCTTGCCGGGCTCTACTCGACGCTCGGAAGGTACCCCGAAGCCATACGGCTTCACGAGCGCGTGCTCGAGATTCAGCAGCGGACGCTCGAGCCGGAGGGCAAGGATGTCGCGACGGCGCTGGCGAACCTCGGCAACGAGTACTTCGCGCTCGGCGACAACAAGCGCGCCCGCGGACTCTACGAGCGCACCCTCGCCATTCTCGAGGACGTTCTCGGGCCGACCCACAGAGACGTTGCGATGACCCTCCACAACCTGGCCGGGGTCTGCTTCGAGGACGGAGATCTCCCGGAGGCTAAAAGCCTGTACCGGAGAGCAGCGGAGATGATCGAGGAAACGCTTGGTCCAGACCACCTCGACCTGGGCTGGACCCTCACGAGCCTCGCTGCCGTGCTCGCTGCCACCGGTGACTCAGACGAGGCGGAGCCAGTCTTCCGGAGGGCCCTGGCCATCCAGGAACGGGTGCTCGGGGGTGACGCCTCAGATGTCGCGAGGACGCTTACGTTGATGGCCGACCTCAAGGTCAGCCTCGGCGACTTCGAGAAGGCGGAGCGGCTCTACCGGCGATCCTTGAGCATCCGGGAAAAGGTGTTCGGTCCGAACCACCCTGCTACCGCCGACACGCTCGATGGACTCGCCGACCTCATGAGAAGGACCGACAGATCGAAGGACGCTGAGGCCCTTTACCGCCAGAGCATCAAGGTCTACCGGAGAACTCTGGGGCCCGAGCATCCAGTCCTGGCCGGGACGCTGATGAGCTTGGCAGGTTTGAAGCGGGGGGACGGCGACCTCGACGAGGCCGAGGAGCTGTATCGGCAGGCGCTCAGCATCCGGGAGCGTGCTCTTGGCATGGACCATCCCACCGTCGCGGCGGTTCTCGATGACTTGGCCGAGGTCCTCGACGATCAAGGCAAGGCCGGCTCGGAAGAACTGAGGCGCCGGGCGGCGGAGATTCGCAGCACGCCCAGCGCCGACTCGGATCCGAGCCCGCAACGGTAGTGTCCGGTCCCGGCGAGCGCCCACGCACAGTGCGGGCTGTGCATGCGGGCGCCCGCCTCTAAGACCGCCACGCTCGTGGGTCGACGTTGCCCACGAGAGCTAACGAGCCGAGAGCAGGGGATCGGTGCATTTCAACAGCCGCATTGCACGGACAGGGAAGCTGCTTGCGCTTGCCATCGCGATCGCGCTCGCGACTCTCGCGGCCGGCTGCACCATGCAGACGAAGCCGGCCACGGATGTGACGGGGTCGTCGGCCACCCTCAACGCGGAGGTGAGCTGCAGCTCCGGCGCCTACGGGCCAGTGTGGTGGGAGATGCGCGAGTCGGGGCAGTCCGCCTGGAAGCTCGTTGGGGCGGAGCAGAGCATCTCCTGCCCCAGAGGGGTGGGCGGCTCCCCGCCACGCCCCACCGTCGATATCTCCGAGCCGGTCGCCGGGCTGCAGGCCGGGGCGACCTATGAGTTCAGGGTGGGCATAGACCCGCCGCCAAACGGCGGGCCGTTGGTCTACTCTGCCGCGCGCTCGTTCTCCACCGGCGGCAGCGTGAAGCCCGTCGTCGTCCCCTCCTCCGGCACCGCGCCCGCGACGCTGCGGACCGGCTCCGCCGGCGGGCCGCGCCTTCAGTTGAAGGGCGTGAACGTCTGGGGGCTGCAGGACTCCATCACCACGAGCTTCGGCGCAAGCCAGTACGCGAACCGCTCGACGGTGGCAAGCACGGTCAGGTCCTGGGGCGCCAACCTGGTCCGCTTCCGCGTGCTCGCGGACGATTACAACTCCGCCCCCAGCGCGGCGACGGGCAACCTGACCAAGGGGCAGATCATCCAGCGCATCAAGGACTGGCGCGACGCCGTCGTCGGGCAGGGCATGTACTTCATGCCCACGTCCTGGGACGCGCTGGACGGCGCCTACTCGGACGCCAAGTGGGCGGGCAACGGCCACCGCGTGCACCAGCTGTTCGCCGACATACACGCGGCGCTGGGCAACGACCCGATGGTGATCTACGAGGTCACGAACGAGCCCAACAACGTCGGCTGGGCCCAGTGGGAAGGCAACATGCAGGCGTCGATCAAGCACTTCCGCGAGACGATCGGCTACAAGGGGCTGCTCGTGGTCGACCCGATCTGGTGGGCGAACTCGGGCACCGGCGGAGAGGGCTACGACGACGCCCGCTACTCGGCCCTCGAGGCCTACGACGCGGCTCGGGCCGGCATGGCCTCGCACCAGCTGGCCTTCGCCAAGCACGACTACGCGAACGAGTACGCGGGCAAGGCGTGGAACGCCGGTGCCTGGAGCGCCGCCCAGGGCGGCTCGCAGACCAAGCACCTGATCTTCGAGACGGAGTTCGGCAACTACAACGGGAGCCCGTCGAGCGTCGACAGCGCCTGGGCGGCCGGGGCGGCGAGCTTCTTCGCCAAGCGCTTCGCCTCGCAGCCCAACTACGTGGGAGCGGCTGCGTTCCTCTTCGGGCCGTGGTTCGACGCGAACGCGATGACGGCCGCGAGCAACACCCCCACCGCGTGGGGCACGTCCGTCAAGGACAAGTTCCTCGGGGGCTAGCGCCGTCCTTGACGCTCGGACGCGCGGTGCATAGCGTCGCCTAGGTGCAGATCGGTAAGTCCGCGGACGCTGTCAGCAACATCAGCCAGGCCCATCCCGACAGGGTCGAGGTGCGTGGACGCGACCTCGCCGGCGACCTGATGGGCAGGGTGACCTTCACGGAGTACTTCCACCTGCTGCTCACCGGGCAGGAGCCGACCGACGACCAGCGCTACTTCCTCGACCTGCTGCTCGTCGCGATCGCCGAGCACGGGATGATGCCGACCAACATCGCCGCCCGGATGACGCTGGCGGCCGACCCCGGATCGCTGCACGGAGCCGTCGCGGCGGGGATCCTCGGCTGCGGCCCGGTCATCCTCGGCACCTCAGAATCCTGCGCACGGCTGCTCGAAGAGGCGCAGCAGCAGGTGGCGGCCGGCGGCGAGCCCGAGGCGGTCGCGGCGGATGTCGCGTGCACGATCCACGCATCCGGTGGCAAGGTGCCGGGGTTCGGGCATCCGGTTCACCGGCCGCTCGACCCGCGCGCCGAGCGGATCCTCGAGCTCGCGGACGCGCGCGGGGTGAGCGGGCCGCATGTCCTGCTCGCGCGCCGTCTGCGCGACGGCGTGGCCGAGGCCTGGGGCAAGCCGCTCACGATGAACGTCTCGATGCCGATCGCGGCGGTGATGCTCGACCTGGGCTTTCCCTCCGCCACCGTGAAAGCCGTTCCGATCCTCGCCCGCACCGCCGGGCTGCTCGCGCATCTGGCCGAAGAGCAGGAGCGTCCGCTCGGCTTCCTGATGGCCGGGAGGGCAGAGGAGGCGATCGAGTACGAGCGCGGGCCCGAGGGCGGCCCCGAGTGATGTACGCACCAGACGTGGAGGCCCGCGCTTGGGAAGTGCAGCTGGCCGACGACGACGCGTCCTACCGCACCCAGCTCGCGTATCTCTTCGACCGCTCGGCGCTCTATCGCGAGAAGCTCACGGCGGCGGGGGTCACGTCGGCCGCGGCGGCCGGCGGGCTCGCGGACATCGCGCAGCTGCCTCTCACCGAGAAGCGCGAGATCAGGGCCACCTGCACGCCGGACAACCCGATCGGCGCCCACCTCTGCGCGGCGCCGTCCGAGATCGTCCGGATCTACTCCACCAGCGGCACGACCGGCACCCCCAGCTACATCCCGCTGACGGCGGGCGACCTGGACAACTGGGTGACCGGGTCGGCGCGCAGCTACGCGGCCTCCGGCATCGCCGCCGGCCAGCGCATAGTGAGCACCTACAACGCCGGGCCGTTCGTGGCGGGCGCGGCGCTGGCCGCCCTCGACCGCATCGGCCTCTGCCACATCCCTGTCGGCACCGGCAACACCGAGCGCCTGATGCTGGCGGTCGACCTGCTCCGCCCCGAGGCCGCGGTGCTGACCCCCTCCTACGCGGCCTATCTCGTCGAATGGGCCGCGGAGCGGGACGTCGATCTGGCCGCCTCGAGCGTGGAGCGCGTCCTGGTGGCGGGTGAGCCCGGCGGCGGCGAGCCCGCGTTCCGCGCGCAGCTCGAAGAGGGCTGGGGAGCCAGGGTCACCGAGGCGATGGGCATCGGCGACATCGGAGTGTCGCTCTGGGGGGAGTGCGAGCACCAAGACGGGATGCACCTGGGCGCGCGCGGCTTCGTGCACGCCGAGCTGATCGATCCCGAGACGGGCGCGGCCTCAGAGATGGACGACGGCGCCACGGGCGAGCTCGTGCTCACGCACCTCCGGCACCGCGCGGCGCCGCTGCTGCGATTCCGCACGCGCGATCACGTCGAGGTCCGTACGACGGCGTGCCGCTGCGGACGCACGGGGCCGCGGCTGCGGTGCATCGGCCGCACCGACGACATGCTGATCGTGCGCGGCGTCAACGTCTTCCCGTCGGCAGTGCGCGAGGTGGTGAGCGCGTTCGCTCCCGACGTGAGCGGCCACATCCTCGTCACGCCGCGGACGGTGGGGGTTAAGCAGGAGCCGCCGCTGCCGGTGCGGGTCGAGCTGGCGCGCGACGCGACTGCCGACGCCGCGCTGGCGGAGGCGATCCGCGACAGGCTGCGCAACGTGCTGGTCGTCCAGACCCGCGTGGAGCTCGTGCCGTGGGGCAGTCTGCGGCGCAGCGAATACAAATCCAAACTCGTCGAGCACTAGGGAACTATGCGAAAACTGCAGAGCCAGGGCGTCCACCACATCACGATCGTCGGCGCCGACCGCCAGACCTCGATCGACTTCTGGGAAGGCGTGCTCGGCATGCCCTTCGTCTTCGATCAGCCGAACCTCGACAAGGAGTCGGAGAGTCATCTGTACTTCGACCCGGGCGACGGGCGCCTGATCACGATCTTCACCAACGAGGACCGCAAGCCCGACCCGGCCCGCACCCCCACGGACCCCGGCTGCGTGCACCACATCGCGTTCTCGGTTTCGCAGGCCAGCTTCCACCAGGCGGTCGAGCGCCTCGACGAGCGCAAGATCAGCCACAGCGGGGTCAAGGACCGCGGCTTCATGGATTCGATCTACTTCGAGGATCCGCTCGGACTGCTGATCGAGCTCGCGTCGTATCGCTTCGAGCCGCCGTTCGGCTACACGCACGCCGACGTGCTGCTGGAGGCGCACAAGATCCGGGTGGAGCGCGGCGACTACAACATCGCCCCGATCCATCTCGCGGATGCCATCGAGACGCTCGTCAGGCGATCGCGGGCGTCGCTGTCGGAAGACCGATCCCCGAAGGACCCCTACCAGTAGGAGGAGCACGACGTGGCCACACACACCCTGAGCATCCTGACGCCGAGCGTCAACAACCTGACCGCCCGGATCTTCGTTCGAGCCGCGGGCCTCGACTTCGAGGAGGTCGACGTCTGGGGTCAGACGACCACCCCGGAGTTCCTGGACAAGGACCCCGCCCACCTCACGCCGCTGCTCGAGGAGGACGGCCTGCCGAAGGGCTCGCTCTGGGAGAGCTGCGCGATCATGCAGTACCTCTGCAACAAGCACGGCCTGGACCAGTTCTACCCGACCGATCCGGGCCAGCGAGCGATGGTCGACAGCGCGATGTTCTATTTGATCGGCACGCTCTATCCGCTCCTCGCGAGGGCGACCTACCCGGCGCTCGGCTTCCCGCAGTACGCGGGGGAGGCGGCCACGTCCGACGCCGACGAGGGCACGAAGGCGAAGGCGCAGAAGGACGCCGAGGCCGCGCTCGCCGAGCCGCTTGACGCCTACCGCGCGTTCTTCATGGACGGCAAGCCGTTCATCGGCGGCGACACCCCGTCGATCGCCGACATCCGCCTGGCGGCGTCGCTCGAGTTCCTGCGCGTGATCGACTACGACTTCCCGGCCTGGGCCGAGGAGTACATGAGCGCGATGGAGTCGGCCCTGGGGGAGGCCTACTCGGAGCCCGCGGCGGACGTGCGCGGCTTCGTCGGCCAGGCGAAGTCGCAGAGCGCGAGCGGCTAGCGGGAGGCCCCGAGCAGGGCCCCGCGCGATCGGCGGCGCTCGCGCGGGGGAAGGGCCGGTGGTAGGCTCGGCCGGAGTTTTTCCAATGGCCACTCTATTTTCTGCATGAGGCCACGCGCTGCTGGCTAGCCTCGTCATGCGCAGGCTCGCGCTGGGGGTCCTGACCCTGTGGCTCGTCTCCCTGGTCGTGTTCGCGGCGGTGCTCGCGCTGCCCGGCGACGCCGCGACCGCGATCCTCGGCAAGGAGGCGACGCCCGCTCGCGTGGCCGCCCTGCGGACGCAGCTCCATCTCGAGGATCCGGTGGTGAGCCAGTACCTGCACTGGCTCGGCGGCGTCGTGACGGGCGACCTCGGCACCTCCGCGGCCACTCAGGAGCCGGTCCGCGACCTGATCTCCGACCGCGGCGTCAACTCGAGCTTCCTCGTCCTCATCTCGGCGGCGGTGGCCGTGCCCCTGTCGCTCCTGATCGGGGTGTGGGCGGCGGTGCGGCGCGACCGCCCCGTCGATCACGTGGTGTCGACCGTGATGCTGGCGCTGGCCGCGCTCCCGGAGTTCGTGATCGGGATCGCGCTGATCCTGCTGTTCGCAACCTCGCTGTTCACCGTCCTGCCGGCCGTATCGCTGCTGGCGCCCGGGGAGCCGGCCTGGTCGAGCCCGGATGCACTCGTGCTCCCGGCCGCGACGCTGGTGCTCTCGGTCATGCCCTACATCAGCCGCATCATGCGCGGGTCGATGGTCGAGGTGCTCGAGAGCGAGTACGTGACGATGGCGCGCCTGAAGGGCCTCGCCGATCGGCGCGTGATCTGGCGTCACGCGCTGCCGAACGCGATCCCGCCGGCGATTCAGGTGACGGCGCTGCAGCTCGCCTGGATGGCGGGCGGCGTGGTGGTGGTCGAGTTCGTGTTCCAGTACCCCGGCGTCGGGACGCTGCTGGTGAACGCCGTCGCCAACCGCGACCTGCCCGTCGTGCAGGCCCTGACCATGCTCACGGCGGCGATCTACGTCGGCCTCAACGTGCTGGCCGACATCGCCACGATCCTGGTCACCCCGAAGCTGCGGACGGCGCCGCGATGAGCAGCTCCGCCGCCCAGCCGGCGATCGCCCCGGCGCTCGCGAGCGAGGCGCCGCACCGGGTGCCACCGTGGCAGGCGCACCAGTGGCTCGCCACCCTGGCCCGGGCGGCGCGGCTGAGGCGCGTGCAGATCGGCGGCGCGATCGTCGGCCTGATCACGCTTGTGGCCCTCGTGGGGCCGCTCGTGGCCCCCCACTCGCCGACCGAGTTCGTCGGGGCGCCCAACGCCGGCCCCGCGGGGGAGGCGCTGTTCGGCACCGACGCGCTGGGGCGCGACGTCCTGAGCCGCTTCCTGAACGGCGGGCGCACCGTCCTCTGGCTGTCCGCGGCGGCCACGTTCGTCGGGGTCACGGTGGGCACCACGGTCGGGCTCGTCGCGGCCTATTCCCGCGGCTGGCTCGACGAGGGCCTGATGCGGTTGAACGACGTGATGCTCGCCTTCCCGCAGATCATCTTCGTGCTGCTCGCGATCGCGGCCGTCGGGCCGAAGCTGTGGCTGATCGTGCTCACGGTGGGCGCGACGCACGCGCCGCGGGTGGCGCGCGTGATGCGCGGGGCGGCGCAGCAGGTGGTCGAGCGCGATTTCGTCGACGCGGCCGAGGCGGTCGGCGAGCGCCGCTGGCGGATCGTCGCGAGCGAGCTGCTGCCCAACGTGACCAGCACGCTGCTCGTGGAGATCGGGCTGCGCATGACCTACTCGATCGGCCTCGTGGCCGCCGTCAGCTTCCTCGGCTTCGGGCTGCAGCCTCCGACCGCGGACTGGGGGCTGATGATCAACGAGAACCGCCTCTCGATCACCGTCCAGCCGTGGGCGGTCATGCTGCCAGTCGTCGTCATCGGGCTTCTGACGATCGGCGTGAACATGGTCACCGACGGCATCGCGCGCGCCGCGATCCGCCTCGACGGCGAGGCGACGGCGTGACCGTCGCCGCCGCGGCTGGGCCGGTCGTGTCGGTCAGCGACCTCCGCATCGAGCTGACCGGCACCGGGGACGACATCGTCGACGAGGTCGGTGTCGAGGTGCGCCCCGGCGAGATCCTCGGGCTGGTCGGCGAGTCGGGCTCGGGCAAGACGACCGTAGGGATGGCGCTGCTCGGCCACGTCCGCCGCGGGGGCCGGCTGGCCGGCGGCACGATCGATGTCGCCGGTCGCTCGCTCGGCGAGCTCGACGGCGACGATCTCCGGCGGCTGCGCTGCGGGGTGGTCGCCTACATCCCCCAGGACCCGGGGACGGCGCTGAACCCGGCGCTGCGGATCCGGGTCCAGCTCGAGGAGGTGCTCGAGGCCCACGCGCCCGAGCAGGGCGCCGGCGGGCGCGAGCAACGCATCCGCGAGGTGCTCGAGGAGGTCGCGCTGCCCGCGGACGACGAGTTCCTGCGCCGCTACCCGCACCAGCTCTCCGGCGGTCAGCAGCAGCGCGTGTCGATCGCGATGGCCTTCATCGACCCGCCGCGGGTGATCGTCTGCGACGAGCCGACGACCGGCCTCGACGTAACCACGCAGGCGCGCGTGCTGCGGACGATCCGTGAAATGTGCCGAAGCCACGGCGTCGCGGCGCTCTACGTGACCCACGACCTCGCCGTGGTGGCGGAGCTGGCCGATCGGGTGGCGGTGCTGTACGGCGGGCGGATCGTCGAGTGCGGGCCGCGCGACGAGCTGTTCGCGGCGCCGCGGCACCCGTACACCCGGCGGCTGCTGCGGGCTGTTCCCGACATCGCCGGCCGCCGCGCGATCGTCGGCATCCCGGGCTACGCCGCCCTGCCCGGTGGCCGGCCGTCGGGCTGCTCGTTCCATCCCCGCTGCGACTTCGCCCAGGAGGACTGCCGCGCCGCGGCGCCACCCCGAAGCGACGTGGGCCCGCGGCACCAGGTGCGCTGCCACCACCCGGTGGACGCCGCCCGCCGTTCGCCGGAGCCGGGCGCCCAGGCGGCGCGGCAGCAGGTCGGCGAGGGCGTCCTGCTCGACGTGCGCGGCCTCGACGCCCACTACGGGAGCCGCCACACGCTGTTCGGCGTCGACCTCGAGATCCGCCACAACGAGTGCGTCGCGGTGGTGGGGGAGTCCGGGTCGGGCAAGACGACGCTGGCCCGCTGTGTCGCCGGCTTGCACCGGCAGTGGAGCGGCGACCTTCGGTTCGCCGGCGCGCCCCTCGTGTCGGTGGCGCGCCGTCGCTCGCAAGCCGAGCGCCAGGGCATCCAGTACGTCTTCCAGAACCCGTACGCCTCGCTCAACCCGCGCCGGACCGTGGGCCAGACGATCGCGCGCCAGCTCCAGCTCTTCTTCCCGGGGCGGCGGCGCGCGATCGCCCAGCGCGTGGCGGAGTGCCTCGAGAGCGTCGCGCTCTCCCCGCGCGCCGGGCAGCGCTTCCCCGACGAGCTGTCGGGCGGCGAGCGCCAGCGAGTCGCCATCGCCCGCGCGCTTGCCGCCCAGCCGCAGCTGCTCGTATGCGACGAGGTCACCTCGGCGCTCGACGTCTCCGTCCAGGCGGCGATCATCGAGCTGCTCGGCGAGCTGCGCAGCCGCATGGGCCTGAGCCTGCTGTTCGTCACGCACGAGCTGGCCGTGATCCGCACGGTCGCCGACCGCGTCGTGGTGATGAACGACGGGCGGATCGTCGAGCGCGCGCCGGTCGAGCAGATCTTCCGCGCGCCGCAGGCGGCGTACACGCGCGAGCTGCTCGCCAACACGCCGAGCATCGAGGCCGCGGTCGGCCGCGAGTCGCCCCCCGGCTGACCGAACCGGATCGGGGTCCAGTCCCGGCGCAAACAGCGGCGACAAAGGGGTGGCTTGCCGCCGTCGTTGGCCGCTCCCGCCAGGGTGGGCCCCGAAACGGGGGCTATGTCTGACGTTCGGGGCCCACCCCCTCGCCGAAGGCGATTCGGGCCGCCCTTGTTTGCCGCCGTTCGCCGGGGGCACCGGTGGCTGATAGGGTTTCTTAAACCGTCGTTTGGCTTTGTAAACATGTTCCCGACTCCGCTACAGCTGTCCTCCTCCACGGCGCCCCAGAGGGACCTCGAGGCGGTCGCGCGCCGCCACCTGTGGATGCACTTCACCAGCGCGAGCCAGCACGAGATCCCGGTCATCGTCCGAGGCGACGGCTGCTACGTCGAGGACGTGCGGGGGCGCCGCTACCTCGATGCGCTCGCCGGCCTGTTCACCGTGAACATCGGCTACGGCTTCGGCGCGGAGATAGCGGAGGTGGCCGCCAGGCAGCTGGGGGAACTGCCGTACTACACGAACTGGACCTACGCCCATCCGCGGGCGATCGAGCTGGCCGAGCGGATCGCCACCCTCGCTCCGGGCGACCTCAACCGGGTCTTCCTGGTGTCCGGCGGCTCCGAGGCGGTCGAGGCGGCCTGGAAGCTCGCCCGCCAGTACCACGCGCTGCGCGGCGAGCGGCGCTGGAAGGCGATCGCACGCCGGGTCGCGTACCACGGCACCACGCTGGGCGCGCTGTCGCTCACCGGCATCGACGCGATCCGCGAGCCGTTCCTGCCGCTGGTGCCGGACGTCGTGCACGTCTCGAACACGAACCGCTACCACCGCCCGGCGGACGAAACCGAGGAGCGGTTCACCGCCTCCCTGCTGGCCGAGCTCGAGCAGGAGATCGAGGCCGCCGGGCCGGAGACGGTGGCGATGGTCATCATCGAGCCGGTCCAGAACGCGGGCGGCTCGTTCATGCCGCCGGCCGGCTACCTCGTGGGCGTCCGCCGGATCTGCGACGAGCACGGCATCCTGCTCTGCGCCGACGAGGTGATCACCGCCTTCGGCAGGCTCGGCGCGTGGTTCGCCTGCGAGCGCTTCGGACTCGCGCCCGACCTGCTCACCTGCGCCAAGGGCCTCTCGTCGGCGTACGCGTCGATCGGCGCGCTGGTCGTCTCCGACCGCGCGGCCGAGCCGTTTCTCGGCACCGATGCGCTGTTCGCTCACGGCATGACCTTCGGCGGCCATCCCGTCAACTGCGCGATCGCCTTGAAGAACCTCGAGATCATCGAGCGCGAGGGCCTGATCGGGGCCGTCAGCGCACACGAGGCCGCCTTCGAGGCAACCCTGGCCGGCCTGCTCGACCTGCCGCTCGTCGGCGACCTGCGCGGCAGCGGCTTCTTCTATGCGCTCGAGCTGGTCAAGGACAAGGAGACGCGCGCGCGGTTCAGCGACGAGGAGTGCGACGATCTGCTGCGTGGTTTTTTGTCCCCGGCGCTGTTCGAGCGCGGCCTGATCTGCCGCGCCGACGACCGCGGCGACCCCGTGGTGCAGATCTCGCCGCCGCTCGTCGCGCGCCAGGCTGAGTTCGATCGGATCGCCGGCGTCCTCGGCGAGGTGCTGACCGAGGCGGGCGAGCGGCTGGGCACATGACCGAGCTCGTGAGCTACGAGGTGCGTGGCGCCGCGGGCTGGGTCACGCTCAACCGTCCGGACAAGCTCAACGCGATGAACCACGCGCTGGTCGACGAGCTCGGCTTGGTGCTGCGCCGCGCCGAGGCCGACGACGAGGCCCGCGTCGTCGTGCTGACCGGCGCCGGCCGCGCGTTCTCGGCGGGCTACGACATGGCCGAGGAGGCCGGCGAGGAGATCGACGGGGCGGTGGGCTGGCACGAGATCCTGACGGCCGACGTCGCGGTGACGATGCAGCTGCTGCGGCTGTCGAAGCCCACGATCGCCGCGGTGCGCGGGTGGTGCCTCGGCGGCGGGTGCGAGCTTGCAATGGCCTGCGACATCGTCATCGCGGCCGAGGATGCCCGCTTCGGTGAGCCCGAGGTGCGCTACGGCTCCGGCCCGGTGACGCTGCTGCTGCCGTTCGTCGTAGGCCACAAGAAGGCGAGCGAGATGCTGTTCACGGGTGACGTGCTGGGGGCCGCCGAGGCGCACAGCGCCGGGTTGGTCAACCAGGTGGTCTTCCCCGAGGCGCTCGAGGCCGCCGTCGAGGCGCTGGTGTCCAGGATCGCGCCCACGTCACTCACCGTCCTGCGCCTCACGAAGCTGGCGCTCGTCCGCGCGTACGACGCGGCCGGGCTCGGTGCGGCGGTTAGCGCGAACCTGGACCTGTCGAGCATCCTCAACGCCGCCGACACGCCGGAGCAGCGCGAGTTCGAACGCATCGCCGGCGCCGAGGGGCTGAGGGCCGCCCTCGCGTGGCGCGACGACCGCTACGGCAAGGGCCTCGGCTCGACCGATGCGAGTGCCTAGGGCGCAGGCCCTCTCGCACTGGCACGCGCAGCTGGGCTCGCCGGCGCCGCGGCCGCCGCTGCCGGGCCCGCGCGAGGCCGACGTCTGCATCGTGGGCGCCGGCTATACGGGACTGTGGCTCGCTTACGAGCTGGGCCGGGCGGACCCGTCGCTCGACGTCGTCGTGCTGGAGGCCGAAACCGCCGGCTTCGGCGCCTCCGGGCGCAACGGAGGCTGGGCCTCGGGGTCGCTCGCCGGCTCGCGAGCGCAGTGGGCGGCGCGCGCCGGCCGCGAGGGCGTCCAGGCGCTCGAGCTGGCGATCAGGGATACCGTCGACGAGCTCGGCGCGGTCGTGGAGCGCGAGCGGATCGAGTGCGACTTCGTGAAGGGCGGCTCGCTCGACGTGGCCCAGTCGCCGCTCGAGCTGCGGCGTCTCGAGCGGCGCATCGCCGAAGACCGCGAGTGGGACGTCGGGCCGGAGCACAGCGCGCTGCTCGGCGCAACGGAGGCCCGCGAGCGCGTCGACGTGCACGACATCCGCGGGGCCTACTACACCCCGCACTGCGCTCGGGTGCAGCCCGCGGCGCTGGCCCATGGCCTCGCCGCGGCGTGCGAGCGCGCGGGTGCGACGATCCACGAGGGCACGCGCGTCACCCGGATCGAGCCCGGGGTCGCGCACACCACGCTCGGACCGGTCCGAGCCCGCTTTGTGGTGCGCGCGACGGAGGGCTACACGTGCGACCTCGCGGGAATGCGGCGTGCCCTGCTTCCGCTGAACAGCTCGATGATCGTCACCGAGCCGCTGAGCGCCGAGACGTGGGAGCGGGTGGGCTTGAGGCAGGCTGAGACGCTCGTGGACAGCCGCCACCGCTACGTCTACCTGCAGCGCACCGCCGACGGGCGCGTCGCGATCGGCGGACGCGGCGTCCCGTACCGCGCGGGGTCGCGCACCGATCGGGAACGCCCGGTGCCGGAACGGACGGTGCGGCAGCTGCACGCGCGTCTCGTCGAGCTGATGCCGGCGCTGGGCGGCGTCCGGGTGGACGCCGCCTGGCACGGCGTGTTCGGCGTCTCGCGCGACTGGGCGCCGTCGGTCGGGCTCGATCGGCGCAGCGGGCTCGGGTGGGCCGGCGGCTACGTCGGGGAGGGAGTGGCCGCGGCCAACCTGGCCGGCCGAACCCTGCGCGACCTGCTGCTGGACCGCGCGACCGACCTGACGCGGCTGCCCTGGTGCAGAGCACCGGCGCGCCCGTGGGAGCCCGAGCCGTTGCGCTTCGCCGGGGTGCGCGCGGTGCACGGGCTCTATTGCCTCGCCGACTGGCGCGAAGGCCGCACCGGCCGGTCGTCGCTCGCGGCTCGGGCCGCCGTGCTGCTTGCCGGCCGCTGAGCCGTCTTGACACGCGAGGACGGACGCGGTTAGGGTTAGCAAAATCGTGCCACTGTTTAGCAAACCGGCGGTCGGCCGGGTGCTGAACGGTGACGCGCGAGGCCAAGCGCGAATCAGGAGGGGAACCGCCCATATGGATGAGCAGCTTCTGCCATGGGAGCGCGGCGTAACCCGCCGCACCGTCGTGCGCCACGCCGTAGCCGGAAGCTTCGCGCTCACCGCGCTGGCCGGATGCGGCGGCAGCTCGAGCCCCAAGACGCGTGCCGGCGGGATGCTGAAAGTGGGAGTGAGCGGCGGCGGCGCGCAGGACACGCTCGACGCGCACCTCGGCACCACCGACGCGGACTACGCGCGCACCGCGCAGCTCTACGATCGCCTCACCGAGTACGACCGCGACAACAAGCTGCAACTGGCGCTGGCCGAGGAGCTCACTCCGAGCAAGGGCGCGACGGAGTGGACGGTACGCGTCCGCGACGGGGTCACCTTCCACGACGGCAAGAAGCTGACCGCCGACGACGTCATCTACTCGATCCAGCGGATCACCGATCCCAAGGACCCGAAGAACGCGGCCTCGAGCCTGGGGCTGGTGGACGTCAAGCGGATGCGCAAGCTCGACAACCGCACCGTGCTGATCCCGATGACCGGACCGATGATCGACTTCCCCGACCAGATGACCCGCCTGACCGCGGGGATCGTGCACGAGGGCTACAACTCGAAGCGCCCCGTGGGCACAGGTGCGTTCGCGTTCGAGAGCCTGAAGGCCGGCCAGCGCAGCGTGTTCAACAAGTACGCGGACTACTGGCGTGACGGCGGCGCCCACGTCGACGGCGTGACGATCATCAACTTCGCCGACGACACCGGGCGCGTCAACGCCCTCCTGGGCGGGCAGGTGGATGCGATCACCAACCTCCCGGCGGCCCAGATCGCCCCGGTCGGTAAGAACCCGGGGCTCGCGGTCCTGAACTCGAAGACCGGCGCGTGGCAGCCGTTCACGATGCGCGTCGACAAGGCCCCCTTCGACGACGTCCGCGTGCGCCAGGCCTTCCGTCTGATCGTCGACCGCGAGCAGATGGTCGAGCAGGTGCTGAGCGGCCACGGCCAGGTGGGCAACGACCTCTACGGCCGCTACGACCCGGTCTACGCGAGCGACCTCCCCCAGCGTGCCCAGGACCTCGAGCAGGCGAAGTCGCTGCTCGCGCAGGCCGGGCACGACGGCCTGACGGTCGAGCTCGTCACCGCCCCGGTGTTCCAGGGCGCCGTCGAGGGCGCGCAGGTCTTCGTCGAGCAGGCCAAGGGCGCGGGTGTCGACGTCAAGCTGCGCAAGGTCGACTCGGGCACGTTCTACGGCGACAACTACCTGAAGTGGCCCTTCAGCCAGGACTTCTGGTACACGAACTACTACCTGGTCCAGGCCGCGCAGGCCACGTTGCCCGGAGCCCCCTACAACGAGACACACTGGTCCGACCCGAAGTGGATCGACCTGGTGCAGGCCGCGCGCGGCGAGGTCGACGACACCCGGCGCAAGGAGATGCTGCACGAGGCGCAGCAGATCGAGTACGACCAGGGCGGCTACATCATCTGGTCGTTCAGCAACCAGATCGACGCTCACAGCACGAAGGTGACGGGCTTCGAGACGAGCGCGAACGGGATTCCGCTGATGGACTACGGCTTCCGCCACGTGCAGTTCGTTGCCGACTGACGAGGGTGCCGGACGGCTGGCGCTCGTCGGCGGCCGGGTCCGCACCCTCGACAACCACGATTCGGTCGTCGAGGCGATCGCCATCGATCGCGGGCGCATCGTGGCGCTCGGCTCGGAGGCGGACGTCATGGCGGCGCTGCCGGACGCCGCGCAGGTGGTCCGCCTCGACGGCCGGACCGTCCTGCCCGGCCTGATCGACGCCCACACGCACCTCGAGCTGTCCGCGCTGGCCGAGCACTGGTGGCTCGACATACGCGGCCTTACGCCCGGCGCGGCGCTCGAGCGCGTGGCGGCGGCGATCGCGACGCGCCCGCCCGGCGCCTGGCTCGTCGGGCAGGGCACCTTCGGGCAGGACCTGCCGAGCCGGGCCGAGCTCGACCGCGTGGCGCCCGACACTCCGGTCGTCCTGCGCCAGAGCATGCACCTCCTCGTGGCGAACTCGGCCGCGCTGGGCCTGGCGGGCATCGACCGCCACTACGCCGCTCCACGAGGGATGCGCGTCGCCCGCGACGCCCTCGGCGAGCCGTCCGGCATCGTCCGCGAGGGCTTCGACCTCTTCCCCATCCCCGCTGCCCCCGAAGACGAGCTGCGGGCGCAGCTGCGCGAGCAGACGCGCGCCCTGTTCGTGCGCCGCGGCGTGACCACGATCCAGGAGCTGCCGGCCAGCGCGCGCGGCATCCGGGCATGGCAGCGACTCCTGGCCGACGGCCAGCTGCCGTGCCGCATCACGCTGAACCCGATCCTCAGCCCCGGTCACCAGCCGACGGTCGCGAGCGTCGAAGAGTTCCTAGAGGTAGACCTCGGGCCGGGCGCTGACGTCGAAGGCGGGTGGCTGAAGCTCGGCGCGCTGAAGCTGTTCCTCGACGGCGGCGACCTCGACACCGGCTTCAGCCGCGGCGTGCTCGCGGCGAGCCCGCGCCGCTGGGGCATCCTCAACTTCACCTACGAGGAGCTTGCGGCGATCCTCGCGGACTGCCGGCGCCACGGCGTCCAGGTGTGGATGCACGCGATCGGCGACGCGGCCCAGGAGATGGCGTTGGACGCCGTGGAGGACGTGAACGTCGCGTTCGGTGCGAGCGACCATCGCACCCGCATCGAGCACATCGGCAACTACCTGTCCGACTGGTCACAGCTCGACCGGATGCGCGCCGCCGGGATCGTCCCCGTGCCGAACGCGGTCTTCCTCCACCAGGAGCCCGACGACCTGGACGCGCGGCTCGGGCCCGGGGAGCGCGCGTACGCGTACCGCAGCATGATCGCGGCGGAGCTCTCGACGCCGGGGAACTCCGACACGGCCGGTGCCCGGCCGGCCTCCGCCAACCCGTGGTTCGCGATCCGCGCGATGGTCACCCGGCGCAACGCCGGCGGGGCCACGATCTCACGCGACGAGGCGGTCGACGTGCGCACCGCGCTCGCGACCTACACGAGCCACGGCGCCCACGCCGCGTTCGAGGAGCGGCTCAAGGGCACGCTCGAGCCGGGCAAGCTCGGCGACCTCGCGGTCTACGCCGACGATCCGCTCACGCTCGACCCGGCCGCGCTGGCCGACCTCGAGGCGGACTTGACCGTGGTCGGCGGCGTCGTCGTCCACCACACGGCCGCTCAGCGCCGGTAGACCAGCTCGCCGTCGACCACGGTGGCGTCCACGCGGACGTCGAAGAGCCGTTCCGGCGGGAGCGCCAGCAGGTCGTCCCGGCGGCTTGCATCGGACGCTGTGTCGGCGCGGCGCTCAGCTCTTGCGGGGGCGCCGCTGGGGCGCCGCACCCAGGTCGTGCTGCAGCAGCGCGGACACCGCGGCGATCGACACACGCCGCATCCGCGCGGAGTCGACCTCGGGGTCGGCGAGCGCCACCTGCAGCGCCAGGCCGTCGAGCAGCGACGCCACCACGATGCTGGCGTCTTCGGGGTTCACGTCCGCGCTGAACTGGCCGTCCCGCTGGCCCATGCGGATGATGTCGCTCAACATCACGCGCCAGCGGCCGTCGAGCTCGGTGCGCGCGGCGCGGACCTCGGCGTTGATCCGCGCGAGTTGCCACGTCTCGATCCAGAGCGCCCAGTCGTTCAGGCCGCTCGGCGGCGTGCTGCACCAGTCGATCACCTTCAGGAGCCGCCGGACGGCGTCGTCCTCGCTCTCGAGCTCCTCTGTGAGCGCCGCGAAGAACGCCTCGTCGCCGACGGTCAGCGCGTCGCGCAGCAGCGCGTCCTTCGACTTGACGTAGTGGAGCACGGTGCTGGCGTGAATCCCCACGCGCTCGGCGATGTCGGTGATCCGGGCGTCGTGGAAGCCGCGCTCCTGGATCACCTCCGCCGCCGCCGCGAGCAGCTGCGGCCGCCGGATGTGGTCGAGCTTTGGCCTGGGACTCACGGTGACGGATCCCGCCCGATGGAAGATCTGATGGCGATTTAGTGAACCTACCATCACCATCCGGCAGCTGGTCGCGGCTCAGGGCTGTTGCGCGACGATCACGATCGTCTGGCCATCGTGGCCGTGCGGATGAGCGGACGTCTGCTCATGCACGATCGTCATGCCGGCTAGCGCGGCGCGGATCCTGTCACGCGTGAGCGCGTGCGGCTCGGTGGCGGTCGGCGCGTGACCGACGTCGAAGTTGAGGATGAGCGTCCCTCCGGGCCGCAGGAGGCGTTGTGCCTCGCGCAGGACGGCATCCGGGTCGTCGACGTGGTCGAGGCTGTTCCGTGCGACCACGACGTCCACGCTGCCCGACACCAATGGGATGGACTCGGCGCCGACCACCAGGTACAGCGCGTCCGATCCCTCCAGCAGCAGCCCATGCTCGCGATATCGCTCCGCCAGGGGCTCGACGCCGATGCTGAGCCGTGCCGGGCAGGCGTCCGGGAAGCCGAGCGGACCGGGGCCGATGTCGAGCACGACCTTGTCGTGGAAGAAACGCTCGTCGTCGATCGCCGCCTCCTGCAGCACGCGGCGCACCTCTGCCTTGGCCTGCTGCCAGCGCCGTCCTTCGTAGGTGGCCGCGGGCTCCTCGCCGTCAAGGAACATGGGGGCGTCGCCGGGGTTGAAGCCGCCGGCTTGGAGGACCGGGTTCCACTCGTCGACCCACCAGCGCAGCTCGGCCTCGTACTTCACGGCGACGGGATCGCGGAAGCGTGGACGTAGCCTCATGGCCGCGCGGAGCCGGCGGCCATGTCGAGCTCCTCCACCCGCCGCTCGAGCAACCGCCGCTCGGCGTCGTCGTGGACCAGTGCCAGCGCACGGCGGTAGGCGTCGCGGGCCTCCTCCGTTCGACCGAGGCGGCGCAGCAGCTCGCCGCGCGTCGAGTGCAGGTAGCGGTAACCCTCGAGCGGGAGGCGATCGACGATGCCGAGCCCCGCCTCGGGACCCTGCTCCTCGGCGACCGCTACGGCCCTGTTCAGCTCGACTACCGGCGAGCCGGTGAGGCGCGCGAGCTCGCCGTAGAGGGCGGCGATCTGGGGCCAGTCGCGCGGCTCCTCCGCATGCAGGGACGCGATCGCCGCCTGCACGACGTAGGCGCCGCGGCCGTGCAGGGCCAGGGCCCGGTCGAGCACCGCCCGCCCGTCGGCGATCTGCGCCGTGTCCCAGAGCGAGCGGTCCTGGTCGGCGAGCAGCACCAGGTCGCCATCCCGATAGCGCCCCTCGCTGCGGGCGTCGAGCAGCAGCATCATCGCCAGCACGCCGTGCACCTCCGGCTCGTCGGGCATCAGCTCGGCGAGCGCCCGGCCGCGCCGGAGCGCCTCCGCCGCGAGCTCGCCGCGGCCACCGTAGCCCTCGTTGAAGATCAGGTAGACGACCGCGAGCACGGCCTCCAGCCGATCGGGCAGCAGGTGGTCGGGAGGCACCCGAAACGGGATCCCGGCGGCCTTGATCTTGCGCTTCGCCCGCACCAGCCGCTGGGCCATCGCCGGCTCTCCGACGAGGAAGGCGCGCGCGATCTCCCCGGTGCTCAGGCCCCCGAGCGTCCGCAGGGTGAGAGCGACCTGCGCTTCGGTGGCGAGAGCCGGATGACAGCAGGTGAAGACCAGCTCGAGTCGCTCGTCCGGGAATGTCGTCGCGTCCATCGGATCCTCCGCTGCCTCGGGCACGTCGAGCAGGCGGGTCTTCGCGGCCAGCGTGCGATCGCGGCGTATCCGATTGATGGCTCGGTTGCGCGCCGTCGTCACCAGCCAGGCGGCCGGGTCGGCGGGAGCTCCGTCGCGCGGCCAGCGCTCCGCGGCGATCGCGAAGGCCTCCTGCGCGGCTTCCTCGGCGAGCTCGAAGTCGCCGAGGAAGCCGATCAGCGCAGCGAGGACACGGCCCCACTGCTCGCGGAAGGTCTGCTCGAGGATCGCTACCACTCCACGATCGGGCGCACCTCGATCGCGCCGCCCATGCGCGCCGCCGGGATCCGCGACGCCAGCTCGATCGCGGCGTCGAGGTCGTCGGCCTCGAACAGCAGGTAGCCGCCGATCGCCTCCTTGATCTCGACGAACGGGCCGTCGGTGATCAGCGTCCTGCCGTCCTGCACCCGCACGGTGGTTGCCGTCTCGGGTGGCTGCAGCTGCACGCCGGGGCTGACGCCGGGGGTTCCGTTGATCGCCTGGTATGCGCCGGCGATCTCCTTCTGCTCGTCCTCCGACAGGCTCTGCCACTCCTCTGGCGAGTATGGCGTCGGGGCGTCGCCCTGATGGATCAGCAGCATGTACTTCATCGCGTCCTCCTTCTCGGGAATGGTCGCGTACAAGACAAACGAGAAGGGACGAAATCGACAGCTGGTCCGTCAGCGAGCTCAGGCCCGCGTGGCCACCATCACCAGGTACTCCTTCTCGAAGCGTGCGTTGTCGGGCGTGCCGCGGTTCCACTCGTCGCAGAACTGGTTCACGGCCTCCTCGAACTCCGCCTCGCGCCCGTTGCGCTGCGCGTTGCCCTGCGCCGCGATGGTGGGCCCGTAGCGTGCCTTGAAGTGCTCGCCGTAGTCGCGCGGACGCTCGAAGGCGGTGATTTCGAGCATGTCGCGCTCCAGCGTGCGGAAGTCGACGCGGTCGCCGAACAACTCCTGAACGTGCGCCTCGCTGCCCCACAGCGGCGGCGGCTGCGCTCCCGGCGGAGGCGGCGGGGCGAACGGCCCCATGGTGCGAAACAGGGCGCCGATCATGCCCTCGGGCGTCCAGTTCAGCATCCCGATCGTGCCGCCGGGACGGCACACCCGGACGAGCTCGTCGGCGACGTCCTGGTGGTGGGGGGCGAACATCGCGCCGATCGACGACATGACGACGTCGAACGACTCATCGTCGAACGGCAGGTTCTCGGCGTCGGCCTCGACCCATTCCAGCTCGAGTCCCTCGGCCTCCGCCCGGCCGCGGCCGGCCTCGAGCAGCTCGGGCGTCAGGTCGCTCGCCGTGACGGTCGCGCCGGCCTCCGCCGCCGGAATCGAGGCGTTGCCGGTGCCGGCGGCGACGTCGAGGACGCGCATCCCCGAGCCGATCTCGCAAGCCTCGACAAGCCGTGGGCCGAGCGGCAAGAGAAACGTCTCGACCATGGACGGGTAGTCGCCGGATGCCCACATGGCGCGATGGCGCGCCTTGAGCTCGACGTCGGGCGTGGTGGAAGACAATCGGCTCCCTCTGTGGTTGACGGAGCAACCGTAGCCGTTGGCAGGGTGCTACGCCGCCAGCCCACCCATGGCAAGAAACGATCAGCCTTGACTGATGGTTCCCCGGGGCGTACAAGCGGATATTCCAGCTGGCTCGTCTGGAGGCCCAGGGAGCGCTGCCCACGATGCATCGGATCAAGGTTGCCGCCCTCGTCGCGTCGCTCGCCCTGACGGCGATGTGCGCGTCCGCCGGCGACGGCAGCACGGCCGGCGTAGGCGCTTTGCCGCCCGCCGTCGACGTGCGTCCGGAACCGGACGGAGTGATGCTGGGCGACCCGGCCTTCGAGCCGTTGCCCGGTGCGCGCGCCGACTTCGGACGTCTCGGCGGCAGCGTCTACCAGATCGAGATACCGGCCCACTGGAACGGGCAGCTGGTGCTCTACATGCACGGGTTCGGGGAACTCGCCCCCACGGCGGAGGTCTCGCCCCCCGGCATCCGCAGGTACCTGATCGGGCAGGGCTTCGCGTGGGGCGCGTCGAGCTTCAGCAGCACCTCGCTCATCCCGGGTCGGGCGGCCGACGAAACCGCCGCGCTCTGGGACCTCTTCGCGCGCAGGTACGGGCGGCCGACGCGGACGTACGTGACCGGCCAGTCGATGGGCGGCGCGGCGACCCACGTCGCGGCCGAGCGGTACGCCGACCGCTTCGACGGCGCGCTCGCCCTGTGCGGCGCCGCGAGCCAGACGCCGGCGCTCGCGATCACCGCCGACTTCTTCGCCGCCGCCGCGTACACCGCGGGAGTGACCCAGAGGGAGTTCGACAGGAGCACGGGCATCCGCACCTTGATCGACGACCGCATCCTCCCCGCCCTGCGAAGGCCGCGGGTGCATCGGCGCTTCGAGGACATCATGGTTTCGCTCACCGGGGGGCCGAGGGCGTTCGACCGCGAGGGCTTCCGGATGGAGGAGGACACGAACTGGCATCGGGGCGAGTTGGTGGTGGCCGCCCGGATCGCGCGGAACCGCAACACCGTCTACCGCCTCGGGCCGCCCAGCCCCGTTGCGAGCCGCGAGTTCAACCGCGCGGTCATTCGCTTCCGCACCAACCGGGCCTTGCGGCGCTCCTTCCTTGCCGGCAACGAAACCACCGGGAGGATCCAGATGCCGCTGCTGAGCCTCCACACGACGGGCGACGGTCAGGTGCCGATCGAGCAGGCGCGCATCCTCCGGCGGCGCGTCCACGCCGCCGGCCGGGATCGTCTCCTCGTGCAGCGCGTGATACGGGACCCGGGCCACTGCGGGTTCACGACCACCGAATGGGCGGCGAGCTTGGAGGCCCTGATCGATTGGGTCGAGCGCGGCGCGCGACCGAAGGGGAACGACGTGCTGGTTCGGCACCTGAACGATCTCCGTCGGAGGTTCGAGCGCAGTCCGCGTCCGGGGACTCCCGAGGCCGACGCGGTTCCCGGTGCGCGGCGCCGGGTGGTGCTGCGCGGCAAGCTCAGGCTCGACGGCTCGAGCTTCGACGCCCGGTGGCTGGGCGCGGTGGTGCTGAGGAGCGGGCTGGTCACGCCGTGCCAGTTGGCGCTCTCGTCGGTCCGCCGGGGCCGCTCTGCGATCACCGTGATGGCGGACGCCGAGGCGAGCGGCTGTGGGGCGCCGGGCGCGGAGATCGCGCTCTGGACCTTCGCGCACGACGAGATCATCTTCAGCCGCGACACGTGGCGATGGCCTGTAGGGCGCCGCCTGCGCGTCGACGCGTCCTTCTCGAGCGCGACACCCGAAGGGTCGGTCGCGCCCAGAGCGGAGTTCGCCGGGGCGGTGTTCAGGCGCGACGGCCACGAGCTTCCGGGCGGGACGCGCATCGACGCCTACGTCGGCTCGACCCGCTGCGGCGTGACGTCGGTGCGGCGCACGGGAAGCTTCTCCGGCTTCAGCCTGAGCGTCGTCGGGCCCGACTCGATCCCCGGCTGCGCGCGCGGGGCGACGATCACGTTCCGCGTGAATGGCCGGCCGTCGCCGGACACCGCCGTCAACGAACCGGGGCACTCCGGCCCGCTCGACCTGACGGTGCCGTAGCGGCGTCGGGCCCGGGAGGCGATAGCGTCGAGTCCAGACCTACCACTAGGAGGGCGGATGGACGCGCACCAGTATCGGGAGACGAGCTTGCAGACCTGGGACGAGATGGCGCCGGGGTGGGACGAGCGGCGAGAATGGCTCCTGGGCTTCACGGGGCCGATCAACGAGTGGTTGGCCGGCCAGGTCGATCCGCAGCCGGGCCAGTCCATCCTCGACCTGGCGGCGGGAACAGGCGATCTCGGGTTTGTCGCCGCGGAGCGCGTGGGCGAGGACGGGAAGCTGTTGACCACCGACTTCTCCCCCAACATGTTGGAGGCCGCGCGCCGCAACGGAGAGCGGCGCGGCCTGTCCAACGTGGAGTACCGCGTGCTCGACGCCGAGCGGATGGACCTCGACGACGACAGCTTCGACGGCGTGCTGTGCCGCTGGGGGTACATGCTCATGGCCGACCCCGCCGCCGCGCTGAGCGAAACACGGCGGGTCCTGCGCGACGGAGGCACGCTCGCCTTTGCCGTGTGGCAGACGCCGGACCGCAACCCGTGGGCCGCGATCCCCGGGATGACGCTGATCCAGCGCGGGCACGTGCCGCCGCCTGAGCCCGGGGCGCCCGGGATCTTTGCAATGGGTGAGCCCGACCGCGTCGTGGAGCTCGTGACCGGAGCCGGCTTCGGGGAGCCTCGGGTCGAGGAGCTTACGTTCGAGTGGCGCTACGGCGCCGACGACGCCTGGGACACGCTCACGCGCCTGGCCGGCCCGCTGGCTGCGGTGATCAAGGGGCTGCCCGAGGAAGAGCAGCAGGCAACCCGGGCCGCGGTCGAGGAGGGCCTGGCTCAGTACCGCCAGGGCGACGAGCTCGTGGTCCCGGCGGCGTGCTGGGGCGTCGTCGCGAGCTGATCAGCGCGAGCCCTGGGGATCCCGGGCCAGCACCCACAGCGAGTCGTCGCCCGCCGGCCGGCGATCGACGCGTCCCTCGCCGGTGGCCGTGATCAGCCCGGCCTCGGCAGCGACCAGGTCGGGTACGCCGAGGTGCTCGACCATCACGGCAGCAACCTCGGCCGTCGTCAGGGCGTAGGGGAAGGCACGCAGCACTTCGACCGGGTCCTCGGCCGGCGGCCGGCGCTCGAGAGTGGGATCCAGGTTGGCGATGACGACGTCGTAGGCCTCGATCGGCTGAAAGCCGCCGGCTTCGAGCCTTTGCCCGCCAGGCCCATCGAAGACCAGTGACGGCGCGGTGTAGCGCACCGCGCCGTCGGTGTCCGCCGCCCGGCCCTGGAACTCGGTCGGCGATCCCGCCGCGGTGCGCGCGCGAGCGCGGTCGGCTTCATAGGCGGCCACGACGTCGGGGTCATCGATGCGGCTCACGACGGCGTCGGCGTCAAGGCCCTCGACGCCCGCGAGCGCCGAGCGCAAGGTGTCGAGGTCGTCCAGGGTCCCGGTCGTCGTGAACTGCGCGAACTGCAGCGCCCGCAGCGCGGCGTCCTCGAGCGGCGGTGCGGCCAGTCGCGTGGCCACGATCGCGCGACAGGCAGGAGACGTGGCGCTCAGCCGCGCCTTCGGCGTGATCTGAAAGGGCATCCCGAAACGGCGAAAACGCCCGTAGCCGAGCGCCGAGCCGGTCGGCGTGTAGCCGCGGGCGGCGTATTGGGCGGCGTCCTCGGTGAGCCCGATCATCACGAGCGTCCAGCCCAGCTGCCCGCCGTAGCGCCACCGCAGGGTCGTGTGGGCCGGCCAGGCGGAGTACGCCCACGGGCAGCCGGGGTCCGTGAAATGGGTGACGTCGATCATCGCGTGATGGTCGCAGCTGCCCGCGCGCCGAAGTTCGGCCGACGCGACCGTGACTTGCCGAAGGGTCCGTCAGGCCGGAGCTGCTTGGCGCTCGGCGGCGTCGATCGTGTCCACGATCTCGGCTAGCACCGCCTCGGCCTCGTCGTTGTCGACCTGGCAGGTCCCGGCCGCCTCGTGGCCGCCGCCGCCGTGGGCGAGCATCAGCCGGCCGATGTCGAAGGTCGATGAGCGGTCGATGATGGAGCGCCCGACCGCGAGCACGGTGTTCTGCTGGCGCAATCCCCAGAGGACGTGGACGGAGACGGTGCACTCGGGATGCAGCGCGTAGACCATGAAGCGATTGGTCGGATGGATGACCTCCTCGTCGCGCAGGTCGAGCACGACGACGCGCCCGTGCACCGTGGAGCAGCGTAGGAGCTGCTCGGCCGCGGCCTCGGCGTGCTCGCGGTATAGGGCGACGCGCTCGGCGACGTCCGGATGCCCCAGGATCTCGTCGACGCTGTGCTCGAGGCAGAGGTCGATCAGCTGCATCATCAGGTCGTAGTTCGAGACGCGGAAGTCGCGGAAGCGGCCCAGCCCGGTGCGCGGGTCCATCAGGAAGCTGAGCAGGATCCAGCCATGCGGGTCGAGGATCTCGCTCTCCCTGAACTTCGCCGCGTCGGCCTTGTCGACGGCCTCCATCAGGTCCTCGCTCACGCGCGGGAAGCGCTGCGCGCCGCCGAAGTACTCGTAGACCACGCGCGCCGCCGAGTCGGCGCTGGAGATCGCCACCCGGTTGTCGGCGTCTTCGGTGACGCGGACGTCCTCCGAGCTGTGGTGGTCGAAGGACAGGGCGACCTCGGGGCGATACGGCAGGTTGGTGGTGATGTCGTTCGCCGTCAGCTCCACCTTGCCGTCCTGCACGTCCTTGGGGTGGACGAACAGGATGTCGTCGAGGATCCCGAGCTCCTTCAGCAGGGCAGCGCACACCAGACCGTCGAAATCGCTGCGGGTGACAAGGCGATGCGCGCCGGAGATCGGCAAGGCTGAGTCACGGGGCATCTGTTCAGGATCGGACGATCGCGCGTGGGACTTGACCCTGAGGCCGCGGCTCAGCCGCGGCTAGTGACATTGCGCACGCACTGCTGCATGATGGTTCCGGGCCATGCAAGCCGACCTCCCCGCCGGGACCGTCACCTTCCTCTTCACCGACATCGAAGGGTCGACGAACCTGCTCACGGAGCTCGGCGAGGCATATACCGAGGAGCTGGAGACGCACCGTCGCATCGTTCGCGCCTCGGTGGAGCGGCACGCCGGAGCGGAGGTCGGCACGGAGGGCGACTCCTTCTTCGTCGCGTTCGCCTCCGCCAATGAAGCGGTGGCCGCGGCGGCGGAGGCCCAGCAGGCGCTCGCGGCGGGTCCGGTTCGGGTCCGGATGGGCGTACACACCGGCGAGGGGTGGCCGGTGGCGGGCGACTACACGGGCATCGACGTGAACCGAGCGGCACGGATCTGCGCGGCCGGTCACGGCGGCCAAGTGCTCCTCTCGCAGGCGACGCGCGACCTGGTCGAGGCGGAGACGCGCGACCTTGGGCCGCATCGCCTCAAGGACCTCGAGACGCCCCAGCACATCTTTCAGCTCGGCAGCGAGGTCTTCCCCCCGCTCCAGACGCTCCACCAGACCAACCTCCCTCTCCCGGCGACGCAATTCCTCGGCCGCGGCCGTGAGCTCGGGGAGGTGCTGGCGCTGCTGTCGAGCGAAGACGTCCGCCTGGTCACGCTCACGGGCACGGGCGGCGTGGGCAAGACGCGTCTTGCCATCGCGGCCGCCGCGAGCGTGGTGTCCGACTACGTGCACGGCGTATGGTGGATTTCGCTCGCGCCCGTTCGCAACTCGGACCTCGCGCTGGCGGCGGCGGCGCAGGTCGTCGGCGCAAAGCACGACCTGCCGGCGCACATCCGAGACCGCCACATGTTGCTGCTCTTCGACAACTTCGAGCACGTCGTGGACGCCGCGCCCGGTGTGTCGGCACTGCTCGCGGAGTGCCCGAACCTGCGCTGTCTCGTCACGAGCCGCGAGTCGCTCCGCGTCGGTGGTGAGCACGTCTACGTCGTACCGCCGCTGGGCGAGACGGAGGCGGTCCTCCTCTTCTCCCAACGAGCCAAGTCAGACGAGCGGGTAGTCGACGGGGAGGCCGCGGTGACCGAGATCTGCAGGCGCCTCGACTGCCTGCCGCTCGCCGTCGAGCTCGCCGCCGCTCGCTCGAGCGTTCTCTCCCCCGCGCGCCTGCTCGAACGCCTCGAGGCCCGTCTTCCCCTGCTCACGGGCGGAGCTCGTGACGTTCCCGAGCGACATCGCACGCTGCGCGCGACGATCGCGTGGAGTCACGACCTCCTGTCAGGAGAGGAACAGCGGCTCTTCGCGCGTCTCGCGGTGTTCACGGGAGGGGCGACGCTGGAAACGGCAGAGGCGATCTGCGATGCCGACCTCGATGACCTTCAGTTGCTCGTCGAGCGGAGCCTGGTCCGCCAGACACAAGATCGCTTCTGGATGCTGGAGACGATCCGCGAGTACGCTCGCGAGCGTCTCGAGGAAGCGGAGGAGGTCGCGCAGCTGCGCCGACGGCACGCCGTCCACTTCCTCGAGCTCGCCGAGCGGACCGGCCCCGAGCTCAAGGGGCACCACGAGCTGGACGCGATAAGGGCCCTCGCCGCCGAGCACGCGAACCTCCAGGCTGCACTCGGCTGGGCGATCGACACGGAACTGAGCCGCGTGACGCCCGCCGTTCTGGAGGCCCTCACCGACTACTGGGCGGTGCGCGGCCACGTGCTGGAAGGCGTCCGGCAGCTCGAGCGCGTGCTTGACACGGACAGCGTCCCACGCGCCACGCGGGCCAAGGCATTGCAGCTGGCGGGGCGACTGGGCACGTATACGGGCCAGCTGGAACGCGCGGTGGAGCAGCTCGAGGAGAGCGGCCGTCTGTGGGAGGGCCTCGGCGAGCCAACCGAGCTGGCGAGGACGCACGCGGTGCTGGGTGACGCGCTGCTCAAGGCCGACGACGAGCGGGCCGACCCCGTGCTGGAGCGGGCGCTCGACCTGTTCGTGGCGACCGGCGACGACGTCGGCCGCCGGAACGTGCTGCACCTGCTCGGAGAGGCGGCGTGGCATCGTCGCGACCTCGAGCGCGCCGAGGACTTCCTCGAACGCAGTCTCGAGGTCGCCCGCAAGGTCGGCGACCACACCTTCACCGGCGCCACGCTGCACCACCTCGGGGACGTCGCCCTCGCCGACGGCGATCACGACCGCGCCGAAGCTCTGTACGGCGAGAGTCTCGGGCTGGTCTGGGAGGCCGAGGCGAGAAGGCTCGCCGCGTACTGCCTCGCCGGACTCGCCGCGACCGCCGCATGCACCGGGCGCGTCGAACGGGCCGCCACCCTCTGGCACGCCGTCGAGGAGGCCGAAGGCTCGCTCGGCCTTCAGCTCCCCACCGCCGAGCGGGCGCTGTACGCGGCTCGGCTCGAGGGGGTCCCGACCGACACGCGGCCGGGGCTGTCGCTCGAGGACGCAGTCGGCCGGGGCCTGGCCGGGCTCTCCAGACGGACGGCCGCTGCGGAGGGCGGGGAATGACCGACCGGCCTGCCGAGGCGATCGACGTCGACGTAGCGATCGTCGGGGGCGGCGTCTCGGGTCTTTACACCGGCTACCGGCTGTTGACGGGGGACTTCGACCCGCCGGTCGCGCGGCCCAAGTCCGCGGCGGTCCTCGAGCTCTCGGACCGGATCGGCGGCCGGCTCGAGTCGGTCGTCCTGCCCGGGATGCAGGTCTGGGGCGAGCTTGGGGGCATGCGCTACATGCCCTCGCAGCAGGTCGTGACGGCGCTGATCGAGGACGTGTTCAAGAACGAGTTGAAGCACGTGCCGTTCCCGATGGGCAAGGCGGCGACGCACCGCTTCTACCTGCGCAAGCAGCGCTTCCCCGCGAACAGCTGGACGGAGGCCCAGAAACCCGGACGGCAGCCGTTCGTCACCCGCTACCAGCTCGACGCGGGCGACGTGGGCTACTCGCCCGACCAGCTCTTCAACAAGATCGTCTACGACGTCCTCATGGCCGACCCGAAGATCCGCGCGCAGTACGGCAAGAAGATCACGAACCCCGCCAAGTACACCTACGACTTCCAGCTGACCTCCCAGGACTGGGACGCGATCAAGCCGGCGCTGAGCTACTGCTTCCCCGGCCCCTACGAAAACCGCCTCGTCAACGACCTCGGGTTCTGGAACCTGATCAAGGACCAGGTGTCCGAGGAGGGCTACCAGTTCCTCGCCGACGCGGGCGGCTACTACTCCAACACGATCAACTGGAACGCGGCCGAGGCGTTCCCGTACATGGTCGGCGACTTCTCGAAGGCGAAGCCGAGCTACCGCACGATCGCCGGCGGCTACGACCAGGTCGCCGACGCGCTCGGGAAGGCGTTCCTCGCCGACTCGCGCGCCTCGCTCCATCTCCAGACCCGGCTCGTCCGCTTCGATCGCGCGCCCGCTCCACAAGGACGCCGCTACCAGCTGACGGTGCGCGACGAGCGGACCGGCACGGAGAGCGTCGCGTTCGCGGACCGGCTCGTGCTCGCGATGCCTCGCCGCTCGCTCGAGCTGCTCGACCAGGACAACTTCCTCTTTCAGACGGGCGGCGAGCCGTCGAAACTCGCCGAGACGATCCCCGCGGTCATCATGGAGCCCTCCCTGAAGATCCTGATGGGCTTCGACAAGCCGTGGTGGCGCACCGACTTCGGCGCGACTGCCGGCGAGTCGATCACCGACCTGCCGATCCGCCAGTGCTACTACTTCGGGACGGACGCGACTGACACTCGCTCGCTCCTCCTGGCCGGCTACACGGACATGGATCCGGTGCGCTTCTGGGAGCCGCTCGATGGGGAGGAGCCGTTCGAGCCGCCGCTCGAGAGCGTCGCCTCGCCGACCGCGCCGCGGACGATGGTGGAGGAAGCGGTGCGCCAGCTGCGCGAGCTCCACGGCCGCTCCGACATCCCCGAGCCGTTCGTCGCCTGGTACCGCGACTGGTCGGACGATCCGTTTGGCGGCGGCTACCACGCTTGGCAGCCAGGGATTTCGGTGCAGCAGGTCATGCAGTACATGCGGCGCCCGGATACAAACGAGGCGGTGCACGTCTGCGGCGAGGCGTACTCGGACCAGCAGGGGTGGGTGGAGGGAGCGTTGTGCGTAGCCGAGCAGATGCTCCAGGAGCACTTCGGCCTCAAGTGGCCGGGCTGGCTCGACCCGAACTACTACCTCGGCTGGTGAGGAGGCCGCAATGGAGAAATACGACGTGATCGTGGTCGGCGGAGGGGTCCTCGGGCTCTCCGCCGCCTACAACTGCGCGAAGGCCGGCAAGAAGGTGCTCGTGCTGGAGCAGTACGAGTTCTTCAACCAGAACGGCAGCTCGGCCGACTTCTGCCGGATGTGGCGGGTCATGTACACGGGCGCCTACTACGCCCAAATGGCCCTCGCGACCAGCCCGCTGTGGGACCAGCTCGAGGCCGAGCTCAAGCAGAAGCTGATCGACAAGTCGGGGCTCCTCAACTTCGGCGTCGACACTCCGGACACGCCCGAGGGGACGATGCAGGACGCCGAGCGCGTGATGAAGGCGCTGAAGATTCCCTTCACGCGGCTGACCTCGGCCGAGCTGATGCAGAAGTACCCGTTCCGGAACCTCCCGCCGGAGTACTACGGCCTGTACCAGGCGAACGGCGGCACGATCGACGTGCAGGGGGTGATGCGCGGGTACGCCAAGCTGGCAGCCGCGAAGGGGGCGGTCCTCCGTGACTGGCAGTGGGTGACTTCACTCGCGCCGAACGCGACCTACGTCGACGTCGAAACCGTCGGCGCCACGTATCGCGCAGACAAGGTGATCCTCTGCGCCGGCGCCTTCGTCAACGACCTGCTCGCGCCCTGGGGGGTCAAGGTCAACCTGCAGGTCTGGGAGATGACCTTCGCCTACTACCAGGTGCTCGACCCGAAGGTCACTTACCCGATGTGGTTCCAGTTCGAGGACACGCCCGCATCGGGCGGTGCGAGCCTCTTCTACGGCTTCCCCTCGGTTCCGTGGGCGCGGCCGGGCTTCATCCGGGTCGCGGTCGACTACGCCTCGCAGGTCCTGGAGGCACCCGGGCAGCGCACGAACGTCCCGGCGACCCAGGACATCCACCTCACGATGGACTACATCCAGCGCCACATGGTCGGCGTAAGCACCCAACCCACGCAGATGGCGACCTGTCTCGTCCCGCTCGTGCCGGACAACGGCTACGTGCTCGACTTCGCACCGCTCCAGGTGCCGAACCGCGAGAACGTCGTCGTCGCGACCGCCGGCTGGGCGTTCAAGTTCGCGCCGATGTTCGGCCAGATCATGGCCGAGCTGGCGCTCAAGGGCACGTCGACGCAGGACATCGAGCCGATGTCGATCACACGCCCCGGGGTGATCGTCGACCTCTACCCGGGCGAGGCGGCCACGGGGGCAGAAGCGGTGGCGCGGTGATCCCTGCCGCGTGCGCGGTATTAGTTGTGAACGGCGCCTATGCATTCTTCAAGCCCCTGAGCGTGAGCCTCGCTCAGTCGCCGTGGCTTCCGCTTTGCATGGAAAGCAGCGTTCGCGAGAGACTGCGTGGACGATGTCGGAGGAGAACGTCGAGCTCGTGCGCCACCTCTACGAGTCGGGGCTGTTCGATCGAGATCCCGAGGAGCTCCTGCAGCTCGCGACGCCGGACATCGAGTACGTCAATCCTCCCTACGCGGTCGAACCGGGTGTGCGGCGCGGCCTAGCCGCCGTCGGGCAGGCAATGCGCCGCTTCGCCGAAGTCTGGGACACATCCCGCCACGAGCTCCGGGAGCTGTACGACTGCGGGGACGTCGTCGTGGCCGCCGTCAGCTGGCACATACGCGGCCGGGGAAGCGAGCGGGAGCTCGTCAACAAAGAGGCGCACACCTGGACCCTGCGCGAGGGCAGGATCGCCCGGTTCGAGTGGGGTCAGGATCTCGCGACGGCTCTCGCGGCCGCGGGCTCCCCGGGTTAGCCCGCTCGCTCTCGGTTCGCGACCGGCGTAAGGAAGCCGCTAGCCCGCCGGCTCGTCACGCTGCCACCACAGGACTTCAACTCGAATCCCGTCCGGATCGAAGACGAAGAATGCGTAGTAGTCCTCGATGTCGCGATCTTCCTCGGGAGGGAAGTGAATGTTCGCGTCGCGTGCGAGGCATCGCGTGTACGCGGCGTCGACCTCATCCCGCTCGTCGACCTCGAACGCAAGGTGCTCGATTCCCACGGAGTAGTAACGGTACTCACCTTCGTCGGCCGGTCGTAGCCCGAGCCCCGTGCGGGTCGTCGGTTCCTGCAGGTACACGACTTCCTCCGTTCCTCGATACGTCGGGTATCGGAGCTCCTTTGTCCAACCGAGCGGCCCCAGAAGGGTGCGGTAGAACGCGAGGGATCGCTCGACATCGGCGACGGCGAGGTCGACGTGGTGGATGGGCATTGCTGGCACGAGTCCTCCCAGGGTTGCGTTCGTCCGAACCTACAGCCCGGCCAGCGCCCGGGCCGTCGAAGCCGCCGGGCTACGGGAGCAGGCCAGACTGCCGCTTTGGACGAGAAGCAGCAGTCCCGGAGTTGAGCCGGGGACCTGAGCCGGATCAGTCCACCCCGCGGTCCCCCATTCAGGCACTCGTGCCTGAACGTAACGGCCTCTCCGCAACGAACTCGGCTAATCCCCGCTCCCGAAAGCGCCGCATTTGCAGCACGTTCTTCCGATGGACCTAACCGGACAGCTTTCAAACCTCTCGCCTGACCTGAGGGAACTCCTGTCGAAGGCGTGAGCCTCGCGCCGTGGCCGTTGCGATGTCAGGGACCTCTGGTTGATCCCGAGTCGCGGTGGCGACCATGTCTTTGGCTGCCGCGTTGCATGGAAAGCGAAGCGGCGCCGGATAGCTTCCGGGGGTGACGGCCTCGCGGCCACGAGCGAGGTCACTCAAGCGAAAGGGGACGCCGCATGTCAGGCCCGTTCATCTTCATTGCTACGAACCGGCTCAACCGGGCGCCTACGAGGCGGAGCGCCGCCGCGTGCCGGGACTCGTTGACTTCATCGAAGCTGGCGAGCCTCGCCTTCTCGCGTTCAACGAGTACACCAACGCTGAGCGCACCGAGGTGACTGTTGTGCAGGTTCATCCGGATGCGGCCTCGATGGAGGTCCACATGGGCGTTGTCGGTGAGCGCGCCGCGGAGGCCTACGCCCAGACGCTCGACGCGACGACGCAGATTCAGGCTTTCGGGACGCCGAGCGACGCAGTAGTGGAGACGCTGCGTGCGCAGGCCGGCGCCGGCGTGCCGCTCAGCGTCCACGCCGAGCACCTCGGAGGATTTACGCGGATCGAGAGCTGATGCCAGGCTTCGAACCGGACGGCCCAGCGGCACGCGCCCGAGCCGCACGTCGGCGCGCAGGCCGCGACGGGGTGGGAGGTCTCCGAGACGTCGCGCCGGGAGGACCTGGTCAACTCGCTCCGGCCGACGGCCGAGCCGGGCAGGCGCGTGCAGCAGCTCCGCAACATGCTCGAGGGGACACCGGTAGGGCAAAAGTGCCTGAAGGAGCCGCGGGCGATGCGGGCGATGCCACGAGAGGCAAATTCACTCGAGCTGGTACTTGCGCCTGACTTCCTGTCGACGGCGCTCCCACTCCTCAGCGTTCAGGACTCCCGCCTGGTACTCCCGGTCCAGTGCGTCGAGCTCCGGCTTCGCGAGTTCCATCCGTCTCGCCAGGTCACCGTTCGCCGGTGCGGGAGAAGGCGGCCTGGACGTGATGACCCGCCACGCAGTCGCCCTGGGGCCGAAGACCGCGCTCGGGTGCTGGCCCTTGATCGCCGACCACGACTGCTCAACCCGCTCGAAGACGGCGTCCGCAGCTTGGAACTTTACGTCGGGCGAAGGGATCCCGACGTCCGAGATCGTGTGATCTGTCGATCGATATGTGACCCAGGCTCCCGTACGTGGATCCCAGTAGACATCCGACGGCGCTGGAGGGCGCTTGAAGCATCCGCTCCTGCCCGCCGCTGTGCGCGCGCCGTACTCGCACCCGGGCCGCGTGCGCAATTCTTCTGCCGGGTTGCGAGTGTCTCAGCGAGCTCGATCTTGATCCCGTCGGGGTCCACGAGGTAGACGACCTTCGCTCCGGTATTCCCCCCGCGCGAGCCTGTTGTACTGCTCCATCGCGCGCCGGCGGGCCGCCTAAGTTCGGCCGACTGGGCTTCGGGCAGGAGAGCCGTCCGCGTGCGTGCGAGGCCCGGTCCTCACCGCGGGTACACAGAAACGCGCGAGGGCGCCACGCGCGTGTCCTGACCGGCTCGGACCCCTCACCGCCTGCGCAGCTGGCTACATGGCTTGCGGCAACCGACAGGCCTTGCGGCAGTAAGTGCCCACGCTCAGAGTTTTGAAGCCGTCGCTGCAGTCGAGCCGGATCGGGATCGTCTCGACCGCGATCGAGACGCCGAGCCCGTCTCGCGCCTCCCCGAACGTCGGCTGCCGGCGACGCCTCGGGTCGAGCGGCGGCGGCTGGTTCGAAGAGTCGAATCTGGTCGCGGTTTGCTGGGCTTGCAACGCCCGCAAGGCCGACTCAGCCTCGAGCAACTCCACTGGGAGCTGCGCAAGCCGTCCGACCGGGTGGGACGGACTTATCCATTGCTAAGCGCGGCTAGGCACGTGGCTGGCGAGCCCAGGCCCGTGTATCACCGCGATTGGTTTAGTGCGTTTGGGATCGACTTTGCAGAGTAAGCCGCGGCAGCCGTCCCAGTGGGCTCGGGGCCGGACGGCTGGTCGCACTCCCAATTGGGCGGATGAAGGTGAGGGTTAACGCCAAGCCGCATGGCGGCAGCGATATTCGCGAGCTGCCCGAGCTGCGCGACAGTGGTTCAGTACTGCCGCTCGCGCAGCACGCCGTCACCCACACGGCGCAGCGACGTCGAGATGGCGTGCGAGTGGCGCAGGTCGGCCCAGCCGTCGTCGCCCCGCGACGTCACCTGCAGGTCGGAGACGACATCAGCACCGCGCTCGCTGAACAGCTCCCCGGCGAGCTGTTCGGCCCTTTCGACGTACGCGTCGACGTGGCGGCGGCCGGCGCGGCGGCGGCCGACGTAGACGTCGTGCAACGCGTCGACGGCGGCGCCGACCGGGCCGCGCGAATCGCGTTGCGCCTTGACCTTGATCGCGAGGCAGCCGGGATCGCCGCCCGTCGGGTCGCAGGGCCGGCCACTGGCGTCTATCCCGCCGCGAGGGTGAGGGTCGGTCGGGCCCTTGCCGGGGCGGCCGGTATCGGTCGTGTCGGTCGTGTCGGTGGTGTCGGTGGTGTCGGTCGTGTCGGTCGTGTCGGTCGTGTCGGTCGCCTCGATCGTTTCGATCCCCAGCTCGCGCCGGACCACACCGCCGATGAAGTCGAACAGCATCTCGAGGCTGCGTGGCCGCAGGTCGTCGACGATGCCGGTCGGCTCGGACTCCTCGCGCAGGTGCAGGCGGGTCAACGGTGCGAAGCCCTCGTCGGCGTGCATCCGAAGCACCGCACCGTGATACGCCAGCAGCGCCGATCGCCCGTGGCGCGACCCGATGTCGGCCGCCCGCATGGAGCTCTCGTAGGTGTCGAGCGCTCGGCGGTAGAGCTCCCGGTAGAGGCTCGCCTTGTCGCCGAAGTGATAGTGGATCGACGCGTTGTTCATGCCCGCGGCCGCGCAGATGTCGCGGGTCGACGCACCGTGGTAGCCGTGTTGCGCGAACGTCTCCAGAGCGGCGGCGGCCAGCCGGTCGCGTCCCCGGGGAGCGGACCTCGTCGGCCGGGGACGCGGATCGACGTCGGCGGCCATGGCGCCGGAAGCTAGCGCCGCCGTGCGATCTTCGTCAAGCGATCGCTTGAATCGCCCGACTGACCGGCTCAT
>JAXDIG010000018.1:0-3090 GCA_034664125.1 Thermoleophilaceae bacterium | reverse complement strand
GGGGGCGCCCCCCTCGAGCGCGTCGAGCGCCAGCAGGGTCCCGATCACCAGCCCGACGATGACGAAGGACCTGAATCCCACCGCGAACACGGAGTGCCAGGTTCCGTCGCCCCTGAAGCTGCTGTTCACGATCGCCTGGGCGAGCGCTCCGCCCCCGGCGCCGGCGAGCAGCCCGGCAGCGCCGCGCCAGCCCGAGGGACTCCACAGCCGTCCCACGAACACGCCCACCACCGCGCCGATTGCGGTCACCGCGAGCAGCCGGAACGACCGCGTCGTCGCGTCGGAGTAGTCGCCGGGCAGGTACACGCCGACGGAGTAGATCGCCCCGCCGACGGCTCCAGCAAGAGCGCCGGCCACAAGCCCGGTGCCCGCTCGCGCCACCGTCGAGCGGCGCTCTCCACGCCACACGCTGAACCAGATCGCAAGGGCGGCCCCCACCGGGACCCAGGTCAGGGCCTGCTGCGCAATGGTCTTGACGACCCTTCCCGCTTCGTCGGGGGACGATGGGTCGACCAACCTGGAGAGCAGGCCCCCCAGGGCCCCGGCGGCCGCGGCGACCACGAGAACCTCGATGACGGTCTGTGCCACCGACGGCGTCCGTGGCTCCCGCTCCGTGACCACCTCGTGCACCCCGGTCTGCCCGCGCAGCAGCTGCGCGAGCGTGCTCTCGAGCCGCCCGACGTCATAGCGCCAGCGCACGTCGCTCAGCTCCAGCGCGTTGCGGCGCGTGATGGCGTGCAGGCGCTCGGGCAGCTCCTCCGGCTGGGGCATGTGGGCGCCGGCCACCAGGAGCGGTATCACCGTGACGTCCGCCCGGTCGAGCGCGGTCTCCACCTCGAGCCGGACGAAGTCCTGGGACTCCGCGAGGCGGGCCTGCCCCCGAGCCCCCTCGAGGGTGGCCCACTTCGGACCCATCACGACCAGCAGGACGTGGCAGGCCCCGACCACTTCGGTGATCCGCTCGACGAAGTCGATGCCCGGTTCCATCTCCACGTCCATGAACACGTTGGGCTCCCCGAACTGGGCCGCCATGGCGTCGTACAGCCGCCCCGCGTGCCCGGCCGTCTCCTCGCGCCGGTAGCTGATGAAGACCTTTGGGGCCTGAGTGCTCACGTGAGGTCCCCCAGCTGACGGCCGGCCTCTTCCCGGTGCGCCGTCCAGGCCGCGTGCTCCTGGGAGACCAAGCCCTCCACGCGCTCGGCGAGCAGCGCATCGGGCCGCGGCGCGGCGGTGTACGGGCCCGCCTGCGCGGCGAAGAGGAACTTCTCGTGCTTCAGGCGCTCGGCGGTCGACCGGTAGGCGGTCCAGTTCTGCTGGTACTGCCCGAGTTGCTGGAGCCCTTCCAACACGACGATCGCGCCACCGGCGGCCGCCATCGACCAGCGTTCGGCGCCGGCGGCCGCGGCCACCGGGATCGCGGCGGCCAGGACGAGCTGGCAGACCTTCAGCACCTTGAAGGAGCGCTGGTTTCCCCGGCTCTTGGCGTCGTACCAGGCGATCTGATCCTCGAGTCGCGAGCGCGCGGTCGAGTCGGCCGGTGACACGCTCGCGTCGGTAGTCCGGCCGGACTCCGCATTGACGGCGCTTGCCTTGCTCAGTCCGAGTCCTCCTGGGCTCGGGTCTAGCCGACTGGTGGAGTCGTGTCAAGGCGCGGGAGGTTCTTTGTCCAACCGGCCGTGTGCCGGCGGCGGGGCCTACCCCGCGAACGGGTTCCCCGGCAGCCCGGCGACGCCGGGCTCGATCGCCAGTACCGCGCCCGCCAGCGGCTCGGCCGCCAGCTGCCTTTCCGACAGCCCCTGTCGCGCGCTCGTGAGGTACAGAGTGCGCAGCCCCGGCCCGCCGAAGGCCGCACTGGTCACGTTCGTGACCGGCAGCTCGAACACGGCGTCGAGCTTGCCGTCGTCGCGGTAGCGGCGCACCGCGGCGCCACCGAAGAGACACACCCACACTCCTCCCTCGGCGTCGACGGTCATGCCGTCGGGCAGGCCGTCCGCAAGGTCGATCTCCGCGAAGGTGCGACGGTCGGCGACGGCGCCGGTGCGCGCGTCGAAGTCGAAGACGTCGACGCGCTGCGTGACGCTGTCGATGAAGTACATCCGGTCGCCGGAGGGACTCCAGGCGAGGCCGTTGGAGATCGTGGTGCCGGCGACCACCCGCTCGATGTCGGCGCCGTGGGTCAGCCGGTACAGGGCCGCCGCGCCCGGTGACCGGTCCTTCGACATCGTGCCGGCCCAGAGCCGGCCCTGGGGGTCGCACTTGCAGTCGTTGAAGCGGTTGCCGGGCTGCTCGACCTCGACCCTCGCCAGCAGCTCGGCGCGGTCGCCGTCCAGCAGGAGGCGGTGCCCCGCCGCCAGCAGCCAACCGCTCGCACCCGCGCGCGGCACCACCGCGCTCACCTCGCCCTCGTGCTGGCGGCACCACTCCGACCCCGTGGATGGGCTCCAGCCGTGGACCCTGCCGCGCGCGATGTCGACGCGCAGCAGCTCGTCGTGGCGGGCATCCCAGAACGGGCCCTCCCCGAGCTGGTCGCGGGAGTCGAGCGCGACCGCTGCGGTGCTCAAGGCACCGTGCCGGCCACCGCCCACGCCCGCGCGGTCAGCTCGAACGCCCCTTCGCTCGCGCCCAACCGCCGCCGGTAGGCGTCGCGCAGCTCGGAGCGCCGGTCCTCGTCAAGCGACTTGCAGAACGCCCCAGACGGGGCGATGCCGGTGGGCAAGGGCGACCAGAGGTCGTCGAAGTCCGCGTACCGCGCGCGCACCACGAGCGGGCCGAAGCGCACGTCGGCCAGGCCGGCGGCCCGCCACAGCTCGGCCAGCTCGCCCTCGCCACACCAGCGCATCACCACGCCCTCGTCGGCCGCGGCGGCCCGCTCGGGCTCGACCTCGCGGGCCGCGTCCCAGAACGCGCGCAGGAGCGTCATCTCGCCCGCGTAGTCCCACACGCACGAGGCGACCACTCCCCCCGGCCTGGTCACGCGCGCCATCTCGCCGACACCGGCGCGCACGTCGCCCATGAAGTTCACGACCAGCTGGGAGAGCACCGCGTCGAAGGCGTCGTCGGCGAACGGCAGCGACTCGGCGGCGGCCGCCA
>JAXDIG010000012.1:0-64724 GCA_034664125.1 Thermoleophilaceae bacterium | reverse complement strand
GGGGGCGCGCTCGAGCGCGACCGGCCGCTGTTCCTCCCTCGGCTCGACGGGTGGGACGCGGCCCCGGCGCTGCTCGCGGCGCTGGTCGGCTCGCTCGGCCCCGAGGAGGCGCGACGCGTCTGGCGCGCTTGCCGCCGCGCCTCCGTGATCGCCTGCCCGCTGCGCGCCGAGACCGGGCGCGGGCTGGGCGTGATGATCGTGGCCTCCCTCGATCGCGAGCGACGCCTGCGCACGGCCGACCTGCGGACGGCGGAGGCGGCGGCGGATCTCGCCGCGATGGCGCTCGAGCGCGCCGACCTGCTTGAGGTGGAGACGCGGCACGCCCGCGACGAGCTCCAGCTCAAGCGGGCGGGCGAGGCAATGTCCAGCTCGCTCGAGCTGGCCGACGTCTACCGCAGCGTGGTCGAGCACGCCGCCACGACCACGGGCGCGACCCAGGCTGTGCTCACTCGACTCGACGCCCGGGCCGGCGAGCTCCGCACGGTGGCCACGCTCGATCCCTCGGCTGGGGACGCGGCCCCGGTGCTCAGCGGAGCGGGCATGCGGCAGGTCACCCGCACGCGCGGGCCGCTGTTGGAGCGCGACGCCTCACAGATGCACGCGCCGATCGAGCTCGGCCCGCGGCTCTACGGGGTGCTGAGCGTGGCGCACGGGGAGCGGGATCGCTTCGATGCCGCCAACCTCGACCTGCTCGCGCGACTGGCGGGCTCCTCGGCCGCGGCGATCGCCAACGCGATCGACTTCCAGCGCGAGCGCCACATCGCGCGGTCGCTCACCCATGGGTTCGTGCCCGAACCGCTGCCACCGGTGCCGGGCTACGAAACCGGGCTGTTGTACGCGCCGGCGCTCGGCGAGCCGACCGGGGGCGACCTCTACGGCGTGTGGCGGCTGCCGAGCGGTGAGGTGGCGGTGCTCGTGGGCGACGTGGCCGGCAAGGGCGTCGAAACCGCCGCGCTGAGCGCGATGGTGCGCTTCTTCGTCGAGGCACGCAGCTGGGACGCGCGGTCGCCGGCGCAGGTGCTGGAGCAGACCAACGCGATGCTGGCCGGCCGGCTGCCGAGCGACACCTTCGTGACCGCCTTCCTGGCGGTGCTCGCACCGCGGTCGCTGCGGTGGGCGAGCGCCGGCCACCTGCCGCCGCTGCACCTCTCGCAGGGCGAGGCGCACGAGCTCGAGGGCACCGGGCTGCCGCTCGGCGTGGAGGAAGGCGCGCGCTACGACGAGCGGGAGCTCGAGCTTGTGGACGGCGACCTGGTCTTCGCCTACACCGACGGGCTCGTGGAGGCGCGGCGCGGCGACCAGCCCTACGGGGTCGACCGGCTGACGGCGCTCGTGACGAGCCTCGCTGCCGATCTGACACCGGAACGGCTGGCGGAGCGGGTGCACGAAGAGGTCGTGGCGTGGAGCGACGGCTTGGGTGACGACGCCGTGGCGCTGGCGCTGCGGCGGGGCTGAGCCGCACGCTCGCCGCGCCGCCCGCTTCCCCGCGCCGCCCACGCCGCCCGCTTCCCCGCGCCGCCCGCTTCCTGCGCCGCCCCGCTTCCCCCTCCGCCCGCGCGGCTTCACCCGCGCCGCTTCCCGCTCCGCGTCGCGGCCGGCCGCTCACTCCGCTTGAATGGGCGCGTGACCGATTCCGCCTACGCGCGCGCCGGCGTCGACCAGATCCGCTCCGGCGCGGCCGTCCGGGCGCTCGTGGACGTCCTGGCGACGATCTCGACCGGGCGGCCCGACCGGGCGGCGCTCGGCTCGGGCCATTACGCGAACGTGCTGCGCCTAGACGACTCGCGCGGCCTTGCGCTGTCCACCGACAGCGTCGGCTCCAAGGTGATCGTGTGCGAGCAGATGGGCCGCTTCGACAGGATCGGGATCGACCTGATCGGCATGAACGCCAACGACGTGATCTGCGTGGGCGCGGACCCGATCGCGCTGCTCGACTACATCGCCGTCGAGCAGGCGGATCCTGAGATGCTCGAGCAGATCGGCATCGGGCTGAAGGAGGGAGCGGAGCAGGCTCAGATCGAGATCCCGGGCGGCGAGCTCGCGGTGCTGCCCGACCTGATCCGCGGCCACCCCTCCCCCCATGGCTTCGACCTGGTCGGGTTCTGCGTAGGGCTGGTGGACCTGGACGCGGTCGTGACCGGAGCGACCATCGAGCCCGGCGACGCCGTGGTGGGCATCCCGTCGAGCGGCATCCACTCGAACGGGCTCAGCCTCGCGCGCCGCGTGCTGCCCGATCTGGACGAGCCGGTCGGCGACACGACGGTCGGCGAGCTCCTGCTCGAGCCGACCGTGATCTACGTGCGGGCGGTGCGCGAGCTGCTCGAGTCGGACATCGACGTGCGCGGCCTGGCGCACATCACCGGCGAGGGGTTCCTGAACCTGTTGCGCCTCGAGGCGGAGGTGGGCTACGTGATCGACGCCCCGCTGCCGGTGCCCCACATCTTCGAGCTGATCGCCGAGCGCGGAGCGGTGGAGCCGGCGGAGCTCTACGAGGTCTTCAACATGGGCTGCGGATTCTGCTGCGTGGTGCCGGCCCCGCAAGCCGAGGCGGCGGTGGCCCTGCTGGCGGCGCACCACCCCGGCACCGCGGTTATCGGCCACGCGACTCCTTCCGCCGGCGCCGTGGAGCTCCGTCCGCAGCGCCTGCGAGGAACCCGAGCGGGGTTCGTGGGCGAGTAGGGGGGCGAGTTCGGCCGTTTTGCAGCTTTTTCCTATCTATGGGTGGGAAAAAGCTGCAAATCTCGCTGGCAGACGTGCTCGCTCTGGCGGCGGCGCAGCACGGAGTGGTGACACGAGCGCAGCTGCTGAAAATGGGGCTGAACTCTGCGGGAATCGAATATCGACTGCGCAAGGGGCGGCTACACCGCGTGCAGCGGGGCGTGTACGCGGTCGGAAGGCCCCAACTCACGCGCCGTGGTGTCCTCATTGCTGCGGTCCTCAGCTGTGGGCCCGACGCGGCGCTCAGCCATGAGCATGCGGGAGAGGTCTACGGGATCCGCAAGCGCAGAGGCGGGCCGATCGAGGTGACCGTGCCGGCCGGCGCGATGCGCCGGCGCCCGGGCGTCCGCGTCCACCGCGCCGCGCTCCCGCCCGGCGAGCGCACAACCCACCACGGCATCCCGGTCACCACTCCCGTACGCACGCTCGTGGACCTGGCACAGCGGCTTGATGCGCGCGCCCTCGAGGCCGCCGTCAACGAGGCGGACAAGCTCGACCTCGTCGATCCGGAGCGGCTGCGGGCGGCCCTTGAAGCGCGTGACGGCCACCACGGCGTGAAGGCCCTGCGTGGGCTGCTCGATCGGCGCACCCTCACGCTGACCGACTCGGAGCTCGAGCGGCGCTTTCTGCCGATCGCGCGCAGGGCCGGCCTCCCGCCGCCGCTGACGCAGCAGCGCGTCAACGGCTTCCGCGTCGACTTCTACTGGCCCGAGCTCGAGCTCGTGGTCGAAACCGACGGCCTGCGCTACCACCGCACGCCGGCGCAACAGGCCAGGGACCGGCGCCGCGACCAGGCACACGCCGCAGCGGGCCTCACGCCGCTGCGCTTCACCCACCAGCAGATCGCGCTGGACGCCGAGCACGTGAAAGCCGTCTTGATTGCTGTAGTTGGAGCCGTTAGGAGGCCAGCTCCCACAGCGTCCCGGTCAGCACCCGCACCGGCCTGAGCTTCCACTCGGTGGCCAGGCGCCACAGCTCGGCCGAAGCGCGAGGGATGGGCAGCTCGCACAAAGCCGCGACCTCGACGTCAGCCACTCTCCCGAACCGCTCGACCGCGGCAAGCGGCTCCGGCGGCGCGGAGCCCGAGGCAGCCGCGCCGGCAGCCACCGCCGCCGCTCGCCACTCCTCATAGCCCGTCTCTCCGAACAGCCACTCGACGCCGGCTTCGCCCTCGAAGCGCACCGAAGGCAGCACGAGCCCCTCGATCGAGCGCGTCTCCTCCAGGTCCGCGGCGAAGGCCTCCACGATGGCGTTCGAGTCGAGATCCACTCGGAAGCGCTGCACCTCAAGCCCGGCCGCCCGCGCCTCCTCCACGAGCGCCTCCTTGGTGTCCAGCTTGCGCCGGAAGCACATCAGGCCCTCCCGCACCGCCCGCAGGTAGCGACCGGCCGCCTCGGGTCCCTGTTCGGCCGCCGCCTTCACCGCCATGCACGCCGGGTAGGTCGAGTGGATCGGGCCCTCGGACCACAGTCGCGGGTCGATCGGCATGCGCGATCTGTCGGACACGTCCAGCCATGACAGGATCATTGGGGACAGATCGCCCTCGTACGATCGGGCGAGGCCGCCCATCACGTAGGTGATCGACAGGTCGGTGCCGAACTCCATCATGAGCTTGCGCAGGGCAGGCTCGACGGCCCAGGAGGCCGAGCAGGCAGGATCCGTGTAGTAGCGAACACCCAGAGGCACTAGAGAGCGGAAAATAGATGACGGTGATCGGCACCTTGATCGGCGACCGCTTCCGACTCGAGGAGAAGGTCGGCTCGGGCGGGATGTCGAGCGTGTACCGGGCTTTCGACCCGACGCTCGAACGCCATGTCGCGATCAAGCTCATGCATCGCGACATCTCGGACGACCCCGACCAGCTCGAGCGCTTCCGCCGCGAGGCGCGCGCGGTCGCCCAGCTCAACCACCCGCACGTGGTGACGGTGATCGACGCCGGGGAGGACGACGGCGCTCCCTACATCGTCTTCGAGTACGTCGAGGGCGAGACACTCAAGGACCGCATCCGCCGGCTCGGCCGGTTGCCGGTCGCGGAGGCGGTGGCCTATGCGGTCGAGATCGGCCGGGCGCTCGAGTGCGCGCACTCGCACATGCTCGTGCACCGCGACGTGAAGCCCCAGAACGTCCTGATCGATCCCGACGGGCGCGCCAAGGTCACCGACTTCGGCATCGCCCGCTCGCTCGAGGCCCAGGGGCTGACCGCCACCGGCCGCGTGCTGGGCACCACGGACTACGTCTCGCCCGAGCAGGCGCTCGGCCACGAGGTGACCGCGCAGTCCGACATCTACTCGCTCGGGATCGTCCTCTACGAGATGCTCACCGGCGAGGCGCCCTTCAAGGCGGACACGCAGGTGGCGGTCGCGATGAAGCACGTGCGCGAGCAGCTCCCCGACGTGCAGCGCCGCCGGCCCGAGATCTCCGCCGCGCTGGCCGCGGTGGTCGAGCGCGCGACCGCGAAGGAGACGCGCAACCGCTACGCCACGGTCGAGGAGATGACCCACGACCTCGAGGAGGTGCTCGCCATCGAGGCCGCCCGCAGCGGCCAGGCCACCGGCGAGGCCACCACGGTGCTGCGCTCGCTGTCCGACGACACGGCCGACTTCGCCCCGCAGCGGCTGCGCCACCCCCGGCGCACGCTGTTCATCAGCATCGCGGCGCTGGCGATCGTCGCGGCGACGATCGCCTTCTTCGCCACCCGTACCGAGAAAGGGCCCGGGCAGGCGGCCACCCCCCGCACTCCCGGGCTGTCGGCGGTCACGCTGTCGAAGGACGCGGCCCACGACTACGACCCCGAGGGCGACGGCGAGGAGTCGCGCAGCCAGGTGCAGTTCGCGATCGACGGCCTGCCGACGACCGTCTGGAGCACCGAAACCTACGAGGGCGGCTTCGCGGGCAGCAACAAGTCCGGTGTGGGCCTGTACGTGAACGCCGGGTCGCGGGTGGCCGCCCGTCAGATGGACGTCGTGACCTCCACGCCCGGGTTCCAGGCGGCTGTCTACGCGTCCGACAGCGTGCCCAGCCGCATCGAGGACTGGCACAAGGTCAGCCCCACGGTCACCGTCAAGCGCGAGCAGGGCATCCAGCTCGACACCGCCGGACGCGGCTTTCGCAACTACCTGCTCTGGATCTCCGAGCTGCCGGATGCCGGAAAAGTGACGATCAAGGAACTCGCCCTAAAGCGTTAGTGGCGATACCTGCGCTCCTCGGCGTGGCGTTCCAGAGCGAGTGCGAGCAGCCGGTCGAGTAGCTCGGGATACGGCACGCCGCTCGCGTCCCACAGCTTGGCGTACACGCTCGTGGCGGTGAAGCCGGGGATCGTGTTCAGCTCGTTCACCAGCACGCCGTCCTCGGTGACGAAGAAGTCCACCCGCGCCATGCCTGCGCAGCCGACGATCTTGAACACCTCGACGGCGAGGCGCCGCACATCCTCCAGATGCGGCGTGCGGGCCGGCACCACCAGCTCCATCCCGCCGTCCGTGTACTTCGCCTCGTAGTCGTACCAGTCGCTGTCCTTGATCACGATCTCGCCGGGCGTCGAGGCCTGCGGGTCGCCGTTGCCGAGCACCGAGCACTCCACCTCCATCCCGGTGACCATGCGCTCCACGACCACCACGGGGTCGTGCTGGAAGGCGAGGTCGATGGCCCGGTCGAGCTCCACCTCGCTGACCGCCTTCGAGATCCCCACCGAGGAGCCCAGCCGGTTCGGCTTCACGAAGACCGGCGGACCGAGCGTGGTCGGCTCGCCGCCGGCGCGCACCACCGCGTAGTCGCCCTGCGGCACGCCGTGCGCCGCCATCAGGTCCTTGAACACCGCCTTGTCCATCGACAGCGACGACGCCAGCACACCGGCCCCGACGTACGGCACGTCGAGCACGTCGAGCAGGCCCTGGACGGTGCCGTCCTCGCCGAACGGTCCGTGGAGCGCGGGGAACACCGCGTCGGCCCCGAGCAGCCCGCCGGAAGGCTCGAGCCGCAGCGGCTCGCCGTTGTGGGTCCAGCTCCCGTCGCGCTCGATCAGCACCTCGATCGGCTCGTGCCCGCCCTCCTCCAGCCCTTGGCGCACGGACTCGGCCGAGTCGAGCGACACGTCGTGCTCGCTCGAGCGCCCGCCGCCGAGCACCGCGACCTTCACGGCGTGCCCTGGGGCGCGCCGGGCGTGAGCACGTCGTCCTGGATCAGCACGCCGACCATGACCACCACGTCGCGGCCCTTTTCCAGCTCGATGCCGGCGGCCGGGCGCTGGTCGATCACCACGCCGTCCTGGCTGGGGTCGGTCACGTCCACGTCGCGCTCCGCCGGAACGAGCCCCACCTCGCGCAGCTGCTGGGCCGCGTCGCGCCGGTTGAGGCCGACGACGTTCGGCACGCTGACCTTCTCGATGCCGGTGGACACAGTGATCGTCACGGTGGACCCGCGGTCGACCTCCGTACCGGCCGCCGGGTTCTGAGCGATCACGTCGTCCGCCGGCTCCTTGGACTCGCGCTCCTCGACAGCGGGCTCGAGGCCCGCCTTGGTGAGCAGGGACTGCGCCGAGTCGCGCGACAGCCCCGTCACGTCCGGCACCTCCACCTGCTCGGGCCCGGAGCTGACGAACAGCTGGATGCGCTCGCCGCGGTCGACCACCTCGCCGGCGGCGGGCACGGTGCGGATCGCGATGCCCTTCTCGATGCTCTCCGAGGGCCTGCGGTCGACCGTCGCCTTGAGGTCGCGCTTGTCGAGCGCTTCGATGGCCACCGCCTGGGGCAATCCGCGCACGGTCGGCACGCGCACGGTGCCGGGGCCGCCCGAAACCTCCAGCGTGACCGTCGAGCCCTCGTCCGCCTGCTCGCGCGGGTTCGGGTCCTGGTCGATGACCTGGTCGAACGGGGCCTGGCTGCGCACCCGCGACTCCTCCACCTGGAAGCCGTTGCGCTCGAGGGTGTCCCGCGCCTGCAGCAGCTGCTTGCCGACCACGCGCGGCACCTCCCGGGTGTCGGCCGCGGTCAGGCCGGCCACCGCCAGGTAGATCAGGAAGCCCGCCAGCGCGACGGTGAGCACGCCGATCGTGAACCATGGCCAGCGCCGCCCGCGCTCGGGCGGGAGCTCGCCGGGCGGCGGCAGCGTTGGCGGCTCGGCAGGCAGGCCGCCGGCGCCGGCCGGCACCGGGAGGAACGCCGCTGTGTCCTGCGGGGCCTCCGCGCCCTGCTCCAGCTGGGCGCCGGCGGCCTGCAGGGCCTCGGCGAAGTCGTCGGCCGACTGCCAGCGGTGCGCCGGGTCCTTGGCCAGCGCCGCCATCACGACCGACTCCAGCCCCGGGCTCACGTCCGGGCGCAAGTGCGAGATCGGCGTCGGCGACTCGGACAGGTGCTTGAGCGCCACGGACACCGCGCTGTCGCCCTCGAACGGCAGGCGCCCGGCGAGCATCTCGTAGAGCATCACGCCGATCGAGTAGAGGTCCGAGGCCGCCGTGACCGCGTGTCCCTGCGCCTGCTCGGGCGACAGGTACTGCGCCGTGCCCATGATCGAGCCGGTTTCGGTCATCTCCGAGGCGCCGGCGCGGGCGATGCCGAAGTCGGTCACCTTCACGCCATCGTGGTCGTCCACGATCACGTTGTGCGGCTTGAAGTCGCGGTGGATCACGCCGTGGCGGTGGGCGAAGCCGGCCGCGCGCAGGATCTGCACGCCCAGGTCCACCACGCGCTCCTGCCCGAGCGGCGCGTCGGAGATCACGATCTCCTTGAGCGTGCGACCGGGCAGGTGCTCCATCGCGATGTAGTAGGTGCCGTCGTGGCGGCCGCGGTCGAAGACGCCGACCACGTTCGGGTGCTGTAGCCCGGCGGCCGCGCTGGCCTCGCGGCGGAAGCGCTCCACGAACTCCTGGTCCTGCGCGAAGCGGCGGTGCAGCACCTTCAGTGCCACCTGGCGGCCGAGATGGGTGTCCTCGGCGCAGTAGACGTCGGCCATGCCGCCCGACCCGATCCGGCGCACGATCAGGTAGCGGCTGTCGACCAGCGTGTTGTCGGCGACCTCGGTCATCCACCGCCCCCGAGCATCGCCTCGAGCACGCTGCGCGCGATCGGCGCCGCCACCGTGCCGCCCTGCGAGCCGGCGGGCTGGCGCTCCAGCGTCACGGCCACCGCCAGGCGCGGGTTGTCGATCGGCGCGAAGCAGATGAACCAGGGCTGGGTGAACTCGCGGTTGGCCCCCACCTCGGCCGTGCCGGTCTTGCCGGCTACGCGGACTCCGGCCAGCGCGGCGGCGGTGCCCGTCCCCTCCTCCACAACGCGGCCCATCATCTCGGTCAGCTGAGCGGCCGTCTCGGGCTTCATGACCTCCGACTGGAGGTCGGGCTCGATGCGCTTCCTCACGCGCCCGTCCTTACCCACGATGCGGTCTGTCAGCCGCGGCTTCATCAGCCGGCCGCCGTTCGCGATCGCCGCCGCCACCTCAGCCATCTGCAACGGCGTGGCCTCGATCGCGCCCTCGGTGCCGCCCTGGCCGATCGCGACGCGACCGGCGTCGAAGCCGTCCTGCACGTACTCCCTGCCGTTGCGACGGACGCCGCTGGGGATCATCTGATTGGCGGGGTAGTCGAGCTGGGGGTCCTCGAAGAAGCCGAAGCGCTTCATGTACTCGACCAGGGTCGCTCGGCCGACCCGCTCGCCAATCTGCGCGAACACGGTGTTGACGGAGTTCGTCAGCGCGTCGGTGACCGAGATCGGCCCGAAGCTCTGACCCCCGGAGTTCTCCAGCGGCACCCCGCTGATCTCCTTGGGCGACGAGCCGTCGATGATCGTCTCGGGCGTCACCTTGCCGGTGTCGAGCGCCGCGGTCGCGGTCACAACCTTGAACGTGGACCCGGGCGGATACAGCTCCTGGGTCGTGCGGTTGAAGGTCGGCTTGTCCGGGTCGGTGTCGAGCGCCGCGAAGTTCGTGGGGATCTGGTTGGGGTCGTACTCGGGGATCGACACCATCACGCGCACCTTGCCGGTCTGCGGCTCGATCGCCACCACGCCGCCCTTGCGCCCGGCCAGGCCGGCGACCGCGGCGTCGGTCCCCGCCACATCCAGGTTGGTGACCACGTCATTGCCCTCGCGAGCGCGGCCCTCGAGTCCGGCGAAGATTGACTCGAACTCGTTCTCGTGCCCGGCCAGCTCGTCGTTGCGCGACTCCTCCAGGCCGCGGCGGCCGTTCTGGATGAACGAGTAGCCGATCGGGTGGGCGAACGTCCCGCGCTGCGGGTACTCCCGCACGAAGATGCGCGCGTCGCCGCGGCGCGAGACGCGGTTGGCAGCGAGCTGCGTGCGGCCGTCGCGAGCGAAGATCAGCCCGCGCGGGATCGTCTGCTCCTTGATCAGCGCGCGGCGGTTGTCGGGGTTGTTCTCCAGTCCCTTGGCATCGAGCACGGCCCAATACGAGGTGAACCCCACGAGCAGCGCGAACAGCACGATGAAGAGCCCGTAGACGTTGCGGATCTGGGGGTTCAGACCAGCCCGCCTCTCCGGATCCGGTCAGCGCGAGCGTGGTCGGAAACGACCAGCAGCAGCGCCAGCAGGACCATGTTGGCGACGATCGAGCTGCCGCCGTAGGACACGAACGGCAGCGTGACGCCGGTCAGTGGAATCACTCGCGTGACGCCGCCGACGATCACGAACACCTGCAGCGCGAACACCGCCGTCAGCCCGACGGCGAGCAGCTTCGAGAAGCCGTCGTTGGCGACCGTCGCGGTCTTGAAGCCGCGATAGGCGAACAGCAGGTAGGCGCCGAGCACGCCCGCCGCGCCGAACAGGCCCGCCTCGTCGACGAGCACGGCGTAGATCAGGTCGGTGTGTGCCGCCGGCAGCAGGGGGGTGCCGCCGAACTCGATCAGAGCCTTGCCGAAGCCCTGCCCGAATAATCCGCCGTCCGCCTGGGCGAACAGCGACTGCGCGACCTGGTAGCCCTGGCAGTTGACGAACTCGGTGACCTGCCCGGTGCTGGGGCAGTGCACGCGCTCGCGCGAGAAGGTGTCGAGCCAGATCTGGACGCGATCGTGCACGTGCGAGATGTTCTTCTCGAGGAAGAACGCGCCCCCGAAGAACATCGTCGCCCCCACCCCGACCAGCGACAGGCGGCTGGTGGCCACGTAGAGGAGCACGAGGAACCCGCCGAAGAACATCAGCGAGCTGCCCAGGTCGCGGATGAAGATCAGCATCAGCATCGCCAGCCCCCACACGAGCAGCAGCGGCCCGAAGTGCTTGGGCGAGGGCCGCTCCCGCAGCACCGCCACCAGCGACGCGACGAACACGACCAGCAGCGTCGAGCCGGCCGGGCCCAGCCCGAGCACGAGGATCGCCAGCACGGTCCCGATGGCGGGCAGCCCGAACAGCAGCACCTGGCTGGTCCCGGGCAGCGGCCGCAGCCGCGCCCGCACGAGGATGTCGCCCGTCTCGCGCAGGTAGCTGGCGAGGAAGATGATGATGGCGAGCTTCGCGAACTCCGCCGGCTGGAACTGGATCGGTCCCAGCTTGATGGCGAGGAAGGCACCGTGGATCTGCTCCCCGATGCCGGGCAGGCGCGGCATCGCGAGCAGGGCGATCCCGACCGCCGCGATCGTGTAGCGGTAGCGCTCCAGGATGTGGTGGTCGTGGACCGCCACGATCGTGCCGCAGAAGAGGACGAGCCCGACCACGAACCACTGCGCCTGCTCGCGCGCGAACTCCGGGTCGATGCGGTAGATCAGGACGAGGCCGACCGCCGCGAGCAGGGCCGCGAGCGGGAACAGGTACGGGTCGGCGTCCGGCAGCCGGGCGCGGATGAACAGGTGGGCGATCACGCACAGGCCGAGGAAGACCGCGCCGTACGTGAGCGTGGCGTCGCTCACGTCCTCGGTGCGCGTGGCCAGCACGGCGGCGAAGCCGGCGGCCACCAGCAACGACACGGGGATCAGCCCGAACAGCTCGCGGGTGCGCGCGGACATCAGCCCGACAGTTGTCCCCGCTCGAGCGTGCGCAGCAGATCCTGGGCGTCCTGGCGCCCGCGCCACTCGTGATCCAGCACGCGCTTGCGGCGGGAGGCCGGAATCGCGCGCGCCGGGACCCCGCTCGCGTACTCCTGCTCGAAGAGGTCGACGCCGAAGGGCAGCTCGTACGGCACGCCCCTGTAGAGCGTGACGAGGCCGGCGTCGTTGGTGCCGATGAAGTAGACCTGCCGCGACAGCGCGTAGAGGCCCGTGCCGACCGCGCCGAGCACGGCCAGCGCCAGCAGGGTCTTGGCTGCGGTCTTCAGCCGCCCGCCGCGCTCGCGCCGGGCCGGCGCCGCGGCCGGTCGCGCGGCGCTCTGCTGCGGCGGTGCCACCACGGTCGCGTCTGAGGGCACCCCGGCCAAGCGCTCCACCGTCGGCGGCGCGGGATGCGGCTCGGTGGTCTGGTCGAGCGCCGCCTCGCGCACCTCGGTGGCCGACAGCTGCCCGGCGATCGTCTCGTCCTCGCCCGGGACCTCCGCGGGGCCGTCGCCCTCGCCGAGGCGGAACATCACGACCGTGATGTTGTCCTTGCCGCCGCTCTGGTTGGCGGCGAGCACCAGCGACTCGGCGGCCTCTTCGAGGCTCCCTGCGGCGCGCAGGATCGCGGCCAGCTCGTCGTCGGAGATCATGCTCGTGAGGCCGTCGGAGCAGATCAGGAACACGTCGCCGGCGCGGACCGAGAGCGTGTAGGTGTCGACCTCGACGTCGGGCTCGGGGCCGAGCGCCCGGGTGATGATCGAGCGCTGCGGGTGGTGCTCGGCCGCTTCGGGCGTGATCTGGCCGGTTCGCTCCAGCTCGGCGACGAGCGAGTGGTCACGCGTCAGCTGCTGGAGCTCGCCATCCCTCAGGCGGTAGGCGCGGCTGTCTCCGACGTGGCCGAGGCTCACCTCGTCGCCCGTCACCCTGGCGGCCGTCACCGTGGTCCCCATGCCGCGGTGCGAGTCGTCGGCCGCCGCCAGGTCGTAGATGCGCCGGTTGGCCTCGCGCAGGATGCGCGACAGCTGCGCCTCGGCGGGCTCCCCGGAGTCGGACTCGCCCTCGAAGGCCTTGGCCGCCATGGACGAGGCCACCTCGCCCGCCTTGGCGCCCCCCATGCCGTCGGCGACGGCGAAGAGGGGCGGGTCGAGCACGAGCGAGTCCTCGTTGACGCTGCGCTGGCGCCCAACGTCGGTCCTGCCCACATGCTCGACTATCCGCAGCGTCACTCCTGGTACCGGTATTCGCTGTCGCCGATACGGATCACGTCGGCCACCTTCAGGCGCTCCGGCGTTCGCATCTGGCGGCCGTTGAGATAAGTGCCGTTGGTGGAGCCCATGTCCTCCACGTACATGAAGTCGCCGCGCGAGAAAACGCGCGCGTGGGCGGAGGAGGCGAACGGGTCGTCCACGCGGATCTCGGCGCCGTCGGAGCGGCCCATCGTGGCTCCGGTCCCCACGTCGAAGGTAGTGCCGGGCTCGTGGCCCATCGCCGCCACCACGACCAGCCGGGGCGCGACTCCGGCCCGCAGGTCCGGCATGGCCGACTGCCGCCGGCGCGGGCTGGGCGGCTCCACCGGCTCCGCCGCCGCCGTGCCGTCCGCCCCACGCGAGAGGTCCTTCATCGCGCTGCGCGCGACCCACAGCAGGAACAGGTAGAGCACGGCCAGGAAGCCGAACTTGAGCGCGACCGCGACTGGCTCGTCCATGTCTACTCGAGCTCGAAGGTCAGATCGGTGACGCCGACGGTGATGCGGTCGCCGGGCTCCAGCTCGGCGTGGCTCAGACGGCGCCCGTTGACCTTCATGCCGTTGGTCGACCCGAGGTCGACCGCGGCCCAGCCGCGTTCGCCGCGGTGCAGCTCGATGTGGCGGCGGGACACGTTCTGATCGGACAGCACCACGTCGCACTCGCGGCTGCGCCCGACGAGCACCCGCTCGCCGCTCAGCACGTTGCGCCGACCCTCTGCCACGAGCAGCGCCTGGCGCCGGTCGAGCACGGGCTCGAGCGGGCGGGCCTCGCGATCCGGCGAGTAGACCATCGTGTGGCCGAAGTCCCCCGCCGAGGGACCCGGCTCGGCCAGGTCGCTCTCCTCCTCGGGGCCGCCGAGCAGCTGCGCCTGGATGCCGAACTCGCCCAGGTCGAGCCGGTCGTCGGTGTGGAACTCGATCTGGGGGCGGCTGGTGAGCGCGAGCTGCTCCTGGCGCGCGTGCTCGAGCAGGTAGTCCGACAGCTCCTTGCGCAGCGCGGGCTCGTAGCTCGAGAACTGCTCGCGGTCGCGCGGCGACAGGAACACGCGGTAGTGGTTCGGCACGTAGACCCGCGAGACGGAAACCATCTGGTTCTCCTCCATCTCCTTGGCGAGCTTATGCGCGAGCTCGACCGGCTGCACGCTGGTCTTGAAGGCGCGGCCGAACGCGCCTTCGACGATGCCGCCCAGCTTTGCCTCGAGGTTGCGTAGAACGCTCATGGTTCGCGGGTCAGGGTAGCCCTATGCCGTTGTCACGGACTCCGCCCGCGCCGGGCGCCAGCCCTCCGCTGGAGCCGTCATCTGGGACACGGCCACGACAAGGAGCCCGCCCGCGATCGCGCCGGCCAGAGCACCCCGCGCCTGGTCCAGCACCGTCGTCGCGGCAAGCATGTCGCCGAGTGCCGCGAGCGCCACCAACAGGCCGGCGGCCCACAGGCCGGCTCCGATCAGGTCCACCGCGAGCCAGCGGCCGCGGACCACCAGCGGCAGCACCATCGCGAAGGCGGCCCATACGACCGCGGGGGCGAGGGCGGGGCCGGACAGCAGTGGCCCTAGCGCGTCGGAGGCGGCCGCGCTGATCGAGCCCTCCCAGTCGAGCCGGGGCAGGGCGCCGTCCGGAACGCCGAAGAGCAGGTTCTGGCCGGTGATCAGCTCGCCGAGCGCCAGCCACAGGAAGCCGGCCGCGCCCAGGCCGGCGCGGCGCCGCGGCGTGGGCGCCAGCGCGGCGATCCCCACGAACGCCGGGGCGAGCGCCACCGTGCCGAGCAGCGGGGCCAGGATCGGCACCGACCAGAGCAGCCCGGCGCGCGGGAGCAGCAGCGGCATCGGAGCGACCGCCGCGGCGAGGATCAGGGCGGTGCCCTGGCGGTCGGCCTCAGGGGAGATGAGCCAGCCGCACAGGCCCGCCGCGACCACCAGCCAGGCGATGCGCGGCAGCAGCGCGACCGCCAGCGCGGCAGCCCCGGCCACGGCCGGCGCCGAGAACGAGGGGTCCGGGCCGAGTGACTCCAGCACGCCGAGCACGATGGCGCCCGCCAGCGCACCGGCTCCGAGCCGGCGGGTCAGCACGCCGGGCCTGGAGGGCACCCTCGCGCGACGTCCGAGTACGCCCGGGGACAGCTCCGCGGCGCCGTCCGGGCCGAGCGGGGCGGCCACGCGGGTTGCTTCGTCGGTGCGAGAGCCGCCTCCGAGCAGCAGCCGCGTCAGCCCCGTGCGGCCGCCCTGCGTGGCTGGCAATCCGACCCGGCGCAGCGTCTCGGGCTCGACCAGCCCGCCCTCCTCGTCGAGCTGGCCCTCCACGGCGGCGAGCTCGGCGCGCAGCCCGCGCGGCGTGGGCCGCCGGGCGGGATCGATCTTGAGCGCGTCGTCAATCGCGTCGCACAGCTCGAGCGGCAGGTCGCGCCGCATCGCGGCGAGGGAAGGCAGCGGCCGTCCCAGGCGGCGGGCCGTCGCGGCCGGGCCCTCGGCCCGCACCGGGTTGGTACCGGTCCAGGCCTCGTAGAGCGTCAGCGCGAGCGAGTACACGTCGCTGGCCGGGCTGACGCGAGCCCCCTCGGCCTGCTCGGGGGCCATGTAGGCGAGCGTGCCGACGACGTCGCCGGTGTGCGTCAGCGGGTTGTCGCTGACCACGTGGGCGACCCCGAAGTCGGCCAGCTTGGCGAAGCCCGCCCCCGCGGCCGGGTCGGCGACCACCATCACGTTCTGCGGCTTGACGTCGCGGTGGATCACACCGTGCGCGTGGGCGTGCTCGAGCGCATCGCAGAGCGCCAGCCCGATGCGGGCCACGTCGCGGTCGGCGATGGCGCCGGCGCGCACCAGCTCCGCGAGGGTTCGCCCCCGAACGAGCTCCGACACGAGGTAGACGTCGTGCTCGTCGGAAGCTAGCTCGTAGACCGCGACGATGCCCGGGTGGTTGAGCCGCGCGGCCGCGCGCGCCTCGCGTTCGACGCGCTCTCCGCTGCCGCCCTCGCGCGGGATCGCCTTGACGGCGACCTCGCGCTCCAGCTTCTCGTCCCAACCGAGCCACACCACGCCGAAGCCGCCCGCCCCCAGGCGCCGCTCGAGCCGGTAGCGGCCCAGCACCAGCCGCGGCCCCGTTGCGCCGGGGAGCGCCTGTGTAGGGTCCGAGCCGCCCAGCGGCAAAGTGCCGGGCTCCTCGGCAGGTCTGATCTCGGGGCGTTTCACGTCATGTTCCGTTTTCGGTCCGCGAAGGGCTCGTCCTGCCCGGCGGTCATACTCCCACTCAACCTTGGCAGGCGCCCAACAAGGCGCCAGGAGGGGAAACTGCTGCTGTCCTTCCTCGACGAACCGGACGAGCCGGCGAGCTCACGTCGGCGACCGCCCCGCGGCCCGTCGGCCGACCGCCAGACGCTTATGGTGCGCCGCACGATCGCGCTGGTCGCGGGCGTGATCGTGCTGATCCTGTTCGTGGTGCTCGTGCGCGGCTGCCTAGATACGCGCAAGCAGAACGCGATCAAGAACTACGGGAACGACTCCGCGGAGCTCCTGCGCGCGTCCAAGCTGGAGGGCGACTCCCTGTTCAAGCTGCTCCAGGGCGAGGGGGGCACCAACCAGGCCGCGTCGATCATCAACTCGCTGAACGCCTACCGCGTCGACTCGAGCGAGCTGGTCGACCGTGCCAACCGGCTCGACGCGCCGGGTGACTTGACCGGTGCCCAGAACGAGCTGGTCGAGGTGCTCGAGTTGCGCCGCGACGGGTTCGCTCACATCACCGACGCCCTGCGGGTGGCCCTCGGCGACCAGGATCGCCGCCAGGGCTCGGACGACGTGGCGAAGCAGATGCAGGTCTTCCTCGCCAGCGACATCGTCGACACGCAGCGTTTCCGTCGTGAGCTCTTCGACGTGCTCCGCAAGGAGAGCCTGTCGGCGCCGGACCTCCCGACAAAGGGCTTCGTGCCCGACATCCAATGGCTCCAGCCCGATTTCGTGGCGGACCAGGTCAACGCGCTGCGGACCGGCACGGCGGGCGGCGGGGACGCCGCGCCCGGCCTGCACGGCAACGGCATCGCGGGCGTGACGCTGGGCGGGGTCGCTCTGACCCCAGGCGGGTCGGCCTCCGTGCAGCTGTCCGGTGATCTCGCCTTCGAGATCCAGGTGCAGAACCAGGGCGAGAACACGGAGAACGACGTCACGGTCAGCGTGACCGTGGGCGACGGCGGCGACGCCTTCACGCGCGAGGACACGATCCCCACGGTCGCGCCGGGGGAGATCCAGACCGTCACGATCCCGCTCGACAAGACGCCTCCGACCGGCCAGAACGTGCCCGTGAAGGTCGAGGTCAAACCGGTCACCGGCGAGCAGAAGACGGACAACAACACGCTGGAGTGCTCGGTCATCTTCACGAGGTAAAGCGTCTTCCCTGCGGAGCCGGCCGAGCCGGCTGCTTCGGGCCTGCAAGCATGCGGCTCCGCGGGACCGCTCAGTAACCTGGCCGCGTGGACGACCTGACCACCACGCAGGGCATCGTGGCGGTCGCGGCCGCGGGGCTCGCGCTCGTGGCGCTGCTGTGGGCGATCGTGCTGGCCGTGAAGCTGCGCCGCCTGCGCGCGGCTCAGCGCACGGTGCTGGGTGGGAGCCAGGCCGATCTGGTCACGCACGCCGCGCAGATCCAGGAGGCGTTCGTGCAGCTGCGCGACTGGGTCGAGGAGACGGCCGTGCGGCTGGAGGAGCGCATGTCCAGGGCCGAGCACCGCATCGACGGCTGCGTCGCCTACACCTCGCTTGTCCGCTACGACGCCTGGGGCGAGATGTCCGGTCAGCAGTCGAGCACGATGGCGCTGCTCGACACGCGGCGCACCGGCGTCGTCGTGTCGTCGATCCTCCACCGCGACCAGGCGCGCATCTACGTCAAGCAGGTGCGAGAGGGCGAGTCGGAGCTGGAGCTGTCGCCCGAGGAGCACCAGGCGATCGAGGCCGCGATGGCCGGCGTGCCGGCCGGCGGCTGATGAGGGTCGGCTATCTCGGTCCGGCCGGGACCTACAGCGAGGAGGCCCTGCGCGCCTCCGCCCCCGAGCGCGTCGAGGAGGTGCCCTACCCGACGATCTACGACACGGTGATCGCCGTCCAGGAGGGCGAGGTGGACCGTGCCGTCGTGCCGATCGAGAACGCTCTCGAGGGCGCGGTGTCGGTCACCATCGACACCCTCGCCCTGGAGGCGAGCGGCGTGCGCATCGTGGCCGAGGTGGTGCACCCGATCCATCACTGCGTGGTGGCGGCCCGTGAGCTCGACCTCGCCGAGGTGACCCACGTGGTGTCCCATCCGCAGGCCACCGCGCAGTGCCGGCGCTTCCTGCGCGAGCGCCTGGGCGGCGCGGAGCGCTTCGTCGCGGCCTCGACCGCCGATGCCGTGCTGTCGGTGCGCGACTCCGCCGAGCCGGCGGTCGCGCTCGGGTCGCGCCTCGCCGCGGAGCTGTACGGGTGCCACGTGCTGGTGGCCAACGTCGAGGACCACCCCGACAACGCGACCCGCTTCGTATGGCTGGCGCCGGCGGCCGAGGCCGGAGAGCCCACCTCCGGCGGCAAGACGTCGCTGGTGTTCTGGGGCGGAGGCGACCAGTCGCCGGGCTGGCTGGTCGACGCGCTGCGGCAGTTCTCCGACCGCGGCGTGAACCTGACCCGGATCGAGTCGCGCCCACGCCGGACGTCCCTGGGGCACTACATGTTCTTCGCCGACCTCGAGGGAGGGACCGCCGACCCGATCGTGGCGGAGGCCCTGTCCGCCCTGGGCGGACAGGTGGAGGAGCTGCGCATTCTCGGCTCGTACGCGAATGCGAGCGGGGCGCCTGGCTAAACTGAGCGTCGTCGTGGCGGTGAGCACGGACCGGATGCTCGTAACCGAGGCGGGTGACTCGGAACCAGGCCCTGCGCGCGCGCTGCACGGGGCCGGCCGGCCCGCGCAGCGCACAGGTTCGTCCGGCCGGGTGCTGGTGCTCAACGCCAGCTTCGAGCCGATCAACGTCTGCACCGTCCGCCGAGCGGCCGTGCTGATCCTCAAGAACCGCGCGGAGATCCTCGAGGAGGGCGACTGGGCGCTCCACGCGGAGAGCTTGACGCTCGCCCGGCCGGTGGTCATACGGCTGCTCGCCTACGTGCGCATCCCGCGTGACGCGCACCGACGCAAGATCACCCGCCGTGCGGTGTTCGCGCGCGACCGCTGGACCTGCCAGTACTGCGGCCACGAGCGCGGCAACCTCACCGTCGACCACGTGGTCCCGCGCTCGAAGGGCGGGCGCTCCACCTGGGACAACATCGTCGCGTGCTGCGCGCCGTGCAACAGGCGCAAGGGCGACCGCCTGCCACGCCAGGCGAACATGGTCCCGGCGCGCAGGCCGAAGGCACCCAGCGCCACGATCTTCATCCACGTGGCCACGCCCACGATCCCCGCGGCCTGGGAGCAATATCTGGTGGCGGCTTGACGGGCGCCGGGCCGGATCCCCCCGCGGTCCCGCCCAGCCGCCCCGACCCCGTCACCGCCGACGAGCTGCGCGCCATCCGTCGCTGGCTGTTGGTGGCCGGCGTGTGGGCAGCCGCGGCCACGGCGATCGCCGTGATCGCGCTGATCAACGCCAATGAAGCCAACAACGACGAGCAGAACGCGCGCACCGCCGGGCAGCTGACCCGGGTGCAGCGTCAGCTGTCCGACCGGCTCGACGAGCTCGACGGACGCATCAGCGACCTGGCTCCGGCCACGGACGTGAGCAAGCTCGACCAGCGTCTGAAGAAGATCGAGAGCTCGGTCACCAAGACCTCCAACCGACTCGAGGCACTCGGCAAGGACGTCGACGACGTCCAGTCGCGCGTGGACGACCTGGAGCAGCAGGCCCAGTCCAACACCGACACGCCCGGTACGGACACCACCCAGACGACCCCGTAAAAGACGAGGGGCGCCCCGTAGGACGCCCCTCGCAAACGCTGCTGGACAAGGTCGGCTTCGAGTACTGCGACCAGAGGGACCACTCCCGGTCCTCTCGACCGACGGTGTCTCGGGTTGGACTCCGCTAAACGGGGTCCAGCACCGATTTAGCGGCCGGACACCTCCAGGGTCCCAAGAAATCTGTCACTCAAGCTCGGACCACCTCCTTTCCCTGGTAGGTCCGAATTGAAGCAGACCCGCAGGGCGGAGCGGTCCAGCCGGCTCGGGCTACTCCTCGTCGGGCGTTTCGGGCGCCTCGGTGGCCTCAGGCACTTCCGGCGCCTCGGGCTGCTCGCCTTCGGGCAGGTCCTCCTGGACCGTCGCCGCGGTGTCGGCAGCCGTGTCCATCACGAGCGCCACCGCGCTCACGAGGTCGTCCTCGCGCAGGTTCATCACCCGCACGCCCTGAGCCGGCCGGCCCTGCTTCGAGATGCCCTTCACGCTCGTCCGCTGCACCATCCCGGTCTGGGAGATGAACACCAGGTCGTGGTGCTCGCGCACCATCAGCGCTCCGGCCAGCCCGCCCTTCTTCTCGGTCAGGCCGATCGTCTTCACGCCCATCGACCCGCGCCCCTTGACGGGGTACTCCTCGATCGCGGTGCGCTTGCCGTAGCCGTTCTCGGTGACGACGAGCAGCTCCATGTCGGGCCGGATCACGTCCATGGCGAGCACGCGGTTGTCGCCGCGGCTGACGTTCATGCCGCGCACGCCGCCGGTGTCCCGGCCCATCGGACGCACCTGATCCTCGTTGAAGCGCGCCGCCTGGCCAGAGCGCGACACCATGATGATGTCGTCGTCGCCGCTGGTGCGGCGCACCGCAACCAGCTCGTCGTCGTCGCGGATCTTGATCGCGATGATGCCGTCGGCCTTGATCGGCGTGTTGTAGGCGAGGAACTCGGTCTTCTTGATCTGGCCCTTCTTGGTGGCGAAGACGAGGTACTTGCCTTCCTTGAAGTCGCGCGTGGCCAGCACCGCCTGGACGCGCTCGCCCTCGCGCAGCGGCAGCATGTTGACGAGCGCGCGCCCCTTCGCGGTGCGCTGGGCCTCGGGCAGCTCGTAGACCTTCTCGCGGTAGATCTTGCCGCGGTTCGTGAAGAAGAGGAGGTAGTCGTGCGTGGAGCTCACGAAGAGGTGCTCGATGTAGTCCTCGTCCTTCATGTCCATCCCGATCACACCCACGCCGCCGCGCTTCTGCTGACGGTAGGTGGCCAGCGGCAGCGTCTTGATGTAGCCCGAGTGCGTGATCGAGATGACCATCTGCTGGTCGGCGATCAGGTCCTCGACGTCGATCTCGTCCTCGGAGTGGGTGATCTGCGTGCGCCGCTCGTCGCCGTACGTGTCCTTGATCTCGAGCAGCTCCTCCCGGATCAGGGCCATGACCTTGGCCTCGTCGCCGAGGATGTCGCGGAGGTACTTGATGCGCTCGACCACGTCGGCGTGCTCGGTCTTGATCTCGTCCGTCTGCAGGGCGGTGAGGCGCTGCAGGCGGAGGTCGAGGATCGCCTGCGCCTGGAGGCGCGACAGCTCGAAGCGCTCGATCAGGCCGTCGCGCGCGGTGTCCGGATCGCGCGAGCCGCGGATCAGCTCGATGACCTCGTCGATGTTCTCGATCGCGATCAACAGGCCCTCGAGGATGTGGAGGCGGGCTTCGCGCTGGCTCAGCTCGTACTTCGTGCGGCGCACGATCACGTCGCGCTGGTGGTCGACGTAGTTGCGGACGATCGGCAGCAGGCCGAGCGTGCGCGGCACACCGTCGACCAGGGCGACCATGTTCACGCCGAAGGTGGTCTGCAGCTGGGTGTGCTTGTAGAGCTTGTTGAGGACGATCTTCGGGTTCTCGTTGCGCTTGAGCTCGATCACCAGCCGGATGCCCGACTTGTCCGACTCGTCGCGCAGGTCCGCGATCTCCTTGAGCCGGCCGTTCTGGACCTGCTCGACGATCTTCTGCATCAGCCCGCTGCCGTCGCCGCGCCCGTCGCCCTTGTAGACCTGGTAGGGCATCTCGGTGACGATGATGCGCTCCTTGCCGCGCTCCATCGGCTCGATGTGCGCGCGCCCGCGGACGACCACGCGGCCGCGGCCAGTCTCGTAGGCGTCGCGGATGCCGGTGTGCCCGACGATGATGCCGCCGGTCGGGAAGTCCGGGCCCTTGATGTGGCGCATCAGGCCCTTCACGTCGATCCCCGGGTCGTCGACGTAGGCCACCACGGCGTCGATCGCCTCGCGCAGGTTGTGCGGCGGGATGTTGGTGGCCATTCCGACGGCGATGCCGGACGAGCCGTTCACGAGCAGGTTCGGGAAGCGCGCCGGCAGGACGAGCGGCTCCTGGCGCGACTCGTCGTAGTTGGGCCGGAACTCGACGGTGTCCGCGTCGATGTCGCGGAGCATCTCCGTGGCCAGTCGCGAGAGGCGAGCCTCGGTGTACCGCATGGCCGCCGGCGAGTCGTTGTCGATCGAGCCGAAGTTGCCCTGCGGGTCGATCAGCGGGTAGCGCATGGCGAAGTTCTGGCCCATGCGAACGAGCGTGTCGTAGATCGCCGAATCGCCGTGAGGGTGGTAGTTCCCCATGACGCCGCCGACGACGTTGGCGCACTTGCGGTGCGGGCGGTTCGGCTGAAGGCCCGACTCGTACATCGAGTAGAGGACCCGCCGGTGCACCGGCTTGAGGCCGTCGCGCACGTCGGGCAGCGCGCGGCCCACGATCACGCTCATTGCGTAATCGAGGTACGACGAGCGCATCTCCGCCTCGAGCCCGCGGGGCTCGATGTTTCCTCCGGTCAGCTGCTCAATAGACATGGCTACACATCCAGGTTCGTGACTTCACGTGCGTGGGCCTCGATGAACTCTCGCCGCGGCTCGACGGCGTCGCCCATGAGCATCGAGAAGACCTGGTCCGCGGCGCTCGCGTCGTCGACCGTGACGAGCTGGAGCGTGCGGCTCTCCGGGTCCATGGTGGTGTCGAAGAGCTGGTCGGCGTTCATCTCACCGAGGCCCTTGAACCGCTGGAGCGGCACGCCGTCGCGGCAGATCTCGAGCACCTTGCTGCGCAGCTCCTCGAAGGAGAGGGCATCGCCGTCCTTCTTGCCGAGCACGACGTGGAAGGGCGGGAAGCCGGCGAGCGCGTCGAGCTCCTTGTGGATCTTCACGAACCCGGTGTACTCGGGCGTCGAGAACAGCGCTCGGGCGAGCCTGTACGTCTTGGCCGTGCCGGTCTTGCGCTCGATGACCATCGCGACGACCTCGTCCTCGTCGGCTGAGATCAGCGACGTCTCGAAGGGCTCGCCGTCGTGGTCGTCGCCCTTCAGCAGGGCGATCACGGCCTCGGGATCGGTCGCGCCCTCGTCGAGCAGCGCCGACTCCTCCAGGAACTGGATCGGGTCGTGCCCCCAGGTGGCGCGGAGCGCGGAGGCCCACCCCTCGTACTGCTTGAGCAGGCGGCCGTAGCGCTGCCAGCGCGCGTGCGTGAGGCTGAACGCCTTGCCCTCGCGGTCCGTGACCTCCATCTTCTCGAGCTTGTCGCGCAGCAGGACCTCCTCGAGCTCGGACTCCTTCTCGATGTAGACGTCCTGCTTGCCGGACTTGACCTTGTAGAGCGGCGGCTTGGCGATGTACACGTAGCCGGCGTCGATCAGCTCGGGCATCTCGCGGTAGAGGAAGGTCAGCACCAGGGTGCGGATGTGGGCGCCGTCCACGTCGGCGTCGGTCATCACGATCACCTTGTGGTAGCGCGCCTTCTCGATGTCGAACTCCTCGCGGATGCCCGTGCCGATGGCCGTGATCAGCGCCTGGATCTCCTTGTTGGAGAGCACCTTGTCGATGCGGTTCTTCTCGACGTTGATGATCTTGCCGCGCAGGGGCAGGATCGCCTGGGTGTTGCGGTCACGGCCCTGCTTGGCCGAGCCGCCGGCGGAGTCGCCCTCGACGATGAAGATCTCGGCCAGCGCGGGATCGCGCACCGAACAGTCGGCGAGCTTGCCCGGCAGGGTGGAGTTCTCCAGCGCCGACTTGCGGCGCGTGAGGTCGCGCGCCTTGCGCGCCGCGTCGCGGGCGCGGGCGGCGTCGACCGCCTTGCGGATCATCACGCGCGCCTCTGTGGGGTTCTCCTCGAGGAACTCGGCGAGGCCCTTGTTGACGGCCGCCTGGACGAAGCCCTCGACCGGCGGGTTGCCGAGCTTCGTCTTCGTCTGGCCCTCGAACTGCGGCTCGCGGATCTTCACCGAGATGATCGCGGTGAGCCCCTCGCGCACGTCTTCGCCCTGGAGGTTGGGGTCCTTCTCCTTGAGCTCGCCGACGGCCCGGGCGTACCTGTTGACCGTGCCGGTGAGCGCCGAGCGGAAGCCGGACAGGTGCGTGCCACCCTCGTGCGTGTTGATGTTGTTGGCGAACGAGAGCAGCGCCTCCTGGTAGGAGTTGTTCCACTGGAGCGCGACCTCGACGTCGCCCATGTCCTCTTTCGAGTCCTCGATGAAGACGACGGTCGGATGCAGCGGCTCGCGCGTGCCCTGGCTGTGCAGGTACTTGACGAAGTCGACGATGCCGCCGTCGTACTTGAAGCTCGTCTGGAAGCGCTCGCCGCGCTCGTCGGTGAAGTCGATCTTGAGGCCCCTGGTCAGGAAGGCCATCTCGCGGAAGCGCTGCTCGAGGACCGTGCGGTCGTACTCGATCGTCTCGAAGATCTCGAGGTCGGGCAGGAACGTGATGCGCGTGCCGCGGCGGTCGGTCTCGGCGCCCTGCGTGAGCTCCGTCGTGGGGGTGCCGCGCTCGTACGACTGCGTGTGCTCGTGGCCGTCGCGCCACACGGTCAGGTGCAGCCACTCGGACAGCGCGTTGACGACGGAGACGCCCACGCCGTGGAGGCCGCCGGAGACCTTGTAGCCACCGCCCTCGCCGAACTTGCCGCCGGCGTGCAGGACCGTCAGGACCACCTCGGCGGCCGGCCGCTGCTCCTTCTCCATCGTGTCGACCGGGATCCCGCGCCCGTTGTCGGTCACCGTGACCGAGTTGTCGGGGTGGATCACGATCTGGACCTCGTCGGCCTCGCCGGCCAGGGCCTCGTCGACAGCGTTGTCGACAACCTCGTAGATCAGGTGATGGAGGCCGCGGGCGCCGGTCGAGCCGATGTACATGCCCGGACGCTTGCGAACGGCTTCGAGGCCCTCCAGGACGGTGATGTCCTGCGCGGCGTAGCTCCCGTTCTCCTGCTTCTCGCCCCTCTTCTTGGGGGTGTTCCCGTCCTTCTCAGCCTTGTCTGCCAAGCCGTCCCTTCCGTCGTCGCACGGCGCTCGCGAGAAACCCCCGCAAACCGTGAAAAACCCCGGCCCCGTGACTCTTCGCGCACGGACCGGGGCGCTACATAAGACCGCTCCCAATAGTAGCAGGCTACCCCCTTCGTCGGACGGCTCGGAGAGCTACAAAATCCCCGCAAATCGCGACAAACCGGCTACTTCTGAGCGACTTCCCGCGGAAGTCTCCCGAGTAGGCCTCAGGTGCGGTTCGAGCCCGAACCCACGACAAACCGCAAGCGCTCCACTCGAGCGGGCCCGCCGGCCCCCTCGAGATGCTCGTTGAGGCGGGTGGTCAGGTCCGTTGCGAGCAGCTCGAGCTCGTGAGCCCAGACCCCCGATTCGCAGGCGACGGTGACGATGCCCGACTGCTCCGAAACGGGACCCGCGGCGGCCGCCAGCGCGGGTCCGGCCACGGGCGGCCAGGCGGACTGGACCGCGGCGAGCAGGCCGGCCGGGCGTGCCTCTCCGATCGCCGCGCCCAGGACGGCGGCGAGCGGGCGCGGGGCGAGCCGCCTCATGCCGCCACCCTGCCGACCACCGCTCCGGCGCTCACGCGGATCAGCTCCTCCTCGTCGGCGCCGGGCACGTGCTCGGCCTCAGTGGCCGTCACGACGGCCTGGCCGCCGGAGCGCAGCAGCGCGGCCAGCAGCTCGCGGCGCTCGGAGTCGAGCTCCGACATGACGTCGTCGAGCAGCATCAGCGGCGGGCGGTCGCGGCGGGTCGCGAGCAGCTCCCGCTCCGCGAACAGGAGCGCGAGCAGCGCGGTGCGCTGCTGGCCCTGCGATCCGTACGCGCGCAGCGGCGCCCCATCGAGCTGCAGGGCCAGCTCGTCTCGGTGGGGCCCGTGGGCCGTGAAGCCGCGCTCGAGGTCGGCGGCACGCCGCTCGGCAAGCTCGGAGGCAAGCCCCGCGGCGTCCGTGGCGGCGGAGCGCGGCCGGTAGCGCACCTCCGCCCGACCGGGCAGCCCGAGCTGCTCCGCCAGCAGCGCGAACGGCTCGCGCAGCCCTTCGACCACCCCCGAGCGGTCCTCCATCAGCGCGATGCCCTCGCGAGCCAGCTCCGTGTCCCAGGCGTCGAGCGCCGCGGGGCTGGACGCGCCGGCCCGGATGCGCGCCAGCAGCGCGTTGCGCTGCGCCAGCACGCGCGAGTAGGCGGCGCGAGCCCCGGCCCGAGCCGGCCACAGCGCCGCCACCACCTGGTCGAGGTGGGCGCGGCGGGCGGCCGGGGCGCCCTTGACCAGCTCGAGGCGCTCGGGCAGGAACACGCTCACCAGCGGACGGGCGTCGAGCGCCGCCAAGCTGGCGACCGGGTTACCGTCGACGCGCAGGCGCTTGGCCTCGCCGGGCTGGAAGCCCGCCTCCAACCGGTGGCTCGCCTCGTCGTCGCGCGTATCGATCACCACGCGCGCGACCGTGGCGCCGCGGCGAACCAGCTCGCGCTCGTTGGACGTCCGCGGCGACGCTCCGGCACAACCGAAGTAGACGGCCTCGAGCAGGTTCGTCTTGCCGGCGCCGTTGGGCCCCACCACCACGGTCAGCCCGGCGGGCAGGTCCAGCTCCCCCGCCTCGTAGTTGCGGAAGTCGCGCAGCTCGAGGCGGGTGACCTGCATTGCGACCTTTCAGCTCACGCCGAGGACGCCAAGATGCGAAGGCAGTCGCCCACGCTCAGACGTTGAGCCGGATCGGCATGACCAGATAGACGAAGCCCGAGCCCTCGTCACCGGACTGGAGCAGCCCGGGCCGCAGCGGGCTGATCAGCTTCAGGATCAACTCCTCGGACTCGGCGCTCTCGAGGCCCTCGCGGAAGAACTCCGCGTTGAAGCCGATCTCCAGCGGTTCGCCGGCGAACGGCAGGGGAAGCGACTCGCTCGCCTCGCCCACGTCGGGAGTCTGGGCGGACACGTCCAGCACCCCCTCCGAGAAGCGCAGCCGCAGCGGCGCGTTCTTCTGTGCGAGCAGCCCCACCCGGCGCACGACGCCCAGCAGCTCGTCGCGGCTCACGCGCAGCTCGTGCTCGTACGCCTCGGGCAGCAGCTGCTGATAGTTCGGGAAGCGCCCCTCGACCAGCCGCGACGACAGCACGACGTCGTCCACGGTGAAGACGACCTGGTTCTCCAGCGCCGCGACGCCGATGCTCTCGCCGCCCTCGCCGCCCGCGATGCGGCCGAGCTCCTGGAGCGTTCGGGCCGGAACGTTCGCTTCGAGCGAACCGGCGAGCGGCTCCTCCAGCTGCGTCTCCTTCACGGCAAGCCGGTACGAGTCCGTCGCCACCATGCGCAGCTCGCGGCCACTGGCGGTGACGAGCACACCGGTGAGGTGGGGGCGCGTCTCATCGCGGGACGCCGCTCGCGCCACGCGGGCGATCGTGTCCACGAAGGCGCTTGCGGGAACCGTCATGCCGCCCTCGGGCGGCGCCTCGGGCAGCTTCGGGAAGTCCTCGGGCGGCAGCGTGCGCAGGTGGAACTTCGAGGGGCCCGCCACGAGCTCCACGTCCTGCTGCGCGCTGCGGTACTCGAGCGAAAGCTGATCCGTCGGCAGTGAGCGCACGACGTCCAACAGCAGCCGGCCGGGAATCACGGCGTGCCCCGGGGACGACTCCTCGGTTTCGAGCGAGACACGCACGCCCAGCTCCATGTCGGTCGCCTCGAGCACGGCGCGGCCGTCTTCCACGCGCAGCAGAACCCCCGCCAAAGTCTGGATCGCGCTACGCGTGGAGGCGCCCCGCACGGCGATGCCGAGCTTGGCGAGGAACGTTTCACGGGAAACGGTGAGCTTCAAGTTCTACTACCTAACCTTGAATTTGTAGTGCCTGTTGACACGTCGATATCGGGGCGAATTCGGCTTGGTAAAAGGAAAGCTGGCTGTGCATTGTCGCACTGACATCGGCCGTTACGCGCGGCGGCCGAGGCGGCGGTGCAGGTTGTCGACCGCGCTGCGCACAGCCGGATCGCTACGCAGCGCGGCGCTGATTCGGTTGACGGCATGCAACACGGTGGTGTGGTTGCGTCCGCCGATGCCACGCCCGATCTCCGGAAGGCTGTGCTCGGTGAGCTCCCGAGCGAGGTACATGGCGACCTGGCGCGCCGTCGCGACGGTGGGTCGCCGGTCGCGCGCCAACAGCGATTCGCGCTCCACTCCGAACTCCTGCGCCGCCGCGTCGATGATCTCCGAGATCCCGCAGGCGTCCGGGGCGGTGTCGTCGCCCAAGCGCCGCAGGACATGCCGAACCAGGCCCGGCGTCGGCTCCTCGCCCTTGAGCGAGGCGTAGGCGACGACGCGGATCAGCGCGCCCTCGAGAGCCCGCACGCTGCTGTCGACTCGCTGGGCGATCTCGGCCAGCACGTCGGTGGACACCTCGAGGCTGTCGACCCGGGCGCGCTTGGCGAGAATCGCACGCCGCAGGGATGCGGGCGGCGGCTCCAGCTCGACCACCAGGCCGGCTCGGAAGCGCTCGGCGAGCCGGTCTTCCAGCCCAGGGAGGTCCTCGGGGCTGCGATCGGACGACATCACCAGCTGCCGCCCGGAGTCGAGCAGCGCGTTGAAGGTGTGGAAGAACTCCTCGCGCGTCTTGGTCCTGCCGGCGAGGAACTGGACGTCGTCGATGAGCACGACATCCGCGCTGCGGAAGTCATCCTTGAACTCACCGGTGCGACGCCGGCGGACGGCGTCGACGAAGTCGGTCGTGAACTCCTCGATCGTCGCATAGCGCACGCGCAGCCCTGAGCCGTAGAGCTGGACGTAGTTGCCGATGGCGTGCAGCAGATGGGTCTTGCCGAGCCCGGGGCGTCCGTGCAGGAAGAGCGGGTTGTACGCCTGGGCGGGGAGCTCGGCGACGGCCAGAGAGGCCGCGTGTGCGAAGCGGTTGCCCTCGCCGATGACGAACTGGTCGAAGCTGTACTTCGGGTTCAGCCGCGCGCCGGGCGAGATGGCGGCGCCGGTGCCCGGCGGGCCCGGCGGGCCGGGCTTCCCGGGCGGGTCTTCAGCCGGCGCGGACCACCCGGGTCCGACGACCTCCACCACCGCGTGGGCGTCGAATCGCTGCGCGGCCGCGCGCCGCAGCAACGGTAGGTAGCGCTCCGCGACCGAGGTGCGGATGTGCTCGGGCGCCCGTATGTAGAGCGTCTTGCCGCGCACGCCCGCCAGCTCGAGCGGCTCGATCCAAATGTGGAACTTGAAGTCGGGCGTCGCGCGGCGAAGTTCGTCGCGGATGTCGTCCCAGAGTTGGTCGGTTTGGGCAGGCACAGACTGTCGAGGCCCCTTTCGGGGGCCTTGCTCGGCGTGAGTCTTGGGGGAGAGAGGGGGTGCGCTGAAACAGTCACCGCTGCCCTCGGCGAGGCGAGGATACAACGGCGCCCGAGCGGGTCGCCGCACCCCTGGCAGGGTTCCCCGCATTACGCGAGAAAAGGGTCGAGGGGGTCGCGGAGGCGGCGTATCGACCGCCGTCGTGTACCCTCCGCTCGCGGCGCGAGACACCCGTCTTCCGCGCCCATCTCGATCTTCATGAAGCGCACCTATCAGCCCAAGAAGCGCAAGCGCGCCCGCACCCATGGCTTCCGCGCGCGCATGCGAACGCGTGCCGGCCGGCACGTGCTGAGGCGCCGCCGCACCAAGGGCCGCAAGCGGCTCACGCCCTAGGCGCATGGCCGATCGCCCGCGCCGCAAGCGCCGCAGGCTCTCGCGCAGCGGCGAGTTCGAGCGCGTCTATCGCGAGGGGCGCTCGCACGCGAGCCGGCATCTGGTGGTCTACGCCTTTCCGCGCACCGACGACGAGACAGAGCCGCGGCTGGGCATCTCCGTCGGCCGGAAGCTCGGCGGTGCGGTCGAGCGCAACCGCATCAAGCGGCTGCTGCGAGACGCCTTCTGGGCGCGCGCGGGCGACCTGACCCCGGGCCACGACTTCGTGATCGTCGCCCGCCCCGCCGCCGGGGAGCTGGCGCGCGATGGCGGCGAGCCCGCGATCGAGCAGGCGCTGCGCTCGGTCCTCGCAGAGGCAGGCCTGGCTCGCGGGCGGGAGGAAGAGGCGTGAGCCCCCTGCGCGGCCTTCTGGTGGCGCCGGTCCGCCTCTACCAGCGCACGCTCTCCCGCGGGCTGCCGGCGCGCTGCAAGTACCATCCGTCCTGCTCCCAGTACGCGGTGGACGCGGTTCGCCGCTACGGTGTCCTTCGCGGAGTCGTCCTCGCCGGTTGGCGCTTGCTGCGGTGCAACCCGTGGAGCCACGGCGGCGTCGATTTCGTCGACGATCAGACCCTTTTCCGCACGCGCCCGACTCCCTAGCCCATGCAGAGCATCCTCCAGCCGCTGATCGACGCCTGCCAGTGGATTCTGGAGTTCTGGCACGACCTGGTCGGCGGGTCGTGGGGCTGGTCGATCATCCTGCTGACCTTCACGGTCCGGATCGCCATCCTGCCGCTCACCTTCAAGGGCGTGAAGTCGATGCAGCGCCTCCAGACGCTGCAGCCCGAGATCAAGAAGATCCAGGAGCGCTACAAGGACGACCGGCAGCGCATGAACCAGGAGGTCATGGCCTTCTACCAGCGGGAGAAGGTCAACCCGCTCGGGTCCTGCCTCCCGCTGGTGTTGCAGATCCCGTTCTTCATCTCGCTCTTCTACCTGCTGCGCTCCTCCGAGTTCAAAGCGGACATCGCGGGGAACTCGGCCTTCGGGCCGATCGAGGACCTCGCGTCGAAGGTCACCGGCGACCCGGTCCTGCTCGGCGTCCTGATCGTCCTCTACGTCGGCACTCAGCTCGCCGCGACCGCGGTCACCGCGTTCAGCGCGGATCCGACGCAGCGCCGCATCATGTTCGCCCTGCCGTTCGTGTTCGTGATCTTCATCGTCAACTTCCAGGCGGGGCTGATCGTCTACTGGATCACCACGAACGTCTGGACGATCGGGCAGCAGCTGGCGGTCAAGAAGCTCTACCCGAAGCCGGTGCCCGCGGACAGCGGCGACGACGGCGGCGGCGATGGCACCAAACCGGCACGCGGCAAGCCGCCGAGCCCGTCGCCAACGCCGGTCGCCGCGGTGACCGACGGCGGGGACAAGGGCCGGACGAAGCGCAAGGCCAAGACCGGCGCCGAGGCGTCCGGCAACGGCGGCCCGGTCAAGGCGCCGCCCCAGTCGCCGCGCAAGAAGAAGAAGCGCTCGGGTCGAAGGCGATGAGCGACGACCCGCCCCCCGAGGACCTGTCCGCGGAAGGCGAGGGCGACAGCCTCGGCGAGGCCAAGTGGGCCGCCATGAAGGAGCTCGAGCCGCGCTTCCCCGGCGTCACCGCCGACTGCGTCAGCTTCGAGGTGATCGAGGAGCCGGAGGGCGGCGGCAGCGCCCGCGTGCGCGCGGAGGTCGACGAGGATGCCTGGCGCGCGGCGGCGGAGGTGATCCCGGAGGAGCCGGGCGAGCGCGTGCGCGCGATCGTGGGCCGGATCGTTCACGCGCTGGGGCTGCGCGCGACAGTCGACATCGCGGAAACCGAGGACGAGGTGCGGGCGACCGTCAACGGCGACGAGCTGGGGCTGCTGATCGGCAAGCACGGCTCGACCATCGACGCGGTCCAGCACCTGGCCTTCCGCGCCGCCTACCGCGGCCGCGAGGACCGCAAGCAGGTGACGGTGGATGCCGCGGGCTACCGCGAACGGCGCGAGACGGCGCTGCACCGGATGGCCGATCGCGCCGCGGCCGACGCGCTGCGCTACGACCGCGGGGTCGAGCTGGAGCCGATGCGGGCCCCGGAGCGCAAGATCGTGCACACGTACCTGAGCGAGCGCAGCGACGTGGAGACGCACTCCGAGGGCGACGAGCCGGACCGCCGGCTCGTGATCAGCCCGGCGCCGTCGTTTCGCAAGCCCTGAGCGTTTCCCGTGAAACGCTCGCGGCGCTGTGTGGGCGCTTCGGGCTGGCGGCCGGGTCCGACGAGCAGATCCGCCTGCTGCTGGAGGCGCTGGCGGAGGAGCCCGATCCCCACACGTCGGTGAGCGAGCCGGAGGCGGCGCTGCAGGCGCACGTGGCCGACAGCCTGAGCGGCCTCGAGGTGGAGGAGCTCGCGCGCGCGAGGAGGATCGCCGACGTGGGTGCCGGGGCGGGCTTCCCCGGGCTGGCGCTGGCCATCGCGCTGCCCGGCGCGCGCGTGGACCTGATCGAGTCGGCCGGGCGCAAGGCGACGGTGATCGGCCGCCTGGCGCAGGCGGCGAAGCTCGACAACGCGCGGGCCGTCAGGGCACGAGCCGAGGAGTGGGCCGCGACGCCGGCGGCGCTCGGAGGCGGAGGCGAGGCGTACGAAGCGGTGACCGCGCGCGCCGTGGCAGCGCTACCGGTGGTGGTCGAATACGCGGCGCCGCTGTTGCGTATGGACGGGGTGCTGGTGGCGTGGAAGGGCGCGCGCGACGCCGCAGAGGAGGAGAGCGGGCACCGCGCCGCGGAGCTGGTCGGGCTCTCGGTCGGCGAGGTGCTGCGCGTGGAGCCGTTCGAAGGCGCACGCGACCGCCACCTGCAGACGTTCCGCAAGATCGCACCCACGCCGGAGCGCTTCCCACGGCGCCCGGGCATGGCGGCGAAGCGGCCGCTGGGGTAGGGGTCCCTGCGGCGCTCTTTTGGGCGGCTCGCTTGGGCGCCGGACAATGGCAGCAATGAAGGGTGGGTCCGAGCGGCCTCTGTCGACGAGTACGTACTCATGCACCCATACGGTGCTCAATATTCGATTCGCTGCCGCGGCGGCCCGGACCTGATCCTTCATTGCGCTGCTTTACGCCCCGGGCCCGCCGCAGCCGTTCACCCCCGAACCCAAACGCTGCCCATTCCGACCGGGCCGGACCGTAGCTTCAAGCCCGTCATGGGCAGCGTTCTCGCAGTCGCGAACCAGAAGGGCGGTGTGGGCAAGACCACCACCGCCGTCAACCTCGGCGCCTCGATCGCGGCCGCCGGCTATCCGACCCTGTTGGTCGACCTCGACCCACAGTGCAACGCAACGGTTGCACTTGGGATGCGCAAAGACGTCAGTCCAAACGTCTATGAGTGCCTATCGGGCGAGCTCACGCTCGCCGCCGCCGCCATCCCAAGCGGGATCGAGCACCTCCACATCGTGCCGTCCACGCCGGACCTGGCCGGCGCCACGGTGGAGCTGCCGCGCATCGCCGGCTCCGAGGGCATCCTGCGCGAGCGCCTCGGGGCCATCAAGGAGCGCTACCTGTTCACGCTGCTCGACTGCCCGCCCTCGCTCGGCCCGCTAACGGTCAACGCGCTGGTCGCCGCCGACAAGGTGATCGTCCCGGTGCAGACCGAGTACTTCGCGCTCGAGGGACTGGCCCAGCTGCTCGACACGCTCTCGCTGATCCAGCGCGAGCTGAACCCGCGGCTCACGATCGCCGGGATGATCCTCACGATGCACGATGGGCGCACGCGCCTCGCGCGGGATGTCGAGCGGGAGGTGCGCCAGCACTTCCCGGAGCTCGTGTTCGACACCGTCGTGCCACGCAACGTGCGGCTCGGCGAAGCCCCGAGCTTCGGCGTCCCGATCATCCAGCATGCACCTCAGAGTGCGGGAAGCGCCGCGTATCTGAAACTGGCGAAGGAGGTAGCGGCTCGTGGTTGAAGGAATGCCCCGAGCGGATGCGGACCAACGAGGTCATAGGAGATGCACCCATGTCCGATGACCGGCGCGGCATGGGACGGGGCCTCGCCGCCATCCTGCCCCGCCCGGGCGACGAGGACGGGCTGCGCGAGATCCCCGTCGATCTGATCGACCCCAACCCGCGCCAGCCGCGGCGCACCTTCGACGAGACGAAGCTGGGCGAGCTGGCGGAGTCCATTCGCACCCGCGGCGTCCTTCAGCCGATCGTCGTGCGCCCGCTCGCCGGCGGCCGCTACGAGCTGGTGGCGGGTGAACGCCGGCTGCGCGCCGCGCGCATCGCCGAGGTCGCGCTGATCCCCGCGATGCTGCGTCAGGCCGACGACTGGGAGCGGCTCGACCTCGCCCTCGCCGAGAACATGGCGCGGCAGAACCTCAACGCGGTCGAGGAGGCGCGTGCCTGCGCGACGCTGGTGGACGACCTCGGCCTCACCAAGGAGGAGGTCGGCCGCCGGGTTGGGCGCAGCCGGGTCGCCATCTCGAACCTGATCCGCCTGCTCGACCTCCCCGAGGAGGCGCTCGAGCTGATCGAAGCCGGCCACCTCAGCGAGGGGCACGGCCGGGCCATCCTGCTCTGCAAGGATCACGTCGCCCGCCGGCGCCTGGCGCGCTCGGCGCGCGACGGCGCCTGGTCGGTGCGCGAAACGGAACGGCGCGCGCGGGAGGCCGAGCACCCCCCGCCGGAGCGCCCCAAGCCGAGGGTGATCCACCCCGATCTTGCCGACGCGCTGGCCGCGGCCGAGGACACGCTCTCAGCCGCGCTCGGGCGTGAGGTGCGTGCTCGCGCACGCGGCGACCGCTGCGTCATCGAGATCGAATTCGACCGTCCGGACGAGGCCGTGGAGCTGGCCCGTTCCATGCTCGCGGCGGGCGTCCGGCGGGTCGTCAGAGAGCGGCGGGCCGCCGCTACAATCGGCGTTCGCCCGGCCACCGTGGCCGGCGACAAGGGCGATTAGCTCAGCCGGTTAGAGCGCGTCTCTGATAAGGACGAGGTCCCTGGTTCGAGTCCAGGATCGCCCACAACAGGCGAGTGCCACGAGGGTCCCTTCGGGGGCCCTCGATGGTTGTAGTGGCTGCTTCCCCCCGGCTCTAGACTGTCGAGAAGTCCATGCAGGAGATGGTGATCTACGGCGTCAGCTTCGACATGGTCGGCAAGCAGCCGATCGTGCTTCTGAAGACCCGCGACGGCAACAAGTTCCTCCCGATCTGGATCGGCCATCCGGAGGCGGCGGCGATCCTGATGAAGCTCCAGGGCGCCAACACCCCCCGCCCGATGACCCACGACCTGATCGGCGAGATGCTGTCCGAGCTGGACGTCTCCTGTACGCGCGTGGCCGTGACGGAGCTGCGCGAGAACACCTTCTACGCCGAGGTCACGCTCCAGGTCAACGGCCGCGAGATCCCGATCGACTCGCGCCCCTCCGACGCGCTGGCGCTCGCCGTGCGCACCGGCGCGCCGATCTTCGCCGCCGAGGACGTCATCTCCGAGTCCGCGATCGAGTTCGAGCACGAGGTCGAGGACACCGAGGAGGTCGTCGAGAAGTTCAAGGACTTCCTCGACAACGTGACGCCCGAGGATTTCGCGGCGGGCGAAGAAGAAGAAGAAGAAGAGCAGGGATGACAGCTGGGGGCTCGCGCCCCCGGGATGACAGCTGGGGGCTCGCGCCCCCAGACCCCCTTGGAGCGTCGGCCAGTCAGCTGGGGGCTCGCGCCCCCAGACCCCCTTGGAGCGTCGGCCAGTCGGCTGGGGCCGAGCCTAAGTTGCGGCGGTTCGGTCTAGTGCCAGCTCGAGAATTCGCGCCACCAGCTGGTCGAAACTGATCCCCGCCGCCTCGGCGGCCTGCGGCAGCAGGCTCGTCTCGGTGAGTCCCGGGATCGGGTTCGCCTCGAGCACGGTCAGCTCGCCGGCGCCATCCAGCATCAGGTCGACCCTGGCGAACGCGTTGCAGCCGAGCAGCCGGTACGTCCGCAGCGCCAGCTCGTGGGCCTGCTCGGTCGCGCCCTGCGGCAGCTCGGCCGGGCACACGAAGCTGGTGCGCCCGATCTCGTAGCGCGCCTGGAAGTCGTAGAACTCGTCTCCCTGGGGCACCGCCTCGACCACCGGCAGCGGCTCGCCGTCGAGGATCGAGACGGCCAGGTCGCGGCCGTCCACGTGGCGCTCGAGCAGCACCTTCGAGTCGTAGGAGAACGCCGCCACGAGCGCGGCCGGCACGTCCGCCGCCGACCGCGCGAACTTGATCCCGAGCGCCGAGCCCTGGCTCGACGGCTTCACGACGATCGGGAAGTCCAGGCGCTCCTCGATCGCGCCGAGCGCCTCCGCCGCGCCGAGCTCCCGGAACGCCGTCTCGTTGAACGCGAAGAACTCCGGCGTGGGTATCCCGGCCTCGATCATCAGGTGCTTGGCCAGCACCTTGTCCGTCGAGCGAACGCAGGCCAGCACGCCCGAGCCGGTGTAGGGCACGTCCAGGATCTCCAGCAGCTCCTGCACGGTGCCGTCCTCGCCGTCGCGACCGTGCATCGCGATGAACGCGACATCGGGGCGCAGGTCGCGCACCCGCCGGATCAGGTCCAGCCCGACGTCGATCGGCACGACTTCATGACCAAGGCGCGTCAGCGCGTCCTCCACGCGCGCCCCGGACCGCAGCGACACCTGCCGCTCCAGCGATCGGCCGCCCTTGAGGACGGCAACGCGCGCGGCGCTCGCCTGCACTAGCCCTTCGCCCGCCGGGCGCGCTCGGCCGGCGTCGGCATGTGCACCACCTCACCGGCCGCCTGAGGCTCCGAGGACGGCACAGCCCGGCGCTCTCCGGTGAGCGTGCCGTACAGCTCCACCTGCTCCGTCACGACCTCGCCGATGCGGCGGATGCCCTCGCGGATCGACTCCTCGTTGGAGCCCGAGAAGTTCAGCCTCATCGAGCTCCGGCCGCGGCCGTCGAGGAAGGCCGCCTCGCCCGGCACGAACGCCACGTTGTCGCGCAGCGCCCGGGCGAGCAGGTCGGTGGTGTCGATGAAGTCAGGCAGAGTGGCCCAGATGAACAGCCCGCCGCCGGGGCGGGTCCACTCGGCCTGGCGCGGGAAGTGCTCCGCCAGGGCGTCGAGCATCGTGTCGCGGCGCTTGCGGTAGACGTCGGTGAGCGAGTCCACGTAGTCGCGCCAGTTGCCGCGCTCGAAATACGCCTGCACCATCAGCTGGGACAGCGTGGAGGTGCACAGGTCGGTTCCCTGCTTGCCGAGGTTGATCTTCTCCAGCACCGGTGGCGGCGCCGCCACCCAGCCCAGGCGGATCCCGGGCGAGAGGATCTTCGAGAAGGTGCCGAGGTACATCACGTATACGCCGCCGTCGAGCGCGTAGAGCGGCGGCAGCCCGTCGCCCTCGTAGCGCAGCAGGCCGTACGGGTTGTCCTCCAGCACCAGCAGCTCGCGCTCGTGCGCGATCTCGACCAGCCGCCGGCGCCGGCTCAGCGACATGCTCACGCCCGCTGGGTTCTGGAAGGTCGGCACCGTGTAGATGAACTTCGGGCGCCGCCCCTCGCGGTCCAGCCGGCCGAGGGTCTCCTCGAGCAGGTCGATCCGCATGCCGGACGAGTCCATCTCGATCTGGACGACCTCGGCCTGGTAGGACAGGAACACGGGCACGGCGCCCGGGTAGGTCGGCCCCTCGGCGATCACCACGTCGCCGGGGTCGATCAGAGTCTTCGTGACGAGGTCGATCACCTGCTGCCCGCCGGTGGTGACGATCGCGTCCTCGCGGTCGAGCGGCATGCCCTCGGCGGCCATCACCTCGGCGATGCAGTCCTTGGTCTCGCCGAGGCCGTCTGTGGGGCCGTACTGCAACGCCTTGGCGCACGACTCGGAGGCGATGCGCTGCGCGACCGCCGCGAACGTGTCGGGCGGGAAGGTGCTCGTGTCCGGCAGGCCGCCGGCCAGCGAGATCACCTCCGGTCGAGCGGTCACGGCCATGAGGTCACGCATGGCCGACGACTTCATGACCTTCGTCCGGGAGGCGAAGAGCCCTGCGTAGCGTTCGAGGTCGCGTGAGATGCTCACAGCGCGAGGCGTAGGCTACCGGCCACGCGTGAGCGTCTTTCTGGACAGCACCACGGGGATGGGCCTGGCCGGCGCCACGGGCGTGCGCCCTTACCTGCCGCCGCTGCTGGCGGGGGCCCTGGCGCGGGAGGACACCGGCATCGACTTCGACGGCACGGATTGGCGCTTCCTCGAGTCCACCTGGTTCTTGCTGGCCGTCGTGGTGATCGCCGTGATCGCCTACCTGGGCGAACGTTCGGAGGCGAACCGCCGCTCTGTAGAGGTGTTAAGCGGGGTGGTGGGGGTGGTCCTGGGCGCGTTGCTGTTCGCCGGGGCGCTGGCCGACGGCGGCAGCGCGAGCTGGCCGGGGCTGATCGGCGGGGCGATCTGCGCCGCGCTCGGCTGGCGCGCCGTGGGCGGCTTGGTGGAGCGGGCCCGGGCGCGCCTCGAGGGCGGTGCGGCCGCGTTGCTCACCGCCTACGCGGACGGCGCGGCCCTCGTGCTCGCCGCGATCGCGATCTTCCTCCCGCCCGCGTCGATCCTCGCCATCGCCGCATTCCTGGTCCTGCTGCTGGCGGGGCGCCGGCGCGAGGGCGAGAAGTACGCCGGGCTCCGGGTACTGCGCTAGATGACTGGTTCCACGACCCCGCGCGCACACGCGGCCGCGGAACCAATCATCTGACACAGGTGCCCGAACGCCGGCCGAAGAAGCTCGTCCTCGCGGTCATCGACTCGCTCAAGCCGGACATGCTCGACGTGGCGATCGAGGAGGGCCGCGCGCCGGTCCTGGCCGCCCTGCGCGACCGCGGCACCTACATCCGCGATTGCCTCTCGACCTTCCCCTCGGTCACGCCCGTGGCAAGCGCGGCGATCGCCACCGGCTGCGGCCCCGGCGAGCACCACATCCCGTCGATGAACTGGTACCACCGCGGCGAGGAGCGCTACGTGGAGTACGGCTCGTCGTTCCAGGCCACGCGGGCGTTCGGCGTGGTGCGCTCGCTCTACGACACCGTCTACAACATGAACATGGCGCACCTCACGCGTGCGCACAAGACGGTCTTCGAGCACCTCGACGACGCCGGCCTGCGGACCGCCTGCACGACCTGGCTGATCTACCGCGGGCGCACCCGCCACGACCCCTCCGGCGCCAGCGTCTACCGGCGGATCGCCGAAGCGGCGCAGTTTCGCCACTCGGTCTACGGCGCCGGCGAGCTCTTCTACGCGGACCTGTTCGACTCCCGCAACACGGGGTGCACCTCGGCGCTCGGGATGCCGGGCCAGCGCGATCAGCACACCGGCTGCGTCGGCGCGTACCTCGTGGAGCACGGCCTGTTCGACTTCCTGCTCTTCTCGCTGCCCGACAACGACACCCACTCCCACAAGGCCGGGCCCGACGGCCAGGTGCGCTCGATCGGCCAGGCCGACCGCGCGCTCGAGCGGATCGTTCACGTGGCCGGCGGCGTGGACGCCTTCCTGGAGGAGCACGCGGTGATCGTGATGTCGGACCACTCTCAGACGACCGTCGAGGCGAGCGCCAACCTGGCCGAGGCCTTCGCGGAGGCGCGCGTGCTCGGCCCATCCGACCCGGCGCCGACCGAGGCCGAGCTGGCCGTGTCGCCGGCGGCGCGGTCGGCGATGGTCTACGCGCTCGACGAAGGCCGCCGCGACGAGCTGGTGGCGGGTGCGGTGGCGACGCTGCGCGGGCTGGAGGGCGTGGACCTGGTGGCCACACGGGAGAACGGCGACGCCGTCGTGCACAGCGGCCGGGGCGAGCTGCGCTTCGCTCCGGACGGGGATCTGCGCGACGCCCGCGGCCGGGCGTGGCGCGTGACGGGCGAACACGCGGCCCTGGATCTCGACGTGACCGGCGGGCTCGTCGCCAGCGCAACCTACCCGGACGCCCTGAACCGTCTCTGGTCCGCCCTGGAGTGCCCGCACTCGGGCGACGTGCTGACCTCGGCGGAGCTGGGCTACGAGTTCGTCGACTGGGGTGGCGCGCACCACGTCGGCGGTGGCAGCCACGGCTCGCTGCACCGCGACGATTCGGAGGGAGTGCTGCTGCTCTGCGGGCTGGACGCGCCCGCCCAGGACGAGTGGGCGCTGACCGACGTGACCGGCCTTGTGCTCGACCACTTCGGTGTACCGTTGGCGCGATGAGCGAGGAGCTCGACCTCGTCGTCACTCGCGGGCCCCACCCGGTACACGTGCGCGTGCGCGCCGGCCTGCGCAAGTCGAAGAACTGGCGGCAGCTCGCCAAGTTCCTCATCGTCGGCGGGTCCGGTTACGTCGTCAACCTGTGCGTGTTCACGTTCTGCTTTAAGGTGCTCGGTGTGCACCACCTGATCGCCGCCACGGCGGCCTTCGTGGTCGGGGTGGCGAACAACTTCTGGTGGAACCGCCACTGGACCTTCCGCGCCCGTGGCGGCAGCGCGCTGTTCCAGGCGCCCCGGTTCCTGACGGTGAGCGTGGTGGCGTTTCTGTTCGCGCTCGCGGTGCTCGAGGTGCTCGTGAGCGCCATGGGGGTCGCGGAGGTGCCCGCGCAGGCGATCGCGATCGTCGCGGCGACCCCACTCAACTTCCTCGGGAACAAGATGTGGAGCTTCGCCATCGAGGTTTCGCGGGACTGATCCGGTCGGTCGCAGTCCTTGTCGCGGTCCTGTTGCTGGCCCCGGCCACCGCGGCCGCCCAGGACCCGAAGCTCCCAGCGTCGCCGACAACACCGCCGCCCTTCTTCGAGCACAGCGCCAAACAGGTGGAGCGCATCGCCGAGCGGGCCCAGAAGGTGCGCGCCGCGCGCCGCGACGGCCCCCTCGACCCGACCGCCTACACGCGCGGCGTCGGGCGCTGGCAGGTCAGCTTCTTCCGCGACGGCAAGGAGCTGGTGCAGGTCCAGGTGGACGACAAGTCCGGCGCGATCCTCGAGCAGTGGAGCGGCAACCAGGTGGCCTGGCGGATGGCGCGCGGCTACCCCGGGGCGTTCGGGCGCAAGCTGAACGCCCCCTACGTGTGGATCCCGCTGTGCGTGCTCTTCCTGCTGCCGTTCGTGGACTTCCGCCGGCCCTTGCGCCTGCTCCACCTCGACCTGCTCGTGCTGCTTGGCTTCGGCGCCTCGCACGTGTTCTTCAATCGCGGCGAGATCGGGGTGTCGGTGCCGCTGGTCTACCCGGTCCTGCTCTATCTGCTGGCGCGCACGCTGCTCGCCGGGCTGCGCCCGCGGGAGCGCCCTGGCCGGCTGGTGCCGCACCTGTCGCTCGCGGTCCTGGCGGTCGCGCTGGTGTCCCTGGTCGCGTTCCGGGTGGCGCTCAACGTCATCGACTCGAACGTGATCGACGTCGGCTACGCCGGCGTGATCGGGGCGGACCGGATCGCCGACGGGGACCAGCTCTACGGCAACGGCTTCTCCGAGGACGTGGGGAAGGGGGATACCTACGGGCCGGTCAACTACCTGCTCTACGTCCCGTTCGAGCAGACCATGCGCTGGAGCGGGCGCTGGGACAACCTGCCCGCCGCGCACGCGGCCGCGATCGCCTTCGACCTGCTCACGATCGGCGTCCTGATGCTGCTCGGCCGAGCGCTGCGCCCGGGCCGGGAGGGGACCGCCCTCGGCGTCGCGCTCGCCTACGCGTGGACGGCCTATCCGTACACCGCGTTCGCGCTCGAAACCAACTCGAACGACACGCTGGTCGCGCTGTCCTGTGCCTGCGCCCTGCTCGCCTTCGCGCGCCGGTCCTCGGCGGCGACGGGCGTGGCGGTGGGCCTGGGCGCGGCGGCGAAGTTCGCCCCGCTGGCGCTCGCGCCGCTGTTCGCCAGACGGCGCCCGCTCGTGTTCGCGCTCGCGCTCGTCCTGACGCTGGCCGTGACTGTGCTGCCGTTCATCCCGGACGGCGGCCTGCGGGAGCTCTACGACCGCACGCTCGGCTACCAGGCGGGCCGCGGCTCACCGTTCAGCGTGTGGGGGCAGGCCGACCTCGACTGGCTCCAGACGATTGTGAAGGCGGCGGCGCTGGGCCTGGCGCTGCTGGTGGCATTCGTGCCGCGCCGCCCCGACAACCGCCAGGTCGCCGCGCTCGGCGCCGCGGTGCTGATCGCGCTGCAGCTGCCCGTGAACCACTGGTTCTACCTCTACGTGGTGTGGTTCGTCCCGTTCGTGCTGGTCACGGTGTTCGGTGCCTACCGCGCTACGAGTCCCCCGGCACCAGCAGCTGGCGAATCGACTGGGCGCGCCCATCCGAGTCGCCCTCCACCAGTACCGCGTTCAGCCACGGGTCCTCATCCGACGTCTCGAAGCGCACCTGCGTGAGCGTCAGGAAGCGCTCGATCGCCTGCTCCTTCTTCACCCCGATCACCCCGCCGCGCGGGCCGGTCATCCCGACGTCGGTGATGAAGGCCGTCCCGCCCGGCAGCACGCGGGCGTCGGCGGTGGGCACGTGCGTGTGCGTCCCGACGCAGGCCAGCACGCGCCCGTCCAGGTACCAGCCGAGCGCGACCTTCTCGCTCGTGGCCTCGGCGTGCATGTCCACCAGCACCACGTCGGCCGCGCCGCGTAGCTCGGCCAGCAGCGCGTCGGCCTCGGCGAAGGGTGAGCGCACCGCCTCGAGGAAGACCTGCCCGGACAGGTTGATCACGCCCAGCCGCAGCCCGTTCGCCTCGACCACCGTGTGCCCGCGCCCGGGGCTCCCCTTCGGGTAGTTGGCCGGCCGCACGATGCGCGGCTCGGTATCGAGGTACTCGTAGGCCTCGCGGTGGCGGTAGGCGTGGTTGCCGAGCGTGATCGCGTCCGCGCCCAGATCGAGCAGCTCCTGCCCCGTCTTGCGCGTGATGCCGACACCGCCTGCCGAGTTCTCGCCGTTGACGACCACGAAGTCGGGCTGGTGCTCTTCCCTCAAGGCGGGCAGCACGGTGGCGAGCGTCCGCCGGCCGATGCCGCCGACCACGTCGCCTACGAACAGGAGCTTCACGGTGAGCGATTCTGCCAACCTGCGCGCTGTGGAGACGCTGACGACCACTCTCGCCGCCCGCGATCTGGTCAAACGCTACGGCGACCGGCTGGCCCTGAGGGGTGTCTCGCTGTCGGCGGGGCCCGGGGAGCTGGTGGCCGTGATCGGCCCGAACGGTGCCGGCAAGACGACGCTGCTGTCGATCCTCGCGGGCATCCAGCGCCCGGACGAAGGCACGATCTCGGTCGAGCCAGAGCGAATCGGCTGGGTGCCCCAGCAGCCCTCGCTCTACGGGAAGCTCACGGTGCGGGAGAACCTGACCCTGTTCGCGCGGCTCGAGCGCTCGCCCGACCCGAAGGCGACGGTGGAGCGCATGCTCGAGCTGACCGACCTGGGCGAACGCTGCGGTGACCAGGTGGTGACCCTGTCGGGCGGCAACCGCCAGCGGGTGAACATCGCCATAGGGCTGCTGGCCGAGCCCGAGGTGCTCCTGCTGGACGAGCCGAGCACCGGCCTGGACCCGCGCCAGCGCGAGCGCCTCTGGGAGTTCATCCTGCGCCTGGCCGGCGAGGGCACGACGGTCGTCTACGCGACCCACCACATTCCGGAGGCCGACCGCTACGCCGACCAGCTGATCGTGCTCGCCGACGGCGAGCGGGTCTTCGACGGGTCACCGCGCGAGCTCGAGCAGGCCACCGGGACGACGGGCCTCGACTTCGAGCAGGCTTTCGTGGAGTACCTGCGCCAGCGGGGCCACTAGATGCGCTGGCTGCTGCTCAAGGACCTGCGTCTGCTTCAGCGCTCCCCGCTGATGGTGGCGCTGCTCGTGATCTACCCGATCGTGATCGCGGTGCTGATCGGCTTCGCGCTCTCGCGCGGGCCCGACAAGCCGAAGGTGGCGTTCTACAACGGGCTCACGCTCTCGGCGAGCACGATCGAGCTGGGCGGTCACAAGCTCAACCTCGCGGACGAGGAGGGCGCGCTGTTCAAGGACATCGACGTGGTGAAGGCCGACAGCCGCGCCGCCGTGATCAAGAAGGTGCGCGACGGGGACGTGCTGGCCGGCATCGTGATCCCGAAGGACCTCGCCGCGAACCTCCAGTCGACGCTCGAGTCCGGCAAGCTCCAGGTCTTCTACAACACCGAGGACCCGGCCAAGCAGGCCTACGTCGAGAACACGATCGAGGCGCAGGTGAAGGCCGCCAACGCCGCGCTGACGAAGCGCATCGCCCAGGAGGCGCTCGACCTGCTCGGCCTGATCGGCGACGGCGGCGTGTACCACTTCCTCGGCCAGGACTTCAACGTGCTCGGCCTCAAGCGTGCGGAGACGATCCTCACGGACACGCGCTCGAGCCTGCCGCCGGGCTCGGAGAAGCGCAAGCAGCTCGACGACGTGATCGGCTTCACCAACCTGGCGCGCGACAACCTGTCGTTCTCGGACGACGTGCTGAACGTCGTCGGCGAGCCGATCAAGGTGTCGGCGAGGTCACTGGACGGCGGGCGCACCTCGCTCGACGCCTTCGCCGTCGCGTTGGCGGCGAGCGTCTCGCTGATGTTCATAACGCTGCTGCTGGCGGCCGGCATGCTGGCGGTGGAGAAGGAGGAGAACGCCTTTCCGCGTCTGGTCCGCGGGCTGGTGTCGCGCACGGGGCTGCTCGTGGAGAAGGCGGGCCTCGCCGCCGTCTGCTCGACCGCCGTGTGCCTGCTGATGCTGATCGGCCTGGGTCTGTTCGTGGACCTCGACTGGAGCCGCTTCGGCCTGTGGGTCGTCGCGATCGCGGGCGGCGCGCTTGCCTTCGCGGCGCTCGGGCTGGCGATCGGAACGCTCACCCGCGAGGTGCGGGCGGCGTCGCTGCTGGCGTTCATGCTGTCGCTGCCGCTGGCGTTCCTGGCGCTCGTGCCGTCGGGGGCGGTGGCCCCTGCGCTCTACGACGTGATCCGCGCGGTGTCGGCGGTGTTCCCGTTCAAGCCGACCCTGGACGCGCTCGACGCTGCGCTAAACGGCGCGAGCGGGCTCGGCACCGCCATGCTGCACCTGGCGGTGCTCGGCGTGGCGTTCGGGGCGCTGAGCCGCTTGGCCCTGCGCCGCTTCGCGGCCTAGGTGGCTCTGGCGGTCGTGGCGCCGCTCGCGTGAACAGCAGCTCGGGAGGAGGAGCCCGGACGGCGCATCCACAACTCACCCCTCGGCGGCCTTGTTGGGGCGTGGGCTACATCCGCCCCTATATATCGGCCACAACTCGGCGCGCCCTTGGGGCGGCCGCGGCGGCGGGCCAGGTTGTGGCTCAGTGAGCACCCCAATCCGGCCCACCGCCTCACGCGCAGGGGGGTGGGCGACATTTCGTAGCTCACCCCTTTACCGCCGCTGTTTACGCCGGCGGGAGCGCACCGCGGCTGCGTCCGCCGCCGCAGCGACAACGGGATGGAGCATCCCGAGGACCCCTAGACTCCAACGCGATGTCCTTCCCAGCCACACGCATGCGCCGCCTGCGCAAGACGGGCGTGTTGCGCGGCATGGTGCGCGAAACCGAGCTGAGCCCGGCGCGGCTGGTGCAGCCGATGTTCGTCCAGCTGGGCGAGGGGCGGACTCCGATCGAATCGATGCCCGGCATTGCGCGGCTGTCGATCTCCCAGGCGGTGGAGGATGCCGGCGAGGCGCACCAGCTGGGCATCCCGGCGGTGCTGCTGTTCGGCCTGCCCGCCGAGAAGGACGAGCAGGGCTCGGGCGCCTACGACGACGAGGGCGTCGTGCAGCTGGCGGTGCGAGCGCTCAAGGAGGCGCACCCGGAGCTGGTCGTGATCACCGACGTGTGCCTGTGCGCCTACACCAGCCACGGCCACTGCGGCGTGGTGGGTGACGACGGCAGCGTGGACAACGACGCGTCGCTCGAGCTGCTGGCCCGCACGGCCAGCTCGCACGCGCGCGCGGGCGCCGACGTGGTGGGCCCGAGCGACATGATGGACGGGCGCGTGGGCGCGCTGCGCGCGCAGCTCGACGCCGAAGGCTTCAAGGACCTCCCGATCATGGCCTACTCGGCCAAGTTCGCCTCGGCCTACTACGGGCCGTTCCGCGAGGCGGCCGACTCGACGCCGGCCTTCGGCGACCGGCGCGGCTACCAGATGGATCCCGCCAACGCCGAGGAGGCCGTGCGCGAGGCGCTGCTGGACGTGAGCGAGGGCGCCGACCTGGTCATGGTCAAGCCCGCGCTGCCCTACCTCGACGTGATCCGGCGGCTCAAGGAGGCCACGCGGGTACCGGTGGCCGCATACAACGTCGGCGGCGAGTACGCGATGGTCAAGGCGGCCGCCGAGCGAGGCTGGATCGACGAGCGCGCCACGGTGCTCGAGACTCTGACGGGCATCCACCGCGCCGGCGCGGACATCGTCACCACCTACCACGCCAAGGACGCCGCCGAGTGGCTGCGGTAGCGAAGACGCGCAGCCGCAGGGACGGCGCGGCGATCCCCCTGGACGAGGCCGACAAGCGGCTGCTCAACCTGCTGCAGGGCAGCTTCCCGCTGGCCGAGCGCCCCTACGCCGCGGTGGCCCGGCTGGCCGAGCTGCCCGAGGACGAGGTGCTGCGCCGCACGCGGCGGCTGCTCGACGAGCGCATCATCCGCGAGGTCACGCCGATCTTCGACACGCGCGTGCTCGGCTACAGCTCGATGCTGGTGGCCGCCAAGGTCGACCCCGAGCACCCCTGGGGCGCCGCCAAGATCATCAACTCGCACCCCGGCGTGTCGCACAACTACCTGCGCGACCACGACTTCAACATCTGGTTCACGATCGCGACCGAGCCCGGCTCGCGGCTCGGGCTGCAGGGCACGCTCGACGTGCTCGCCGAGCTGACCGGGGCCGAGTCGGTGCGGCAGCTGCCCACGCTGCGCCTCTTCAAGATCCGCATGGACCTGGAGATGGAGAAGGGCACCGACACCCTGGCCGCCGTTGCCGAGTCGGTCGACTACACGGAGCCCGAGGCGATCGAGCTGTCGGAGCTGGACGTGGCCGTCATCAGGGCGACGCAGGGGCCGATGGATCCGGTCGCGGAGCCGTTCGCCCCGGCCGCCGCCGAGCTCGGCATGTCCGTGCCGGACCTGCTGGACCACCTCGAGTCGATGCGCGAGCGCCGCGCGCTGCGCCGCGTCGCGGCCATCCTCTTCCACCGCCGCGCCGGCTTCTCCGCCAACGGAATGGGCGTGTGGGAGGTGCCCGAGGAGCGGATCCTCGAGCTGGCCCCGCGCATGGCGTCCTTCCGCGGCATCTCGCATTGCTACCAGCGCCCGACCTACGCGGACTGGCCGTACTCGGTGTTCACGATGGCGCACGGCCGCTCGAAGGACGAGTGCGACGCGATCCTCGACTCGATCGCCGCGGACACGGGCATCGATGGCCGCCGCACGCTCTACTCGTCGACCGAGTTCAAGAAGATCCGCATGCTCTACTTCACCGGCGCTCACCAGGAGTGGGAAGCGCAGTACGCGTAACCGACCGGTCGGCTGCCGCGTACGCCCGCGCGGTCGATCTGCTCCCCGGCGGCGTGAACTCGCCGGTGCGGGCGATGCGATCGATCGGCCGTGACCCGATCTTCGTCGCCCGCGGCGAGGGCGCCGAGCTGATCGACGTGGACGGCAACCGCTACGTCGACTGGGTGATGTCGTGGGGCCCGCTGATCGCGGGCCATGCCCACCCCGACGTGGTCGGCGCCGTGACAGGGGCGGCCGCCGACGGCACCAGCTTCGGTGCGCCGACGGAGGCCGAGGTCGACCTGGCGGAGGAGGTGGTCCGGCGCGTTCCGAGCGCCGCGATGGTCCGGCTCGTCTCCTCGGGCACCGAGGCGGCGATGAGCGCGCTGCGGCTCGCGCGCGCGGTGACCGGGCGCGACCGGATCGCCAAGTTCGCCGGCGCCTATCACGGCCATGTCGACGGGCTGCTGGCGGACGCCGGGTCCGGCCTGGCCACGCAGGGCATTCCGGCATCGCCCGGCGTCACGGCCGCCCAGGCCGCCGACACGGTCGTGGTGCCGTGGGGGGTCGTCCCCGATGGCGACTTCGCCGCGATCGTGTGCGAGCCCTACCCGGCCAACATGGGCCTGGTGCTGCCGCCCGACGGCTTCCTGGCGGAGCTGCGCCGGCGCGCGGACCAGACCGGCGCGCTGCTGGTCTTCGACGAGGTCATCTCCGGCTTCCGTGTCGCGCCCGGGGGTGTCCAGGAGCGCGAGGGCGTGACCCCCGACCTCACGATCCTCGGCAAGGTCATCGGGGGCGGGCTGCCGGCGGCCGCCTACGCCGGGCCCCGTGAGCTGATGGAGCGCATCGCTCCGGCGGGCGACGTCAACCAGGCCGGCACGCTGTCCGGCAACCCGCTGGCCACCGCCGCCGGCCTCGCCACGCTGGCGCTGCTCGACGCGCCCGCCTACGAGCGGGTCGAGCGCACCGCCGCCGCGCTGGCCGCGGGGCTGCGCCGTGTGGCCGCGCAGACCGGCGTCCCGGTCCAGGTCTGTCACACCACGGGTCTGCTCACAGTCTTCTTCAGCGAGGAGCCCGTCCGCGACTACGACGACGCGAAGAGCTGCGACACAGAGCGCTACGCCGCCTTCTGCCGGGCCATGCTGGATCGCGGCATCTACCTGCCGCCCTCGCAGTTCGAGGCCTGGTTTCCCTCGCTCGCACACACGGACGCCCACGTGGAGCGCACCCTGGACGCGGCCCGCGAGGCCTTCGCCCTCCTATGACGGTGCTGGGCGAGATCGCGGCGGCGGCCGGGCCCTCGCTCGCGCCGTACACCGTGTCGCAGCCGGGACCGCAGCGCTTCGGCGCGGCGCTCGGCGACCGCCTGTTCGTGCTGGAGGCGGTCTACGAGGGGTACCTCCTGCACTACGGCGACCCGCGCCTGTTTCAGGGCATGGATCCGGACCTGCGCCTGCTGGCCGGCGATGCCCTGTACGCCCTCGGGCTGGCACGGCTCGCGGAGAGCGGGGACCTGCCGGCGGTGGCCGAGCTGTCCGATCTGATCTCCCGCTCGGCGCGGGCGCATGCCGAGGGCCGCGGCGACACCGCGGAGGCTCTCTGGGACGCGTCGGCGCGCGCTCTGGAGCCCGGCGCGCGATAGGCTCATGCCGCGGTGGCGGCGGCGCGCCACTCGTGCCGCTCGCCACCATGTTGGCACTAGATGCCACCGCGCCTCAGAATCACTCTCTCACCCGTGGCTGATCCCCCCAAGTTCGACAAGAAGTCCCGCTATACCGAGGGTCGCGGCATCGCCGGGGCCTTCGAGGGCGAAACCGTCACCCGCCGTCGCCTGATGGAGGGCGGCGCGCAGCTTGCCGGCGGGGTGGCCGTGGCGATGTTCGCGCTGCCAGCCTTGGGCTTCGCGCTCGGGCCGCTGTTCGAGGACACGATCCCGACGCGCTGGCAGGACGTGGGGCCCCCGGACGACTTCAACGACCAGACCTATGTCCCGAAGGTGATCAACCTCGTGCCCGAGGTCGGCGACGCCGGCAAGACCACCATCTACGTGCGCACCTTCAACCCGAAGCGCGACAAGGTCGTCAAGGGGGAGGACTCCCAGCCCTACGTGGCGATCTCGACGCGCTGCGCCCACCTGGGCTGCCCGGTGCGCTACATCCAGGCCTCGGGAAAGTTCGTCTGTCCCTGCCACGGCGGGGTGTACGGGTTCGAGGGCCAGGTCGAGGGGGGACCGCCGGTGCGGCCGCTCGACCGCTTCTACACCCGGGTCGAGAGCGGCCGCGTCCAGATCGGCGACCGCTTCTCGCTCAACTCGGAGCTGAAGCGCTTCGCGCCGCGCGACCCCTCGAACCACCTCGACGGTCTGTGGCAGTACCTCTACCCCTCGAGGCCCACGACATGAAGCTGCCCACGCCCCCGCTCCCCAAGGCACTGCGTCCCTCGCCCAAGCGCCCCGGCCGCGCTCCCAACGGTGGGAACGGCCGCAACGGCGCGCCGACGCCCGAGCCCAAGGTCAAGGACCACGCGATCGAGGGCGCCGCCACCGCCGTCGGCTGGCTCGACGAGCGCACCGGCGCCACGCCGTTCCTGCGCGGTTTCCTGTACCGCAAGGTCCCCAAGGGCACTAACTGGTTCTACACGCTCGGCTCGGCCACCATGTTCGCCTTCCTCTCGCAGGCGGTCACCGGCGTCTTCCTGGCGATGTACTACGAGCCCGATCCGACGCGCGCCTACGAGTCCGCCTCGCACATCACCAACGACGTCTTCCTCGGCGAGTTCGTGCGCGGCATGCACAAGTGGGGCTCGTCGGTGATGATCATCCTGATCTTCCTCCACATGGGCCGGACCTTCTTCTTCGGCGCCTACAAGTACCCGCGCGAGCTCAACTGGGTGATCGGCGTGATCCTCCTGGTGCTCACGCTCGCGATGGGCCTGACCGGGTACCTGCTGCCCTTCGACCAGCGCTCCTTCTGGGCCACCGTGGTGGCGGTGAACATCAACGCCTCCGGCCCGATCGTCGGCCCCTACCTGGCCGACTTCCTGCGCGCCGGGGCCGAGTTCGGGCCAACCACGATCAGTCGCTTCTACGCGTTGCACATGCTCGCCATCCCGGGTCTGATCGCGGCACTGATCGGCGCCCACCTCTACCTGGTCGCCAAGCTCGGCACCACGGCGCCGCCGTGGCTGAAGGCCGAGAAGAAGGACCTCTTGACCGAGGAGGTCTAGGTGAACGCCCGGGAGCGCGAGCAGTACCTGCGCGAGTACTCGATCCTGAAGAGCCAGGGGAAGCCGTTCTTCCCCTACGCGATCGGCAAGGACAGCATGATGGCCGCGATCACGATCGGCGTGATCGTGGTGATGGCGATCCTGTTCGGCGCCGAGCTCGGTCCCAAGGCGGACCCGACGACCACCACCTACACGCCGCGCCCCGAGTGGTACTTCTTCTTCCTCTTCGAGCTGCTGCGAGTGGTCAAGCCGCCGTCGCTGGTGTTCCTCGCGACGATCGGCATCCCCACGCTCTGCCTGGTCCTGCTCCTCCTGCTCCCGTTCTTCGACCGCAACGCGGAGCGGCATCCGCTGCGGCGGCCGATCGCGACCGTCGCCGGCATCGCAACCATCGCCGCGATGACCTACCTGACGGTGCTCGGGGCGCTGGCCGGCGCTCCCACCCAGATCGACCTGGCCACCGCGCCCCAGTACGAGGAGGGCAAGCAGATCACCGCCTCGGCGGGCTGCCTGGGGTGCCACAAGATCGGCGAGAACGGCAACACGCTGGGCCCCGCCCTGACCGACATCGGCAGCAGGCTCGGCAAGGCCGCGATCGCGCGAACGCTGATCAACCCCACTCCGCCGATGCCGTCCTTCCGGGCGTTGCGAAAAGACAAGCCCGAGCAGTTCGACAAGCTCGTCGAGTACGTCGCCTCCCTCAAGGGCGAGCACTAGTGAGGATCTGATGAGCGGAGGCGCCCGCGCCTCCGGCACCCTGCCCGAAACGCAGGTGCGCGCGATGTTCGACGGCATCGCCGGCGTGTACGACCGCATGAACTCGGTCATGACCGCGGGCATGCACCACCGCTGGCGCCGGCGGGCCGCGGACCTGGCGCAGGTCGGCCCCGGAACGCGGGCGCTCGACGTGGCGACGGGCACCGGCGACCTTGCGATCGAGCTGAGCACCCGGGGCGCCGACGTGGTCGGCCTGGACTTCTCCGAGCGGATGCTGGAGCTGGCTCGGGCCAAGGCCCCCGGCATCGAGTTCGTGCAGGGCAACGCGCTCGAGCTGGCGTACCCGGACGCCTCCTTCGACGCCGTGACCGTTGGCTTCGGCGCGCGCAACTTCGCCGACCTCGATCGCGGCCTCGGGGAGCTCGCCCGCGTGACCCGGCCGGGCGGCCACGTGGTGATCCTCGAGATCACCACGCCCCAGAAGCCGCCCCTGTCGTGGTTCTTCCGGTTCTGGTTCGACCGCGCCGTGCCGGCCCTCGGCCGCCTGGCCGGCGACTCGGACGCCTACGCCTACCTGCCGTCCAGCGTGCGCCGCTTTCCCGGCCCCCGCGAGCTGGCCGAGCGCCTCGCCGCGGCAGGGCTCGAGGACGTGCGCTGGGTGCTGACGGCGGGCGGCATCATCGCCATCCACGCCGGTAAGCGCCCGTCATGAACACCGCTCAGGCCCAACTCGGCGCGGTGCTCGCGGCCGGCGGACCGGAGCTGGCGCGCCTGCTCGACCGCACCGAGGCGCGGCTGGCCGAGGTGGCCGAGGGCCACGGCCCGGAGCTGGCGGGCCACGCTACGGCCACGCTCTCGGCCGGCGGCAAGCGGCTGCGCCCGATGCTGGTGTTCCTGTGCGCGAACGGTGACGGGGACGAGCGGCTGGTCGCGGCGGCCGCCGCCGTCGAGCTATTGCACATGGCCACGCTCGTGCACGACGACGTGCTCGACTGCGCTCCGCTGCGCCGCGGCCGGCCGACGGTCTTCGCGCAGGGCGGCCGCCTGGCGGCCACCACCACCGGGGACCTGCTCTTCTCGCGCGCCTTCGCGGAGCTCACCTCAGCCGGTAGCGCCGACGCGGTGCGGGCGCTGTCCGAGGCGACGAGCGCGCTCGCTCGCGGCGAGCTGATGCAACGCGCCGACGCCTGGAGCCACGACGTCACGCCCGAGCGTTATCTCGAGCGCTGCCGGCTCAAGACGGCGAGCCTGTTCTGCGCCTCCTGCCGGCTGGGCGCCCTGTTTGGCGGACGGCCGGGCATGGCCGACGCGATGTGCCGCTTCGGCGAGGGGCTCGGATTGGCTTTCCAGGTGCTGGACGACGTGCTCGACGTGTCCGGGCCCTCGGAGCGCACCGGCAAGCCGCGGGGGACGGACCTGCTCGACGGCACGGTGACGCTCCCGCTGATCCTCGCGCGCAGGCGCGACCCGGAGCTGGAGAAGCTCGACCCGGGCCTGACGCCGGAGCAGGCGGAGCGGATCTGCGACCGGATCGCGGCTACGGGCGCGCTGACGGCCGCGCGCGAGCAGGCGCTGACGCACGTGGCCAAGGCGAAGAAGTCACTGAGCCGCCTGGACCTGCCGGAGCAGCGCCGCGAGGCGCTGGAGCTGGTCGCGGACGGCGTCGTGGAGCGCTACGCGTAGGCCTAGAAGTCTTCGGGCACGATCGCGCCCGTGCCGAGCGCGCCGGCGAACCGCTCGATCTCTTCTGCCATGTTGGCGCGCATCAGGCGCTTGTAGTCGCGGGCGAGCGAGTCGGCGCCGCGGTCGAGCTCCTCGTCGAAGAGCTCCACGGTGTCCTGGGTGAAGATGCCCTCGCGGTAGACGTCGCAGTTGGGGCAGTGGAGCAGCACGGTCCAGTTCTCCACCCCCGACTCCTCCCACTGAACCGGGTAGACCAGCTCCGAGGAGCACTCCATGCACACGTGCAGCTCCTGGTGCGGCTCCGCCGGCGGCTCGTCGGTGGTGTGGTGCGTTTCGGCGAGGAACCCCTCCGGGGCCTGGTCGACCGGCACGCTGTCCCTGAAGTAGACGACTTCGATCGTCTTCCCGCTGGGGAGCATCACGCGCTTCACGTAGTGGGTTTGTTCGCCGTTGCCTTCCACGTTCCTCATCCTCTGGAGGCGGTATCGGCACCCGGGCGGCGAACTTGAATGTCTCAATAGACTCGTGGCCCCGTGGTGCTGAGCGACAGGACGATCCGGGCCGAGATCGACGCCGGCCGCATCGCCATCGATCCCTTTGACGAACGCCTCGTGCAACCGTCGAGCATCGATGTTCGAGTGGACTCGCGCTTTCGCGTGTTCCACAACGCGCGCTATCCCTACATCGACGTGCGCCAGCCGATGCCCGACCTCACCGAGCTGGTCGAGGTCCACGACGGCGAGCCGTTCATCCTCCACCCGGGCGAGTTCGTGCTCGGGCAGACACTGGAGCGCGTGACGCTGCCGGACGACCTGGTCGCGCGCCTGGAGGGCAAGTCGAGCCTCGGGCGTCTCGGATTGCTGATCCACTCCACCGCCGGCTTCGTCGACGCCGGCTTCTCGGGCAACCTCACGCTCGAGTTGTCGAACGTCGCGAACCTCCCGATCACGATCTACGAGGGCATGCCGATCGGGCAGATCTCGTTCATGCGGATGGACGGGCCCGTGGAGCACGCGTACGGATCGCGCGAAACCGGCTCGAAGTATCAGGGCCAGGCCGAGCCCACGCCGAGCCGGTTTTATCTCAACTTCGACGACTAGCCACTACCATGTCCTGAAATGTGGACTCCAGGCCCACTCGAGATCGTGATCATCCTCGTGATCGTGCTCGTCATCTTCGGACCGAAGCGCCTGCCTGATCTCGGTCGGTCGCTCGGGCGGGGCATGCGCGAGTTCAAGGACTCGGTCACCGGCAAGGACAACGACGAGCTGCCCCCGGCACCCGTCGAGAAGCCCGAGCCGACGGCCGCTGCTACGCCCAGCGAGCAGAAGTCCTAGCCGCGGGGGGCCGCGTTGGGCGTGCGGCGCGTCCGCCCTATATCCCACGAGGACCGGCTGTCGATCGTCGACCACCTCGACGAGCTACGCAGCCGGCTGATCGTCTCCGCGCTCGCGTTCGTCGTCGCCTGGGCGCTCACCGCATGGCAGAACCACCTGGTGCTGGAGATCGTCAACGCGCCGCTGCCGAACGACATCGAGCCGATCACGCTGGGGCCGGCGGAGGCCTTCTACTCCACGCTCACGAACTCGGCCTACGCCGCGCTGCTGATCTCGCTGCCGGTGATCCTCTACCAGCTCTACGCCTTCCTGCTGCCGGCGTTCAGTCCGTCCGAGAAGCGGGTGGCGCGGCCGCTGATGCTGATGATCCCCGTGCTGTTCATCACGGGCGTGGTGTTCTGCTACTTCGTCGTGCTCACGCCGGCGATGCAGTTCCTCCTGAACTTCAACGCCGACGAGTTCAACACGCAGGTGCGGGCGCGCGACTACTACTCGTTCGTCACCTTGCTGATGCTCGCGATGGGGCTCGGCTTCCAGATCCCCGTTGGCGTGCTCGTCGCGTGCAAGCTGCGCATCACCAGTCCGGAGAAGCTCCGGCGCAGCCGGCGCTACGCGATCGTCGCGATCGTCGTCCTCGCCTCCCTGCTGCCGACGCTCGACCCGCTCACGCTGATCCTGGAGTCGATTCCGCTGTACGCGCTCTACGAGCTCAGCATCGTGATGGCTTCGGCGTGGGGACGGCCGATCGGGGACGTCTCCGACCAGCCGGCCGCTGAGGGCTCGGGATGACCCTCGTCCCGCGGGCGAGCCACTAGCCTTCGCGGAGCATGCTCTTCGATCTGAGAGGGCGCCGCCGAAGGGCGGTGCAGGCCACTTATCTGATGCTCGCCGTCCTGATGGGCGGCGGCCTCGTGCTGTTCGGAATCGGCGGCGACGTATCCGGCGGGCTGTTCGACGCGATCGGCGGCAACAGCACTGGCGGGGGCGGCAACGGCCAGCTCGAGAAGCGCATCGAGCGACAGCAGGAGGAGCTGAAGTCCTCGCCCGGCAACGAGGCGGCGCTGGCCGAGCTGGTGCGGCTCAACTACCAGGTCGCAGCGTCGCAGGTCCCCTCCGGCACCAGCAAGGTTCCCGAGGAGGGGCAGGACGACCTGCGCAAGGCCGGCGCATACTGGGAGCGCTACGTGAAGGCCAAGCAGGGCGAGCCGGACGCCGGCCTCGCCCGGATCGCGCTGTTCGTCTACAACGAGGACGGCCTGAACCAGCCGGACAAGGCGAAGGAAGCGGTGCGGGTGCTGGCGGCGCAGGCCAACGACACGCAGACCTACCTGCTGCTGGTGCGCTACGCCACCGCGGCCGGCGACAAGCGCACGGCGCAGCTGGCGGCGCAGAAGGCGATCGACTTGGCGCCGAAGGACCAGCGCAAGCAAGTCGAGAAGGTCGCCAAGCAGATGCAAACTCCCGCCCCCCAGCAACAGTGACGGCGCCGCTCGCTTAACCTTCCCGGGTGCAGCCCGGCTGCGGTGCAACGGACGACACCAGGGAGAAGAGTGAACTTCCACATCGAAGACGAAGAGATCGACGACTCGACCCATGTGATCGAGCTGGGCGGGGAGGTCGACCTCTACACCGCGCCCGAGTTCAAGGAGCGCATGGTCGAGCTGATCGAGTCGGGCAAGAAGCAGATCGTCGTCGACCTCTCGAAGGCGACCTTCATCGACTCCACGACGCTGGGCGTGCTGGTCGGCGGCGTGAAGCGGCTGCGCCCCACGGGCGGATCGCTGGCACTGGTCTGCACCGACGACAACATCACGAAGATCTTCGAGATCACCGGACTCGACCGCGTCTTCCCGATCCACTCGTCGCGCGAAGACGCCCTCGCGGCCCTCTCGGCCGCGGACTGATCCGGCGCGGACGCGCCCGCGGCCGTCTTCTAGACTCGCGTTTCGCGGGCCGTTAGCTCAATTGGCAGAGCAGGAGACTCTTAATCTCAAGGTTGAAGGTTCGATTCCTTCACGGCCCATTTCATGCCTGCACCGTCGGGTCGGCTGACTCAGAAGGTGGCGCTCGTCGCGGGCGCGACGCGCGGTGCCGGGCGTGGTACGGCGGTCGCGCTGGGAGAGGCGGGCGCGACCGTCTACTGCACCGGGCGCACCACGAGGGAGCGGCGTTCGGAGTACGACCGCCCGGAGACGATCGAGGAAACCGCCGAGCTCGTGACGGCCGCCGGCGGGCAGGGGATCGCGGTCGAGGTCGATCACCTGCAGCCGGCGCAGGTCGAGGCGCTCGTCCGGCGCATCGACGAGGAGCAGGGTCGCCTGGATGTGTTGGTCAACGACATCTGGGGTGGCGAGCTGCTGTTCGAGTGGAACAGGCCGGTGTGGGAGCACGACCTAGAGAAGGGGCTGCGGATCCTGCGCCTGGCGATCGACACCCACCTGATCACCAGCCACTTCGCGCTGCCCCTGATGATCCGCGAGCCCGGCGGGCTGGTGGTCGAGATGACCGACGGCACCCGCGAGTACAACGCCGAGCACTACCGGCTGTCGGCCTTCTACGACCTGGCCAAGACGGCGGTCATCCGGCTCGCGTTCGCGCAGAGCGTGGAGCTCGCGCCGCACGGCTGCACGGCCGTGGCGCTGACGCCCGGTTGGATGCGCTCGGAGATGATGCTCGACAACTACCGGGTCACCGAGGCCAACTGGCGCGAGGGGGCGGCCACGAATCCGCACTTCGCCGCCATCGCCGAGAGCCCGCGGTTCGTGGGCCGCGCGGTCGCGGCGCTCGCCGCCGACCCGCAGCTGCGGCGGCGCAACGGCGGTTCGTTCTCCTCCGGCGGCCTCGCGCGGGAGTACGACTTCACCGATCTCGACGGCTCCCAACCCGACTGCTGGCGCTACATGGTCGAGATCCAGGACGCCGGCCGCCCGGCGGACCCGACCGGCTACCGCTGACCTAGCCGGCGTCGCTCGGGTGCTCGACCGCCACTCCCTCGCCGGCCGGTGTCGGCCGGGGCGGACCTGGAGCTGCCGGGCGCGGTCGTGCGGGGTAGCGGATCAGCCGGTGTCAACGCGCCGATCCGTGGGTAGACCCGTTCAGGGAAGCCCCTCCAGAGCCGAGGAGTTGGAGCGATGAGGTCAGGTCAATCGGAGAACGCCCCCTCAGCGCTCTACTTCGCGGCTGTTTCCGTGGTGTGGGTATCCGGGGTTTTTGCCGTCCTTAGTGCCGCCGGCATGCCCTTCTGGATCGTGAGCTTTCTGGCCGGCGTTTCGGCGCCTCTCGTAGCCCTGGTTCTTTGGCGGGGGTATGTCCGGATCAGATCGCGCCACGTGCGTTCGGTCGGGCGAGGCCCAGAGGCGTAACCATCTTCGCCACAGGGACGTTTCGGATCCCCTTAATTCGCAGGGGCGGATGACGACGGATCGGCCAGACATTCAAAGAAACTCCACGGTGCCGCGTCCCTGGCTCGTCGCGCTAACCATTGCTTCGCTTGTCGCTGGCGCTCTTGTCGCGCTGAGTGGCCAGCCCTTAGCAGGTCTGGTCGTGGTCGCGCCCGTCATGGCAGCCCTGTTCTTTTACGTCAGGCAGGCGCGGCGAGGCCAGCGTCATGTGGCAGAACAGGCAGGGCGGTGGGACCTCGGCCTGACCCGCTGGGTCCTGACCCTTGGAGCCCTGTCCGCCGCTCTGGCTTGCCTCGCCGTCGTATCGTGGATCAGCCAAGACCGGGTAACGATCTTCGCCATCGCGTGGGCGGTACTCGGCCTGGTTGCGGCGTACCTCACGCTCAGAACGCTGCTGTTGAGTCTGGCCGTGCGGCGCCTCCGCGAGATCGATAACGGAGAGATGGCTGCCATCGCTCACGGTCGCGAGGCGGGGCCGTGGGGGCTCGTACGCACCGGTTATGCCTTTGCCGCAACTCCGGCCGCTGTCCTTCTAGCTCCCGCGCGCCTGCGGCACGGGAAGGTCCAAGAATTCGCTTATTCCGACTTGGACGCGCTATGCGTCGACAGATCCGACCGCGCTCCCGTGCAGTTCTCAATGAGCGGACCATCAATCGAGCTCGGGCTGACCGCTATCCCACCCACGCTGCTTAAGGGATTTGAGCAGGTAGCTCTCCCTCCCCGGAAATGAGTCGCGCGCTGGCCTTCGCCCTACCCGGCGTCGCTCGGGTGCTCGACCGCCACTCGCCTCGCCGCGCTGGCGTTCGCCAGCAGCGTCTCGGGGCCGTCCCCGCCTGAGGAAACCGCGATCCCGGCGTTGGCTGAGACGCGCACTTCCTCGCCCTCGATCCGGTACGGCTGGCGCAGTGCCAGCAAGGCCCGGTCGACGATGGCGACGGCCTCGAAGTCGCTGCGCAGGCGCTCCGCGCAGATCACGAACTCGCCGCCGCCCAGCCGGGCCACGGTGTCGGACCCGCGCGCGACCCGCTTGAGGCGGTCGGCCGCCTCGAGCAGCAGCTCGTCGCCGAGGTCGGCGCTGCGGTCCAGCTCGATGAAGATCACCCCGACAGAGTCCACGTAGCGCTCGGCAGCCATCAGCGCGTGCTCGATCCGCTCGAGCAGCATCGAGCGGTTCGCGAGGCCGGTCAGCCGGTCGCGCGGCTCGTCGAACTGCCTGGAGACGGCCAGCAGGCCGGCGTCGCAGCGCTCGGCCAGGATCATGCGCGCCTGTTCGGCCAGCGCGTCGTCCGGTCCGAAACCGTCGAGCACCTCGATCGCCGTGCCGCGCCACATCAGGTGCGCGTTCACGAGCACCGAGGGCGCCACGCGCCCGGCGAGCGCGCCCAGGTCCGCAAGGCCCTGCGGTGCGCCCTCTTCGAAGCCCTCCACGTCGGCGAGCCAGGAGGCCACCACCTGGGTGGCGCCCCGGTCCACTCGCCCAACCAGCTCCAACACGTCTGCTGCCGTCGCGTCACTGCCCATATGGCAGTAATCGGCATTTGGGGCCGAAGGCTTAGCGCTAGGCGCCGCGCGGCACGGCGTCCTCGAGCACCACCCGCATCAGGTCCCGGATCGAGAGCATCCCGACCACCTCGTCGTTCTCGGTGACCGGGAGGTGGCGGAAGCCGCCGTGGATCATCAGGACCGCGGCGTGCTGGGTCGACTCGTCGGGCGCGAGCGTGTCCGGGTCGCGTGTCATCCAGTCGGCGACGGTCGTGCTCTCTTCGATGCCGCGGGCCACGGCCCGCAGCACGTCGCGCTCCGTGAGGATGCCGACCAGCTGCTTGCCCTCGGTGACGAGCACGGCTCCGACGTCCTTGGCGACCATGCGCTTGGCCACCTCGGTCAGGGACAGGCCGGGCTCGACGGAGAGCAGATCTCGCGACATGTGCCCGCGGGCCAAGGGCATGCCGCCACTGTAGCCGCTGTCGCGGAGACGGGCTACCGTCGCCGCATGCCGCGCTGTACCGGCGCCGCTGGATCGCCCCGCCGCCTGCTCCCGGCGGGCGAGCGGGCCCTGAAGAGCGCGTGGCGGGCGTTCTGGATCTCTCGGGTGTTGGTCTGGTCTGCCGGGGTTGTGGGCGTCCTGGTTTCGGGGGCGCACGCCTACCGTGAGGTCCAGCCGGGTGCCCGCGACCCTTCGGAGTCGCTCAGCGCCCTGCTGCTGTCCCCGGCGCGGCGGTGGGACAGCGGCTGGTATCTGGGCATCGCTCAGAGTGGCTACGACGGTCCACAGCCCAGGACGGCGTTCTTCCCCCTCTATCCCCTGCTGACGCGAATCGTCGGGGAGCCGATCGACGCTCTCGGGCTGGCCGGCCTGCACTCGTTGGAGATCGCGGGAGTGCTCGTTTCGCTCGCGGCGTTGATCGTGGCGCTGTATCTGCTGCACCGTCTCACGGACCTCGAGATGGGGGCCGACGCCGCCGACAACACCGTGCTGCTGGTCGCCCTGTTCCCGATGTCGTTCTTCTTCTCGGCGATCTACTCGGAGTCGCTCTTCCTCGCCCTGACGGTCGGGTGCGTGTATTTCGCCAGGAGGGGCTGGTGGTGGCGCGCCGGCGCGCTGGGGGCGCTGGCGAGCGCCACGCGGTCGCAGGGGCTGCTGGTGCTGGTGCCCTTGGCGATCATCGCGTTGTACGGGCCACGGGCAGACAGGGAACCCGTTTCCGCGCCGCGGCTGTCCTGGCGCCCGCGGTACCGTCCAAGCCTCCCTGAGGTCAGCGCGCTGCTGCTGGTCCCGCTGGGGCTGCTCGCCTACCTCGGCTACCTCCGGGCGACCACCAGCTACGGGGCGTTGACGCCCTTCAAGTCGCAGGAGTACTGGCTGCGAGAGTTCAGGGGACCGCTCATAGGGGTCTGGGGCGGCTTCAAGAACGGCGTCATCGGCGCCCACGCCATCCTCACCGGCGGCCCCGTGAACGAGCCGGTTTCGCCGGTCCGGAGCGAGCTGTTGAACTTCACCGCGCTGGCCTTCGCGGCCGTCGGCACCCTCGGCGCCCTGCGTCGACTGCCGATCGCCTACGGGGCCTATGCGGTCGCGGCGCTGATCTTCTCGATCTCGTTCCCAGCCAATCAGCTGATGCTCAAGTCGCTCCCCCGGCTGGTGGTCGTCATCTTCCCGATCTTCATGTGGGCCGGGCTGGCCATGAGGCCCTGGGGCCACCGCAACGCCGTTCTCGCGGTGTCGGCAGTCGCATTGGCCTGCGCTTCCGCCGCGTTCGCATCGGGGTACTGGATCGCTTAGGCGAGCCCGAGCGTGGCCAGCGCCGCGGCGGCGATGCGGTCCTCGTTCGGCATCGCCGCGTGCTCCAGGCCCTTGGCGTAGGGCAGCGGCACCTCGGCCATGCCGACTCGCTCCACCGGCGCGTCCAGCTCGTCGAAGCAGGCCTTCTGAATGCGTGCCGCCAGCTCGGCGGTGACCCCGTAGCTCGCCCACCCCTCCTCGACGCAGAGCGCTCGGTTGGTGCGGGCCACGGACTCCACCACCGTCTCCACGTCGAGCGGGCGCAGCGAGCGCAGGTCGACCACCTCGACGGAGACGCCGTGCGACTCGGCGAGCCGGTCGGCCACCTCCAGCGCGCGGACCACCGCGTACGAGTGCCCGACGATCGTCAGGTCGGTCCCGTGGCGCGCGATCCGAGCCCGGCCGATAGGGGTGACGAACTCGGGGTCGAGCGGAACCTCGCCCTTCTGCTTGTAGATCGGGAGGTTCTCGATCACGAGCACGGGGTCGTCGTCGCGGATGGCCGCCGTGAGCAGCCCCTTGGCATCGGCCGGCGAGGCGGGCGCCACGACCTTGAGTCCCGGCGTGCCCGCGAACCAGCCGTCGAACGACTGCGAGTGCTGCGCGGTGAGCTGGTTGCCGGCCCCGTTGGGCGTACGGATCACCAGCGGGCAGCGCACCTCGCCGCCGAACATGGCCCCCACCTTGGCCGCGTGGTTGATCACCTGGTCCATGGCGACCAGCAGGAAGTTGATGGTCATGATCTCCACGACCGGCCGCTCGCCCAACATGGCGGCGCCCACGCCGGCGCCAACGAAGGCCTCCTCGGAGATCGGCGTGTCGCGGATGCGGTCCGGGCCGAACGCGTCCATCAGCCCTGCCGTGACCTTGTAGGAGCCGTCGAACTGGCCAACCTCCTCACCCATCACGAACACGCGGTCGTCGCGGGCGAGCTCCTCGCTCAGCGCCAGCCGCAGCGCCTCGCGGTAGGTCATGACCTCGGTGCGGGAGGCGAGCTGCGCCTCTGCGACCGCGCTCACGCGCCCAGCCCCGAGTCGAAGGTCAGCTCCTCCTCGCCGAACGGGCTGCCCGGGCGCATGCGGGCGAACTGCTTCATGCTGCCGGCGGCGTGCATGCCGGCCGCCAGGTCGCCGACGTTGGGCTCGGGGCTGGCCAGCGCGTACTTCACCGCCGCCTGGACGCGCTGCTCGGCGTCGTCGTCGATCGCGTCCAGCTCGTCGTCGGCGAGCCCGGACTCGAGAAGCTGCGCCCGCACGCGCGCGATCGGGTCGAGCGCCTGGCGCTCGGCGATCTCGTCCTTGGTGCGATACGTGAGGCCGGCATCGGCGACCGAATGGCCGCGGTAGCGGTAGGTCACCGCTTCGAGCACCGCCGGGCGGCGCTCTTCGCGGGCGGCGCGCAGCAGCCGCTCGGCGGCCTCGACGACCACGTCGAGATCGTCACCGTCGATGCGCTCTCCGTGCATGCGGTGGGCCGCCGCGCGGCGCCACAGCTCGGGCTCGGCCGACGCGCGGGCGACCGAGGTGCCCATCCCGTACTCGTTGTTCACGACCAGGAAGACCACCGGCAGGTGCCAGAGCGCCGCGAGGTTGAGCGACTCGTGCCAGGCGCCCATGTTCACGGCGCCGTCGCCGAGCTCGCAGAGCACGGCCTGGGAGCGGCCCTGGCGCACGAGCGCGAGCGCCAGTCCCGTGGCGACCGGAAGCTGCCCGGCGACGATGCCCCAGCCGCCGTAGAAGCCGCGCTCCACGTCGAGCAGGTGCATCGAGCCGCCGCGGCCGTGAGCACAGCCGTCGGCACGTCCGAACAGCTCGGCCATAGCGGCCTCCGGCGGCACCCCGCGAGCGAGCGCGAAGCCGTGGCAGCGGTAGCCGGTCACGAGCAGGTCGTCGGCTTCCAGCGCATGTATCGCTCCGACCGTGGTCGCCTCCTGGCCGGAGGAGAGATGGCAGTAGCCGCCGATCCGGGCCGCCTTGTACTGGCGCTCGGCCTCGGTTTCGAAGACACGGCTCAGCACCATCGACTCGTAGAGCTCGCGCCGCAGCTCGGGCGATACTCGCTCCGTCGCGGCCTGGGTCACCGCCATGGCTAGGGCTCCTCGAAGTAGTCGGGGTGAGCCGCCCGGATGCTGGGGAGGCTCGAGAGGACCATGCGCAGGTGGTGGCGCAGGGCGGCCTCGGCGGCGTCCGGGTCGTGGCCGGCCACCGCCGCGACGACCGCGCGGTGCTCGGCGACCATCTCGCCGAGGTAGCCGGGCTCCGGGAGGCTGAGGCGGCGGACACGGTCGAGGTGGCCGTTCGCCCGCCGGCTGAGCGACCAGGCGATCTCCCGGCCGCTGAGCTCGCAGAGGGTGCGGTGAAGCGCCTCGTCGAGGCGGTCGAACGCCTCGGTGTCGCTGCTCGTCTCGGCACGGTCCTGGGCGGCGAGGTTGGCCTGGAGCTCCTCGAGGTCGCGCTCGGTCGCCCGCTCGGTGGCGAGCTTGATGGCGCTGCACTCGAGCGCCTCGCGCACGAAGGCGGCGTCCGCCACGGCGTCGGTGCTGATCAGCGTGACGAAGGTGCCGAGCTGCGGCACGATCGCCACCAGCCGCTCGTCGCGCAACCGGACCAGCGCCTCGCGCACGGGGGTGCGGCTGACGCCCAGGGCGTCGGCCAGCTCGTTCTCGGAGAGCCGGCGGCCGGGCGCGAGCTCGGCTGAGACGATCCCCTCCCGCAGCGCCACGTAGACCTGGTCACGGGCCGACACACCGCTCGCCCTGTCGCTCAGCTGGATGCGCATGTCGACTAGCATACTAGTGATTCAGGAGGGGTCCGGCGCGGGGTTGCAAGCGCTCCTCGCCGCGTCTGGGAAGATCCCCGCATGGCAGACGACACCGCCACGAAGACGGCCGAGCTGGGCGCACTCGACGGCCGCATCGCGCCCTCGGACGAGCTCACCATCCCGGCCACCGACGAGGGGTTGCTGCGCGGCGACGGGGTGTTCGAGGTGATCCGCGTGTACGACGGAACTCCCTTTGCGCTCGCCGATCACCTCGACCGGATTGAACGTTCGGCGGCGAATCTCCGCTTGGGAGAGGTGTTCCGCAGTGAGCTGGAAAGCGAGATCCCGGAGCTGCTCGACGCGCGCGGCGGCCGCGACTTCGACGGCTCGCTGAGGATCGTCATCACGCGCGGCGGCCGCCGGCTGCTGCTCACGGAGCCCGCCCCGCCCAAGCCGCCCGGTGTGCGCCTCGGCATGGTCACCTACGCGCCGACGCGCGTGCTGGACGGGATCAAGTCCCTCTCGTACGCAGGAAACATGCTGTGTACGCGGCTGGCCCAGGAGCGCGGCTTCGACGAGGCGCTGCTCGTCACGCCGCACGGGCGCGTGCTCGAGGCGCCCACGTCGACCCTGTTCTGGGTCGACGCCGACGGCACGCTCTGCACCCCGCCGCTCGAGGAGCACATCCTCGCCTCGATCACGCGCGACCGGCTCACGCGGCTCCTCGACGTCGAGGAGCGGCCCTGCCCGACCGACACCCTGATGGCGGCCGCCGAGGCCTTCCTGGCGTCGACCATTCGCGAGGTGCAGTCGATCGGTGCGGTGGAGGACGTGGCGTTCGAGGAGGGCCCGCGCACGCGTGAGGCCGCGGCGGCCTTCCGCGCGCACGTGGAGGCGGAGCTGGCGAGGGCCGGCCGCCCCAACGCTTCCGGGTGAGACAAACGTGACTGAACGGCAGGCAAAGAGGTGCCATGGGCCGTCGACGGGTGGACGACGTCGGTGTAAACGTCGCGTTCGCGGCAGCTGCGGCGAGCGTCGGCCGCATTTGCCATCCCTGCGCGTCTCAAAGCGGCCCGCCCCGCGGCCGGAGCGCAGGGCGGGGCGGATCCGAGCGCGTATCCCATCGAAA
>JAXDIG010000004.1:0-14841 GCA_034664125.1 Thermoleophilaceae bacterium | reverse complement strand
ACGAGGCGACGGGGCCGCTGGCCGCGGTCTACGAGGCTGACCGGGCGGCGTTCGGGTACCTCCCGAACTTCACCCGGGCCTTCTCGTTGCGCCCGGAGGTCTACGAGGCGTGGCGGAGCCTGAACGGGTCGATCAAGGCCGGGATGGATCTGCATCGCTACGAGCTGGCGACGCTGGCCGCCGCGCGCCGGCTGGGGTCGAGCTACTGCGCGTTGGCGCACGGCAGCATCCTCGCGGACGGCTTCCTGGGACCCGATACGGTGCGCCAGGTCGTCGAGGATCACCGCAGCGCCGGCCTGGACGCCGTGGACGTCGCCGTGATGGATCTCGCCGACAAGGTCGCCGCGGACGCGTCCAGCGTCACCGAGGCCGACGTCGTGGGCCTGCGAGAGCTCGGGCTCTCCGACACGGAGATCCTCGACGTCGTCCTCGCCGCCGCGGCCCGCTGCTTCTTCAGCACGGTGCTCGACGGGGTCGGCGCCCAGGCCGACCAGGCGTACGCCGAGCTCGCCCCGGACCTGCGGGAGGCGCTGACCGTCGGGCGTCCGATCGCTGAGGACTAGCGCCTCCCGTGACGCGTTCAGGATTCGCCTACGGAGGGTAGGTAGGGCGCGCGCCGCTGCCGGCGCCTTGTCACTCGGGAGGGGTCATGCACAACCACGCGCGGCGGATCAAGACCTTCATGGCGCTGGTCGCGCTGGCAGCCGGGGTCGTCGGGTTCAGCGCGGTGCCGGCCTCGGGCGGCCTGGCGGAGCCACCTCTCGCCGCCTCGAGCAACGTGCATCTCCTGGCGCACATCCCCGGAACCGCCGCCGGGATGAACTTCAAGGATCACTACGCCTACGTGACCGGGTGGGGTGGCATCACCGTCCTCGACATCGCCAAGGCCGATGCGCCGCAGCTCGTCGGAACGCTGCCGTTGCCCCACTTCGAGAACGAGGACGTCGACCTGTGCGGGAACACGCTGATCGTCGTGAACGACCGCGAGGCGCGCGATCTCGGCTCGGTCATGTACGTCGTCAGCATCGCGAACCGGACCTCACCCGTCGTGAGCGCGATCCTGCCGCTGGGCCTCACGGGCACGGGTCGCGGCTCGGGGCACATCGCCAACTTCGTGAAGTCCGACTGCTCGCAGGCGTGGATCGATGGCGGCGATCACGTCGAGGTCGTCGACCTCAGCAACCCGAGCGCACCGAGGTCGCTCGGCAAGTTCGAGTCGGCGGCGTCCCTGAGCGACGCGTTCAAGGTGACGCACGACACCGAGCTCGACAGCACCGGCACGGTGTGGTCGGTGGGCGGTGGCGGCGCAGCCGGCTACCGCCTGACCTCCAATCCACTCGCGCCTGCGCTGATCGGGACGACCGGCACGGCCGGCCGCAACCCCTCGCCCTACAACGACTTCATCCTCCACAACTCGCAGCGGCGCGGGAAGACGCTGCTCATCACCGAGGAGGACTACATCGACACCGACGAGGTTCCACCCGGCGGCTGCCGCGGCCAGGGGAAGTTCGAGACCTGGGATCTCTCGAGGCTGAGCAAGGGCGCGATCACGCCCCTCGGCACGTGGGAGACGGAGCTGAACGGCATGTTCACCGGCGGAGCGGTCGACTCGAAGGCGCCCGTCACCGTCAACTGCTCGTCGCACTGGTTCGACGCGAAGGACGGGGTCGCGGCGGTGGGTTGGTACGAGCAGGGCGTCCGCTTCCTCGACTACAGCTCGCCGACCGCCATCACCCAGGTCGGCTACTACATCCCGGCCAATGGATCCACGTGGGCCGCGTACTGGTCGCCGACCGACCCGAGCGGGCAGATCGTCTACACCGCCGACGCCTATCGCGGCGTGGACGTGCTCAAGATCGACGGCGGCGGCCGGCGCGGCAAGAAGGTGCGGGCGCCGGTCCGCGACGAGTGGTTCGGCAGCCCGACCGCCGACTCCGCATCGTTCCGACCGCACCCGACCTACGGCTTCATGTGCCCGCTGCTGAAGCCCGACGTGGACACGCCCTAGACCCGACCAGCCGACGGTGGACGGACGAGGCGATCGACCTCACGGTCGCGGACGTCCGCGCGACCCCATGGCAAGGCGTCGGGACGGGGCATGTTGGCGCAATCGTGCAACCGGCGATGGGGTTTCCCGGCCCGTGTGTGAGGCTTCGCGAAATGAACGACCCCTCCCCTCGCCGGCGCGCCTGCCTCAGCGTGCCGGGATCTGCCCGGCGAATGATCGAGAAGGCCGCCGTCAGCGGCGCCGACGAGATCGTGATCGACCTGGAGGACGCTGTCGCCGTCGATGCGAAGGAGTCCGCGCGAGCCACCGTCCTGATGGCGCTCGACGAGCTCGACTGGGGCGCGACCGCGGTCGCGGTTCGCGTCAACGCACCCGGGACGCCATGGTGCCACGCGGACCTCGCGGCACTGGCGGCGGGGTCCAGGGCGCTCGGGTCGATCGTCGTCCCGAAGGTCGAGTCCGCGGGCGATCTCGCGTTCGTGGACCGCTTGCTGGATGGGGCGGAGGCGGCCGCCGGCCGCTCAGCGAAGCTGCGCGTGCAGGCGCTGGTCGAGACGGCGGCCGGGCTCGGTCGCGTGCAGGAGATCGGGCAGTCCTCGCCCCGTCTGGACGCGCTCGTCCTGGGCTACGCGGACCTGGCCGCGTCGCTCGGCCGGAGCCCGGCGGGCGCGGCCGACCGCGCGGCATGGAACCCTGCGCGCGAGGCGGTGCTGACCGCGGCGCGCGCGCACGGCCTGCAGGCGATCGACGGACCTTCGCTCACGGTCGCCGTCGACGACGTCTTCACGGCCGACACGGCGTCGGCGCGCGCCCTCGGCTGGGACGGGCGCTGGGCCATCCACCCACGCCAGGTGCCGGCGCTGCTTGCGGCGTTCACCCCCACCGCCGAGGAGCTCACCTGGGCGCGACGCGTCGTCGACGCGCTGGCCAAGGCCGCGGCGGAGGACGCGCGCGGCGCCGTCGCGGTTGACGGCCAGATGATCGACGAGGCAGTGCGCCGGGCCGCCGTCCGCGTCCTCGCCCGCGCGGGCGAGGAGGTGTTGGCGTGAGCGCCGCCTCGTCCGACCCTGCCGCGATGACCGGCACGGGCGGCCCGTACTTCGAGGACCTCAGCGTCGGCGACACCGCCCGGTCGGCCCCGTCGCTCACGCTCACCGCGGGCCACGCCGCGACGCACCAGTCGATCGTCGGCGATCGTCTGCGGCTGCCGCTCGACGCGGAGCTGAGCCGGCGTGTCCTGGGCGCCGACTCCGCCCTCGCTCATCCGGCGCTCGTGTGCGACGTGAGCATCGGTCAGTCCACGGTGCTCACCCAGCGCGTCGTCGCGAACCTGTTCTACCGCGGGCTGGTGTTCCGGCGGGCGCCGGTCATCGGCGACACGCTGCAGACCGTCACGACCGTCACGGCGCTTCGGCAGAACTCGCGCCGGCAGGGCCGGGCAACGACCGGTCTTGCGGCGCTGCACATCGTCACCACCGACCAGGTCGGCCGGGCCGTCCTGGACTACTGGCGCTGCGCGATGCTGCCGCTCCGAGATCCCGACGCCGACACTCCGCACCACGACGATCTCGACGCGATCTGCCCGGCCCTGGACTCCGTCGCGCTTCGCCAGACGACGGCGGACTGGGACCTCGGTGCGCTTCGCGCCGACGCCGACGGACCGTTCGCCGCCGACCTGCAACCCGGTTCGGCATGGACCGGAATCGGCGGGAGCGTCGTGAGCAGTGCGCCCGAGCTGGCGCGCCTGTCCCTCAACGTCGCGACCGCGCACCACGACAGGAGCGCAGGCGCCACCGGACGCCGGCTCGTCTACGGCGGACACACGATCGGGATGGCGGCCGCGCACATCGCGCTCGCGCTCCCCAACCTCGCGACGATCGTGGCCTGGGAACGCTGTGACCATCTTGCGCCCGTGTTCGAGGGCGACACCTTGTTCAGCGACGTCACGCTCGAGCACGTCGAGCCGCTCACCGACGGCGCGCTGGTGCACGTGCGCGCGCGGGTCCGCTCCGTGCGCGACGGTGCGGATCCGTGCGACGTGCTCGACTGGCGGCTGATCGGGGTGCATCCGTGAGCTCGAGAGGCATCCTGCACGGCATGCGGATCGTCGAGGGCTCTGCCTTCGTGGCCGCTCCGCTCGGCGGCATGACGCTCGCCCAGCTCGGGGCCGACGTGATCCGTTTCGATCAGATCGGCGGAGGCCTGGATCACGACCGCTGGCCGCTGGCGCCCAGCGGCAGGAGCCTCTTCTGGGCCGGGCTGAACAAGGGCAAGCGTTCCATCGCGCTCGATCTGCGCTCGGACGAAGGCCGCGAGTTGGCCACCGCGCTGGTGACCGCGCCCGGCGAGGACGCGGGCCTCTTCATCACCAACTTCCCCGCGCGCGGCTGGCTGGCGTACGACCGGCTTGCCGCCGCGCGCCGTGATCTGGTCATGGTCAGCCTCACCGGCAACCCCGATGGCACGAGTGAGGTCGACTACACCGTCAATCCGGCGACCGGCTTCCCGTCCGCCACCGGCCCGCGCAACCTCGCCGAACCGCTCAACAGCATCCTGCCGGCCTGGGACGTCGCGATGGGCACGCTGGCCACGACAGGGCTCCTCGCCGCCGAGCGACACCGCACCCGCACCGGCGAGGGGCAGGAGATTCACCTCTCGCTCTCCGACGTGGCCTTCGCGATGGTCGGCAACCTCGGCCGCATCGCCGAGGCCCAGCTCGGCGGCCGTGACCAACCCAAGGACGGCAACTACCTCTACGGAGCGTTCGGACACGACTTCGAGACCCGCGACGGCCGCCGCGTCATGGTCGTGGCGCTCACGGCCCGCCAATGGCAGGCGCTCAAGAGGGCGACGGGCATCGATGACGCGTGCGCGAGCCTCGAGGCTGCCAGCGGGCACGACCTGGACACCGAGTCCGGCCGCTTCGAAGCACGCGACTTCATCGCCGCGCTGCTGCGGCCGTGGTTCGCCTCCCGCAACCTCGCTGAGATCCGCACGCTGTTCGCGGGCACCGGGGTCTCGTGGGGGCCTTACCAGTCGTTCAGGCAACTCGTCGACGAAGACGCGCGCGTCTCGCGCGCGAATCCGATGTTCAGCGACGTCGACCAACCGGGCATCGGCACCTACCTCATGCCGGCCTCGCCGCTCGAGTTCTCCAGCAGCGGCCGGCTTCCAGCGACCCGAGCGCCCGATCTCGGGCAGCACACCGACGAGGTGCTCGCCGAGGTGCTCGGCCTCTCACCGGCCGAGATCGGCCACCTGCACGACCGCGGCATCGTCGCGAGCCCAGCGTAACCAGGACCCGCCGTCGTCGCCGCGACCCGGACGAACGCCGGGACTCGAGGTGCTCGTACACGGCGACGATCCGAGCCCAAGCGAGCCCGAATCGCCGCGAATCCCGGGCTATCCCATGGAGTCAGGCACTCCCGGCGATGGCTTGAACCCCGGCAGGCAAAGCGAGAACGTCGAGCCGGCGGCCGACGTCGTCACCGTGCAACGGCCGCCGTGCGCTCGAGCGATCGCGGCGACGATCGCCAGGCCCAGGCCGCTGCCGCCGTGACCGCGCGCGCGGGAGGCCTCGGCGCGGCTGAAGCGCTCGAAGATGCGGTCGAGCGCGTCGGGGGGGATGCCGGGGCCCCCGTCGCTCACCTCGATCAGCACCGAGCCCGCCGAGTGGCGAGCGATGAGCTCGATCGAATCCGAGCTCGCCGTGTGCTGGACGGCGTTCTCGAGCAGCGCGTCAAGCGCGATCCGCAGGGCCTCTGGATCGGCCCGCAGTGTGCCGGGCGCCACTGCGCCGAGCCGCCAGGCGCGCGGCGCAACGTAAGACCAGCGCACGAACAGGTCCTCGATGAACGCCTTGACATCCACGTCGGTCACGACCGCGAAGTCGGGCTGCTCCATCTTTGCGAGCAGCAGCAGCCCATCGACGAGGTGGGCGATCCGGTCGAGCTCGTCGACCGCGACGGCGGCCTGGCGCGCCGGCACCGCGGCGTCGCGCTGCAGCATCTCGAGGTGGCCGCGGGCGATCGTGACCGGCGTGCGCAGCTCATGGGAGACGTCGAGGAGCAGGCGCTCCTGACGCTCGAGCAGCTGCCCGCGCGCGCCGGCGAGCAGCTCCATCGCCTCAAGCGCCGACTGCCCGCGCCTGTCGTGCCACGCCATCGCAAGGAACATCGCCGACATGAGCGGCACGTCCCACATCTCGCCCCGAAACCGGGTGTCATGGAAGGCGTGGTGGAGGATCAGCGCGCCGGTGGTCGCGGCGACCGCCGCGAGCACGATCGAGGTCGTGCGCAGGCCCCAGACGCGGAAGCCGTAGAGGATCGTGAGGCTGACCCAGATGACGTGGAACGGGATCGTCTCCCAGCTCGGGGACATCGCCATCGCAACGAGATTCACCGCCGCGAAGGCGACCCAGAGGAGCTCGAGCGACCTACGCCGCAGTAAGCCGATAGCCGACATTTCGCACCGTTTCGATCGGCGCGTCGGGGCCGAGCTTCTGGCGCAGCCGCCGAATGGCGACGTCGACGACGTTCGAGCGCGGATCGAAGTCGTAGCCCCACACGTCGGCGAGCACCCGCTCGCGGCTGATCACCTCGCCGGCGTGCGCCGCCAGCTCGTGGAGCAGGCGGAACTCGCCGTCGGTGAGCTTGCTCACGTGCTCGCCGATGCGAGCTTCGCGCCGCGCCTCGTCGAGCACGAGCGCGCCCGCGCGCAGGACGTCGTCCTCGTCGCCCCTGACCCGGCGCCGCAAGTGCACGCGCACCCGTGCCAGCAGCTCGTCGAGCGAGAACGGCTTGGCGAGGTAGTCGTCCGCGCCGAGCTCGAAGCCGCGCAGCTTGGTCTCGAGGTCCGACCTCGCCGACAGGATCAGGACCGGCAGGTCGGGCTTGCGCGCGTGGAGCTCGCGCATGACCTCGAGCCCGTCGAGCGCCGGGAGCATCAGATCCAGGATGACGAGGTCGTAGGAGTGCGCGAGGGCACGCGCCAAGCCAGCTTGGCCGTCCTTGGCAGCGCCCACCCTCATCCCTTCGGCCCGGAGCGCCCGTGCGACGAAGGTGGAGATTCGCGCTTCGTCCTCGACGACCAGGATCTGCATATCCGTCCTTCCGGTACGGATCTATACCAGGCCCGGGCGCACGAGCTGCGCGGGTGCCAATGACGCGGAAATGGCCCGCAAATGACAACTCTCGTCATCTTCGCCAGGGCCGCCCCCACGGAACATACTGCGCTGGGGTTCTTCCCGGAGGTGCACGTGCCGCAAGGCTCGAAAATCGCCGTCATCACGGGCGCAACGGCTGTCGCCGCAGTGCTGGTGTTCGTCTACGTCGCGTACTTCCTCACGAGCACGCCCACCACGGAGGCGGCGCCCGCGGCGCCCGGCGGCGCGCGGCTCACGCTCCAGACCGTCGCCTCCTTCGGGCACGCGCCGGACCCGGACTGGGTGTCCTACCTGGAGCAGGACGGTCGGGGGAACTGGCACCACAGCACGATCTACGAGGTGCCCGCGCACTCGCTCGTGCATGTGACCATCTACCAGTACGACACGGCCACGGGGCTGCGCAACCCGTTCTGGTCGCAGGTGCGCGGAACGATCGGCGGCCTGATGACCGTCAACGGCACGCCGCTCCACGCGCTGCCGCCGGACGACGCCTCGCACACGTTCGCGATCCCCGACCTCGGCGTCAGCGTGCCGCTCAAGGGCGTCGCCGACAAGGCGAAGAACCAGTGCAGCGTCGCGCCCTGCACGCAGGCGGAGGCGCACAACACGATCGCGTTCACCTTTCGCACGGGCAAGCCCGGCACCTTTCGCTGGCAGTGCTTCGTGCCGTGCGCGGCGAGCTTCGTCTTCGGGAACGGCGGGCCGATGCAGACGATCGGCTGGATGGACGGCCTGCTGAAGGTCGTCTGAGCATGACGGCCGACGGCCTCGTGCCTGGGCAGCCGGCCGAGCCGCTGCACGCCCGGCGGCTCGTCGTCATCTGGGCCGTGCTCACGGTGGTCGCGGTTCCGGTCGTGGTGCTCTTGCTCGGGCCGCACCTTCCGCCGGGCAACCTCAGCGACGAGGCCCGCGACCAGCGCCACGTCAACATCGTCCTCGCCGCGCTCGCGACGCCGGTGCTCGTCGGCGTGTGGGTGTACTTCGTCTACACGCTCGCCGCCTTCCGCCAACGCGGCGCCGCGCTCGAGGACGGGCCGCCGCTACGCGGCCACACGGGCACGCAGGTCACCTGGGTGGTGGCCACGGGGGCGATCGTGATCGCGCTTGCGGGCTGGGGCACGTACGAGTTGCTCGGGCCCGCGAAGGGCGCGGGCGGCGGGCAGGGCCCGGACCCGCTGGCCGTGCCGAAGGACGCGAAGTCCGCGCTCCAGGTGCAGGTGATCGGCCAGCAGTGGTCGTGGACCTTCCGCTATCCCGGCTACGGCGCCTTCGAGACGCCGCAGCTCGCGATCCCGGCCGGGCGAGTGGTCGAGCTGCACGTGACCTCGCTGGACGTCAACCACTCCTTCTGGGCCTACGAGCTCGGCGTGAAGGCCGACGCGATTGCGGGCACCGACAACGTCGCATTCGTCAGGGCGCGCCACGCGGGCAGCTTCGAGATCCGCTGCGCCGAGTTGTGCGGCCTCTGGCACGGCCACATGCGCACCACGGGCGTCGTGCTGAGCCAGCCCGCGTTCGCGGCGTGGGTCCGCGGCCAGGAGGCGGCCAACGCCGCGGCCACGAAGGTGCTGCCGCCGTACTCGAGCCACTACTTCCCCAAGCCACTCAGGAGGGCGGGCTGACATGAAGCGGGCACGGCACAGGACAGCCACGCCGGTCCCGCCGGCTGCGGCACCCCCCGCTGGCGAGCAGGTAGCTCCGGCCCGCAGGCGCCCGATCGGCCTCAACGCGCTCACGGCGCTCGCGCTGGGCGTCGGCGGCTACGCGCTCGGACACTGGGTCGGCAGCCGGATCGCCATCGGGATGGACTCGCAGACGGCCACCGACCAGGACGACATCGCGATCTTCATGGGCTTCGTCTTCGCGGTGGCCGGTTGGCTGCTCGGGCTCGGCTTCCTGAGTTACCCGCTGAGCCGCATGGCGGGCCGGCCGCCGGCGCTGCGCGAGAAGGAGGACGAGGGCCCCGGCCGCTACTTCCGGCTTTGCACCGATCACAAGGTGATCGGCATGCAGTACTTCGTCACGGTGCTGTTCTTCTTCCTGATCGCGGGGCTGAACGGGATGTTCATCCGCGCAGAGCTGCTCACGCCGAACGAGTCGCTCTGGAACGCCGGGCAGTATCTGTCGCTCGTCGGCCTGCACGGCACGATGATGCTGATCATGATGTCGGCGGCCGTCCTCGGGCCGTTCGGCAACTACTTCGTGCCAATCATGATCGGGGCGCGGCGCATGGCGTTCCCGCGCCTGGAGGCGCTGAGCTTCTGGCTCGTGCCGCCCGCCGGGCTGATCCTGCTCTCGGCTGTCGCATTCGGCGGCTTCCCCACCGGCTGGACCGGCTACGCCCCGCTGGCGAACGAGGCGCGCGGCGGCATGGACGCCTACATCTTCGCGTTCGCGCTCATCGGCATCTCGATGACGATCGTGGGCGTGAACATGCTCGCGACGGTGCTGACGATGCGGGCGCCCGGGCTCACCTGGGACCGCATGCCGATCTTCGTCTGGGGCGTGCTGTGCACCTCGGTGCTGATGGTGCTGGCGGCGCCGGTGCTGTTCTCGACGCTCGCGATGGCCACGCTCGACCGCACGGTCGACACCTCGTTCTTCCTCGCGAGCGCGGGCGGCAGCCCGTTCCTCTTCGACAACCTTTGGTGGTTCTTCGGCCATCCGGAGGTCTACATCCTCGCCCTGCCGGGCTTCGGGATCGTGCTCGAGATCCTGCCCGTGTTCTCGCGCAAGCCCCTGTGGGGCTATCGGCTGGCGGTCGCCGGGATGGTGGGCGTGACGCTGCTCAGCTTCATGGTCTGGCAGCACCACCTGTTCGTGAGCGGAATGAACTCCGACCTGCGCCCCTTTTACATGCTCACGACAGAGCTGATCTCGATCCCGACCGGGTTCATCTTCCTCAACGGCATGGGCACGCTCTGGCGCGGGCGCATCCGCTTCACCGTGCCGATGCTGTTCTCGCTGGCCTTCTTCTCGAACTTCCTGATCGGGGGCCTGTCGGGCTTCTTCCTCTCCGACGTGCCGAGCGACGTCACCACGCACGGGAGCTACTTCGTGATGGCCCACTTCCACTACACGATCTTGGGGGGGCTCGTCTTCGCGTTCTTCGCGGGGATCTACTACTGGCTGCCGAAGATGACCGGGCTCTCGTTCAACGAGCGGCTCGCGAAGCTCCACTTCTGGGGCATGTTCGTCTTCTTCAACCTGACGTTCGCGCCGCTCTTTGCCGCCGGCCTGCTCGGCATGCCCCGGCGCGTGTCGACCTACGCCCCTCGGCTGCAGGGCCTCAACGACTTCGTCTCGATCTCGGCGTTCCTGCTGGGGCTCTCGATGCTCGTCTTCGTAGTGAACCTCGTGTACTCGATGGTCATCGCGCGCGTGCCCGCAGAGTCGAACCCCTGGCACTCGCGCGGGCTCGAGTTCCAGGTGCCGACACCGGTGCCGGTCAAGAACTTCGAGCAGACGCCGCTGATCCAGTCGGGTCCTTACGACTACGGCGTGCCCGATGCGCCGCCCGTCGCGGCGCTGTCGCCACCTGCCCGGGTCGCACCGGCGGCGGGGGGTGGCTAGCTGTGGCTCCGGACGTCCCGGACGTCAGCCCGTATGCCGAGCTCGAGCCGCCCGAGATCCTCGCGCACAACCTGCAGGTGGGCGCGCGGCTCGCGGCTTCCGCAGAGGCCTTCGCGCTGCTCGCGTTCGTGTTCGCCTACGCCTACCTGCGCACGCTGAACAGCAACGGCGCGTGGCGCCCGAAGCATGTGGAACCGGTGGCCGGGATCGGCGTCGCGATGATCGCCTGCCTCGTCGCGTGCGGGCTCGCGTACCTCTACGGGCTGCGGCGCCTCGGGGACGGCACCGAGCCGGGCTGGCGGCGCGGCGCGATCGCGGCGCTCGTGTTCGGGCTCGCCGCCTTGGGGCTGATCATCGCCCAGCTCGCCACGATCACCTTCGGCTCGACGAGCGGGGGCTACGCGAGCGTGTTCATCGGCTTCCATGCCCTCTACGCGCTCGAGCTGCTGTTGGTCCTCTATTGGCTGGAGACGCTCGTGGCCCAGTCGCTGCACGAGCACACGCAGGCGGTGGCGGCGGAGACCGCCCACGTGGCGGCGCCGTTCGCCCTGATGCGCCCGGCGGGTGACGCGCTTGCGATCGTGCTGTACGCCGCGATCGCCCTCGGCGCGCTCGGCTACGTCCTCCTGTACGTCATATGAGCGAAAGGGCGACAGCCGGCCCGTGGCTGCGCCTCGACGCGCTGGTCGCCGCGCTCGCCACCGGCTTGGTCGTCGCGAGCGGTGCGCTCCATCTCGGCATAGCGCACGGCGTGCTCGTCCTCGTGGCGCTGCCGTTGCTCGCGGCGCTCGTGGTTGCCGGCCGGCTCCAGCACCCGCCGCTGCTGCGGCCGGCTGCGGCGGCGCTCGCGCTGGTCCTCGCCGGCAGCGGGCTCGGCGGGGTCGTGGCCGTGGCGGGCGCCCCGGCCTGGGCGGTCGGGCTGCATCTCGCCCTGGCCGCGCTCGCGTTCGCCGCGACTCTGCTCGCGGCCGCGGCGTGCTACCCCGGCGAGGCCCTCCCCGCGGGGCCGTGGCGCGACTACGTCGCGCTGACCAAGCCGCGCATCATGGCCCTCCTGCTACTCACCGCGGCGGCCGGCATGTTCGCCGGAGCGCGCGGCGTGCCCGATCTGGGGAAGCTCGGTGCGCTCCTTGCGGGCGGGACGCTCGCCTCCGGTGGCGCGAGCGCGCTCAACCACGTCCTCGATCGCGACATCGACGCGCTGATGGGCGGGCGCACGGCCGACCGGCCGCTCGTCACCGGGCGCGTGGCGCCTTCGCGAGCGCTCGAGTTCGGCCTCGTGTTGTCGGCGTTCTCGTTCGTGCTGCTCGCGGGGCTCATCAACGTCCTCACGGCGCTGCTCGCGGCGGTGGGCAACCTCGGCTACGTGCTCGTCTACACCCGATGGCTGAAGCGCTCGACACCGCAGAACATCGTGATCGGCGGGGCGGCGGGCGCCATGCCACCGCTCGTGGGATGGGCGGCGGCCCGGGGCGACCTCACGCTGCCGGCGCTGTTCCTGTTCCTGATCGTCTTCTTCTGGACGCCGCCGCACTTCTGGGCGCTCGCGCTGCTCATCAAGCGCGAGTACGCGGCCGCGGGGATCCCGATGCTTCCAGTCGTTCGCGGCAACCGCGAGACCGCACGCCAGATCCTGCGCTACTCGCTCGTGCTGGCGGCCGTGACGGCGCTGCCGTTCCTCTGGCACAGCGCCGGCGACTTCTATCTCGGCGCGGCGCTCGTGCTCGACGGGTGCCTCATCGTCCTCGCGCTGCGGCTGTGGCGGGGCGTGACGCGCGCCCGCGCGAGCCGCCTGTTCCACTTCTCGCTGCTGTACCTGGCGCTGCTGTTCGTGGCGCTGGCGATCGACCCGCTGATCGGCTGATGAGCGTCGCCGCAGCAGCAGCCGGCCTCGCCCCTCGCCTTCTCGCCGACGTCCACGGCACGGGAGCGGCGAGCGACGTGACGGCCGGCGCCGTGCTCACGCTCGTGCTGCCGCTGGTGCTGCTCGTGCTCGTGCTCGCGTGGTGGTGGCTCGCCGCCAGCCGCGGCTGGCCGCCCCTGCCGACGACTCGGCACCCCGCTCCGGAGCGCAGTCGCTGGCACCTGCGCCATCGCGATGAGTGACGTTCCGCGATCCCGGCGCCGCGCCCGCGCGTGGCCGCTTCGCGTTCGGTCGACCGTGCTGCTCGCAGCGGCCTGCGCCGCGACTGGCGTCGCCGGCGCGCTCGCGCTCCATCCGCCGGGCACCCGCCGCGGGCAGGCGGTCCAGCCGGCCACCGTGTCCGCCGGCGGGCTGCGCGGCGACGCCGCGTGGGCGCCGGGCGCCAGGCCTGCGCCGCCGTTCGCGCTCCGCGATCAGTGGAACCGGCGCGTGTCGCTCTCGGGGCAGCACGGCCGCGCCGTGCTGCTCGCGTTCATGGATGCCGAGTGCACGTTCATCTGCACGCTCGAGGGGCCGGCGCTCAGCGACGTCCAGCGGCGCGTGGGCGCCGGCGCTCGCCTGGCTCTGCTCGTGGTGAGCGTCGATCCGTGGCAGGACACGGCCGCGAGCAGCCGTGCGATCGCGGCCCGCTGGGGCTTCGGTGGTGACTGGCACTGGCTGCGCGGCAGCCTCGCGCAGCTTCAGCCGATCTGGCGCGCCTACGGGATCGAGGTTGCGCGCACCGCCGGCGACGTGAGCCACAGCACGGCGGTGTACCTGATCGATCGCCGCGGCTACGAGCGGGGCGGCTTCAACTATCCGTTCGCGGCGGGTCAGGTGGCGCACGACCTGCGCCTGCTCGCCCCTCGGCAAGCGACCTGATGTCCGCGTTCGACTGGCTGCTGGCGCCGCCGCTCGTGGGCTCGGTGGCCGCGGCTGTGCTGTACGCGCGCGGGAGCCGGCGGCACCTGCGCATCGTCTCGGCGGCGCGGGTGCGGAAGCAGAGGCGCCGCGCGTGGGTGTTCTACGCCGCCCTCGTGACGATCGTCGCCGCTCTGGACTCGCCGATCGACGAGCTCGCGGCGAAGCTCTTCTGGATGCACATGGTCCAGCACGTCCTGCTGATGATGGTCGCGGCGCCGCTGCTCGTCCTCGCGGCGCCGTGGACGCCGATCTGGAGGGGGATGTCGCTATCCCTCCGCCGCGGGCTCGCGACGGCGTACGTCCGCTCGCCGACGTGGCGGGTGCTGCGCGAGGGCGGCCGCTGGATCGCCATGCCGGGACCGGCCTGGGTCCTCTTCAACGTCGACCTGTGCGCCTGGCACGTGCCCGCGCTCTACGGGCTCACCCTTCGCAACCAGACGGTGCACGACCTCGAGCACTTCTCCTTCCTCGTGCTGGGCATCGTGTTCTGGTCACAGGTGATCGACTCGCCGCCGCTTCGCCCGCGGCTCGACCTGCCCCGCCGGGTCGCCTACGTGACGCTCGCCGCCACCGTCGCGTGGCTGCTGTCGGTAGTGCTCGCGTTCGCCGGCTCTCCCCTCTACGCGACGTACGCGGCGCAGCCCTCGCGGCCCGGCGGCCTGTCGGCGCTCGCCGACCAGCAGCTAGCGGCGGGAATCATGTGGGGCCCGGGCTCGATCCCCTACGCGCTGTTCGTGTTCGTGGCGCTCTACCGCTGGCTCACACCGCGCGGGGGCGAGGAAGGGCCGGCCGCGCAAGTGAACGGCCGCGAACGCCGCCTGGCTGGAACCGCGGGAGAGGCAAGCCTCCAGTGAGCACGATCAAGCGCGTCGTCATCTACGGCGCCCGCGCCTACACCGGCAGGCTGGTCGCCGAGCAACGAAGCTACGACGACTACGTGGCCTTGCGTTCTGCACGGGTTATCGCGCGTCCCGCCAAAGGGGAAGGTGGCGCACGGTCCCAACGACCAGCTGTGGCAGCCCCATCGCCGGCGAGGTACTTCGAAGAATGCCGCGTGGCTCCGTGGCTCAGTTCGGCTGAATCGCATCACCGGCGAAGCCCCAGCGCCCAGCCATCACCATCCCCGCCCACGAGACGGCCCGGCTGTGCGGGGCCTCGTCGACGATGGAGCTAGTTGAAAGACGACGTGCGTCACGCGAAGGTAGAGCGGGCATCATCAGTGAGTCAGACGCCTAGTGAACAGACACAAGTTCCCGTGTAATGGAGGCA
>JAXDIG010000017.1:0-101508 GCA_034664125.1 Thermoleophilaceae bacterium | reverse complement strand
AGGTCGGCAAGGTGGGCGTCTCGATCGCCCACAAGGGCGACATGCACGCCCTGCTCGACGGCATCCCGCTCGACGAGATGAACACGTCGATGACGATCAACGCCACCGCGGCGTGGCTGCTGGCGCTGTACATGACGGTGGCGGAGGAGAACGGCGTCTCGCCCAGCGCCCTTCAGGGCACGACGCAGAACGACATCATCAAGGAGTTCCTCTCGCGCGGCACCTACGCGTTCCCGCCGGAGCCGTCGATGCGGCTGATCGCGGACATGATCGCGTTCACGGTCGACGAGGTGCCGAAGTGGAACCCGATCAACATCTGCTCCTACCACCTGCAGGAGGCGGGAGCCACCCCGGTGCAGGAGATCGCGTACGCGCTGTCGACCGCCCAGGCGGTGCTGGACCGCGTGCGCGAGCGCGTGCCGGCGGAGTCGTTCCCGCGCGTGTTCGGGCGCATGTCGTTCTTCGTAAACGCGGGCATCCGCTTCGTCGAGGAGCACGCCAAGCTGCGCGCGATGGGCCAGCTCTGGGAGGAGATCGGCCGCTCGCGCTATGGCGTCGATGACGACCGCTTCCTGAGGTTCCGGTACGGCGTGCAGGTGAACTCGCTGGGGCTGACCGAGTCGCAGCCCGAGAACAACATCATCCGCATCGTGCTGGAGGCGCTCGGGGTGACGATGGGACGCTCCGCCCGCGCCCGGGCGCTGCAGCTGCCGGCTTGGAACGAGGCGCTCGGACTCCCGCGGCCGTGGGACCAGCAGTGGTCGCTGCGCATCCAGCAGATCCTGGCCTACGAAACCGACATCCTGGACTACCCCGACATCTTCGAGGGCTCTCAGGTGATGGATGGACTGGTGGCCGAGCTGGCTTCCGGTGCGCGAGAGGAGATGGCGGTCGTGGCCGAGCGCGGCGGGGCCGTGGCGGCGGTGCCGTACATGAAGACGCAGATGGTCGAGTCGCACCGTGAGCGAATGCGCCGCATCGAGACTGGCGAGCTGGCGGTCGTCGGAAAGAACGTGTTCACCGAGGCGGAGCCTTCGCCCCTGCAGGAAGGCGAGGACGGGGGGATCCTGCGGGTCGATCCCGACGTGGAGCGCTCCTCCATCGAGGCCCTCGAGCGGTGGCGCGACGGCCGCGACCAAGGTGAGGTCGACGCTGCCCTGGATGCTCTCCGCTCGGCCGCCGGCGACCCGGATTCCAACATCATGCCCTTCACGCTCGCCGCTGCTCGGGCCGGAGCGACCACGGGTGAGTGGGCGGAGGCCCTTCGCTCCGTCTTCGGCGAGTACCGGGCGCCCACGGGAGTCGGCGATGCCGCCGCGGCCCCATCCGACGACTCGCTTTCCGCCCTGCGCGACCGCGTGGAACGTGTGTCGGAGGCGCTCGGGCGCCGGGTGAAGATCCTGGTCGGCAAGCCCGGCCTGGACGGCCACTCCAACGGCGCCGAGCAGATCGCCGTGCGCGCGCGCGACGCCGGCATGGACGTGGTCTACGAGGGCATCCGGCTGACCCCCGCCCGGATCGCGCGGGCGGCGGTCGACGAGGGCGTGCACGTGGTGGGCCTGTCGATCCTGTCCGGCTCCCACGCGCAGCTGATCCCGGAGGTCTTGCGCGAGCTCGAGGACGCGGGCGCCTCCGTGCCGGTGGTGGTCGGCGGCATCATCCCGCCGGCCGACGAGGCCGCGCTGCTCGAGGCGGGCGTCTCGCGCGTCTACACGCCGAAGGACTTCGAGGTGAGCCGCATCATGGGCGACATCGTGGACCTGGTGGCGGAGTACCACGGCGTGGCCGCGGCGGTTTCGTAGCTTTTCTGCGGGCCCCACATCGTGACCAGCCGCCCCGCGGACCCGTAAGCCCCGGCTTTTCGTCGCCCCGGGGGCGCAAGCGGTGCACGCCAACGCTTACAGCAGCGATGAAGGGAGCGCCGCCAACGCCGCCGACCGGCCCCGGGCCCCGCTGCGGGCGGGGGGTCCCGGAAGTTGCGGGACTATGCGTCCCGTTTCTTCCGGAACCCCCCCGCGACGTGGGGATCGGGGAGCTCGCAAGGCGCCAGCACGGGGTGGTAAGCCTTGGTCAGCTGCAGTTGACCGGCTTGACTACAAGCGGCGTGAGGAAACGGGTCAAGGCCGGTCGCCTCTACCGCATCCACCGCGGCGTCTATGCCGTCGGCCACAAGCGCCTGACCGGGCACGGCCGCACGATGGCCGCCGTGCTCGCCTACGGGCCGCGGGCCGTGGCGAGTCACCGCACGGCAGCGGGGGTCCAGGGCCTCAGGGCCGACAACCGCGCCACGACGGACGTCTCCCTGCCGCTGCGGTCGGCCCGCTCGCGGCCCGGCATCCGCGCACATGCGATGCCGACGCTGCGTCCGCAGGACGTCACGATCGCGAGCGGCATCCCGTGCACCACCGTCGCCCGCACCCTGCTCGACCTGGCCGAGGTCGTCGCCCGCCGGCAGCTCGAGCGCGCCGTCGAGCAGGCCGCGATGCTGCGCCTCTTCGACCTCGAGGCGCTCGATGACGTGATCGCGGACGCGAATGGCCGGCGCGGCGCCGGCATCCTCCGTGGCGTCCTGGTCGAGCTCGAGGACGAACCGGGATTGACGGAGAACGAGCTCGAGGACCGCTTCCTCGAGCTCTGCCGCGCCGCCGGCCTGCCGAAGCCTGAGGTGAACGCATGGGTCAGCGTCGACGACGGTCCACCCATCAAAGCCGACTTTCTCTGGCGCGCCCACCGCCTGATCGTGGAGACGGACGGCTGGGGCGCCCACGGCACGCGCCAGGGCTTCGAGCGCGACCGCCGGCGTGACCAGCGCACGCGGCTGGCGGGCTGGGAGCCGGTCCGCTTCACGCGCCGCCAGCTGCTGCGCGAGCCCGACTGGGTGATCGCGACCACCGCCGCGCTGCTCGCCCGCTAGCGTGCGCCGCCCATGGCCGCCGCCGACCCCGCCGAGCTCGGACGTCGCCTGCGCGAGCGCGACCGGTCCGCCGCGCCGACGGCGCTGAACCTGATCGAGGACCGCTCGCCGGCGGGCCGCGAGGCGGCCGCCGCGCTGCTTGCCGAGGTTTCCCCGGGCGCGCTGGGCGGCGAGGCGCCGGCGCACCTCGTCGGGGTCACGGGGCCGCCCGGAGCCGGCAAGTCGACGCTGCTGTCGGCGCTGGTGGCGGCGTGGCGCGAGGCCGGCCGGACGGTGGCCGTGCTGGCGGTCGACCCCTCCTCGAAGCGCTCCGGCGGGTCGCTGCTGGGCGACCGCGCCCGGATCGAGCACGACCCCAGGGACGACGGCATCCTGATCCGTTCGACCGCCGCGGGCGGACGCCTCGGCGGGCTCGCGGCCGCCACCCGGGAGGCCGCCGACGCCCTCGCGCCCGTGTTCGACATCGTGGTGGTCGAGACCGTGGGCGTAGGACAGTCCGAGACGGATGTCGAGGAGGTCTGTGACACGGTCGCGGTGGTGGTGCAGCCGGCCTCGGGCGACGTGCTGCAGTTCCTGAAAGCGGGGATCATGGAGGTGCCGGACGTGCTTGTGGTGACGAAGGCCGACCTCGGCGATGCCGCCGACCGCGCGCGCGCCGACCTCCACCAGGCGCTGGCGGCGCTCGGCTCGAGCGATGTGCCGGTGGTCGCCGTCTCGTCCGTGCCGCCTCCGACCGGCATCGGCGAGCTGGTTGACGCACTCGACGCGCACCGCGAGCGCATCGACCTGCCCGAGCGCCGGCTGCGCGCCCGTCGGCTCTCCGCGCTGCGCGAGTTCACGGCGGAGCACGGCGACAGCGCGCTGCGCTCGCTGGGCGGGCGTCGTGAGGCGCAGCGCCTCCTGGACGGCAAAGGCGCAGGCGAGTCGGTGGCAGACCTCTTGAGCACGCTCGAGGAGGCCGGCAAGTGAGCCGGCGGCGGCAGAGAACCGGGGATCGCCCCGCTGAAGAGGCGGCAGGGCCGGAACGGCCGCCGGCCGAGGGTGACCGGGCGCCTGGGCGCCGGGCGCCGGGCCGGCGGGAGCCGCGCCTCCCGTTCCTCGCCCAGGCCGGCATCCTGGTCGCCGTCTTCGCGATCGTCTCGCTGGTCGCCGACCTCGCCGGGGCCGCGAACCTCGGCGTCGCGCTCGGGATCGGTCAGGTCGCCTTCGCGATCGCCCTCGTGGCGGTGATCCTCAAGACCTGACGCGCGCGGGCCTCAGAACCCGAGGAACAGCCCGCCCCAGAGCCGCGCGTAGGCGAACACGCCGACGAGGCTGAACCCGAGCAGGAGGACCATCAGGTTGCGGGTCCGGATGCGACCGTTGCGGTCGGCGTCGTAGGCGAAGTACCCCGTCAGCAGCGCCCCCATCACCGGCGAGAAGACCGCCGCGATCACGCCCACCGCGATGCGGACAGCGTCGTCGCTCAGGCTCACGGCGCCGGACAGATGCGGGCGGCGCGCCCGCTTGGCGGCCAGCTCGGCGCGGGCCGCCTCCAGGTCCGTCCCGCAGATCGCGCATCCGGCCGCGAACGGGCTGACCGGCTCCCCGCACTTGGGGCACTTGCTGACGGCGCGCGGCACGCAACCCATCATGCATCGAGAGGGTGCGAAGAGCGAGCTACGGCGCCGAGCCCGTGGAGCAGGGCGGCTGCCCGCCCGCTGCCGGGTTGGCCGGTTCCGAGTAGCACCAGCCTGCCGGCCGCGGGAAGGTCCCGCGGCGCGGCTCGCGACCGCCCTCGAACTTCTCGCGAATGGGCTGGACCGACTCGAGTCCCATCGAGCCCTTCGGGCGCACGAACAGCCACTGGTCGGCCGCCGGCACGCCCACAACCAGCAGTGAGCCGTCGATCGACCAGGTGAGGCCCTCGAAGGCGCCGCCCGCGGAGAACACCGACCGCGGCGGTGCCGGGCGGTCCAGCCTGATCAGCAGCAGCCGGCTCGTCGACCGGTCTCCGGTGGCCTGTGCGATCACGGCGAGCCGGCGACCGCGGGGCGCGACCGCCGAGCCCGCCGACGTGAAGCCGGGCGGCAGGTCGACCGTCCGCAACAGGCGGCCGTGCGGGCCGTGCACCCGCACGGAGCGCGAAGTGACGGTCACCAGGCGTCGCCCGCCCTCGGCCCACCAGATCTCACGGGGCGTCGGCCCGGGAGGGGTCCTCCCGAGAACGCGCCCGGTGTCGACCTCGACTACCAGCACGCGCGACCCGGCGGCAAAGGCCACGGCCTGCTCCGCCGCCGGTGGCAGCGGCTTCCAGGCCGGCGGCGTCGGTCGCGTCCCATGCCAGAGGAGCCGGTTGTCGGTGTTGTCCCCGGCGGTGACATACAAGTCGGCGCCGCTGCGGTAGGCGATTCGGTAGCCGTAGCCGGGCGACCAGCGCGGCACGGTGACTCGACCGGCCGCCGGCCTGCTCCAGTTCTCGTTCCCGTCGGGATCGAGCGCGACCAGCTCGTTGCCGCGCGCGGCGACCACGTGCAACCCGCCCGGCGACCAGGACGCGTCGCTGAAGGCGCCGAGCTGGCGCCGGGCGCCGTCGTCGCTCACGAGCCAGGCGCTGCCGTCGGCCACCACCAGCAGCCTGCCCGCGGTCGGCAGCGAGGAGAGCGAGGTGTGCGGGCTCACCACCTCGTCGATCCAGTCGCCCATCCTGGCCCCGGCCGGGGTGAGGGCGAGCGCGGCCGCGGCCAGCGCTGCTCCGACCGCGAGGGCGAGCCGGGCGCCGCGGCGACGCTGGCGAATGGGCGCACGCGCCGCGTGTGCGGCGCGCACCACCTGCCAGGAGCGCCGCTCGGCATCGGCCGCGCGCGGCGGCCGGGCCGCGTGGAGCTCCCTGTGGAGGCGGCGTTCGAAGGCGGAGCGCCGGGTCACGCCCGCTGCTCCTCGGACGCCCCCAGCTGGGCCGCCAGCCGGTCCAGCGCTCGGCGCAGCCGCGAGTTGACGGTACCCCGGGGGATCTCCAGCAGGTCCGCGATCTCCCCCGGTGTGTACTCGAGCAGGTGGCGCAGCACGACCGCGGCGCGCTGGTCGGGATCGAGGGCGGCCAGGGCGGCCACGACCTCGTCCGACCAGGCAAGCGAGTGCTCGAGCGGGGCCTCGCTCTCGACGGGCTCGCCGACCTCGCGGCGCAGCGCCCGCGCGCGGGACCAGTCGATGGCGCGGTTCACGACGATGCGGTGCAGCCAGGGGCCGAACGGCCGGCGCCGGTCGAAGCGGTCGAGCGCGCGGATCGCAGCGAGGAACGCCTCCTGCGCGATGTCCTCGGCGGCCGCCGCGTCGTGGACGATCAGGAAAGCGGCCCGGTGCGCCCGCCCCCAGTGCGCCCTGAACAGCGCCTCCATCGCCTCGTGCGACCCGGTCTGAGCCGCGCGCACCCAGGCGCGCTCGCGCCGTCGTGACGGTCGTTCGAGCTCCGCCGGCCCGAGCCGGGCGGCGGTCAGATCGACTGTGGATGCGCGCGCCAGAGCAGAAGTCATCCTCGCCCCTGCACCGACTACGGGCAAGGACCGCCGAGAAGTCCCGCTGCTAGGCGAGCAGCGCCTCGGCCTCGGCCAGGTCCTCCGCCGTGTTGACGCTGCGCACGAGCGCCGCCGGCAGCGCCACCCGCACCGGATCGAGCGCCTCGACGGTTCGAGTCAGCGGCGCGTCCCGGGGCGCCGCCCGCAGCACGTCGAGCGCGGCCGGCGCGTACAGGCCGAACGTCGGCTGCAGGACACCCTCCGCCGTCGCCACCACGGCCGGACTCGCACCGGCCCCCTGCAGCAGCGTGCGGCAGGCGTCCGCGGTCACGAACGGCATGTCCGCGGCACACACGAGCACCGGGCCGTCCGCCGCGACCAGCGCGTGCACAATCCCGGTGAGCGGGTGGCGCGGCTCGTCGGGCTCATCCCAGCGCTCCGTGCCCGGAAGGTCGGGGAGCTCGGTGTCGCGCTTGCAGACCACCGCCACGCGCTCGCAGACCGTCGCCAGCGCCTCCGCCGGGTAGGAGGCGAGCGGCCGCCCGGCCAGCAGCGCGGCGGCCTTCGAGCCGGAGCCGAGCCGGCTGCCCGAGCCGCCCGCGAGTAGAGCACCGATCACGGGCTGGCAGGCTAGCGACGCGCTACGCTCGCCGGCCGTGGGGCTCGGCGCGTTCATCGGAGTGGGTAGGTCCCTGGAGACGGCCCTGCAGCGCGTCGAGCTGGCCGAGCGGCTGGCATACGAGTCCGCCTACGTGACGCACATCGCCGGGCGCGACTCGGTCACCACCCTGATGGCCTACGCCTGCCGCAGCGAGCGCCTGCTGCTCGGCACGGGCGTGACGCCCATATACAGCCGCACGCCGGTCGCCGCGGCGCAGTCCTTCGCCACCCTCGACGAGTTCTCGGGCGGACGCGCGATCGTCGGCCTGGGCGTGTCGCACCGGCCGGTGGTCGAGGCGTGGTACGGCCAGAAGATCGAGAAGCCGCTGCGCGAGATGCGCGAGTACGTCGGCGTCGTACGGGCGGTCCTGCGCGGCGAGGGCCCGCCACAGGGCGAAACCTTCAGCTCGTCGTTCCACTTCATCGGCTACGAGCCGCGCCCCGACATCCCGATCTACCTGGCCGGCCTCTCCCCCGGCATGCTGCGCCTCGCGGGCGAGATCGCCGAGGGCGTGATCCTGTGGCTCTGCAACCCCGACTACATCCGCGACGTCGTGGTGCCCACGGTCGCGGAGGGACGAGCGAAGGCGGGCAAGCCGGCGGAAGGCTTCGACATCGTGGCGGCCGTGCCGTCCGCGGTCACGAGCGACCCGGAGCAGGCGAAGGCTCAGCTGCGCTCGGAGCTGATCCCCTACTTCTCGTTGCCGTTCTACCGCAAGATGCTCGAGCGCTCGGGCTTCGGCGACGACATCGCCGCTTTCGACCGCGGCATGCAGGAGGGCGGGCCGGAAGCGGCGGTGGCCGCGATCTCCGACCGCTTCCTGTCCTCGCTCGCCGCCGTCGGCAGCGCCGATGAGGCCGCGGCGTCGGTGCGCCGCTACGCCGAGAGCGGCGCCACCTCCCCCTGCCTCGGCGGGATCTCGAAGACGGACTTCGACGCGACGCTCGAGGCGCTGGCCGGATCCCTGGGGTAGGCCTGCGGCGCGCTAGCCGGCGCCGCCTCTCGGTGAGATCGAGACGGCGGCTGTCTGTGGCCGTTGGTCTGTCTCGCCGCTAAGCGCAAACAGCGGCTGGGGGAAGGGCTGGATGCACAACCCGCCCCACCCCCGGCTGCGCGGCAGGTGGGTCGGCTTTCGCCGGGATACGCGCTCGGATCCGGCCCGCCCTGCGGTCCGGCCGCTGGGCGGGCCGCTTTGAGACGGGCAGGGATGGCAAACGCGGCCCACGCTCGCCGCAGCCGCCGCGAACGCGACGTTTGCACCGGCGTCGTCGGCCCGTCGACGGCCCAAGGCACCTCCTTGGCTGCCGTTCAGCCACGTTTGCCTCACGCAGAAGCGTTGAAGGGCGGCGCGCTAGCCGGCGCACAATCCCGCGAGGGCCATAATGGGCACATGGAAGGATCCGCACAGGAGTCCGTGGGCACGCAGTCGAGCTGGCTGCGCTGCTATCGCTGCTGGTCGCAGAACCTCGAGGTGCAGCTCCACTACGAGGGCATCTTGAAGGTCGACGCCGACACCGGGGAGGCCGTCGAGCCCGTGGAGGAGGTCCAGGAAGCGGTGGTTCAGTGCCTGGACTGCCTGCACGACCAGCCGCACCTGGCGCTGACGTTCTACGAGGAGAACGGCCGCCGCGTGTCGCGCGTCGAGCCGGTCGAGGACCGCTGGGAGCGCATGGTCACCGGCACGCCCTGGGTCGCCTCGTGCACGGTCACCGTCGACTCCGACCAGGTGGAGTCGTGCTCGGGGCCCGAGGCCGCCGAGGCGCTGGCGTTCGCGGCGTTCGGCGACCACGGCACGCGCGAGTTCTTCACCCACGTGCGCTTCCACAAGCACGAGGACGAGCGCATCGTGATCCACATGCTCGTCGAGCTGTACGCGCGCTCGCCGGACGAGGCGACCGACGTGATGGAGACGGCCGCACGCGGCTCCCTGACGATCACCTCGCTGGCGGAGGAGTCGCGGCCGCCCGCGTCGAGCGCCGAAGAGCCGCACTGACGGCAGCCGGGGGCTCACGCCCCCGGACCCCCGCGGCACGCCGGCCGGCCTGAGGCAGCCGGGCCTAGGCCAGCCGCACCACGCCGCGCTCGGCGAGCGCCTCGATGTCGTCCTGGCTGCGCCCCAGCTCGCCCAGCACCTCCGCCGTGTGCTGGCCCAGCAACGGCGGGGCCGTCGGTGCAGGGTCGGTCGGGCCCCAGATCGGCGAGGCCACCAGGTCGAGTGGGCCGGCGCTCGGGTGGTCCACGGTGAGCGTCGCCGGGCGTCCGGCCTCGGCCGCCGCCGCCAGCGCCTCGGGCACCGTCCTCACCTTTCCGACCGGCACGCCGGCGGCATCGAGCTCCTCCAGCCACGCCTCCGCGGGACGCTCGCGCAGCCGCTCCGCCAGCAGCGGGATCAGCTCACCGCGGTTCTCCACGCGGGCGGCGTTGGTCGCGAAGCGCGGCTCGGCGCCCACCTCGTCCAGGCCGAGCGCCCGGCACAGGGCCCGGAACAGCCCGTCGTTCGCGGCCGCCACCGCCAGGTGGCCCGACGCCGTCTCGAAGATCTCGTACGGCACGATGTTCGGGTGCGCGTTGCCGTAGCGCCCCGGCTCGGCGCCCGTGATCAGCGTGTTCTGCGCCACGTTCACCAGCCCGGCCAGGCCGCTGTCCAGCAGCGGCACCTCGATCCGCGCTCCCTCTCCCCCGTGCAGCCCAGCCAGGATCGCCGCCGCGGCGTGCAGCCCGGCGAGCACGTCCACGACCGCCACGCCGGCCTTGTAGGGCGGGCCGTCCTCGGCGCCCGTTACAGACATCAGGCCACTCTCGGCCTGCGCCACGAAGTCGTAGCCGGGCCGCCCGGGCGGCTCGCGCTCGGAGCCGAATCCGGTGATCGAGCAGTACACGACGGTCGGGTTGCGCTCGCGCACAGCCTCGTACCCGACGCCCAGACGGTCGGCTCCGCCCACCTTGAAGTTCTCGATCACCGCGTCCGCCCGGGCGCACAGCTCCAGCGCCAGCTCGCGGCCCTCCGGCTGCGAGAGGTCGAGCGCACAGGAGCGCTTGCCGCGGTTGACCGACAGGTAGTACGCCGCCTCCCCGCCCGTGAACGGCGGCCCCCAGGAGCGCGTCTCGTCACCGCCCTCGGGCCGCTCGACCTTGACGACGTCGGCGCCGAGGTCGGCCAGCACCATCGTGCAGTACGGGCCGGCGAGCACGCGTGAGAGGTCGACCACGCGCACGCCCGAGAGCGGCTGCGAGGATGCGTCCGATGAGCTCATTCCGGACGGGCATCCTGACAGGCGCGGGCCTGGCGGTCGCCGCGCTGGAGCGGGCCGGCGTTGAGATCGCGTTCGGCCTTCCCGGCGTGCACAACCTGGCGCTCTGGCGTGCGCTCGGCGAATCGACGATCCGGCTGGTCGGGGTGCGCCACGAGCAGACGGCCGCCTACGCGGCCGACGGCTATGCCCGCGCGACGGGCCGCCTCGGGGTCGCGCTCACCACCACCGGCCCGGGCGCCGCGAACACGCTCGGGGCCGTCGGCGAGGCCTGGGCCTCCCGCCAGCCAGTGCTCGTGGTCGCGACCGACATCCCGGCGCGCCTGCGCCGGCCGGGGGTGTGGCGCGGCATGCTGCACGAGGCCACCGACCAGGCGGCCATGTTCGAGCCGGTGGTGAAGCGCACCTATCGGGTCAAGGCCGCCGAGGAGGTCGGCGCCACGCTGGAGCTGGCCGCGCTGGACGCGATGGCGCCGCCGCGCCGCCCGGTCTACGTGGAGGTCCCGACCGACCTGCTGAGCGCCGAGGTCGGCGCTGCCGCCACGGCGGGCGCCTCCGTCGCGGCCGTCCCGACTCCCGACGAGCAGCACCTCGCCCGCGCGGCCGAGACGATCGAGCACGCCCGCCGGCCGCTGATCTGGGCCGGCGGCGGCGCGTTGGCGGCGGACGCCGGAGAAGCGGTCGCCCGCCTCGCGGAGCGGCTCGTGGCGCCGGTGATGCTCACCTACTCCGCCCGCGGACTGCTGCCCCCCGATCACCCCTGCCTCGTCGAGGGCTCGCCCCACGTTCCCGACGTCGGCGCTCTGTGGGACGAAGCCGATGTGGTGATCGCGATCGGCACGGACTTCGACGGGATGATGACCCAGGGCTGGCAGCAGGCCCAGCCGCCCAACCTGATCGCGATCAACGTCGACCCGGCCGACGCCTCGAAGAACTACCTCCCCGACGTGCTGATCGAATCGGACGCCGCCGAGGGCGCCCGCGCCCTGGCCGAGCGGATCTCCGAGCGCGGCGGGCTCGATGCCCTCGCGCGGCGGCTGCGCGAGCTCAACCGCGCCGTCCGGGCGCAGCTGGCGGACACCGATCCGGAGGCACTCCGGTTCCTCGAGGCGATCGAGCGGGCGCTTCCCGACGACGGGATCGTGGTCTGCGACATGTGCATTCCGGGCTACTGGATGGGCGGCTTCCACCGCACGCCCGGGCCACGCAAGCTGACCTATCCGCTCGGCTGGGGGACGCTCGGCTGCGCCTTCCCGCAGGGCCTCGGCGCGGCGCTCGCAGGGGCCGGGCCGGTGGTGAGCCTGTCCGGCGACGGCGGCTTCCTGTACGCGTGCGGCGATCTGGCCACGGCCGCTCAGGAGCGCATCCCGATCACCGCCGTGATCGTGGACGACGGCGGCTACGGCATGCTGCGCTTCGATCAGGACCTCAAGGGGGATCCCCACGAGGGCGTCGACCTGCACACGCCCGACTTCGTCGCCCTCGCCCGCTCGTTCGGCGTGCGCGCGGACGAGGTGGACGGCCTCGGAGAGCGCTTCGAGGGCATGCTCGGACACCACCTGCGCCTCGACGAGCCGTCCGTGCTCGTCGCGAAGGCGGCGCTGCGCCCGCCGCCGAACGTCTCGCCCCGCTGGTATCGAAGATGATCCAGCGCGCCCGCCGCGACGAGCTGCTCGGGCAGGCGGCCGAGGCTTCGCGGACCGGGCTGCGGACACGCCGGGAGCGCGTCGTAGCTGGGGCGCGCCCGATCCTGCACTCCGCTGTCGCGGCTTCGGTCGCCTGGCTCGTGGCGACCGAGGTGATCGGGCACGAGCGGCCCTTCTTCGCGCCGATCTCGGCCGTGATCACGCTGGGCCTGACGGTCGGCGAGCGCCGCCGGCGGGCGGTCGAGCTGGCGATCGGGGTGGCGGTCGGGATCGCCATCGCGGACGCGCTGGTGGCGGCGATCGGCACCGGCACCTGGCAGGTCGGCGTGATCGTGGCGCTGGCCATGGTCGCGGCCACGCTCGTGGGCGGCGGGTCCCTGCTCGCGTCGCAGGCGGGCGCTTCCGCCGTCCTGGTCGCGACGCTGCAGCCCCCGGAGGGCGGCGTGGACTTCGGGCGGGCGCTGGACGCGCTCGTCGGCGGAGGCGTGGCCCTGGTCGTCAGCTCCCTGCTGCTGCCGGTCAACCCGATGCGGCTGCTGAGGGAGGGCGCCGGCCCGGTGCTCGACCGCCTGGTGGAAGCGCTGGAGCACCTGGCCGAGGCGCTGACCACGCGCCGCCCCGATCCCGTAGCCGCCGCGCTGGAGGCGGTCGCTCGGGCGGACGCGGTGCACGACGGATTCGTCGGCACCCTGGGGGCCGCGGGCGAGGCGGCCCGGCTGTCCCCGCAGCGCCGTGGCGCGCTCGGCGGCCTCGACCGCTACGCGGTGGCGGCCGGCGAGCTGGGTCGGGTGATCGAGAACGTACGCGCGCTGGCGCGCGGCGTCAGGCGCGCGATCAACGTCGACGACGCCGTCCCGCCGGATGCCGTGCGGGCGATCGAGGAGCTGGCCGTCGCCGCCCGCGCGCTGAAGGACTACCTAGACGGCGGCGATCCCGAGCCCGCGCGCGCTGCCGCCGTGCGCGCGGCGGCGCTCGCGAACGCGGTGCTCGAGGCGACCGGGAACCTGTCAGCGGTGCACATCGTCGGGCAGATCCGCCTGGCCGCCGTCGACCTGCTGCGCGCGGCGGGCATGCCGCGCGACGAGGCGCAGGAGGCGGTGCGCGGCGCTCGCCTGGCCGGTCTGCCTAGCGGTCGTGGTGGTGGTGGCTCCTGAGCCGGAGCACCTCGCCGAGGCCCGCGGACGCGCCGTGGTTCGACACATAGATGTCGCCATCGCGACCGATCGCCACCCCGTACGGGTTCACCAACCCTTCGCTGAGAACGGTTTCGCGGGAGCCGTCGCGCCGGATCTTGATCAGCGCCCCGCTCGGGTCGCCCGAAGCCAATCCGTTGGCCGCGAACTCGACCACGTAGAGGTTCCCCCAGCGGTCGAAGGCGAGGTCGGTGACGTTCGTGAGATCGTCGGCGTAGATCTCCGGTGCCGAGCCGGGCTCGACGCGGTAGATACGAGCGGCCCCGACCGGGAACGGGAAGCCCGTGAGCTGGCTGACGTAGAGAGCGCCGTCCGGACCCACGACCACGTTGGTGGGGACGGCCTGCATCGGGAACGGGTCCGGGAGGCCCATGCCGGGCGGCGGGGTCACCGGCCTGTCGGGGAACACCGCCACGGTCGAGATCTCGCCGGACCGGTGCACCCGCAGCAGGCTGTTGCCGCCGGCGTCCACCACGAAGACACGGCCCCACGCACTCGTGACCGAGTTCGGGTTGCTGTCGATCTCGCCGCCGTCGGGGTTCGTGGCGGCCTCGTAGGCGCTGATGTCCGCCACCGGGCGCAGGTTGCCGGAGGACCAGAGCTTGTAGAGCTTGCCGAACCCCGACCCGAGCTCGCCGAACTGGGCCCGCAGGGCCGGATCCGCCCCGAGGCCGACGGTCAGGTATGCCCCGCCCCATCGGCGCAGAGAGATGTCCGACGGACCGAGCGCTCCGTCTCCGGTCGGAGGCGCCGCCAGCGAGGGCAGGCCCTCCACGACGCGCCGCTGCCCGCCGTGCCAGGCCTTCGTGACCGCTCCCGTCGCGCCGGCGCAGACCTGATCGCCCTCCGGACCGGTCAGGCACGGGGCGCTTCCACCGCGGCCGGCCTCGGTGACGTAGACCGTCCCCCACGGGGTTACGTCGAGGTCGCGCGGGTTGTCGAGCCCGCTGGCCACCACCTCGGGGGACTGGTCCCGATGGGCGACGGCGGATCCGGCGGGCAGGAGCGCCGCGACGGCAACGAGCGCGGCGAGAAGACACAGGCGAAGCGACATTGGGGCGGCCTTTTACTTCGGGGGCGGGGGCCTGCGGGTCGGAAGCTACGCCTACCCCATGTAGGTGTCAAGACGATTCGAGGGTGAGCTCGAGCGGCATCGCCCCGCGCACGTGAACCACGCGGGTCGGGCCGAGCTGATGCACCTGGTTGGCCGGATTCGGCAGTGTGTGACCGTGCAGCAGCAGGGCCGGCTGGTTGCGCTCGACCCAGGCGCGCAGCGCCGGTGAGCCGCGGTGGGCGTGGTCGTCCGGCTCGTCGTTGACGCCCTCCGGCGGCGCGTGCGCCAGCAGGACGTCGGCGGCCGGCAGACGCGCCAGCATCTGCTCGGCCTCCTCTTCGGTCCACTCGTTTCCTCCGTGAGGGCTGTAACGGGGCGAGCCGCCGAAGCCGGAGAAGCGCAGGCCACCCACCTCAGCGCTGCGCAGGTGCAGGTCCTCCACACCGACCGCCTCCAGCGCGTCCGCCGCGTCGTGGTTGCCGCGCACGCCCAGCTTCGGCACCTCGACGCTCTCGAGGCCCTCCGTCCAAGCCGGCTCGAGATCGCCGAGCACCAGGATCAGGTCGGGCCGGTAGGCATCGACCAGCTCGGGGATCGGCCCGTGCGGCGGCTCGTCGGCCAGGACCAGAGCGAGCAGGGCGCCTAGTCCCAGGCCAGCCGGAAGTTGGGGTCGCCGGTCAGCTCGGCCACGTCCATCTGGGCCTTCTGCAGCTTGCCGGCGTAGTCCCAGTTGAGCGACTGCCAGCGCGTGAACTGGTCCAGCACCCAGATGCCCGACTGGCGGCTGCCGTTGCCGGACTTGCCGTTGCCGCCGAAGGGCAGGTGCGCCTCCGCGCCCGAGGTCGAGTTGTTGACCGACACCATGCCCGCGCTGACGCGCTCGCGGAACTTGAACGCCGACCTCGGGTCGTTGGTGTAGATCGCCGACGACAGCCCGTAGCCGTGCCCGTTGGCCAGCTCGATCGCCTCGTCGAAGTCGCCGAAGCTCGCGACGTCGACGATCGGCCCGAACGTCTCGGTGCCGTAGAGCTCGTCCTCGCGCGTGACCCCGTCGACGATCGTCGGGTGGCAGAACAGCCCGGCGTCGGGGTCGCCGACGAAGCCGGCCCGCGGGTTGTCGGCGGTGATGCGCCCCGTGGAGCTGGAGCCCGAGACCGAGTGGTGGTCGCGGATCAGCTCGAGCCAGTCCTCGAAGCGGTCGAGGAAGCGCTGGTGGATCATCGGCCCGTAGAGCACCTCGCCGAACGGGTCGCCGATCGCCGCCTCCTCCACCAGGCCGGTGAAGCGGCGCATGAACTCGTCGTGGACGGAGTCGTGCACCAGCACCGTTCCGAGCGAGGTGCAGCGCTGGCCGGCGGTGCCGAAGCCGCTGAACAGCGCGCCCTCGGCGGCCAGGTCCAGGTCGGCGTCCGGCATGACGACCAGCGGGTTCTTGCCGCCCAGCTCGAGGCAGGGCGACTGCACGTGGCGCCCGCACAGCTCGCCGATGCGCGACCCGACGGGCGAGGATCCGGTGAAGCCGACCTTGTCGACGAGCCGCTCGGAGAGCGCCAGCTCGAGTCCCTCGAACGCGGACGGGCCATCGCACTGCACGAGGTTCAGCACGCCGTCAGGAAGTCCGCCGGCCAGGAACAGCTCGCTGAGCGCCTGGCCCAGCGCGGGCGCGTACTCGGCGGGCTTCCAGACGACCGCGTTGCCGCACAGCAACGCCGGCACGAGGTACCAGGACGGCACCGCGACCGGGAAGTTGCCGGCGGTGATGATCGCCGCCACGCCGACCGGGTTGCGGAACGTGAAGAGCTGCTTGTCGGGCAGCTCGCTCGGCACGGTCTGGCCGTACAGGCGGCGCCCTTCGGAGACGAAGAAGTCGCAGGTGTCGATCACCTCCTGCACCTCGCCCAGCGACTCCGGGTAGGGCTTGCCGATCTCGCGGGTCAGCAGGCGGGCGAGCGCCTCCTTGTTGTCCTCCACGAGGCGCCCGATGCGCCCGATCGCCTTGCCGCGGACGGGCGCCGGCGTGGCGGCCCAGCCGCCCTGCGCCGCACGAGCGGCGCGGCAGGCGTCGGCGAACGCGGCCGCGTCCGCCAGCCACGCCTCGCAGACCAGCTCGTCGAGGTTCGCCGGGTTGCGCGACTCCACGCGCGTGCCACCCTCCCGCACCTGCCCGCCGATGATCGAAGCGACGGTCCTCGTCTCCGTGATGCTCATGGGTCTAGCGTATTGACATGACCAATCAGACTTCCCTCGTCAATGGCGTGGACTTCGTCACGGTCCCGACACGCGACTACGACAAGGCCCGCGAGTTCTACGGCACCGTGCTGGGGCTGCCCTTCTCGAAGGGTTGGGGGGACATGCCGGCCGGCGAATTCGAAACCGGCTCCCTGACCATCGCGGTCATGCAGTCCGACGCGTTCGGCCTCGAATTCCAGCCGCACACGCACCCGATCGCGCTGCACGTGGACGACGTCGAGGCCGCCCGCAAGCAGCTCGAGGCGGAGGGCATCGCCTTCAACGCCGACACGCTGGACAGCGGCGTCTGCCACATGGCCTTCTTCTCGGACCCGGACGGCAACGCGCTGATGTTCCACCACCGCTACGCGCCGGCGGGGGCGACCCCCTAGGCGCGCACCAGTCACGAACGACAGCAAAGGGGTAACGGGGTCCGTCGCGCCGCCGGAGTGTGGTAGTCAAGAGTCGCGCATATGACGCCCCAGGACTACCGCACTCCCCTCGGCGCTGCGGGCCGCCCTGGTTGCCGCGGTTGGCGATCCCCTAGGCGCGCAGCCGGCTCGCCAGCAGCGAGCGCATCCGCGGCGCGACCGCGACGGTCGCGCGGCCGAGCGGCCCGCGCCCGGCCGCCCACGTCTGCACGACGGTTTCGTCGTCGGTGAAGCGATCCTTGTAGCCCTCGCCGCCGCGCAGGAAGTCGTACTCGCGCATGCCGTCGTTCATCGCCTCGCGCACGCTGTGGGCGAGTAGCACGAAGCCGACCGCCGCCCGCTCCAGCTCCGGGTCGCGACCGGCCTGGTAGTAGAGCTCGCGGCCGGCGAAGCGCAGCCCGTACCAGGCCGCCGCCGGCTTGCCGTCCAGCTCGAGCAGCCACAGGCGCAGCCAGCCGCGGTCGAGCGCGACCCGCGCGAACTCGCGGTGGAAGGCCGCGCGCCGCTCCTCGAGAGCGCCCGAGCCCTCGGTGCTCCAGCGCTCCTCGTGGAGCGCGAAGAGCACCTCGAGGTCGGCATCGAGCCGGTCCGGATCGTCGGAGAGCCGAAAGCTCAGATCGTGCTCCTTGGCCAGCTTGCGCTCGCGCCGGCGCGCCTGCTGGCGGAAGTTCGAGCTCTTGGCGGCGAGGAAGTCGTCCCAGCTCATGCCGTCGATCGGCAGCACGGGGCTCGCCTCGCGCTGGAGCTCGCGCCCGCGCAGGCTTCCCGGCAGCAGCTCGCTCGAGGCCAGGCGCTCCGCCAGCAGGACGTCCCAGCCGCCCTCGGCGAGCACCTGCTCCAGCGCCGCGGCGGCGAGCGGGCGGTCCTCCGGGGCGCAGACGGGTCCCATCTGGTCGCTCGGCCCGTGCCCCAGGAACCGCAGGACCCTTGGCGGGCGGCTGCGCCAGAGCACCAGCGGCAGCAGGGCCACAAGCCGACCTTCCTCGTGGACCGTGTAGGCGCGCAGCTCTTGCTCGCCGCCGAAATGCCGATACCAAAGCATCATCCACTCGGGCGTCGCGAAGATGCTCTCGGAGGCTTCGGCAAGCGGACCCCAGTCCGCTCCGACCTCGTCGAGCGCTGCGATTCGTCCAATTTCCAGGTTCATTTCCGCTTTCGGACTCACTATCGCCGGGGTCATGCTCAAGATCACATCACTCCACACGGCGGCGATGGCATTCGAACGGCTGCGCGGACTGCACACGTCCCAGGTGGTCCAGCTGGCCACCGTGGGACTCGCTCACCCGGAGCGTGTGGACTACCACCCGTCGGGCTGGCTCAGCCTGCGGGCGCTGCTGCCTCCAAGGGAGGTGAGCGCGGCCGACGTGTTCGCCGACATCGGCGCGGGCAAGGGCCGCGTGGTCTACCAGGCCGCGCGCCGCTACGGCCTGAAGCGCGTGATCGGGGTCGAGCTGTCGCCCGATCTGGCCGAGGAGGCGCGCACCAATCTCGAGCGCAATCGCGCGCGGCTGCGCTGTCACGACGTCGAAATCGTGACCGGCGACGCCCTCGCCTGGGAAGTGCCTGACGACCTCACGATCGCGTACATGTTTCGCCCCTTTACCGGCGCGACCTTCCGCGCGGTCGTCGACAACCTGATCGCCTCGCACGACCGGGCGCCGCGCCGCTTGCGCATCCTCTACGTCAACCCCGAGGAACACGACGCCCTCATGGCCACCGGGCGAATACGCGAGCTCCCGCGCCGGATGGGCCTGATCCCGCGACTCCAGCGCTACGACCAGCACTGGGCGCGAGCTTACGAAGTGACCCCGCGCTCCAGCGCCTCGAGCTGATCGCGCAGCGCCTGCGGCAGCCGATCGCCGAACCTGGCCAGGTGATCGCGCACCTGGGGTAGCTGCGCGCTCCAGGCCTCGGGGTCGAACCGGGTCAGCTCCTCGAGCGCCTCGCGCGACACGTCCAGGCCCTCGGTTTCGAGCGAGCCCTCGGCCGGCAGGCGCCCGATCGGCGTCTCCACGGCCTCCGCCTCGTCGTCGCAGCGCCGGAACGCCCAGGCCAGCACGCGGCTGTTCTCGCCGAAGCCGGGCCACAGGAAATTGCCCTCGTCGTCCTTGCGGAACCAGTTGACCATGAAGATCTTGGGCAGCTTGGCGCCGTCGCGCTCGCCGATCCCCAGCCAGTGGGCGAAGTAGTCGCCCATGTGGTAGCCGCAGAAGGGCAGCATGGCCATCGGGTCGAAGCGCAGCGCGCCCACCTCGCCGGCCTGGGCCGCGGTCGTCTCCGAGCCCATGATCGAGCCGAGGAACACGCCGTGCTCCCAGTCGAGCGCCTCGTGCACCAGCGGCACGACCGAGGCGCGGCGGCCGCCGAACAGGATCGCGTCGATCGGCACCCCTGCGGGGTCCTCCCACTCCGGGGCGATCGAGGGACACTGGGCCGCCGGCGTCGTGAAGCGTGCGTTCGGGTGCGCCGCGGGCGTATCCGAGTCCGGCGTCCAGTCCTGGCCGCGCCAGTCGATCGCGTGCGCCGGCGCGTCGTCGGTCATGCCCTCCCACCAGATGTCGCCCTCGTCGGTCAGGGCGCAGTTGGTGAAGATCGAGTTCGAGGCGACCGTGGCGATCGCGTTCGGGTTGGTCTTCACGCCCGTGCCCGGCGCCACGCCGAAGAAGCCGGCCTCGGGGTTGATCGCGTACAGGCGGCCGTCGTCGCCGAACTTCATCCAGGCGATGTCGTCGCCGATCGTCTCGACCTTCCAGCCCGGCAGCGAGGGGATCAGCATCGCCAGGTTGGTCTTGCCGCAGGCCGACGGGAAGGCGCCGGCGATGTGCTTCACGTCCCCCTCGGGCGAGGTGACCTTGAGGATCAGCATGTGCTCGGCCATCCAGCCTTCGTCGCGCGCCATCGCCGACGCGATCCGCAGGGCGAAGCACTTCTTGCCGAGCAGCGCGTTGCCGCCGTAGCCGGAGCCGTACGACCAGATCTCGCGGGTTTCGGGGAAGTGCACGATGTACTTCTCGTCCGCCGCGCACGGCCAGGGCACGTCCGCGGCGCCGTCCGCGAGCGGCATCCCGACGGAGTGCAGGCAGGGCACGAAGTCGCCGTCGCCGAGCGCGTCGAGCGCCGGCTGGCCGATCCTGGTCATGATCCGCATCGAAACCGCGACGTAGGGCGAGTCGGTCAGCTGGACCCCCACGTGGGCGATCGGGGAGCCGAGCGGGCCCATCGAGAACGGCACCACGTACATGGTGCGGCCGCGCATGGACCCGGAGAACAGGCGATTCAGCTCCTCGCGCATCTCCTCCGGGTCGCGCCAGTTGTTTGTGGGCCCCGCGTCCCCCTCGCGCGGCGTGCAGATGAACGTGCGGTCCTCGACCCTGGCCACGTCCCCGGGGTCTGAGCGAGCGAGGTAGGAATTCGGCCGCTCCGTCTCCGAGAGCCGTTCGAACGTGCCCGCCTCGACCAGCTTCTGACAGAGCTGGTCGTACTCCTCCGCGGAGCCGTCACACCAGTGGACGTCGGCGGCCTTGGTCAGCTCGGCGACGCGGTCCACCCAGTCCAGCAGGGTGGGGTTGGTGGTGGGGGCGGTGGTGGCTTGGCTCATTGGGGATGCTTCGTCTCCTAGTCGCGGAACGAGCTAAGCGTAACCCCGTCTGCCTAGACTGGGGCGCACCGTGACGCGACTTCGCGCGCACCCAATCCGTGTCGTGCTGCGCTTCGTCGCGTCAGTGATGATGGTCAGCGGGGTCCTGCTGATCTCCGATGCCGTGATCACGCTGGCGTGGCAGGAACCCGTTTCCGCGTACTTCTCCGAACGCCAGCAGGTCAAACTCGAGAAGGCCCTGATCGACCCTCCGAAGCGGGTCGTCCAGAAGGAGCCGCTGCGCGGAGACGCGCTCGGGAAGCTGCTGATCCCCTCGATCGGGGTGTCCGAGTACGTGATCGAGGGCACCGACGCCGACAACCTCCGCAAGGGCCCCGGGCACTACCCCGACACCCCGCTTCCCGGGCAGCACGGCACCTCCGCCATCGCCGGCCACCGGACCACCTACGGAGCGCCCTTCCGCAAGCTCAACCAGCTCAAGAAGGGCGATCGGATCGTGGCCGAGCTGCCCTACGGCACGTTCGTCTACCGGGTCGACCGCACGCAGATCGTCGATGACAGCGCCCTCTGGGTGACGAAGAAGGTGGGTCACGATCAGCTCGTGCTGACCGCGTGCCATCCGCTTTACTCGGCGGCGCAGCGGATCGTGGCCTTCGCTCGGCTCGTCGACCGCCGCCCCGCCACCGTGCGGAAGGCCTAGGCGACCTGACGCGGAACGCCGGAGTTCTCCACCTTGGAGGCGTCCCGCGATTCAAACCACATCATGAGCACCACGAGGAGCACCACGGAAATGGCCAGAACCGCCAACCAGTACACGACCTTCCACACGATTCGCATCGGGCTGCAAGCATAAGCGGCAGACTCAACCTTTTGCCCCGAGTGCCGACAGAAAGTGCAGTGACACGTCGAGCCGTGATCTTGGCGGGCGGTAAGGGCTCCCGCCTGGGCCCTTACACCACCGTGCTTCCCAAGCCGCTGCTTCCGGTGGGCGAGCGCGCCATCCTCGACGTGGTCGTGCACCAGCTGCGCGACTGCGGCTTCGGCGACATCACGCTGGCCGTCGGCTACCTCGCTCATCTCGTCCGGGCCGTGATGGGCGACGGGTCGCGCCACGGAGTGCACATCGGCTACAGCGAGGAAACCGAGCCGCTCGGCACGGTCGGCCCGCTGGCCGAGATCGAGGATCTGGACGACACCTTCCTCGTGATGAACGGCGACGTGCTGACCGCGCTCGACTACGGGCACCTGATGGACGTCCACCGCGACACGGGCAACGTGCTCACGATCGCGTCGCACCGGCGCGTCGTGCGCACCGAGTACGGCGTCCTCCACTTCTCCAACCAGAACGGCAACATGCTGAACGTCTCCGGCTTCGAGGAGAAGCCCGAGATCCCGTACGTGGTCAGCATGGGCGTCTACGTCCTCGAGCCCGCGGCGCTCGACTACATCGAGCACGGCACGTACCTCGACCTGCCCGACCTGGTGCTCAGGCTGCTGGCCGAGGGCCGCCAGGTTGGGTCGTACCTCTACGACGGGTACTGGCTCGACATCGGACGTCACGAGGACTACGAGAAAGCGCTGATCGAGTTCGAGCAGCTGCGCCCGATGTTCCTGCCGGAACGCGAGCCACAGCCCGGGACCGCACCGTGAAGGTGCTCGTAACCGGAGGCGCCGGCTACGTGGGAGCGGAGCTGGTGGACCAGCTGCTGGAGTCCGGCCACGACGTGCGCGCGCTCGACGTGCTGCTGCACTCCCAGGAGGACGTGGCGGCGCGGCTCGACTCGCTCGGCGTGGAGCTCCAGCGCGGCGACGTGCGCGATCCCGAGGCGCGCAAGCGCGCCCTCGATGGCGTCGAGGCGGTCGTGCACCTGGCCGCGATCGTGGGCGACCCCGCCTGCGGGCGCGATCCCGAGCTGTCCAACGCGGTGAACGTGGAGGGCACGGCCTCCCTCGTGGCGGACGCCCGCGCCGGGGGCGTGGAGCGCTTCCTGTTCGCGTCGACCTGCTCGAACTACGGGCGCATGGCCGACCCGACCGTGCCGATCGACGAGACGGGCGAGCTGCGGCCCGTGTCCCTCTATGCCGAGCAGAAGGTCGCGATGGAGCGCTCGCTGCTCGAGGGCGATCAGAACGGCCTCGCCGCCACCTGCCTGCGTTTCGCGACCGTGTACGGCGTGGGCCACCGCATGCGCTTCGACCTCACGGTCAACGAGTTCACGCGCGACCTCTGGGCGGACCGCAAGCTCGACGTCTTCGGCGAAACCTTCTGGCGCCCGTACGTGCACGTCCGCGACGCGGCCCGGGCCGTGGCGCTGGTGCTGGCCTCGCCGCTCGAGAAGGTCGCCGGGCGCGTGTTCAACGCCGGCCACTCGGACGAGAACTACCGCAAGCTCGACCTGGTCGGGCTGATCACCGAGCGGCTCGGCCGCGGCGAGGTGGAGTACGTGAGCCGCACCGAGGACCCGCGCGACTACAAGGTTTCCTTCGAGCTCATCAAGGAAGAGCTCGGCTACGAGCCGCTGCAGCGGGTGCCGACCGGCATCGACGAGCTGGTGGGCGCCCTCGAGGAGGAGCGCTTCGGGGACCCGTTCTCGCCTCGCTACTCCAACATCGGCTGATGAGCGCCTCCCAAGAGCCGCTGATCCCGCTGTTCGACGTCCAGCTCCAGCAGCCCCACATCGACGCCGTGGCGGACACGCTGCGCTCGGGCTGGCTGACGATGGGCCCGCGCACCCAGGAGTTCGAGCAGGTCTTCGCCGAGCACCTCGGCAGCCGCCACGCGATCGCGCTCGCCAACTGCACCGCGGCGCTGCACCTGGCCTACCTCGCGGCCGGCGTCGGCCCGGGAGACGAGGTGATCGTGCCGGCCATCACGTTCGTCGCCACCGCCGCGGCCGCCCGCTACTGCGGCGCCGAGCCGGTCTTCGCCGAGGTGAAGGGCACGCACGACCTGGGCATCCACCCGGAGGACGTGCAGAGCCGCATCACGCCTCGCACCAAGGCCGTGTGCGCCGTGCACTACGGCGGCTACGCGGCCGACCTCGCCGCCTTGCGGGAGCTCTGCGAGGACGCCGGTATCGCCCTGATCGAGGACGCCGCCCACAGCCCCAGCGCCACGCCCCTCGGCGACTCGCGCAAGCTCGGCACCCACGGGCAGTCGGGCTGCTTCTCCTTCTTCTCGAACAAGGTCCTGTCCTGCGGCGAGGGCGGCCTGCTGGCCACCGACGACGACGAGGTCGCCGCGCAGGCGCGCAGCCTGCGCTCGCACGCGATGACCACGGGGACGTGGGACCGCCACCGCGGCCACGCGCCCGGCTACGACGTGGTGGGCGTGGGCTACAACTACCGGATGGACGAGCCGCGGGCGGCCTTGCTGACCGCGCGCATGGCCGGGCTCGAGGACGACATCGCGGCGCGGCGGCGCCTGGTGCACCGTTATCGCGAGCTGCTCGCCGACCTGCCCGGCGTGAGCGTGCCCTACGACAACGCCGAGGTGGACGTCTCGTCGTGCTACGTGATGCCGGTGATAGTCGAGGATCACGAGCTGCGCGACCCGCTGCGGGCATTCATGCTCGAGGAGCGCCGCGTGCAGACCAGCGTCCTCTACCCCGCCCTGCACGAGCTGAGCGCATACGCGGGCCCCGCCCGCGAGCTGCCGCGCAGCGAGCTGGTCGCGCGCGCCGAGCTGACGCTCCCCCTCTTCCCCACGCTGTCGGAGGCCGACCAGGACCGAACGGTTTCGGCACTCGCCGACGGTGTGAGCCGCCTCTCCCGCACGGGCGCCGTAACCGGCGGCTGAGCCATGACCACCGCCGCCCTGGGCACAGGCCGGGCGCGTGCCGCGACGATCGTGGAGCGCAGCCCTGGGCTGGTCCCTTGCGGGATCGCCGTCGCCGCGCTGCTCTGGCTGGCCGGCGACGAGGGCGGCTTCCGCGGCACCACGTGGATGCCCACGCTGCTGCTGCTGCTGGCCGTGCTGTTCGTATGCCTGGTGGCGCTCCCGCGTCCGCAGCCGTCGCGCGCCGCGCTGGTGGCCGTGGCGCTGCTGACGGCCTACGGCGCGTGGGCGCTGCTATCGATCTTGTGGGCGGGGCAGGAGGAGCTCGCCTGGGACGCGGGCAACCGCACGCTGCTGTACGCGGTGATCCTGGCGCTCTGCACGCTCTGGCCCCTGCGCGGCGACGCGGCGGCGTTCGTGCTCGGCGCCTACGGACTGGGTGTGGCGGCGATCGCCCTCTTCGAGCTGCTCAAGGTGCCGGGGGCGGACCAGTCGGTGCAGTACTTCTACGAGGCCCGCCTCGCGGAGCCCGTGGGCTACACCAACGCCAACGTGGCCCTCTGGATGCTGGGCATGCTGCCCTGCACGATCCTGGCGGGACGTCGCGGAGTGCCGGCGCCGCTGCGCGGCCTCTTCCTGGGCGCCGCATGCCTGCTCCTGGGCGCGGCCCTACTCGGACAGAGCCGCGGCTGGCTGATCGCCCTGCCCGTGGCTGTGGTGATCGCAATCGTGGTCGTGCCCGGGCGAGGGCGCACGATCGTGTCTTTGGCCGCCGTGGGCGTCGGGCTGCTGCTCGCGCTCAACCCGCTCCTCGACGTCTACCGCGACTGGCACCCGCTCCAGCCCACGGGCGACACCTATGACACCGCCCTGCGGATGCTGCTGCTGGCCAGCGCGGCGCTGGTGGTGCTCGGGACGGCCGCGGCGCTCCTGGACAGGCGGGTCGAGCTGCCCGCCCGCACCGCCCGCCGGATCAGCGCCGGCGTGGTGGCGGCGGTCGTGGCCATGGCGTGCGTCGGCCTGGTCGGCTACGGGGTGGTCGAGCGCAGCCCGATCGCGACGCTCAGCGATCACTGGGACGAGTTCAAGCAGGGCGGCGCCGGGCCGCAGCAGGTGTCCAGCCGGTTCAGCGCGAGCTCTTCCACGTACCGCTTCGACTACTGGCGCATCGCGTGGCGCGAGTTCGACAAGGCGCCGCTGCTGGGAGCGGGCGCCGACAACTTCGGCCGCGCCTACCAGAAGCAGGGTGAGAGCCCGCAGACGCCGCGCTATCCGCACAGCACGGAGCTCGTGGCCCTGGCCGAAACCGGGCTGATCGGGGCGTTGCTGATGTTCGGGGCATTCGTGGCGGCCCTGGTGGCGTCGGTGCCCGCCCTGCGCCGAAACGATCTCGCCGGCGTGGCGGCCGGCGTCGGCGTGCTGATGTTCGCGTACTGGCTCGTACACGGATCCCTCGACTGGTTCTGGGAGTTCCCGGGCCTCGCCGGCCCGGCCATGCTGGGCCTCGGCGTGGCGATGGCGTGCGCCCGCGGCCTGCGCGAGGAGCCGGCGGGCGCGGCGGCACAAGCCCCGCGGGGAGTCCTCGCCATCGCAGCCGCCTGCGCGCTCCTGGTGGCGGTTTCGGTCGTGCCGCCCTGGCTCGCGGAACGCGAGCAGCGGCGCGGAACGAAGATCGCCGCGCAGAACCCGCAGGCGGCCCTGGACCATCTCGACCGCGCGGCGAGCCTGAACCCGCTCACCCCGGTCCCGGACAAGGCAGCCGGCATCATCGAGCTCAGGCGGCAGCGCTATGGGGTGGCCGAGCGCAAGCTGCGCGCGGCCCTGGAGCGCGATCCGGGGGACTCCGGGCTCCACCTGCTGCTGGGCGTGCTCGCCTCGCACGCCGGGCGCCAGCGCGAGGCGGTGCGGCTGATCCGCGAGGCCACCCAGATGGCTCCGCTGGACGAGGTGGCCATGGAGTCCCTGGAGCGCGCGGAGTTCGGCGACCGGCTCGACCCCCTCGAAGCGGACCGCGCCATCCAGGAGGACGTGGCGGCCCGGATCGGGCCGGAGTGACCGTGGTGATTTCGGAAACGGCTCGGGCCCCCCAAACAGCAGCAACGAAGGCGGCCCGAGCCATCGCTTCAGCCCACGAGACTGAGTTTTCCCCCGTATTACAGGGTCAAAGTCAGTCTCGTGGCGAGCGGGAGCTCTTCGCCCCCTTTATCGCGGTCGTTCGCCGGGGGTGCCGCGCGGGCGCCACCCGGAGCCGCGCCGCCGGCGCCCGGAGCCGCGCCGCCGGCGCCGGGAGCCGCTCGGCCGGCGCCTCTGCGAGCCATTCGCGGCGGTGCGTCCGACCCCCCGGGTACCGTGGCGCTCTGTACCGGTTCGGTGCCCGGATGGTCGTACCCCAAAGGGCCAGAAATATGTCGAGTTTGCGGGAATCGCAGGACCCAGGACGAGGCCGTCGAAGCGGCGTCGGGATAGGTTTGAGTAGGTTTTGAACAGGTTCGGGTAACGACTGTTAACTTGTTTGACGCCAAGTTGATTCCCGTGTTACCAAAGACGAGAGGCCAGATGAGAGCCATCGCAGAGCAGGGGCACGGATGAGCACTCAGCTGGGGTTAACACAATGGGACGGAATCGAGACAAGGAGTTGGCTGGTCCAATGACGCGACTTAAGAAGCTTTTCGCGGTGGTGGGAGCAACCGCGTTGCTCGCATTCGCTGCACCGGCCGTGTACGCACAGTCCGGCAAGGAGGGCTACGGCGGCTCGAACGTCGTCGCAGGCCTCGAGCAGGGTGGCGGCGGAGACACCGCCGCTCCGGTTCAGGCGGCGGCGGACGAGGGTGGAAGCCTTCCGTTCACCGGTGCCGACCTCGGCGTCCTCGCCGCGGCTGGCGGTCTTCTGCTTGGCTTGGGCCTCGGCCTGCGCCGGCTGACGCATCGCCCGCCCGCCTAGAGGCGTACGACAAAACAGATACTGCAGGGCCCACGAGCCCGGCCGCGGTCCCTCCGCTGCCGGGCTCGTGTCTATTTCAGCGCGGCACCGCCAAACGGAACGCCACCTTGCCGGCGAACGCGCGGCCGCGGTTGAGCCGGCGCTCGTAGTAACGCCGGAAGCGCGCCTCCGCCTCGACGAGCGCCGGGCGCGCCGCCACGGCGTTCATCGCGGTCAGCTGGTCGACGTGAAGCTCGTGGTAGGCGTTGCTGGCTATGTTGACGCGCTTGTGCGGATAGAGGTCGTAGCGACTCCAGTAGCCGAGGTCCCACCGGCCGATGCCCGCAGCCAGGGCGCTCAGGGCGTCCTCGAACAGCCGGCCGGCGTCGGCGTCTCCAAGCGCAACCGCCACGTCGCGCACGCCCCAGAGCGCGAAGATGCCTCCGTTGAGCACCATCGACGAGGGCGAGGTCGGGTACTCCTCGAAGAACGGCCCGCCCTCGAGCTCGACCCGGACGCCGCCCTCCGCGCTGGGCACGCTCAGCGGGCGCAGGCCGTTCAGGGCGGCCTCCGCCAGCGCGTCCTCCCCCGTCTCGGAGTGGACGCGCACCAGCAGGCTGGCCGCCTCGCCCTGAGCCATGCCGGACACCCAGGGCGGATCGAGGTGGAAGCTGTGCGGGAAGGCCCACTCGTGAGTCCAGCCGCCTGCGAGCGGGCCTGAGGTCCGCTGGCTGCGGACGAAGTGCTCGCACGCCGCCCGCGCCGCGGTCAGCCACTCCTCGCGGCCCGTCTCGAGCCAGTGCTCGTAGGCGCCCAGCCCCCACTGGGCGATGACCACCTGGAGCGCGTCTTCGATCGGCGGGAGGTCGGGCGACGGCCAAGTGGGTGTCTTGGCCTTTACGCGCATGTCTATGTAGTAGCCGCGCACCCCGTCCGGCGAGATGCGCGGGCCGAGCGGCTGGTTGAAGGAGATGCTGAGGAAGCGGCCCAGGCCGCTCTGACTGAGCGACCGAGCCATCAGCGCGGCAGGATGGCCGGGTCGCCCTGGCGCTCGGCGTCCAGCTGCGTGACCGACGCGGGCAGCCCGCCTCCGGCCCGCAGCCGCTCGTAGAGCGCCTCGAAGCGCCGCACGACCACGTCGAGGTCGAACTCGCGGCGCCGGCGCTCGCGGGCGCGCTCGCCCATGCGGCTGGCCGCCTCGCGGTCGGTGAGCATGCGCCTCAGCGCCGTCGTCATGCCGTCGACGTCCCCGGACTCGACCAGCAGCCCGTGGACGCCGTCGTCGATCAGGTCCGGCACGCCTCCCACCCGGGTGGCGACGATCGGGCACCCGGCCTCCATGAACTCCATCATGGCCAGGGGGCTGCCCTCGAACGCCGACGAGGACGCCGCGACGTCGAGCGTGGCGATCACGTCGGGCACGTCGTCTCGGAACCCGGCCAGCAGCACCCGGTCGGCAACGCCCTCGCTGCGCGCCAGCTGCTCGAGCGCCTCCTGTTCCGGCCCGGCGCCCGCGATCAGCACACGCAGGTCGGGCATCTCGCGCACCAAGGGCACCGCTGCCCGTATCAGCACGTCGAGCGCCTTCTGAGGACGGAGAACGCCGACCGTGCCGATCAGCGGCGCGTCCTGGGGAATGCCCAGCTCCGCGCGCACGTCGATGCCCTCCGGGCTGCGGCCGGACACGCCGTTCGGCACGAACAGCACCTTGTCCGGGCGCACGCCCTCGATCTCGATCATCTTGCGCCGGTCCTCCTCGGACACGGCGATGAACACGCTGCTGAAGCGGCCGATCAGCTCCCGGTCGAGCAGGCGCCTCACGGGCTCGCCCTCGAACGACCAGGTGTGCTCGTGCGTCACGATCACCGGCACCCGCGCCAGCCGCCCGATCACCGTGGCCCAGACGTTCGAGCCGAACTTGTGGGCGTGGATCACGTCGAAGCGCTCGCGCCGCAGGAGCCGGTAGAGCGGCAGCCAGTCGTCGAGCCGCAGGCCGGAGTGGCGTTCGAGGCCCACGAAGCGGACCCCGGACTCCTCGACCATGCGCTGGGCGACCGGGACCGAGGGGTCCAGGTCCACTGGGCCGGGCCGCCTGCTGACGCAGAGCGTGCTCTCGAAGCGCTCCGGGTCCAGGCTGGTGGCGATCTGAATCGCCAAGCGCTCACCGCCTCCGGATGCGGTCAGCCGATCGATCAACGTCAGTACTTTGAGGGGCGCCTCCAAGCGCACGAAGGGTACCCACAGGCACGGCCGCATCCTGTGGACGATGTACGGTGTGGCGAGTGGCGTCCGGGCCCCAGGATTCAGGAACCGGGGTTCACGTAGCCCAGCCGGCGGCGGCAGCGGAGGGCATCGCCGCCGACAGCGTGACCAGGAACGCGGCCTTCGCGATCGGCACGCGCATGACCACGGCCGCGATCACGGCCGGGGTCACGCTCTTCCTCGGTCGCAAGCTCGGTCCCACGGACTACGGCCACTTCGCGCTCGCCGCCGCGATCGCGGCCGTCGGCGTGTTCCTCGCCGATCTCGGGATCACGGCCGCCACGCCACGCTTCCTCGCCGAGCGGCGCGCCAGCCGCCCCGCGGTGGCCGCCGTCCTGGGCGACGCCCTGCGGCTCAAGCTGCTCGCCTCGATCCCGGTCAGCGTCGCGCTGTTCGCGCTGGCGGGCCCGATCACCCAGGCCTTCGACACCCCGGGCGCGGCGTGGCCGCTGCGCGGCATGGCGATCGTGGTGCTGTCGCAGGGCCTGTTCCTGTTCATAACCGGCGTGTTCGAGGCGCTCGGGCGCATCTCCGTCAACCTCCGCATCGTCGCCACGGAGAGCGTCGTCGAGGGGACGGCGATGGTCGGACTGGTCCTCCTCGGCGGCGGGGCGGCCGGCGCGGCCTTCGGACGAGCGATCGGGTACTCCGTCGGCGCCGTCATCGCGCTGGCGTTCGTCTGGCGCGTGGTCGGCCGGCCGCGCACCGGGGACGCACACGTGAGCGGGCTCAAGCCGCGCGACATCGCGCGCTACGCGGGCGCCCTGCTGATCATCGACGGCCTGTTCAGGCTCTTCTCCCAGATGGGCGTCCTGCTCGTCGGCGCGCTCGTCGACGGCGGCAGGGCCGTCGGGCTGTTCGAGATCCCGATCCTGCTCGCCTGGTTCCTCCACTACCCCGCCGGCGCCGTGTCCTCGGCGGTGGCGCCCAGGCTCGCTCGGCGGCCCGGTGTCGAGCCGGACGTCGACCTGTTCGCGCGCACGTCGCGCTACATCATCGCCCTCCAGGGCATCTTCCTCGCGCCGATGGTGGTGTGGGCCGAGCCGATCCTGGTCACGATCCTCGGGGAGAAGTACCGCGGCTCGGCCGAGGTACTGCGCGCCCTGGCCCCCTTCGTGTTGCTGGCGGGCCCGGCCATGCTGGTTTCGGTTGGGGTCAACTACCTGGGCGAGGCGCGCCGGCGCGTGCCGCTGGCCATCGCGATGGTCACGGCAAACGCGGTGATAGACGTGGTGCTGATCCCCGACATCGGCATCGTCGGCGGCGCCATCGGCAACGACGTCGCCTACGCCATCTGGGTGCCCGGCCACCTGCTGATCCTGCGGCAGCTGGTGGGCCTACCGCTGCGCCCGCAGGTGCTGGCGTTCTGCCGTGCGTTGATCGCCGCGGGGACCGCGTGCGTGCCGCTGCTGCTGCTTGGATCCGACCCCGGCATCGTCGTCCTGGTGCTGGGCGGCGCGGTGGCCTGCCTGGTCTACCTGGCCGCGCTGCGCCTGACCGGCGAGATCGCGCGCTCGGACGTCGATTTCCTGCGCGGGCTGCTCGCGCGTCGGTTCGCCTGGGCCAGACGCTGAATCGCAGCTACGCTGGAATCGATGCGGTCGGCGGGTCTACTGGCTGTGATGGTCGCCGCGGTGACAGCCGCCGGCACCGGCGTCGTGCTCGGCGCCGGGGACGACGAGGGGCGCGCGACCCGGCACGCCGCCTGCGACCTGATCGCCTCCCCGCACGGCTCCAACCACGGCGACGGGACCCGCGCGCGGCCCTTCCGGACCGTCCGCCGGCTGGTGAGCTCGCTGGACCCGGGGCAGACCGGCTGCCTGAGGTCCGGCAACTACGTCGGGACGGTGCAGATCGGCCGCCGCGGAACGCCGTCGCGGCCGATCACGCTGCGGCCCTACCCTCGCGAGTCGGCCAGGCTGCTGGGCCGGGTATGGCTGAACCGCCACAGCGCGCACCTCGTGATCCGGGGGCTCTACCTCGACGGCCGAAACCGCACCGGCCTGCCCAGCCCGACGGTGAACGGCCGGAACATCGTCTTCTCCGGCAACGACGTGACGAACGACCACACGGGCATCTGCTTCGTCCTGGGACACGAGGTCTACGGGGTGGCGAGGGACGTGACGATCCAGCGCAACCGCATCCATGACTGCGGCCGCCTGCCCGCCACGAACCACGACCACGGCGTCTACGTGAGCATTGCGCGCAACACGCAGGTGCTGGACAACTGGATCTACGCCAACGCCGACCTGGGCGTGCACCTCTACCCGGACGCGCGCCGGACGCACGTGGCCGGGAACGTGATCGACTCGAACGGCGAGGGCCTGCTGTTCGGCGGGCTGGGCGACCTCGCGCCACGCGACAACCTGGTCGAAGGCAACGTGATCAGCAACTCCAACATCCGCTTCAACGTCGAGTCGTACTTCGAGCGCGGCGACGCTGTCGGCTCCGACAACGTGGTGAGGCACAACTGCATCGGCGGAGGCGCCCGAGACGAGGGCCTGGGAGGCATCATCTCGCCGGAGTTCGGGTTCGAGGACATCGACAACGTCGTGGCGCAGGCGTCGTTCAGGGCCCCGGGCGACCTCCGTCTCGTTCCCGGCTCCCCGTGTGCCGCCGTCTTCACGGGCGACGCGAATCGCGTGCCCGGGCCGAGCCGGCCGCCGCCGGCGCTACCGCGTCGGTTCCGCTGACCGGCCGTTGGCCCTGACGATCTCCAGCAGGACCGGGCACAGGGCCAGCAGCAGCCACAGCTGCTTGCTGTACTCGCGCGAGATGAAGAAGTAGGCCGCCAGCAGGGCCACCAGCGCCACGACGATCGACCTGGCGAGGATGTCCATCTGCGCATCGCCGACCCGTTCGGCATAGCGAGCAGCGCGCACAGCGCAGGCGATCGAGAACACGATCACGATCAGGAAGAGCGTCAGTCCGACGATGCCCAGCTCGGCGAGGACCTCGAGGTAGGTGTTGTGGGCGACCTTGGGGACGTCGACGATGAAGTCGTCGCGCAGCAGGGCGCCCGGCGCGAGCAGGTAATGAATCGAGACGACCGTGAAGTTGCCGGCCCCCACACCCTGGATGGGCGCTCCCCGGACCATCCGCCACCCAACGGTCCAGATGTCCAGGCGGCCGGTGCCGCCGTTGCTCTGGGTGATGCGCTCGCGCGCCGCGGCCGGCGCGAACATCCCGAAGTAGCCGACCGCCACCACGGCACCGACCAGCGCAAGGGCGATCACCGCACCGCGGCGGCGGCCCGCCATCGCCACGCTGGCGATCAGCGCAGCCCCGAAGGCCACCAGCCCACCGCGGGACACGGTCAAGAAGCAGGCAAACGCGGCCAGCGGCACGACCGCCGCGCTGGCAAGCCGAAGGAGGGGCTTGCCGCGGAGGGCCACCGCGAGGGCGGCGGCGATGGCCGCCCCGGCCACCAGGGCGGCGGCGGTTTCGTTCGGATCGCCACCGGCGCCCGAGAGGCGGCCGAAGTCCTTCGCCGGAGCCGGAACGACCATGCCGTAGATGGCGGACACCAGGGCGCCGGCCACGAAGGCGCCGAGCACCCAGAGCAGCTGCTCGCGCGTGCGGACGCCCGCGAAGACGATCAGGAACAGCATCACGTTCGGCAGCCAGCGCGAGATCGACTCGACCACCGCACCGCTGTCCTCGGCCCAGGCCATGCTGAGCAGCACCCACCCCAGGAGCAGGAACAGCACGAGCAGGAATCCCGAGTGGCTGAACAGGCGGTTGCGGTGCTCGCGCTCCCCCACGGTGACCAGGGCGAGCCAGGAGATCATCAGCACGAGGCCGAGCAGCTTCGGCACCGAGAAGGCTCCCCCGGCTCCCTCGGTCGGGAGGATCGTGTCGAGGAACGTCAGCAGGGCGAACAGGCAGATGCCGGCCGTCAGGTTGGTCGTCGCGATGCCCAGGAACACGATCCCGAGCGTCAGCCCGATCGCGACCGGCGGGTTGTAGCCGGCGACCACGCCGACGAGCAGCGCCAGCGTGAGCAATCCCGCTGTCAGGAACCGGGTCGGAAGGTCAGCCCGGGCGGTCAACTGGCGAGCCGCTCAGCGCGGGGCTGAGGAGGTCGGCGTCTCCGACTCCCCGGCACCGGACGTCTTCTGCTCGAAGTTCACGAGCCAGTCCGATTGCGCGGCGCGCCGGCGCTGGGCCTCGCGGTAGTAGCTCGACTCCTCGGGCCCGGCGCCTCCGACGACGACGAAGCCGGCCGGGCGGATCCCGTTCTGGTCGAGCAGGTCGCCCAGGTGGGCGAGCTGGGTGAGGTTGCTGGACCCGAGCCGCGTGACCAGCACCACGTCGTCGACCTGGCGGGCGAGCGGCATCGCGTCGATCACCTGGGTCAGCGGCGGCGAGTCGAGCACCACGTAGTCGGCGAGCCGCTTGGCGTCCTCGAGCAGCGCCTCGGCGGCCGGAAGCGAGAGCACCTCCGCGAGCCAGTCGTCGGCGCGGTCGACCAGCAGCGCGCACAGGTTGTCCCCGAACGGGGGCGCCAGTACCAGGGCGTCTTCGAGCGCGACGTTGCCGAGCAGCACGTCCCCGATGCCCACACGCGCCCGCACGCCGAGCGCCTCGCCGACGGTGGGCCGGCGGAAGTCGGCCTCGATCAGGATCACGCGGTTGCCGGCGAGTGCCAGCGAGGAGGCGAGGTTGATGGCGGTGGTGGTCTTGCCCTCGGACGGCGAGGGGCCGGTCACGAGGATCGAGCGGCTGTTGCCGTCCTCGCGGCGCTGGGCCGCGAGCATCGTGCGCAGTGTGCGGAACGACTCGAGCGTGGCCGCGGACAGCTCGCCCGGCGGCAGCGCGCGGCGCTGGCGCTCGCGCGGCCCGATTCCGAAGCGGCGCTTTCCGAGCGTGAACGTGGGCGCACGCTTCTCCTTGGGCACGCGCGCGAGGATCGGCAGGCTGTAGAGGTCGCGCAGCTGTTCCTCGCGACGCAGGCGCGGGTCGAGGGCGCTCATGGCGAAGGCACCGCCCACGCCGAGGATCAGCCCGCCGATCAGCCCGGCGAAGATCGTGAGCATCGGGCGGGGCGAGAAGGCCGACGTGGGAGCGTCCGCCCGGGTTTCCACGTTCATCGTGGGATCGCCCTTCTCGCGCACCGTTTGCAGCCCGGCGATCTGGGTCAAGAGCGCGGCGGTGCTCTCGCCGGCGTCCTCGGCGTCCTGGACCCGCTGGCGCAGGCCCGCGATCAGCTTGTCGGCCTCGGCGCGCACCACGTCCGAGCGCGACTTCACGACGCCGTCCGCGAACCCGTTCGCGATGTCGCGGGCGAGGTTCGGCGAGTCGGCGGTCGCGCTCACGGCGACGATGTTGCTCTGGGCGACCGGCTCCGCCTTCACCTGCTTGAGCAGCGCCTCGTTGCTCTGGTCCAGACCGAGCTCGCTCTTGACGCGCTTGGCCACGTTGAGGCTCGTGACCAGCCGTGACGCGGTTTCGACGTCTCGCGTGGGATCGCTCGAGTCTCGGATCAGCGGCAGGGTGTTGAGCGTTGGGTCGTCGCGGCTCGCGGGTATGACAAGTAGGTCGGCCTCGGCCTTGTACTGCTTGGTGGCGACGGCGAGGTACGCGCCCGCCACCAGTGTGGTAGTCAGGGTGACGAGGAGGATCAGGCTGGCGCGCTCCCGCAGCACGCGGAAGTAGCGCTCGATGCCCGAACTCTCCGCCTGGGGCCGCCGCCAGCCCGCGCCCGCAGTGTCGCGAGCCGCTTGTGAATCGGCCGAATTCATGCGACTACTATGAAAGCAGCCCCGGAGGTGTTCGTGCCTCGATCAACGCCGTGACGATCGCTGCCGATAATAGGTCCCGAAGCCATATGACGATCGTTCGTATTCACGTTGCTCTTCTAATCGGCCTGGTCGCCGCCCTTCTTGACCCCGCGGCGGCGCTGGCGGCCCCGAGTCCCGACGGATTCGTGGGAAATGGCGCCAGAATCGTCATCTTCGCGCTTGGCGCGGTCGCCCTCGCGGCCGTAGTGGCCGCGGCGATCGAGGTCACCTACCGCGCGCTGCGCGAGGGCAAGTGGAGCAACGACACGGCGCCGGTCCTGAGCGCGCTCGCCGCCCAGCGCTACTACACCCGCGTGCTCTACGGCCTGGCCCCGGCCGCGGTGGCATCGGCGATCGCGCTCGTGCGCGGGGCGCGTGTGTCCGCGGTGGTGTTCCTGTTCGCGGTGATGACGATCACCTCTACCGCCATGCGCGCCAAGCCGCGCCCGCTGCACCTGATGCCGATCGCGCGCATTGCCTTCAATGCCTTCGTCCCCGCTGCCGGGATCGCCGTGGCGCTGATCCCGGGCGCCTTCGGCCAGGCGCTGATCGGGACGCACACAGCGGTCGCCGCGCTGGCGGCCGCCGTCACCACCACCTTCATGGCCGATTGGCTCGAGTCGCGATTCGAGTCCGACCGCCCCGTGTGGACCGCCGTGATCGGCAGCGCCTCGTTCGCCAACAAGCTGGCCTCCGAGATCGAGGACACCGGCATCCGCGGCTACAAGGTGGTGGGCTACATCGGCGAGGAGCTGGCCGGGCAGCCCGCCCGCGTGCCGTGGCTCGGGTCGCTGGAGGACGTGCGCTCGGCCGTGCGGCAGGAGTCGATCGACCTGCTCGTGATCGCGCCCCAGTCGCGCCGCCTCGAGATCTTCGAGCGCGCCGCGCGCGAGTGCCTCGACCTCCAGGTGCGCATGATCGAGGCGACCGCGCTCTACGAAGGCCTGCTCGGCCACGTGCCGATCGGCACGATCAACTCCGCGTGGTTTCAGTTCATCATGCACCCGCGCTACTCGCCCTCCTCCCCGCTCTCCAAGCGGGCGCTGGACCTGCTGGTGTCCGGGATGATGCTGTTAGGGGCGCTGCCGTTCATGCTGATCTGCGCCCTCGCCGTGAAGCTCGAAGATCGAGGGCCGGTCTTCTACCGACAGCGGCGCGTGGGCGAAGAAGGGCGTGAGTTCGACATGGTGAAGTTCAGGACCATGCGCACCGACGCCGACGACCTGCGCTCGACGAGGCCGGAGGAGGAGCTCATCACCCACGTCGGCCGGGTGCTGCGCAAGACCCATTTCAACGAGCTTCCGCAGCTGTGGCAGATCTTCAAGGGCGAGATGAGCCTGGTGGGCCCCCGGCCCGAGCCGCCGGAGCTCGTGAACGAGCTGTCGGGACTGGTGCCGTACTACGAGCGCCGCGCGCTCGTGAAGCCGGGGCTGACGGGCTGGGCCCAGGTCCGCTGCGGCTACGCGGGTAGCCGCTTCGGAACGGCCTGGAAGATGTGCCACGACCTTTACTACATCAAGCACCGATCCGCGGCCTTTGACCTGCTGATCCTGCTGCAGACAGTCCATGTGCTCGTCGAGCGTGACCGGGAGGAGCAACTCCCGGCCAAGGACTTCATCCTCGGCGAGACGATCGAGTTCGTCGGTCACTGAGCCACGGAGCGGCTGGGAGGTGACACATGCCGGTTGACGTGAGCGTCCTTACGCCTGTCCTCAACGAGGAGAATCACATCCGCGAGGTCGCCGCGAAGATGCTTGCTCAGCGCTTCGACGGAGATATCGAGTTCCTGTTCATCGACGGGGCGTCGGAGGACCGCACCGGGGAGATCCTGCGCGACCTGCAGCGGGCAGACCCGCGCGTGCGCGTCCTTCAGAACCCGAAGCGCTCCACCCCGGTGAGCCTCAACATCGGCCTCGCGAGCGCACGCGGCGCCTACATCGCGCGGATGGACGCGCACACGCTCTACCCGGAGGACTACCTCGCCCGCGGCGTCGAACGTCTGCGCCGCGGCGGCGCCGACCACGTCAGCGGTCCGCAGCTGGCCCGCGGCGACGGCACCTGGTCCCGCCGTGTGGCACTGGCGCTCGAGACGCCGCTTGGCCGGGGAGGCGCGCAGTTCCGCCAGGCCGGCAACGGCGAGATCGAGGTGGACAGCGGCTTCACCGGCGTGTGGCCGCGCTCCGTGCTCGAGGCGCACAGCGGCTGGGACGAGGACTGGCACAACGACCAGGACTCCGAGCTCGCCGCGCGCATCCGCGGCAGCGGCGGCCGCATCCTCTGCCTGCCGGAGATGGGCGCGCAGTACATCCCGCGCGACAGCCTGTCCGCCCTCGCGCGCCAGTACTGGCGCTACGGGACCTACCGCGCCAAGACCTCCGGCGCACACCCCGAGAGCATGCGCCGCTCGCACCTGTTCGCGCCCAGCCTCGCGCTGTCGCTCGCCGCCGCGATCCTCCCGCTCGGCCGGGTGCGGCGCCTCGCGCGCACCGCCGTGGCCCTCTGGTGCGCCGCGGTGGTCGGCGTTGCCATGGCCGAGGCGTGGCGTGGGAACAGCTCCGAGCTCGATGCCTCCGCCGCCGACGTGGCCGCGCTGCCGGCCGTCTTCGGGGCCATGCACCTGGCCTGGGGCTTCGGCTTCCTGGCCGGCTGCGTGCGCTTCGGGCCGCCGCTGCGGGCGCTCGCCCATCTGGCGCGGCGGACCCGCGCGTGAGCGCCGCGCACCCGCTGCGCGTCGCCGTCTACGCGGACAACTGGTACCGCCCCACAGCCGACGGCATCTACGCCGACCGCTCGCTCGTCCTGTTCATCGCGGGCGTCGCCGCCGCCGCGGAGCGCACCATCCTGCTCGGGCAGCTCGACCCCGAGCTGCCGCGTGCCCACTACCGCGTGCCGGATCACGTCGAGTTCGTCGGCCTTCCCTCCTACCCGAGCATGCTCAACCCGCGCGCCCCGGTGGCGATGCTGCGCTCGCTGCGCCGCTTCTGGCGCCTGCTGCCGGAGGTCGACGTCGTCTGGCTGCTGGGCCCGCATCCGCTCTGCCTGGCCTTCGCCGCGCTGGCGGCGCTGCGCCGGAAGCGCATCGCGCTGGGCGTGCGCCAGGACTTCCCCACGTACGTGCGCACCCGCCACCCCGGCAAGCGGCTGGTGCACCTGGCCGGCGACCTGCTGGAGGGGTCCTACCGGCTGCTCGCGCGCCGCGCGCCCACGGTGGTCGTCGGCCCCGAGCTGGCCTCCAACTTCAGGCGCGCCCGTCGCCTGCTGCCGATCTCGGTGTCGCTGGTGCGCGACTCCGACATCGCGGACCCGGTCGAGGCCGCCAACCGCGCTTGGAACGGCGAGCACACCGTGCTCAGCGTCGGCCGGCTCGAGACGGAGAAGAACCCGCTGCTGCTGGCCGACGTGCTGGCGCGCCTGACGCAGAAGCCTGCGCAGGCGGCCGAGCCGCCTGCTTCGGGCCTGCAGAACCCTGCGCAGGCGGCCGAGCCGCCTGCTTCGGGCCTCGCGGGCGACTGGCGCTTCCTGATCTGCGGCGAGGGGCCGCTCGAGGGCGAGCTGCGCGCCCGGCTGCGCGAGCTGGGCGTCGAGGACCGCGCCGAGCTGCTCGGCTACCTCCCCATCCACGGCGGCCTGATGGACCGCTACCGCGGCGCCAACGCGTTCCTGCACATCTCCTGGACCGAGGGGATGCCGCAGGTGCTGCTGGAGGCGTTCGCGGCGGGCACTCCGGTGGTCGCGACGGCGGTCGGGGGCGTATCCGAGGCTGCCGGCGACGCGGCGCTGCTGATTCCGCCGGGCGATCCCGACGCGGCGGCCGAGGCGCTTGGGCGCATCGCGTCCGATCCGCAGCTGCGCCGCGAGCTCGTGACGCGCGGCATAGAGCGCGTGCGCGGACGCACCCTGGAGGCCGAAAGTGCCCGCGTAGCGCGGTTCTTGGCCGATCCGGACGGTTCCGTCCAAGCCGGCTGATAGAGCTTCCGCCCATAGGTTTGCCGAATCGCCTCGATCCACGGGGCGAGCGGGGGATCCACTTTTTGGGGCTAATCGCCTGCTCAGTCAGGCGACGCGCTGCTCTCAGGCGCGCGCCCGTCAGCTAACCCCGTAGGCCTTCAAAGGGAGAGCCGGTTGAGACACGCCAGTGTCGTGTTCGTCGTCGTGCTGCTCGGGGTCTGCGGGGTGCCCGCCGTTGCTGCCGCTGCCGGCGGGCCGGAGCAGCGCATGGTCGAGGGGATCAACGACGCGCGTGCCAGCGAGGCGGGGCTGCCGCCGCTGCGCAGCGCCCCGAATCTGGAGCGCTCGGCCGCGGTGTTCGCCCGCTGGCTGATCGGCCACGAGCAGCTGGCGCACCGGCCGGCCGTCTCCACCAACCGCTCGTACCGGCACTGTGGCGAGGCGCTCGCCATGCACTTCTCGCTCCAGGCCCAGGTCGGCTCGACACTGACCTCGTGGCTGCGGTCGCCCCCCCATCGCGAGCTCGTGCTGACCAGCTCGATGAACCTGCTCGGGGTCGGCCACGCCCGCGGCCGGCTCGCCGGCCGTCCGCGGACCGTCTGGGTCATCCAGGTGGCGCGGCGCTGAGCACCCGAGGCTCGGACTCCGCCCGGCGGACGAATCGCCTGCCGCGGGTGCGGTCCAACGCGAGCTCCTGTCGGAGGATGTCCGCCGTGATCAGCACGAGGCCTGTCAACAGGCAGATGGCGGCAACCACCTCAGCGGGCTCGTCGATCGACACGCCCGCAAGGTCGGCAGCGGCCGCCACGATAAAGAAGCAGGTGCCGACGGCGAACAGCTGAACCGCTCGACGATTCGCCAGCAGGATGTCCCGGAACGCCCAGGCGAAGATCGCGAGTGGGACGGCGTACGAGAGGAAGACGACGTCATCCGGCCGCTCCACGCCCGGCAGATCGGCGAGGAATTGCAGGTTGTGCCCGATCGTCTCGTGAAACGCGAACAGCTCGTCGGCGGCGAGGTAGGCCAGACCGGCGGCGCCGAGCGCATAGAAGCGCCGTCGCCGGGGGTCCCCCCCGACGGCCCTCAACAGCAGCAGCGTCATCAGCGCCATGCTGGCCGCGGCCACCAGCCCGGTCGAGCTCAGCTTGTCCGGGCTCGGACGCGACTCCGCGTCGGCGCGGAGGGTGAACAGGTCCAGGACCCGCACCTTGTACACGAGCCCCGCGCCCTCGTACGGGACGATCGGCGGGCCCTTGCCCTTTGCCTCGATCTCGTACAGGGACGGCGCCAGCGAGACAAGGGCGGCTAGGGCGATTGCGACGAGGACGGAGGCAATGGCGAGGTGCCTCCGACCGTGCCCGGACCGAGGACTCATTACACCTTTCTAACATCACCGGTGAGGTGGCGCCACCCGAAGGGGGCTAGTCGGCGGGGCGGCGGGGCACCAGCACGGCACGCTTGAACTCGGCGACCAGCGTGCCGTCCTCCTTGAAGACGCGCGTGTGTACGCGCACCACGCCGCGATCCGGCTTCGACTCGGACGGCCGAACTTCGAGCACCTCGCTCTCGGCGAAGAGCGTGTCGCCGTGGAAGACAGGAGCCGGGTGCGAGAGCTCGTCGGTCGCCAGGTTGGCGATCGCCTTGCCGGATACGTCGCTGACCGACATGCCGAGCGCGAGCGAGTAGACGAGCGGGCCGACCACCACGTTGCGCCCCTGCTGGGCCTCGCGCGCGTACACGTCGTTCAGGTGCAGCGGGTGGTGGTTCATCGTGAGCAGGCAGAACAGGTGGTTGTCCGCCTCGGTCACGGTCTTGGCGGGCCAGTGTTTGTACACGGCTCCGACCTCGAACTCCTCGAGATAGCGCCCGTAGGAGTGCGCGCCGGAGGCCTCGCGGGCCGCCTGAGCCGTTTCGATTCCTTGAGTGGCTTCGGTCATCGGGCGGGCAATCCTAGCCGGTCGGCCACAGCCGGCTTCCCCGTAGCCGGCGCATCGTCCGCGACGCCTTCATGCGGAAACGGCGCTCGTCGTCGCCGTGGTAGATCCCGACTCGAGGCCAGGCAAGCGCCCGCTCGCCGTGCAGCCGTGCCGGCAATGTGCCGGCGGCCGAGTAGCCGGCCGCCCCGGCCGCCTCGACCACGCGCTCGTCGTGGTCCCCGTACGGGTAGGCGAGCGTGGGACAGGGCCGGCCGAGGCGCCGCTCGACCTCCTCGCGCGACCGCAGCAGTTCCTCGAGCAGGGTCTCGTCGTCGAGCGTCGTGAGGTGCGGATGCGTCCGCGTGTGGGAGCCGATCTCCCAGCCCGCTTCCGCCAGCCCGCCTAGCTGATCCCACGACATCGGCAGCAGCTCCTGCTCGTGCTCGCCGCCGAGCCATTGCTCGATGCCGCCCCACGCGAGCGGGCGCTCGGGCGTATCGAGGTACGCGGTGGGCGCGTAGACGGTGGCCGGAAAGCCCGCCTCGTCCAGCAGCGGCTTGGCCAGCTCCAGCACCGACAGGTACGCGTCGTCGAACGTGATCGCGACCGTCCGCCCGGAGCGCGCTCGGACGGCCTCCTCGAAGGTGGCGCCCCGGTAGCCCGCACGGGAGAGCAGATGCAGCTGGCGCTCGAACGCCTCCGGCGTCACCGACAGGGCCGCCGGGAAGCGCGGGCTGACCGCGTGGTAGCAGAGAACGAGCACGTCCGGCATCGCGCGAACGATAGATTGGTTGGCCGATGCGCAACCCACGTGACTTCTTCAAGCCGCTGGCCGTCGACGCGCCCGAGCCGCTCCGCGAGATCCCGTTCAAGCCCTCGCGGATGATCCATTTCCTCGACTTCTCGAACGAGAAGATGGCCTCCAAGGCACCCGACCTGGCACGCCAGACCGACATCCTGCTCGGCAACCTCGAGGACGGCGTGCCGCTCGAGCGCAAGGAGGCCGCGCGCCGGCAGCTGATCGAGGCCGCGCGCAAGGCGGACCTCGGCGACACCGCCCTCTGGACGCGCGTGAACAGCCTGGAGAGCCCCTGGGTGCTCGACGACCTGACCGAGCTGGTCACCGAGATCGGCGACCGGCTCGAGGTGATCATGGTCCCCAAGGTCGAGGGAGCATGGGACATCCACTACGTGGACCGCCTGCTCGCCCAGCTGGAGGCCAAGGCGGGTCTGGAGCGACCGCTGCTGGTGCACGCCATCCTCGAGACGTCGCAGGGCGTCGTGAACCTCGAGGAGATCGCCACCGCCAGCCCGCGCATGCAGGGGATGAGCTTCGGCCCGGCCGACCTGGCCGCCTCGCGCCGCATGAAGACGACTCGCGTGGGCGGCGGCCACCCCGGCTACCGGGTGATCGAGGACCCCGACCCCGACGACCCGGAAGCGCCGCGCGCCACGGCGCAGCAGGACCCCTGGCACTACTCGATCGCGCGCATGGTCGACGCCTGCACGAGCGCGGGGATCCTGCCCTTCTACGGGCCCTACGGCGACATCAGGGACACGGTCGGCTGTGAGACGCAGTTCAGGGCGGCCTTCCTGCTCGGCTGCGTGGGCGCGTGGTCGCTCCACCCGGCCCAGCTCGAGATCGCCAAGCGCGTGTTCTCGCCGGATCCGGACGAGGTCGCGTTCGCCAAGAAGGTGATCGAGGCGATCCCGGACGGCCGCGGCGTGCACATGATCGACGGCAAGATGCAGGACGACGCGACCTGGAAGCAATGCCGCGTGATGGTGGACCTTGCCGAGCAGCTGGCGGCCAGGGACCCGGACCTGGCCGAGGCCTACGGGTTCGAGCCGGTCGGCGCCTAGCCCCACCGGGGCGAGCAACCGATCGGTAGGGTTCCGCGCCGCCCATGCGCTTCTACGAGTACGAGGCCCGCGAGATCGTCAAGCGGGCCGGGATTCCCGTCACCGATTTCGGCTTCGCCACCAGCGCCACCGAGGCGCGTGCGATCGCCGAGCGCATCGGCGGCCCGACGGTCATCAAGTCGCAGGTGCTGACCGGCGGCCGCATGAAGGCCGGCGGCGTCCAGTTCGCCGACACGCCGGACGAGGCCGCGCGGCACGCCGAGGCGATCCTGGGGCTGGAGATCGGCGGCCACATGCCGCGCGGCGTGCTCGTGGACCCGAAGGCCCAGGTGAAGCAGGAGTACTACGCGGGCGTGGTCTGGGACGGCACGCGCAAGCGGCCGCTGATGCTGTTCAGCGACATGGGCGGGATCGACATCGAGCAGGTGGCCGAGGAGCACCCCGACCACGTGGGCCGCGGCCACTTCTCGAACCTGCTGCCCTTCCCCGACTACCAGGCCAAGCAGGTGATCGCCGCCGCGGGCGTCACGGGCAGCGCTCTCAACCGCCTCACGCCGATCCTGGCGCGCCTCGCGCGCCTGTTCGGCGAGCGCGACATGACGCTGGCGGAGATCAACCCGCTGGCTCAGCTCGAGGACGGCAGCTTCGTGGCCCTCGACGCCCACATGGAGATGGAGAACGAGGGAATGCCGCGCCAGCAGGCGCTGCTGGCCGAGCTGGGCATCGGGGCGGACGAGGGCACCCGCGAGGGGCACGAGCCGAGCCCGTTCGAGGCCACCGTCAAGGAGATCGACGCCGCCGACCACCGCGGCGTGATCCAGGGCAAGGACACGGGCTTCCACGGCAACCTCGGCCTGGTGATCGGTGCCGGGGGCGGCTCCCTGACGCTCACGGACGCCGTGCGCGCCCACGGCGGCCAACCCGCCAACTACTCGGAGATCGGCGGTAACCCGTCGGTCGCGAAAGCGTGCGGCCTGGCCAAGGCGGTGCTCCAGAAGGAGGGCGTGGAGAAGATCGCGGTGATGATGTCGATCGTCTCCAACACGCGCGTGGACATCGTGGCGCGCGGAGTGATCAAGGCCTGCCTCGAGCTGGGCAAGGATCCGGCCGAGACGATCGCGATCTTCCGCATCCCTGGCGCTTGGGAGGAGGAGGGCTTCAGGATCCTCGACCGCTACGGGGTCGACTACTGCGACCGCTCGGTGTCGATGCACGAGGCCGCCGGACGCGCGGTGGCGAAGATCCAGGGGGCCCCCGCCGCGTGAGCATCCTGATCGACGCCGACACGACGTTCATCGTCCAGGGCATCACCGGGCGGGAGGCGGTCAACCTGACGCGCGAGTGCCTCGACTACGGCTCCAAGATCGTGGGCGGGGTGACGCCCGGGCGCAAGGGCCGCGACGTCCACGGGGTGCCCGTGTTCGACACCGTCGGCCAGGTAGTCGAGCACAACGGCGGGAAGGTGCCCGACGGCTCCGTGGTCACGGTCCCGCCGGCCTTCACCAAGGACGCCGTGCTGGAGGCGATCGACGCCGGCATCGGGCTGATCGTGATCGTGACCGAGCGGATCCCGCGCGGCGACGTGGCCCAGATGGTCGAGGCCGCCGACGCGCGCGGCGCCCGCATCATCGGCCCCAACTGCCTCGGCCTGGTCGTGCCGGGCGTGGCCAAGATGGGCGGCATCGGCGGGCCCGCCAAGAACACCGAGCAGGCCTACCAGCCCGGGAGCGTCGGCGTGATGTCGCGCTCTGGCGGCATGACCACCGAGATCTCCTCCACGCTGACGGCCGCCGGCCTGGGGGTCTCGACGGCGATCTCGATCGGCGGGGACGCGATCATCGGGTCCACCTACGCCGAGTTGATGCCGCTGTTCGAGGCAGACGAGCAGACCGAGGCGATCGTGATCTACACGGAGCCCGGCGGGCGGATGGAGGCGCAGCTCGCGGAGTGGGTCGCGGAGCACAGGTCACGCCTGCCGATCGTGGCCTTCATGGCCGGCCGCTTCATGGACGACGAGGAGATGAAGGGCATGTCGTTCGGCCACGCGGGCACGATCGTCGAGGGCGCCGAAGACACGGCCACGGAGAAGATCGCGCGCCTCGAGGCCGCCGGCATCCCCGTGCTCGAGCGGATCGACGCGATCCCGGACGCCGTGCGCGAGAAGCTGGGAGCGCCAGCCTGATGTCGGGGCTGTTCATCGACGTCGAGGTGGACGCCAGCGTCCGGGGCGACGCGGAGCTGGCGAGGAAGCTCGAGGAGGTCTGCCCCGTGGACATCTTCAAGGCCACCCCCGCCGGCGTCGAGATCCGCGAGCGGCAGTTGGACGAGTGCGTGCTGTGCGAGCTCTGCCTCGAGGCCGCCCCGCCCGGCACCGTCCGCGTGGTCAAGCTCTACGACGGCTCGGCGCTGGAGCGCACCTGACCAGGCCGGAGATCACGCCGGAGCTCTTCCAGGAGCGGCTCGCCGGGAGCTTTCCCGGCGAGCTCGGCATCGAGGTGCTCCGCATCGAGGATGACGAGGTCGAGGGCCGTATGGCGGTAGACGCGCGCCACCTCCATCCCGGCGGCTACGTCCACGGGGGCGTCTGGGTGGCCTTCGCCGACAGCGTCGCCGCCTGGGGCACCTACCGCAACCTCCCCGAGGGCCACGACTTCACCACCGCGGAGCTGAAGGCCAACGTGTTCGCGGCCGGGCGCCCCGGCGACGTCCTCCACGCCGTGGGGCGCCCCCTGCACCGGGGGCGCCGCACTCAGGTCTGGGAGGTGCGCATCCGCCGCAACGACGATCCGCGCAACGCGGCCTTCTTCAGCTGCACGCAGCTGGTCACCCCTACCGGCCCCTGAGCGTTACGCGGCGGTAAGGGCTAGCGGTTGCGGCCAAGCGGGAAGCGCCGGCGCTCCGTCTTGTGCTGCAGCGCCTTCAGCTGGGCGCTCAGAAGGTGATGCTGGGCCTCCAGGGCGCTTGCCGTGGCGCGCGACTCGTCGACGCTCTCCTCGGCCTGCTGGCGCGCCGCACGCTCGCGCTTGAGGTTCCCCTCGATCCGCTCACGGTTGCGCCGCTCCTCCTCGAGCGCCGCGGCGGCGGCCTGCGCCGCCTCGCGCTCGCGCACGAGCGCCTTGCGCGTCTCGTCCAGCTTCGAACGGAGGATCCCCACCTGCCCCGACTGCTGCTCCAGGCGTGTCAGCAGCGTCCGCGACGACACGTCTGTATCGGCCTCGCCGCCGTTCTCACGCCCGTTCTCACTCTCGAAGCGCCCGGACTTCTGCCTTCTCTGGCCGCCCGTCCGGCCACTCGTCCCGCTGGGCTTGGTCGGGCCGGCCTTGGCCTTCTCCTCGCCGCTCGTTCCATTTTTTTCGGCATCTTGCACGCGGTCTTGCACGAGATCCAGAATAGCCCGACTTTGCCGGGAGCGGGAGAATCTGGCGCGGACGACCGCCGACGGTCCAGAAGCCGGCTCTAGACGCGCGCGCGCCGGCGCTGGATCACGTTGCCGAGCAGCGCCAGGACGGCCCTGTCGCCGGTGACCTTGACGTCTCCGCGGTCGTAGGCCCTGGCCCAGTCCTCGAGCGTCCCGTCCTTGGCGAGCTCGTTGAAGCGCGGGCGCGCCACCGAGACGTCGACGCGCGCGTCGGCGGCCGGGTCGCGGTCGATCTTGGGGCCCTGTACCTCCACGCGCCAGATCGGGACGTCATGGCCGTGGGTATACAGCTCCAGCCTCACCACGAGCTGAAGCGTGCGCAGAGCCGGCAGCTCCTCGCGCAGGCGCTCAACCGCCTGGGCGATCAGCGCTTTGGTGTCGGCGGCCGACAAGCGCGGTCGCCTAGATCTTGTTCCGTTGCAGGAGCTTCTTACCGATCACCATGCGCTGGATCTCCGAGGTGCCCTCGCCGATCAGCAGCAGCGGAGCGTCGCGGTAGAGCCGCTCGATCTCGTACTCCTTGGAGTACCCGTAGCCGCCGTGAATTCTGAACGCCTCCTCGACGACTTCTTTTCCAGTTTCCGAGGCGAATAGCTTGGCCATGCCGGCCTCGAGGTCGGAGCGCTCGCCGGCGTCCTTCATGCGGGCCGCCTTGAACGTGAGCAGCCGCGCCGCCTCGATCTTGGTCGCCATGTCGGCCAGCTTGAACTGGATCGCCTGGTGCTCCGCGATCGGCTTGCCGAAGGTCTTGCGCTCCTGGGAGTACTTCAGCGCCAGCTCGAGCGCCCGCTGGGCGATGCCGACGCCGCGGGCGGCCACGTTCACGCGGCCCACCTCGAGCGCGTCCATCATCTGCCCGAAGCCCTTGTTGACTCCGTTCTCCTCCCCGCCCAGGATGCGGTCGGGACTGCTGATGTAGCCGTCGTAGATGAGCTCGGTCGACTCGACGCCCTTGTAGCCCATCTTCTTGATCTTGGGTGGGACGCTCAGGCCCTTGAAGTCGCCCGTGTTCTCCGAGGCGCCGGGCTCCTTCTCGGTGATGAAGCAGGTCATCCCCCTGTGCGGCGGGTCGGCGCGGGGGTCGCTCTTCATCAGCACGAAGACGACGCCCGACATGAGTCCGTTGGTGACCCACATCTTCTGGCCGTTGAGCTGCCAGTAGCCGTCGTCGAGCTTCTTGGCGGTGGACTTGATGCCCTGGACGTCCGAGCCCACCTCGGGCTCGGACAGCGAGAACGCGGCGCGCAGCTCACCGGTGGCCATGCGCGGGAGGAACGACTGCTTCTGCTCGTCGGTTCCGAACTTCATGAGCAGGTATGAGCCGATGAAATGCGTGTTGACGATGCCCGAAACCGAGATCCATCCCCGCGAGAGCTCCTCGACGATCATCGCGTAGGTGGTGAGGTCGAGCCCCATCCCGCCGAACTCCTCGGGGATGGTCACGCCGAACAGCCCCAGCTCCTTCATCTGCTCGACCACGTGCTCGGGGAACTTGTCCTCGTGGTCGTGCTCCGCGGCGATCGGGAGAACCTCGTTGTCGACGAACTGGCGCACCATCTCGGTGATCGCCTTCTGCTCGTCGGTCTTCTCGTTTAGGCTTGCGGCTATCGCCATTGCTCAGGGGTTCTCCAGTGTCGCCGATGACCTTGACTCGCTGGTCAAGGCGAGGATATCGCGCGCGCGGAGCGGCGACGTCGCCGCTAACAGCGGCAACCAAGGGCGGCCCGAACGCGAGTGTGGGCCACACAGCGCGCGCATAGGACGCCAAGCGCTACCCACACTCAGACAAAGGGCGGCTCGGACCACCCTTCATTGCCGCCGTTCAGCGGCAGCACGAAACGCCGTGAGCGCCTGAGCGGAGCTCAGTAACCGCGCGGGTGGCGCGCGACGAAGGCGTTCGACTTGCGCAGCGTCTTGCTCCAGCGCGGGCCCGTGCGGGGGCCGGGGGCGTCGCTGTCGCGCATGGAGGTGTCGAAGCGCAGCCCGGCGATCACCACGTAGGCGTGCCCGCCGTGGGCGTAGACCGTGATCCACTGGCCGGGGCCTTCCTCGCCCCAGTCCATCATCGCCCCCGATGGCAGCGGCGAGCGCAGGAAGCGCCCGCCGTAGAGCGCGTAGGACACGGACCCGGAGCAGTCGTAGCCGCGGTCGAGGCGACTCGAGAAGGGCTTGTGGCCGCCGCCGTAGATATACGGCTTCTCGACGAGGCGGTTGGCCGCGTCGATCACCTTCTTGACGCGCGTGGGCGCGGACGCCGGCGCGATCACGCGGCCGTTGACCAGCGTCGCCTCCTCGGGCGGCGGTGGCGGGGGCTCGAACGTCGCTCCACCGCTGGTGGGGTTCGGCGCTGCCGCGGCGGGACCGGCCACGGCTCCAACCAGCAGGCAGGCGAGCGCCAAAGCGGCGCAGCGGAACGATCTGGGGCAAGCTAGGGGCGGCATTCTCTTTCGAACGCCTGCGGGGTTAGCTGACGGGCTCGCGCTGAAAGAGCTTGCGCGCCTCCCCTAAGGAAGGTTCGCCCCAGTGGTTTACACCACCTTGGTTCCCCCGCTCCGCGCTACCGCGGATTCGGCGTGTCGGGCACGCTACCAGATGTTTCGGAAACGTTGCGCACATGGACTGGTGCGCATCTACACCAGTTCGGTGCGCCGAACCGAAGTCCTGCTTCGTGCGCGCGGCCGCCCCTGCCTCGGCCCTGCGCCCTCGAGGCGCAGGAGCGCCCAGGCGAGCAGGGCGATCAGGCCCGCCGCGATCGCGCTCACCGTGAGGTAGGCCAGCAGCTTCAGCCCACCGGGCACGTCGTCCTTCTGCTCGCGCTGCAGGATCTTGACGTCGCGCACGAATGGCCGCGTGAAGCTCGCGCTGGCGGGCACCTCGGGCGCCGGGATCGCGCGATCGCGCGGCAGGTAGATCGGCACTCCGACGAGCGAGTCGCCGGTGTGCACCCGCAGCAACGCCTTCCAGCCGCCGTGCACCGGGATCGGCTCTGTGGTGCGGTAGACGCCGGGGCGGATCTCCCTCAGCTCGCTGACCACGCTCCCGCCGCCCTGCCAGGCGGTCACGTTCGCGAAGTGGGCTCCCTCGACCGCGTCCGGCGGGCTGAAGCGGATCGTGGCCTGCACCATCCGGCCGTCGCTCGAGGGCACGTCCGCGAGGGTGACCTTGGCCCTGGTCGGGCCGTCAGACGAGATCGGCAGGCCCCAGGCGATCACGGCCACGAGCACGAGGAAGCTCGCCAGTGCCGCCCTGCGCGCCGCGCGCCCCAGGTGGGGGCGCGGACCTTCCGGCATGCCGAGCTCGTCGGCCAGCTCCATCGGACGCGCCAGCGCGCCGCCGATGAAGCCACCTACCGCCCCGGCGGCGACGGCGGTGACAAAGCCGGCGATAGCGGCCTCGGGAAGCAGCGACTCGGGCCACGGCAGCGGCATCCACACGTGACTCCAGCCCCACTCCGCGGCGAGGCCGACGGTGCCGATCAGGCCACCGGCGATCGCCCCGGTGGCCACCGGCGAGCGCATCCCCCCGCGGACGAACGCGGCCTCCACGAGCAGGGCCTCGACCAGGTAGAGCGGGAAGTGCGGGGTGGTCTGTCCCCACACGCCGCCGACCATCAGCGCGATCAGCCCGCGGATCAGGACAAAGCCGAGCACGGCCAGCAGCGCGCCGCCGCGGCCGAGGTAGATCCGGGCGGTGACGAGCCCGATGCCGGCGGCCAGCATGATCAGGATCGGGTGCAGGACCTCGCGGAACTGGGGCACGCTGAAGTCGAACTCGCCCTGGAATGTCGACAGGGCCACGAGGAAGCTGCCGGCGAGCAGGCCGCGCCGAAGCAGCAGCAGCGGGCGCGGGTGGTCGCGCTCCGGGTCGCGGCCGAGCTCCCCGATCGCCTCGGACTGCAGGGCCAGCGCACCGAGCGTGGCCAGCGACGCGCCTCCGATCAGCATCAGGTGGGTGGGCCCCCAGAGCGTCACGTCCTGGCCGAAGAGCCGGTGCCACATGTCGTCCAGCGGGAAGCCCGACAGGGCGAAGGCGCCGCAGACGGCGATCACCACTCCGCCCACGGGGGCCCACCAGCCGCTGGCGACGCGCACGGCCGTGCGCGCCGGCCGCTCGCCCGCGAGCGCGGCGCTGAGCACGCCGGACAGCAGCACGCCGTACAGGCCGATCAGGATCAGGTAGTGGGCGGGGTTGGCGAGCGGACCGGCGTCGCGGCCGTTGTCGATGTGCAGGGAGATGTCCCAGTACATGCCGAGCACCGCTGTCAGCAGCGACCCGTTCAGGAGCGTCAAGGGCAGGGCCGCCCACCCCGGCAGACCGGTGAGGCGCTCGGTGAAGCGGGCGGCACGCGACAGCCAGTCGATGCGGCCGCTGCGGTGTCCCGCGATCAGCACGGCGATCAGAGCGGTCGCCACGCCGGCGGCCGCGGTGGCGCCGAGCGCCTCGCCGATCGCCGCTCCGCCGGCGGGCTCGTCACCGGTTGCCTGACCTACGAAAGCCATCGTCCCCATGTGTCACTCTCCATGCGCTTCGACACCTGCCGGTCGACTTGGTTGTACTTTCCGGTTGACGTGCTGGTACCCGGACTGCAAACTAACTGAACAGTCAGTCAGTCATCTGTGAGGAGTCTCACACGGCCGCGATAGGCCCCCCGCGTAGATGAGCACCACCCCCCGCAAGCGCCTCACCGGCGAGGAGCGGCGCGTGGCCATCCTCGACGCGGCCCTCGCCGTCTTCGCCGAGCGCGGCTACCACGCCTCGTCGATCGACGACATCGCCCGTGGGGGCGGCGTCTCCAAGGCGCTCATCTACGAGCACTTCGCCTCCAAGCAGGACCTCTATGCCGAGCTCCTGGAGCAGCACGCCGGCGAGCTGTTCAGCGCGCTCGCCGAGGCCATCTCCGAGGCCGGCACCACCGCCTCGGCTCGGCTCGCCACCGGGTTCGACGCCTTCTACGGCTTCGTCGAGGAGCACCGGGTGGCCTGGCGCATGCTGTTCCGCGAGGCCACGGACCCCGAGACCGTGGTCGTGCTCGATCGGGTCATCGCTCAGGTCACCGCCATCGTGGCCGGCCTCATCGCGGAGGACCCGGGCGCGCGCAAGGGCGACGACGACGAGGAGACGCGCGAGCAGGGCATCCAGGTGCTCGCCCAGCTGCTCGTGGGAGCTGTGCAGTCGCTGGCCAACTGGTGGGCCGACCACCAGGAGCTTCCGCGCGAGCGCATCGTGGAGATGACGATGGACTTCGCCTGGCTCGGACTGCAGCGGCTCAGCCGCGGCGAGCGCTGGCCGGCCGCTCAGTGAACTTCGCACGGGACGTCGTCGACGCGGCCGACCCGCGGCGGCTCGCGCTGGTGGCGGTCGGACACGACGGCGAGCGGTCCGAGATCGCGTTCGGCGAGGTGGCCGACCGCTCGGCCCGCCTGGCCGGAGCGCTCACCGGGCGCGGCGTCGCGCGCGGCGACGCCGTGATGACGCTGATCGGCAGCCGGCCCGAGTGGGTCTACGCGATGGTCGCCTGCTGGCGGCTCGGGGCCGTGGCCCTGCCCTGCACCGAGCAGCTGCGGCCCGCCGACCTGCGCGCGCGCATGGACAAGGTCGACCCGCGCGCGGTCGTCGCCGACGCCCGCAACCTCCAGCTGATCTCGGACGCGGGCTTCGACGGCCCCGTGCTCGTCCTACCGGACGAGCGGCTGTTCGAGGCCGAGCCGGCGCCGCCCGCCGAGCTCGATCCCGAGGACCCCGCGCTGATCGTGTTCACCTCCGGGACCGCCGGCGAGCCCAAGCCGATCCGGCACGGCGCCCGCTACCTCGAGGGTCAGCGAGTGCAGGCCGAGCACTGGTACGGCGCGCGCCCCGGCGACCTGTGCTGGTGCACGGCGGCCAGCGGCTGGTCGCTGTCGGCGCGCAACTCCTTCGTGGCGGCGTGGCTGCGCGGCGCGGCCGCGCTGCTGCACGACGCCCGCTTCGACGCCGGCGAGCGGCTCGAGCTGATGGAGCGCGAGCGCGTGAACGTGCTGTGCATGTCTCCCACCGAATACCGCGCCATCGCCAAGCGCGGCGAGCTGCGCCCGCTGCCCGCCCTGCGCCACGCGGTGGCCGCCGGCGAGCCACTCAACCCGGAGGTGGTCGTGACCTGGCAGGGGGCGGTCGGCGTGTCGGTCCACGACGGCTATGGCCAGACCGAAACCGGTCACCTGACTGGCATGCCGATCGGGCCGCCGGTCAAGCCAGGATCGATGGGCCGCCCGCTGCCCGGCTTCAAGGCATGGATCGACGAGGGCGAGCTCGTGATCGACCCGGCCCGGGTTCCCACGTTCTTCATCGACGGCGACCGCGACCACCCCTGGCGGACCGGCGACAGGGTGACCGAGGACGAGGATGGCTACCTCTGGTTCGAGGGCCGTACGGACGACGTGATCATCTCCGCCGGGTACCGGATCGGGCCATTCGAGGTCGAGTCGGCGCTGGTGGCGCACCCGGCCGTCGCGGAGGCCGCCGCGGTGGCGGCGCCCGACGATGTGCGCGGTCAGGTGGTGCGCGCCGTGGTCGTGCTCCAACCCGGCTTTGCGCCCGGAGACGCCCTGGCGCGCGAGCTCCAGGACCACGTCAAGCGGGAGACGGCGCCCTACAAGTACCCGCGCGTGGTGGAGTTCGCCGAGGCGCTGCCGAAGACGCCGAGCGGCAAGATCCGCCGTGCCGCGCTACGCGAAGGGGTTCAGTGAGGCGAGGTAGCGCCGCAGCAGCGGGTCGATCACCCGCCAGCGGCCGCGGGACTCGTGCTCCACGATGCCAGCGTCGCGCAGCAGCTTGAGCACGCGGTCGCGGACCCCCGGGTGCAGGCGGCGGGGCAGCGGCTGGTCGGACGCCAGCGTGCGCGCCACCAGCAGGCCGTGCTTGTGCAGCAGCCGGATGCGCTCGACCACCTGCTCCATGGTCGGCCGGTCCCCCTCGAGGGCGCGCGCGAAGCCCACCTGAACCAGCTCGAGGTCGATCTCGCGCGTGTCCAGCTCCAGCGAGACGAGGTGCACCTGCTGGGCGATCCGCATGGTGGCGCGCGGGTGGCCGCCGCCCAGCTCCACGATCTGAGCGAGCGCGGCCTCGCCGACCGTGCAGCCGTCGGCGGCGAAGCGCTCACGCAATCCGTGGTGCCACTCCTCCACGACGATCGGGCGCAGCGCGTAGAAGCTGCCGAAGCCGCTGAAGGCCCGCCGCGACGGGGCGAACAGGTCGCGCATGACGTGCTCGATGCTGCCGGCGAACAGGTAGCTGACAGAGGTGGTGCGCTGGAAGACCGCCCGCATGCGGTTCGTCACGGCGTCGGGCTCCCCGTACGGCCGGCGCGCGGACGCCAGTTCCTGGAACTCGTCGAAGAACAGCAGCAGGCGACGCCCGTCGGCGCGAGCCACGCGCTCGGGCAACTCGAGCGCCAGGTCGAGGGCGCGATCGGGATCCTGCGCGGCGAGCCCGGGCGTGAGCGCCACCTCGACGCCCTCGCCCAGCTCGCCTACCAGCCTCAGAACGGCACGCGCCTGGGCGGCCGAGAGCGCCGCGCGGCCCGCGCTGCGCGCCCGGCGCAGCAGGCGGTGGGCGGCCGAGCGATTGGCGATCACGGCGCCGGCCAGCGCCTCGGCCAGCTCGGCGGCATCGGCGACACGGAACAGATCCAGCCTCGCGACGTAGGCGCCGCGCCGGCGGGCGCGGCTGAGCGCGGCCTCGCAGACGCTCGTCTTGCCGGTGCGCCGCGGCCCGGCGACGATCAGATGGGTGCCGGCCTCGAGCCGCGTGGCGATCTCCCGCACGTCGTCGCGCCGCCCGATCATCTGACTGGCGGGTATGGGAGAGTCGGACGGGAAGAGATCGCCGCTGGCTTGGCGCATGCACTGCAGTTTACACAGATTGTGTGTAACTACACACGGTTGTTGTGTAAAGCGGCGGCCGGGTAGCCTCAGACCCGATGGCCAACCACCTCGCCACCGAGACTTCGCCCTACCTCCTCCAGCACAAGGACAACCCCGTCGACTGGTATCCGTGGGGCGAGGAGGCGCTGGCGCGCTCACGCGACGAGGACCGGCCGATCCTGCTGTCCATCGGCTACTCCGCCTGCCACTGGTGCCACGTGATGGAGCGCGAGTCGTTCGAGGATCCCGAGACCGCCCGGCTGATGAACGAGCTGTTCGTGTGCATCAAGCTCGACCGGGAGGAGCGTCCCGACCTCGACTCGATCTACATGGAGGCCTGCCAGGCGATGACGGGGTCGGGCGGCTGGCCGCTCAACGCCTTCCTCACCCCCGAGCACGTCCCGTTCTACGCGGGCACCTACTTCCCGCCGCACTCGCGAATGGGCATGCCGAGCTGGCGCGAGGTGCTCGAGGCCGTCGCTCAGGCCTGGGGGGAGAAGTCCGACGAGATCCGCGCCGGCGGCGGCCGCATCGCGGAGCGCCTCCAGGGCGCCGCCGCGCTGCGCCCGTCCAGCGAGCCGCTCCAGTCGCAGCTGCTCGACGCCGCCGTTGAGGGACTGCGCTCCCAGTACGACGCCGCGAACGGCGGCTTCGGCACCGCGCCGAAGTTCCCGCCCGCCTCGGCCCTGGAGTTCCTGATGCGCCGCGGGGAGGTGGACATGGTCGCGCAGACGCTGCGTGCGATGGCCTCGGGCGGCATGTACGACCAGGTCGGCGGGGGATTCTCGCGCTACTCCGTCGATCCCTACTGGCTCGTCCCCCACTTCGAGAAGATGCTCTACGACAACGCGCTGCTCGCGCGCGCGTACCTGCACGGCTGGCAGGTGACCGGCGACCCGCTCTTCCGCCGCGTCGCCGAGGAGACGCTCGACTGGGCGCTGCGCGAGATGCGCGCCCCCGAGGGCGGCTTCTTCTCGGCGCTCGACGCGGACTCCGAGGGCGTGGAGGGCAAGTTCTACGTGTGGAGCGTCGACGAGCTGCGCGCGGCGCTCGACGGCGAGCCCGACGCCGACGAGGCGATCGCCTGGTTCGGCGCGACCGACCGCGGCAACTTCGAGGGCGCCAACATCCCTGTGCGCGGCCCGGGGGCGCCCGAGCGGCTCGACGACTGGCGGCGGCGCCTCTACGAGGTGCGCTCGAAGCGCGTGTGGCCCGGCCTCGACGACAAGCGCCTGACCTCCTGGAACGCGCTGATGATCTCCGCTCTAGCGGAGGCGGGCGCGGTGCTCGAGCGGCCCGACTACCTCGACGCGGCGAGCCGAGCCGCCGAGTTCGTGCTCGGGTCGCTGCGCGACGACCAGGGTCGCCTGCTGCGCACCTGGAAGGACGGCCGGGGGCGCCTCAACGCGTACCTCGAGGACCACGCCTACCTGCTGGAGGCACTGATCACGCTCTACGAGTCGAGCTTCGACCCGCGCTGGTTCGCCGAGGCGCGGGTGGTGGCCGACGCGACGATCGCGCGCTTCGGCGACGAGCAGAACGGCGGCTTCTTCGAAACCTCGTCGGACCACGAGCGCCTGCTCGCCCGCCGCAAGGACCTCGAGGACCACCCGATCCCCGCCGGCAACGCAAGCGCCGCCTACGGCCTGCTGCGGCTGGCCGCGCTCAGCGGCGAGCACACCTATGAGGACTGGGCGGTGGGCGTGCTGCGGCTGCTGCACGAGCTCGCCGCCCAGCACCCGCAGGCGTTCGGGCACCTCCTGCAGGCGCTCGACTTCCACCTGTCGGCCGTGAAGGAGGTGGCGCTCGTGGGTGACGACCTGCACCCGTTCGAGCGCGTCGTGCGTGGTGCGTTTCGCCCGCACCTGGTGGTGGCCGGCGGCGTCGCCGACGGCGTGCCGCTGCTCCAGGACCGCACGCCGGTCGACGGCCGCCCGGCCGCCTACGTGTGCGAGCGCTTCGCCTGCAAGGCGCCGGTCACCGAGCCGCAGGAGCTCGAACGGCTGCTCTCCTAGCCATCCTCGGCGCGGCGTTCGCGGCGGCGCCGTCCGCGCATGACATCGCGGTGCGCATCTCCTCGTGGGGGCCGCGGCCGGCTGCGAGCGCCGCCGAGGCGCGCGCGCACCGCCTGATGGCGCGCACCTTCGGTGGCGCCGGCCTGCGCGTGGCCGTGCAGGAGTTCCCGGTGCCGGGCCACGGGCGGTCGCGCAACGTGATCGGGTCGCTCGACACTCCCGCCAGCTGCCTGCGCATAGCGATGGCACACACCGACACCGCCCCGCCCGCCCCGGGCGCCAACGACAACGCCTCGGGCCTCGGCGTGGTGGCCGCGCTGGCCACGCGCCTGCGCGCGATCGATCCGCCCTGCGACGTCTGGCTCGTGGCCACCGGCGCCGAGGAGCGCGTCTACACCGGCTCGCCCGACCACCTCGGGGCGCTCGCGCTGGCGCGCCGGGCGCGCGCCCGCGGCGGCACGAGCCGGCTCGAGTGGGCGCTCTCACTCGACGAGGTCGGCCGCGACCGGCCCTTCTGGCTGCGCTCACCCGTGCCCGCCGTCCGGGCCGGCGTCGAGGGGGCGCTGCTGCGCGCGGGGCGGCGCGCCCGCGTGCCGGTCAGCTGGGTGCGCGACGAGAGCACCGGCAACTCCGATCACCGCGAGTTCGAGCTGCTCGGGATGCACGGCCTGAAGCTCGGTGTGGGAGCCGGCGGCGAGCCCTGCCGCCACACCGCGTGCGACCGCCCCGAGCGCCTCGATCCCACCTCATCGCGGCTCGCCCGCCGCCTGGTGGAGGCGGCCCTCGGCGCTCAGAGCACCGCCAGGTAGCGGTCCAGCTCCCACTGGGTCACCTGCACCCGGTAGTCCTCCCACTCCTGGCGCTTGATCTCGACGTAGCGGTTGAAGATGTGCTCGCCGAACGTGCGCAGCACCAGCTCCGACTCGGCGGTCAGCTCGATCGCCTCGCCGAGCGTCTCCGGAAGCTGCTCGATGCCGAGCCGCCTGCGCTCCTCGGGGCTGATGTGGTACAGGTTCTTGTCCATCGGCTCGGGCAGCTCGTAGCCCTTCTCGATGCCCTCGAGCCCCGCGGCGAGCAGGATCGCGAAGGTCAGGTACGGGTTGCACGCCGGGTCCGGGCAGCGCAGCTCCATCCGCGTCGCCTGTTCCTTGCCGGGGTGGTAGAGCGGCACCCGCACCAGCGCCGAGCGGTTGCGGCGTGACCAGGCGCAGTAGACCGGCGCCTCGTAGCCCGGCACCAGGCGCTTGTAGGAGTTCACCCACTGGGCGAACACGGAGGTCATCTCGCGCGCGTGCTTGAGCTGGCCCGCGATGAACGCCTTCCCGATGTCCGACAGGAAGTACTGGTCGCCCGCGTCGTAGAACGCGTTGCGCTCGCCGTTGAAGAGCGACTGGTGCGTATGCATGCCGGAGCCGTTCTCGCCGAACAGCGGCTTGGGCATGAACGTCGCGTGCCAGCCGTACTTCATGGCGTACTCCTTGACCGTGATGCGGTAGGTCATGCAGTCGTCCGCCATCTTCAGCGCGTCGGCGTAGCGCATGTCGATCTCGTGCTGCGACGGGCCGACCTCGTGGTGGGTGTACTCCACGTGGATGCCGAGGTCCTCCAGCGCCAGCACCGTCTCGCGGCGCACGTCGGAGCCGGCGTCGAGCGTGGTGAGGTCGAAGTAGCCGCCCTCGTCGAGGATCTCGGGCGTCGCGCCGCTCTCCACCTTGGCGTTGCGGAAGTAGAAGAACTCGAGCTCGGGGCCGACGTAGAAGTTCGAGAAGCCCATCGCCTCCGCACGATCGAGCGTCCGGCGCAGCACCTGCCGCGGATCGCCCTCGTACGGCTCGCGACTCGGGGTGACGACGTCGCAGAACATGCGCGCCACGCCGCGGTCCTCGGGGCGCCAGGGCAGCACCCTGAACGTCGACGCGTCCGGCATCGCGATCATGTCCGACTCCTCGATCGCGTTGAAGCCGGTGATCGACGAGCCGTCGAAGCCCATGCCTCCCTCGAAGGCGTCGTCCAGCTCCTCCGCGTTGATCGAGAAGCTCTTCAGCTGGCCGAGGATGTCGGTGAACCAGAGGCGTACGAAGCGGATGTCGCGATCGTCCGCGAACGCCTTGACGTCGTCGGCGGTCTTCGGCTGGTCGGCCATGGAGCTCCTTATGAGTCGGTGTGCGCGTCGACGCCGCGCGTAGGCTAACGGCGCTTCGCTCTCCACGCCTCCCGGCTCAGAGCCAGGAGCGGGCCCAGACCTTGAGCGAGCGGACGGCCGGCTCCAGCGCACGTCCCTTCGCGGTCAGGCGGTACTCCACGCGCACCGGCATCTCGTCCATCACCCTGCGGTGCACGATGCCCTCGGATTCGAGCTCCTTCATTCGCTCGGAGAGCAGGCGGTCGGAGATGTCGGGGACCAGCAGCTTGACCTCGGAGAAGCGCAGGGGCCCGTCCATCAGCACGAAGACGATGGCGCCCGACCAGCGCTTGCCGATCAACTCGACCGCACGGTGGTAAGCGGAGCAGCAGCTCTCGCGCCTTTCGGCGAGCGACTGGCTGCCCTCCGCTATGGCCTGCCCAGAGGCCATGCCGAACATCGTAGACCCCTACGCGGCGATCGACAGCCGAGACTCTTCGCTCGAGCCGTCCAGTGGTACGTCGCCCGCGCGCGTAACCAGGTTGGAGAAGGTGGCGAGCGCGACGTGCGCAACCGTTTCGAGGATCTGCTCGTCGTCCCAGCCCGCCTCGCGCGCCTCCTCGTGCTTGTGCCGCGGCGGCGCGCCGTCGTTCTCGAGCAGGGCCTTCACGAAGCGCAGCAGCATGGCCTCGCGCTCGTCGTGGGAGTCGAACTCGCGCGCGAGGGCGATCTCGTCAAGGCCGAGGCCGGCGTCGCGCGCGGTGCGCTGCAGCGTGGTGAGCCCGTACTCGCTCTGCTGGTGCTCGGCGACCGCCAGCGCGATGCGCTGCTGGGTCGCGTACGGCAGCGAGCCGTTGCGCAGCTCAGACCGGAAGCGCGCGTAGGCGCGCAGGACGGCGGGGGACCCGGCGAGGACGCCGATGAAGTTCGGAAGCTGGCCGCCGCCTGAGAGCGCACCCTTGAGGATCGGGACGCTGCGCTCGGGGGCCGTCAACTCGTCGTGGACCTGAAACCTGCTCTCCTTGGTCTTCATCCGCCGCTTCACTTTCTGCTTGTGACTTACGGCGCGTAAGTATACGCGAGAAAGGCATGGCGAGCAGGCCAAAACGCGCCCTTGGCGCGTGCCGAAACGGCGTACGGCGCGGCGGTGCTAGGCGTGCGCGGTGCCGGCGGCCACTGCCACCAGCAGCAGTCCCAGCAGGAATGCCCAGAGGGCGATCCGGTCCGGCTGAGCCAGCTGGGAGTCGACCACCGCGCGGCGCCGGCGGGCCGGCGTGGGCTGGCCGGTGATGGTGATGGTGCGGCGCTCGGCGACGGCCTCCGTCGCGGGCGCCTGAGCAGCGGCGCGCTCGAAGCGGGGCGGCTTGGGCACGTCCTCGACCGGGCGCAGCGGCACGGGTGAGGCGATCTCGGCGCCCTGTTCCGCCTCGGCGGCTGTCTCGTCCGTGCGGACGAAGCGGCCGCTGACGGCCTCCACGCGCTCGCCCGCGTCGAGACGCTCGGCGGCCTCGATCTTGCGCTCCCACTGGAGTAGGACCGCCTCCCGACTCATTTCGTTGTCATCCTCCCGCAACGCGCGGGCACCGGCTGAATGCATCGGCTCTCTCTCTTCTCGCCTGCGGGGTTAGCTGACGGGCTCGCGCTGAAAGAGTTGCGCTACGTGCAGCTCGAACGGGCCTTATGCGGCACCTCTCGGGTCTGCGCGATTCGCCCCTGGCCGGTTGACCAACTGGTTCCCCCACGCCCCTTTGCCGGGCGGGACTTCGGCTTGGATCGACGCGGCCATGCTATCAGCACATCGCACGCTCCGGACGGAAAAAGCGCCGCAAGCAGCGGGGCTTTCCGTGACCGCGGACGCGGGCCGCGAGGCGCTACTGACCGGCCACGCGGGCGACGTAGCTGGCGACGGCCTCGGCGTCCTTGCCCTCGAGCAGGCCCGCGGGCATGCGGCCCTGGCCGGTGCCGCCCCGCTTGATGGCGTTCAGAACGCGCTGCTTGTCCAGCCCGCCGAGCTCGTCCAGGTCGGGGCCGGTGACGCCGTGGGCGTTGACCGCGTCGAGGTTGTGGCAGCTCTTGCAGTTGGCGATGAAGAGCTCCTTGCCCAGCTCATCCGCCTTGTCGGCCTTCTCGGTCCGCAGCGGGCCGACCGCGCCCTCCGACTCGCCCCGCGCGGCGATCACGGCGGCCGGTACGGCCACGCCGAGCCCGAGGTAGAGCAGGACGATCGCGAGCGTGAAGAAGCGCCCGCCACGGGTCAGATAGGCCTCACGCGCGGCCCCGGGACTCCCCGAGAACGCGATGAAGGCCACGATGATCCCGAGGACCAGGAAGGGCCCGATAACCAGGAGCACTTGCATCGAGGGCGGCACTCTACCGCCCGCAGGCGCGGACGCTCCCAACGGGCTGGGAGGGTCCGACGGGCGGGGCGGGGGCGGCCCCGGCGCGCCGGCTTACGCCGAGTCGGCCGCCGCGCGGCGGGCGCGCTTCCAGCTCCCGTAGGCGGCGAACACGTCGCTCAGGGCGGGCAGCTGGTCGTCGTCCGTGGTGCGCTGCTGGTAGTCGACCATCAAGAGGCGCTCGGGGCGTTGGCCGGCGTCCTGGGCCACCTGGCAGATCGCGCGCCGCACCTCTTCCTTGGTCGAGTCCCCGTCGCCCCCGGCGCGTTTGGCCTCGTGCGCGAACACCCCGGCGGCGCTGCCACGGGCGCCCGGCTCGGCCGACGGCGTCGGTCGCCCTCGACCCGTGCCCACGAGCAAGCGGCAGTGCGGGCAGCGGAGCGGCTCCTTCGGCCAGTCCTCCCCCACGCGGCGCTCGATCAGGAGGTGGCAATGCGGGCAATAGCCGTCCTCGGCGGATTTCGAGGCGCGGCGATCGGATGTGGTGCCGGTGGTGGAAGTCGTGCGAGTGGCAGGTGGCAAGCGGTTCCCCTGACTGCCGGACTATTCGCCGGGGCACTGCTCATCCAAACCCGAACTTTCGGCCAGCGCCGGTTGGACCGCCCCCGGGGCGCGACACTGGCTTTGACCGCGCCACTCACGTAGAGTGGCGCCGCCGCTCAACGAGCGGGGGACCCGAGAGGAGCGACGCACCGATGGCAACGACCGAGGCTGTCCGCGACGACTCCGTACTCCCCGCCACGCACTGGGCGGCGCTCGCCGTGTTCCTCATCCTCGTGCCGGCGGTCATCATTCTCTGGGGCTTCCCCGGCCGAACCGATGACCTGTGGGCCTGGACGATCAAGCCGGACCTCACGCCTATCTTCCTCGGCTCGAGCTACGCGGGGGGCGCCTACTTCTTCTGGCAGACGTTCCGCTCCAACCGCTGGCATCCGTCGTCGGCCGGGATGCTCTCGGCGTCCGCCTTCGCCGCCGCGATGCTGGTCGCGACGCTGATCCACTGGGACAAGTTCAACCATGGCGACGCCCCGACGCTCGCGGCGCTTGCCTTCTACGGCTGGGTGGGCGTGTACATCCTGTCGCCGGGGATCGTGTTCGCACTCTGGCTCCAGAACCACCGCAGGGACCCGCGCACGCCCGAGCCGGGCGACGCCGTGCTGCCGCCCAACGTGCTACTCGGCGCCCGTGTGTTCGGCGTCGGCGCGATCATCGGCGCGGCTGTCTTCTTCATCTCGCCCGACACGGCGATCGACATATGGCCGTGGTCGCTCACGCCGCTGACGGCGCGCGTGCTCGCGTGCTTTACGTTCGAGGTCGGAGTGGCCGCCACGCTGCTCTCCCTCGACCCCCGCTGGAGCAGCTGGCGGCTGCTCGTGCAGACCTTCTTGGTGGCGACCGCCTTCCTGCTCGTGGGAGCGATCCGCGCCTTCGACGACTTCGACACGGGCAATGTGATGACGTGGCTTTACCTCGGCGGGCTGCTTGGCGCCGCCCTGGGGCTACTCACGCTCTACCGCACCTACGAGGCCCAACGAGGGGCTGTGCCGAGCGAAGCTTGAGTTCCTGACGACGCGGTGCCCGGTCGCTCAGACCGCGGCGGGCGCCACCGGCTCAGCCTCGACATCGAGGGTTTCCCCTCGGACGTCGCTGCCGCGGACCAGCCACACGCTCAGCACGGCCCCGACCACCGCGATTGCCGCGCCGACCAGCAGGATGTCGTTGAGCCCGTCCACGAATCCCTGACGGGCGGCGTCAACGACGGCGGCGGGGACACCGCGTGGCAGTGCCCCCGAGGAGACACCCTCGGCCAGCAGGCGAGCCTCCTCGGCGCTCGTCCCGGGAAGCAGGCCCTGGACCACGTCCGTGGCTCGTGCCAGCAGGAGCGCGCCGAGAGCGGCCACGCCCGTGGCCAGCGCGACCTGGCGGAAGGCGTCGTTGATGCCGGCCGCAACTCCGCCGTGCTCGTCGGGGACCGTACTCAGGGCGAGGTTGGCCACCACCGGGTTGATCATGCCGACCCCGATACCGGTCGCGATGAATCCCGGCAGCAGCTCGGTCCACGTGTCGCCCTGCTCGCGGCCGCCGATCAGCAGGAGCCCGATTGCGAGGATCATGAGCCCGCCGCCCAGGAGGACGCGCAAGGGGAAGCGCGGCATAAGCGCGGCGGTGAGCCCCGAGAACACGAACGTGACCATCGTGCTCGGCAGGTAGATCAAGCCGGCCTCGAACGGTGTGTATCCGAGCAGGTTCTGGACGAACAGCGTGATGTAGAGAAACAGCGCGAACATCGAAGCCGAGACGGCAACCGCGCCGATCTGCGCGCCGGTGAAGGAGCGGTTCCGGAAGAATTCGAGCGGCAGCATCGGCTGCTCGACGCGCACTTCGGTGACGACGAATGCCACGAACAGGACGGCCGCGGCGATCAGCGGCCCGAGCACCTGGGGGCTGCCCCAGCCATCGGGGTTCCCGCGAATGAGCGCGTAGACCAGGAGCGCGTTCGCGAGACTGAACGTCACTAGTCCGACCCAGTCGATGCCACGCGCGTGCGGATCGCGCGACTCGCCGACTTGGGTGACCGTAGCCAGGATCGACACGATCCCGATCGGCACGTTGATCAAGAAGATCCACTCCCAGCCGAGGCTGTCGGTCAATGCCCCTCCGACGAGCGGCCCGGCGGCGATCGCCACCCCGATCGTCGCGCCGTAGATGGCGGTCGCCTTGGCGCGCTCCTCGCCGCGGAACTCCTGCCCCAGCAGGGCGAGCGAGATCGCGAACATGATCGCGCCCCCCACCCCCTGCAGCGCGCGGCACAGGTTCAGCATCAACGGGGTGCCCGACACCGCGCATAGCGCCGATGCGATCGTGAAGATCACCAGCCCGACGACGAAGACACGCCGGCGCCCGAGCCGGTCGGCCAGCGAGCCGCTCGTGAGCACGAACGCCGCGAGCGTCAGCGCATACGCGTCGACGACCCACTGCAGGTCGGTGAAGCTCGCGCCGAGATCGTCCCGGATGCTCGGCAGTGCGACGTTCACGACCGTGATGTCCAAGAGCAGCATGAACGTCGCTGCACAGACCACAATCAGGGTCCACCACTTGCGAGCCATGGCCGCGTCGAGCTTATCCCCAATGCGGTGACATAGGAAAGCCCCGCCTGGGCGGGGCTTTCCCTTAGCCGGTCTGTAAGCCGGATTCTGTCTCGAGCAGCCATCCATCTCGCCCGGGCGGTCCTTGGACCGCGCCGGTCGGGGCTCTCGCCCTGCGGCCTACCTGGAGCTCGGCGGGCAGCGTCGACGCTCCTGCTTGGCCTTGCACCGGGTGGGGTTTGCCTGGCCGCCGCGTCGCCGCGACGCCGGTGCGCTCTTACCGCACCTTTTCACCCTTACCGGCACCGGGCTCACGTGCGGCCCGGCGCTTAGGCGGTGTATTTCTGTGGCACTTTCCCGCGGGTTTCCCCGGGTCGGCTCCCCGACCACCCTGCCCTGCGGTGTCCGGACTTTCCTCGAGGGGCCGGTTGTCTCTCCGACCTCCCCGCGGCTGCTTGACCGGCAGCCCTCAGATTCTAGAGCCGAACGGAGCGCCTGACTTGGGACGAATCGAATTTTGTACATCACATAGCTGCTCAAAATTCGATTCGCCGCGGGCGGCGTCCCGGGGATGGGCGCGGGCCGGCGGCGGCGCCGGGCGCCGCGGGCGGCGTCCCGGGGATGGGCGCGTGCCGGCGGCGCCCGCGGCGCATGCCGCCGCGTGCTCAGGACAGCGTCGTCCCGCAGCCGCCGCAGCGGGCCAAGTCGTCGTCGAGGTGCATCGCGGCGTGGCACACCGGGCACTCCGCCTCGGCGTGGCTGCGCGCCGTGCGCCAGGTGCCGTCGAGCAGCTCCTCCAGCGTGGGGCGCCGTCCGCCTGCCGCGCGGGCGCGGGGCGTCGCCGCGAACAGCGTGCTCGGGGCGTCCAGCAGCGTGGCGCTCATGAGACCCTCCTGCACAGCCCGACCACCCTGCCGAGCACCTGGACATCGGTGGTCAGGATCGGCTCGAGCGCGTCGTTCTCCGGCTGCAGGCGCACGTGGTCGCTCTCGCGGAAGAAGCGCTTGACGGTCGCCTCCGCCTCCTCCCCTACCAGCGCCACGACGATCTCGCCGTCGACGGCGGTGTCCTGGCGGCGGACGACCACGTAGTCGGCGTCGAGGATGCCGGCGTCCTTCATGGAGTCGCCCTTCACGCGCAGGACGAACTCACCGTCCTCCCCGCCCGCGATGCCCGGCACCGGGACGTACTCCTCGATGTTCTCCTCGGCCAGCACCGGCGAACCCGCCGCCACCTGGCCGACCACGGGCAGCCCTGCCGGCTTGACGGACTGGCGTGCCTTGTCCACGAGCACCTCGATGGCCCGCGGCTTGGTCGGGTCGCGTCGCAGCATCCCGAGCCGCTCCAGATTGCCGAGGTGGGCGTGCACGGTCGACGAGGACGTGAGCCCGATCGCCTTCCCGATGTCGCGCACGGTCGGCGGATAGCCGTGCTCGCCTACATATCGCTTGACGAAGTCGAAGATCTCCTGCTGGCGCTTGGTGAGGTTCAGGTCGACCATTCAGACGCTCCCTGGGGCCGGTTCCGATGTCGTAATCCGAACATGTGTTCGCAGAGTATCCCCCCTGTCGGACGACATCAAGGCCGCTCTATACTCAGCGCGTCACGCGCCTGTGGCGGAATTGGTAGACGCGCAAGGTTGAGGGCCTTGTCCTGCATTTGCGGGGTGGGAGTTCGAGTCTCCCTGGGCGCATTTTCTCGAGAGGGGCCTACGCCTTCGCGAGCCCCTCCTCCGCGGCGCTCCCCAGCTCGACGTGCGCGCGGCTGTCGCGGCCACGGATCAGGACCAGCGTCAGGACAAGGCCGAGGACGGCGATCCCCGCACCGGCCATGAACGCCGACTGGAACCCCTCGTTGAGCGCGTTCGTCAGCGCGGCCGGGCTGCCGTTCGAGCTTGCCGTCAGGTCCTCGGTCCGCGAGGTCGCGAACGTCGCCAGCACCGCGAGGCCGAGCGCTCCTCCGATCTGCTGGGACGTGTTGATCAGCCCGCTTGCCAGGCCGGACTCCTCGTCCCGCACGCCTGAGACCGCGGCGATCGTGGTCGTGACGAAGGCAAAGCCCAATCCGGCGGCGGCCACGAGTGACGGCCCCAGGATGTCCGTCGCGAACCCACCGTCGACCGAGACCCGCGAGAACCACGCGAGCGCCGTGGCGATCAGTCCCATCCCGATCGCGAGCACGGGCTTGAAGCCCACGCGCGTTACGAGCTGCGACGCCACCCCCGCCGAGACGCTGATCATGATCGCGAGCGGCAGGTAGGCCAGCCCCGCGTCGATCGCGCTGTAGCCGAGCACCTGCTGCATGTAGAGGGTGATGAAGAAGAACATCGAGAAGAGCGACCCGCCCACAAGCAGCCCGACGACGTTCGCACCGGAGAGGGTCCGGTTGCGGAAGATCCGCATCGGCATCAGCGGCGCCTCCGAGCGCACCTCGATCGCCACGAATGCCGCGATCAGCGCGCCGGCCAGCCCGATCAGCCCGAGCGTCTTGGCCGATCCCCAGCCGGCGTCGGTCGCGTCCACGAGTGCGTAGACGAGCACCGACAGCCCGGCGGTGACGCTCACCGCCCCGGCCACGTCGAAGTGGCGCGTGGCCGACTCCGAGCGGGTCTCCGCGATCACGCGCGGCGCGAGCATCAGCACGACGAGCGCCACCGGCACGTTGACCCAGAGCACCCATTCCCAGCCGAGCCCGTCGGTGAGGATCCCGCCGAGCAATACGCCGGCGGCGCCGCCCGCTCCGGCGACCGCACCCCACACCCCGAGCGCCTTGTTGCGCTCCGCACCGTCGCTGAAGGTGGTGGTGACAATCGACAGGGCCGAGGGCGAGATGATCGCCGCGCCCAGACCCTGCGTCGCGCGGGCCGCGATCAGCTGGGCCTCGTTGGTGGCGAAGCCTGCCGCGAGCGACGCGACCGCGACCAGCAGCAGCCCGGCCATGAACACGCGCCGGCGCCCGAGCAGGTCGGCCATGCGCCCGCCCAGCAGCAGGAAGCCTCCGAACGTGAGCACGTAGGCATTTACGACCCAGGGCAGGTTCCCCTGCGAGAATTCGAGCGCCTGCCCGATCGACGGGAGCGCGACGTTCACGATCGAGGCGTCGAGCACCACGATGAACTGCGAGGCGGCAAGCAGCCAAAGGGCCAACCACCTGCGCTCGAGTGCTGTTTCGGGACTGGTCATTGTGCCGCCTTGGGTCTGGTGTAATCTCCCAGAAGGGGAATTCCGCTTCCGCTAAGCGGTCACTATACGGAACACTGATTCCGCTTGTCAAGTACCTCGCCACATCCCGAGATCTCGGTCCGCCCCCTGCGGGCGGATGCCGCGCGCAATCGGACCAAGGTGCTCGAGGGCGCGCGCGCAGCGTTCGCCGAGGAGGGTCTCGAGGCGGACATGGCCTCGATCGCCGCCCGCGCGGGAGTCGGGGTCGGCACGGTCTACCGGCACTTCCCCACGAAGGCTGCGCTGCTCACCGCGTTGAGCGAGGCGCACTTTGGAGGCCTCGTGGAGATCTGCGAGCGAGCTTCCGCGCAGCCGGGCAGCGCCTGGGACGCCGTGGAGCGGCTGGTGTGGGACTCGGCCGAGTTCTCGGCCAGCGACCAGGGCATGTGCGAGGTCCTGGCCGGCGCGCCGACCGAGACGGATGCCGCGCGGCGCCTGCGCGAGCTCACCGCCCGGCTCGTCGAGAAGGCGAAGACCGAGGGCGACATGCGTCACGACGCCGGCCCCGACGACATCCCGATGATGATGTGCGGCTTCGGCAGGATCGCCGCCGCTCAGCAGGCGGGAGCCCACCTGGACTGGCGGCGCTACCTGCGCCTCATGCTCGACGGGCTGCGCGCGCGCTGACGTAGAGACGCGTCAGAGACGGTACTTCGGGGCGTCCACCACACCGATCTGGAGCTTCAGCAACAGCACTGTCCCCTGCCGACCTCGACCGAGTGCTCGCCGCGATCGCTTCACCGCGGTCAGAGATGGTGCTTGGCGTGCGCAAACAGCATCTCGGCGATCACCGACCACACCAATTTGGCGGTGATGCCACTGGGGTCGTAGACGGGGCAGAGCTCGACGTTGTCGACGGCGGTAAGGCCCCGCTCGCCGATCCACCCTCCGAGCTGAAGGATCTCGTGCGACGTTAGGCCGCCGGGCTCCGGTCCGGTGGTGCCGGGCACCGCCGCCGAATCGATCGAGTCGGTGTCGAAGCTGACGTAGACGCCATCGACGCCATCCCAGACGCGGTCGAGCGCTTCCTGCGCCGTGACCTTGAAGCCGCGCTCGAGCACCTCGCTCATCGGGTAGACCCGGATCTGGCGGGCGCGCACCTCGTCCCACCACTCGCGGACGTTGATCTGACCGCGGATGCCGATGATCGCCATGTTCTCCGCTGAGACGTTCGGCAGCTCCTCGGCTCGGACCAACCCGCTGCAGTTGGTGTTGCGCTCCCCGCCGATCTCGACCCCGGCGTCGAGATGAGCGTCGATCTGCAGGTAGCCCATTCGCTTCTCGGGACCGAGGAACCGAGACAGCGCGCGAGCGCCCGGTATGACCAGGGAGTGGTCTCCGCCGACCGTGATCGGAATCGCGCCTGCCCTCAAGATCGAATGGATCGCGTGCTCGACCGCCTCGTGCGTCCGTGCCAGGTTGCCGACGACGACCGGCGCGTCGCCGCAATCGACGAGGTCGTACGCCTCGATGAGATCGACATCCCAGTCGAACGACCACGGGTTCGCCATGGTCGACGCGATACGGAGCGCCTGTGGGCCATTGGCCGACCCTGGGCGCTCGAGCGCCTGGTTTCCGCCCTCGAACGGGAAGCCGAGGAAGGCCGCCTTGGCGCCGCTTCCGGGCAGGTCCTCCACGGTCACGTGAGGGGCGCCCAGCAGCGAGATGACGCCTGAGGTCAGTGAGAATGATTCGGACGCCATCGTTCCGGACGCTACTTCAGCCGGCCGCAACGGGCTCGGACAGGCCCGCTCCGAACGAGTTGAAGTAGTCGCGCGTCGAGCCGAAGAACTCCAGGGCGGCCTGGTACCCGCACCGGTGGAGTTCCTCGCGCTGCTCCGCGGAGAGCTTGAAGTCGTTCGAGCGGATGTCGCGCGTCTCGATGTTCACCGTCCGAGCGGCCGTGTCCGGGGACAGGTAGCGCGTGTCCCACGCCTCGATCACCGCGGTGATCATGGCCTCCGTCAGGGGGATCAGCTTGAGGTCCCGGGAGAGACGGCGGTAGGGCAGGCGTTCGGCCCCGGAGCCCCCATGCACGTGAAAGCCCCAGGTCGGCCGCTTCGGATTGGGGCTGTCGAACAGCGAGATCGGAAACGACGACAGCAGGCGGCCATCGACCACGTAGTACTCGCGCTCCTGGCGATGCAGCTTCTGCGGCGTGAAGACGATCGGGATGCTCATGCTCATCCGGACGGCGTCGGTCAGCGGAAAGTCGTCGCGCCGGAAGGGCCGGCCGTCCCTGTCGGTGTACTGCTCGACGTCGTCCGGAAAGACGATCATGCGGCCGGACGTGATGTCCGAGGCGATCGTCCTGAGCCGGTACTTGCCCGTAGGGCTCAGGGACCCGACCAGCTCCGGGTCCACCACATCCGCGAAGGTCGGATCGCGCTTGCCGAGCCGCTCCTCGAACCGATCCCGCAGCCACTCCGTGAAGTACTTGCCGGAGGCCATGCCCTGGTGCCCCAACAGGTTGAAGGCCTGGCCGAAGATTCCCCACGGCCCGCGGTCAAGAAAGCGTTCGAGATCGGTTTCGCGCAGGAGGTCGTCCAGCTCGCGGGGCTGGTAGCCGACGGCGAGCAGCGCCGCGACCAGCGCGCCGCCTGAGCTCCCGACCAGGTTGACCCACCGGGTCACCTTGCCGGTGTCCTCTGCCCCCAACAGGGCTCCCACGATCGCGATCGGCGCCGCCGCTCCCCCTTCGAAGACGCCATCGGCATCCCCGCCCTCGGGCCGCCAGGGCGCCGTCTGCTCATGGGTCCCGGGGCTGGCCTTGACGGGGGCGGGGGCCTCGGCACCGGGAAGCACCGGGAACTCCTCCGATGCCGACTCGAATACCAGATCCCGTTCCAGCGGCTCCTCGGTGCCGTCCTTGTACACGACCGTCGCGTACAGGCGGAACACGCCCCAGCCGTACGCCTCGAGTCGGAACTTGCTCTCGCGATCTCTGACGACTCGCTCGGGCTCCGGGAAGGTGGGATGAAGCACATAGATCACGTGGTCCACCGCATCGAGCTGCTCATCCGGCCCTTCGATCCAGGCCCGCCAGGTCCAGGAGCTATTGCCCTCGTAGTGCGAGTCCTGCCCGATGGTCAGCGCCATCAGCGCACCTTTCTCAACTCGACGTCGAGCGACTCCACGCTCATGTACGAGGAGGTCCAGGTCATCCCGGCGGCCTCGACCTGAAAGCCGACCATCGTGCTCTGCGGGATGCCACCTGCCCAGATCGTCGGACCCCCCGTCTCGACAGAGATCGTCGCCGGCCGCGGTGGGGATGTCCGGCCACCTTTCTTGACCCTGTACGTGCAGTCGGCCGCTGAGCGGTCGACGTAGTCCGCCAGCTCCTTCGCGACGTCGTCCGGGGTGACCCTCAGCGTGACGTCGATTCCACCGGCCCAGCGCCTGAGCACACCGACGAGCTCCACCAGGAACTCGGCTCGCTTCGACTCCTCGTAGACCATCCACTGACGATTGCCCCCGAGTCCGCCTTGGTCGTCGATCCCAACCTCGCGCACCGTGAGCACCTTGTCCAGAGGCGCCATCACCGCGGCGCCGATCTCGGTCTGCACCCAGTCGTGAGTGCGGTAGACGCCCTGCTGGTCTGGGTCGCCGCGTTGCGTGAGGAACCCGATGAAGGCGTCCGATTCTCTGATTCGATCGATCACCCCGGGCGGAATCTGCTCTCCCTCGAACGCTTCGCCGATCACCGGCTCGATACCGAGGTAGCCCATGATCGGAATAACCATGGTGCGAATCCATGCGTCACGTTCATTGAAGCCGTGGGCGACGAAGATCTTCAACGCAGTGCGGGACGCTAACGCGGATCGGCGGGCGAGGCAATCGCCGGAAAGCCCTCAAAGTGGCCGGCGGAAACCTCCGTGCCGACCTTCCGTCCCACCTCCTGGAGCTCGGCCATGTGGCTGGTGGAGTCCAGGCGCTGCACGTCGCGCGGGCGGATATGGCCGAGGTCGTGGTCGGACAGCCATTCCTCGGAGAGCTCGGCGTTGTAGCGGACGTAGCTGAACAGCTTCGCGTCGACCGGGCCGGTGGCGCCCTTGAGGTCCTCCACCTCGCGGTCGAGAGCCTCGCCGTGGCGGCAGGCGCCGAAGACCCGGCAGAGCAGATCCTGCTCGTTGAGCGCGGAGAACATGAGCGCCGCCGGCACCGACGTCGCGTTGTAGATCAGGTTCATGTCCTCGGGCTCCAGCTCCGCGTTCGCCTTCGGGCTGGTACCCGTGCCGACCGACACGAGCAACATGCGCTCCTCCCCCACCGGCCAACACAATTGGTAGGGCTTCAGGGTTGCCATCAGGAACAGCAGGAAGGCCGGGTTGTTGTAGACGGTCACGCCACCGTCGACGAAGACGAACGGCTCCGGGGCGCCGACGTCGATGACCTCCGGCGGGAAGAAGGTGGGCGCCGCGGTGCTGGCGCGCACGAGCTGCCACAGCGGCAGCTTGAGGTTGCTGTACGCGCGCTTCGGATCGTTGTACTTGGCCTTCGGGTTGTTGGAGACGGGCCAGGGCGAGTCGGTGCTCGCGTTGCGCATGACGATCAAGAGCAACGTGCGCAGGTCGCTGCTGCCCAGGGTCGTGTCCTCGCCGACCTCGTCCTTAAGCCGAGCGGCGAGCTTCTCGTCCGCGAACTTGCTCCGGAAGCGACGCAGCAGGCTGACCTTGTCGAACATCTCCTTGCCGCTCTCCTCGTAGAAGCGGCGCACGCGATCGACCGGCATGCCCAGCGACAGGCAGGTGGCGACGATCGCCCCGGTGCTCGTGCCGGCGATGTAGTCGAAGTAGTCGCTGAGGACGAACTGGTCGTCTTCGTCGAGCTCCTCTCTCAGGCGCTCCTCGATGGCGGCCAGCACCTCGAGCGTGATCAAGCCGCGGATTCCGCCGCCGTCGAGCGCGAGCAGCTTTCGCGTTTCGGTTGTCGCTTCATCGTTGGCCATTTACCGCCCCTCACTTGTCGACCGTCGTCGGATTGATGACTGCGAGGCGGCCGCCGAGAGACTCCACCGCGGCCGCGAAGTCCGAGGTGCCTCCCGGTCCGTCGCCCGTCGGACGCTCATCCCAGACCAGCAGGGCGTGCAGGCGCTCGACTGCGAGCCCGTCGACGTCCGCGTCGGCCTCGGCGCGGGCCGTATTGATCATCCACCTGTTGTTGCGTGCGAACACGGACATGCCTTCCGGCGCCGCGCCGATCCGCTCGGGTTGCGACTCCTCCTCGCATCGGGCCAGCAGAGCGATGTGGCGGTCCTCCCAATCCGTACCCGGAAGCCGTACCGACTCGGCGAGGAACTCCGCCCGTGGGAGCGCGAGGAACAGGTGCACGTCCGCGCCGCGCTCGAGGCAGAGCTCGGCGAACAGGATGTCCGCGCCCCGGGCTCCCCCGCAAATGGCGAGGTCACCAGCGCCGATGCCCCAGTCGTCCAGCTGAGCGGCCATCCGGGCGTGGACGGCGGGCTCCAGCTCGGGCGGGAAGCGCGGCTGCGGGCGATCCGGCGCATCGATCATGTGCCCGCTCGCGACCACGACCTTCGAGAACCGCCGCGCCGGTTGGGGCTGGTGGGTGAGCGCGTCTGCCAGCACCCCCCGCGCGGCCGCCAGCGCCTGCTCTTGAAACCCAAGCAGCTCGAAGAGGCGCAGCTGCGAGAGCATCGAGTCCAACTGGAAGTAGGTGACGCCCGGCGCGCTCGCCGCTCTCATGTAGTGGCGACGCGCTTCGTCGGCGTCGCCGGCGACCACCGCCAGCTCGCCGAGCGTGCTGGCCGCCCAGATCGTCTCGTCCGGCTGGTCCGGCTCGTCCGGCACGTCAGCGGCGCGCTCCAGCGCCGCCCCGGCGGCCACTCGAACTGCCACGCACACATCGTCGACATCGGTGATGGCCGGCGCCACCGGCTGCTGGCCCGTCGCGGTGCGGAGGTGCTCCAGCAGCCGGACGAGGGCAACGACGTTGATGCCGTTGTAGTAGTCGAGATGGCGCCGGTAGGCCCGGTTGTAGCTGTCCGCTGCCGCCGACACGAGCCCCGAGTGCTGGACAGCGGCCTGCTTTCGCTCGGTTGCGTCGGCGACCTTCTCCCAGCGCGCCCTCCACATGTCCTTGTACACCCGTCCCAGCATCCCGCTTGCCTCGGGGTCGCCCGGGTGCCCGCGCACGAGGCGCTTCATGTGCTCTTCCGCCTCGTCGGTGCGGCCCAGGCGGTTGAGGACCAGACCGAGCTGGCAATCCGCCTGGAAGTTGTCCGGCTCCAGCGCGAGCACATCCAGCAGCACCCCGCGGGCGGCGTGGAATCGACCGAGATCGATGAGCGCACGGGCGGCGTCGAACAGCAGCCGTCCGCGATGGAAGCGGGTCGGAGCATCCTCGGCCAGCGTGAGGATGTCTCCGGCGTTGCCGTTGCGGCCGGCGATTCGCACCCTTTGTCCCCAGTCGTCGAGCACTCCCATGAAGTACCTGCTGCGAGCCGTTCTTATGCCGGACCAGTCGGCCGGCCGTAGCCCCGGCAGCGAGGCATAGACCGGGCTGCCCACGCCCTGCGCGTCGACCTGCAGCGCGTCGCGCAGGCGGCGCGCCAGCTGCGCGACCTCCTCGCGCACCCGCGCGGTCCATTGCTCCTCGCGGGCGGCCGACGGCTCGAACAACGCGCCCTCGTAGCCGAACGTGCGGTCCGGCGCCACGTCGAACGGCCGACGGCTCCAGCCACCGTGGACCATGAACACGCCCCGCTGGGCGATCCCGTGCCGCACGCCCAGCTCGTAGAAGACGTTCGGGTTCAGTATCGAGATGTCGGCGAGCACGACGTCAGCGGTGACCAGCTCGAAGAACATGTCGGTCCGGATGTCTCCGGCGCCCGCCTCCTGGTCGGCGCGAAAGGGCTCGATGCCGGCCTGGTCGAGCGCTGGGCGAAGCAGGAGCTCGTAGAGCTCGTCGAAGTCCACCTCGACGGCAGGCTCGCCGTCCGCCGCCGCCCGAATCTCCTTGTGTCCGAAGGGCGATACCACGAACGCGCGCGGACGCATGAGATCGACCCCGGACAAGGACACACCGCGACCGTAGCCACTCGCAACCACGTGTTCCACCCCGGGCCTGCTACACCTCAGCAGCTCATGATCCCCGCCGGCGGGCCGGCGCCCGACTTCACGCTCGACAACCAGGACGGCAACCCCGTCAGCCTGTCGGACCTGCGCGGCCACTGGGCGCTCGTCTACTTCTACCCCAAGGCCGACACCCCCGGGTGCACAGCGCAGGCCTGCAGCGCGCGTGACCACTCCGCGGACTACCAGGCCGCCAACGCGGTCGTGCTGGGTGTGTCACCGGACCCGGTGCCCGACCTGCGCGCCTTCGCCGACAAGTACGGGCTGGCGTTCACGCTGCTCTCGGACGAGGGCGGGGAGGTCGCGCAGCGCTACGGCGTCTGGGTCGAGAAGAACAACTACGGGCGGACGTACTTCGGCAACCAGCGCTCCAGCGTGCTCGTCGACCCGGACGGGAACGTCGCGCGCGTGTTCGAAAACGTGAAGCCGGCCGAGCACGACGCCCTCGTGCTCGGGGCGCTCAGCGAGCTGGCCTAGTCAGCCCCCGCCTTGAGCATCTCCCGCCACGCCTTGGGGTCCATCCGGGCCGGCTCGGTGGAGCCGAGGAAGTCGAACAGCACGTCCAGGAAGCGCTGAGGATCGTCGACGTGAGGGAAGTGCCCGGCGTTCTCGAACACCTCGAGTCGGCTGGAGGGGACGAGCTCGTGCGCGGTGCGGGCATGCTCGACCGGGATGATCGAGTCGCGTTCGCCCCAAACCAGCATGAACGGGATGTTCTGGGCCAGGTAGAGGCGGTCGCTGGCGTTGACCCGCTGCCCGCCCGGCTCCACGATGGTGCGCAGCGTGTGCACGAACGCGGCGCGCGCCTCGGCATCGGCCAGGGACGCGTGGCCCTTGGCGAGCTCGGCGACATCGGTACCCGCGCGGACCCCTAGCCGGCCGGCGAGGCGGCTCACCGCGCGCCCAGCGCCCAGGATGTGGCTGCTCGCCAGCAGCGGCAGCACCACCTCGGAGAGCGGCAGGGTGGCGGACCGCAGCAGGAAGTTGACCTCTCGGCCGAGGCCGCCGCTGTCTACGAGGACGAGCCGCTCGCAGCGCTCCGGGAACTGGTACGCGAGCTGCATCACGACGCCGCCGCCGAGCGAGTGGCCCACGAAGGTGGCTCGCTCGTGTCCGAGCGACACCATCAGGTCGCGGACGCCGCTGGCGTAGGCGCCGAGCGAGTAGTCGCCGCGGGGCTTTGCGGACTGTCCGTGTCCGAGCAGGTCCGGGGCGATGACGGTGAATCGGGTCGCGAGGTAGGGCATCACCTGCTCCCACGTGGCCGACGTGGAGGTGATGCCGTGAACCAGCACGATGGCGGGCCCCGAACCGGCGCTGCGGTAGGCCACGCGGTGCCCGTGGAGCAGGGTTTCCTTGAGCTCGAAGTCGGCTTCGGGCAGCCGCCGGGCGGTGGTTGTCTGCGAGCGCGGCACGGGCACGAGTGTAGGAGCTCGAGCCGCCAGGCCGAGCAGGCGCCTAGCCGGCGGGTCGCGCCGCGACCGGCGCGGCCAGGAACTCCAGCACCCTGTCGCGCAGCAGGTCCGGGACCTCCTCGGGGATGAAGTGGCCGACGCCGCGCAGCACCTCACCCCGGTAGTCGTCCGCGTAGGGCGCCGGCTCGTCGACGAGCCCTTCGTAGAAGAGCAGGTCCTCGCTGCCGACCATGAACCGGACCGGCACGGTCAAGCGCTGGCCGGCGTAGCGGCGTGCGAGCAGCGGGCCGACCTCGTGCAGGAGGAACTGCCGGTAGAGCAGCGTGCTCGCCCGCAGCTGAGCCGGCTGGCTGAGCGGCTCGAGGTAGGCCTCGACGTCCGAGGCATCGAGGCCGAATGTCTCCCCCGCGCGGCGCAAGATGGCGCGCTTGACGGCGTTCGGCAGCGGCGCCGCGATCGGGAGCTGGTATGCCAGCCGCGTCAAGCGCCCGAGCCCGGCGAGATCGATCCGGTCCGGCGGGAACGGCGGCGGCGCCGAGAGCAGGACGGCGCGATCGACGAGCTCGGGCTGCCGCAGGCACAGCAGCCAGCCCGCCCAGCAACCCCAGTCGTGGCCGACGAACGACACCCGTCGGTGGCCGAGCTCCGCGCAGAGGGCGATCACGTCGTCGACCAGCGTCTCCTTGAGGAAGTCCTCGTCGGGCGGGTACTCGGACCAGCCGAAGCCGCGAAAGTCCGAGGCGATCGTTCGGTTGCCGGCATGCGCGAGCGCCGCGATCAGATGGCGCCACTCGTACCAGTGCTGCGGCCAGCCGTGCTGGAGCAACACCGGATGCCCGTCGACCGGTCCGGCGATCGCCACGTGGATCCGCAATCCGCGCACGAGGACCTCCCGATGCTCGACCCCGGCGACGTCGGGCATGGCTGGACGCATGGGCGCAACTCTACGCCGCCAGGGTCAATGCCCCGCCGCCGTCTGCCATGGTCGCGGCATGCGCACCTTGGTGGTTTCGGATTTTCACCTGGGCGCCCGCCTGCGGCGGGACGTCCTGCGGCGGCCCGCCGCGCTCGAGGCGCTGCTGGGCGCGCTCGACGGCGTCGACCGCCTGGTGCTGCTCGGCGACGTGGTCGAGCTGCTCGAGGGGCGGACGGAGCACGCGCTCGAGGTGGCGGAGCCGGTGCTGCGGGCGGTGGGCGATCGGCTCGACCCTCGCACCGAGGTGATCCTGGTGCCGGGCAACCACGACGGCGAGCTGGTGGGACCGTGGCTGCGGGCGAACGGAGCGCCGCCGACCGTCGACGCCGCGATCCCCTCCGACGCGACGCCCGCGCTGGCGCGCCTGACCGCCTGGCTCGGCCCAGCCGAGGTGCGCGTGCGCTACCCCGGCGTATGGCTGTCCGACCGTGTCTGGGCGACTCACGGCCACTATCTCGACCGCCACCTGCTGCCCGAGGCGGCCTTCGGGGTCGCGCGTGGCCTGCTCGGGCGCCTGCCCAACGACGGGGCGAGGCCGGTCGACTACGAGCGCGCCGGCGGACCGTCGCTGACGCGCGTGGAGGCGCTGCTCACGCGCTGGCTCCCGCGCCCGCTGGCCGGCCTGGTGGACGACCTCGCGGAGCTGCTGCGCGCCGCCACCATGCCGCGCGCGCCGCGCGTACCGCGCGGGATGATGAGCCGGCGGATGTCACCGGTGACGGTGAAGCTGCTGGGCGCCCAGATGCGCCGCGCCAGCATCCCGGCGCTCGCGCGGGTGGTGCACCGCCTCGGGGTCGACGCGGAGTGGGTGGTCTTCGGCCACGTCCACCGCCTCGGCCCGCTGCCCGGCGACGATCCCCAGGCCTGGCTTGGCCCCGGCGGCCGGCCGCGCATCGTCAACAGCGGCAGCTGGGTCTACGAGCCGCTGCTCGTGCACCACGCGCGCCCGCCCCACCCGTACTGGCCCGGCGGCGCACTGGTGCTCGAGGACGGCGGCGACCCGCAGCCGGTCGGGCTCCTGGACCACATCGGCGCCGCGGCGCTGCACTGACACGCGCCACTTGGGCGGCGCCCTGGCGCCACCCCCGAGCTGCTCCGGGGTCGGGGCACTCGGCACCCAGGCGGCCTGCCTCCCGGAGCTGCGGAGGGCTGTCTATCTTCGGCGACCCACGAGGCGAATAGTACGCCCCAGGGCGGCGTTAGCGGCGCGCGATCGCGGAAAGCGGCACGGTAGAGGTCGCGCCGCTCTTGAGCCAGCGGACGGTCGCCGTGCCGGCCCGCGAATCGACCGCCTGCACCTTGCCGAGCTCGCCGGTGGCCTTCTTGCGTACGTGGCCGGGCGGCAGGGCCGTGGCGGTGCGCTCGGGCTCCGGCTTGGGCTCGGGCCTGCGCGGCTTTGGGGGCGCCGCGGCGGACGCGTCCGAGTGGCTCCGCGCCGGCCGCTTCGGACGCTGCGGCGGCTGCTCGGGAGGCGCGGGACGCTCGAGCACCTTCTCGAGCGGAACCATGTTCGCGCCGGTGCCCTTCGTCTCCGTATCGAGTACCCAAGTCTTTCCCATAACCACTGTCAACTATAGAAGCCGGCCGGCGCCACGAAAGGCGCTACGGGTGCCCGGCGGAGGACGCCGCCGCCGCGCGGCGAAAGAACTACAGCCGCGCGTGGGCAGGTGTCCCGCACGCGGTTGCGCCATGGCAACCGAGCAGGACACGACCAAGCCGGACGCGGGGCTCCGCCCCCAGACCGCCGCGGCGCGCAAGCGCAGCCCCGAGGACACGCGTGAGCGGACGGCCGCGGAACGCGAGCGCCTGCGCGAGGAGTCCCGAGCCCGGCGCCGCGCCCGGGCCCACGGTTACGTGGTCGCGCCCGAGCCACAGGTCGACGAGATCTCCGTGCGCCGCCTGCCGGAAGCCCCGGAAGCGCCCCCCACGCCGAGCTCGCCCGCCGCCCCACCCGCCGCGAGCCCGCTCAGGCCCTCGACGCCGGCGGGCGGAGCGGCCGGAGTGGTGCCCGAACCGCCCGTTGCGCCGCCCGCCGAGAGGGCCGCACCGCCCGCCGAGAGGGCCGCACCGCCCGCGCCGCCCGCCCAACGCGCCGCACCGCCCGCGCCGCCGCCACCCGTCGAGCAGGCCGCACCGCCTGCCCGACCCCCGCGCCCGCCCCTCCTCCCCGGCCCCGCCCGTGAGCGCGCCGTCGCTCTGCTCGGCCTTGCGTCGGCCGTCGGAGTCGTGGTCTGCCTTGCCGCCTCGATCGGCTCGGGCGGCCTGCCCGGCTTCGGCGGTGACATACGCGCCGAAGCTTCCGCTCGTGTGGTCGCTCCGGGGGGCTGGATCTCCTTCGAGGGCAAGGACGCTCCCCACGACGCCGGCGTCGCGCTCGAATCCCGCTCGAAGGACGGCAGCTGGCACGCCTTCGCCCACGCGACGGCCGACGGCGACGGCCACTTCGCCCTCCGCGGCCGCGTGCTCGCGCGCCCCGGTCGCGTGATGCTGCGCGCCAGCGCCGCCGGCGCCACCACCACGCCCGTGGCGGTCACCGTCCGGCCCCTGCGGCTGGCCTCGGTCGGCGACATCAACCTCGGCGACGTGCCCGGCGACGCGATCGCCGCCAACGGCCCGGACTACCCCTGGCAGGGCACCGGCAAGGCGCTGAAAGCGGCCGACCTCGCCTTCGGCAACCTCGAGTGCGCGGTTTCCACGCGCGGCGAGCCCGTCGTCAAGGAGTACAACTTCCGCGCCACGCCCGCGGCGCTGGCGGGCCTGCGCCGCAACTCCGGCATCGACGTCCTCAACCTCGCCAACAACCACGTCGGCGACTACGGCCCCGAGGCGACGATCGACACCGTCCGCGGGGTCCAGCGCCTCGGCATGAAGGCCGTCGGGGCCGGCCCGAACCTGCGGCGCGCGCTCGCGCCCCAGGTGGTCGAGCGGCTCGGCCTGAAAGTCGCCTTCGTGGGCTTCTCCGAGATCGCCCCCCTGGAGTTCGCCGCCGCGCCCGGCCGCCCTGGCACCGCCTGGGCCAGGCCGGACCAGATCGCCGCCGCCGTGCACGCCGCGCGCCGCAAGGCGGACATCGTGGTCGCCACCTTCCACTGGGGCATCGAGAGGCAGACGCTCGAGAGCGCCCGCCAGCGCGAGCTGGCCGACGTGGCTGTGCGGGCCGGCGCCCAGGTCGTGATCGGCGCCCACCCGCACACGCTGCAGCCGGTGCGCCGCCAGGGCGGCGCGATCGTGGCGTACTCGCTCGGCAACTTCGTGTTCGGCGCCCAGTCGCCGGAAACCAGCTCCACCGGCATCCTCGAGCTGGACCTGACCGCCGAAGGCGTCAGCAAGGCGAACTGGCGCGCCGCCCACATCTCCGGCGGCCGCCCGTTGCTCGAGCGGCGGGCCCCGCGCCGCCTGCCGCTGCGCGACGGCCTCGCGATGGAGGCCGGCGTGAACCTGCCCGAGCTCTGAGCCGTCAGCGGGGGGCGTGAGCCCCGGCGCTGGTGACCAGCACGTTGTTGTTCCAGGGGTCCCGGGTGAGGAACCCGCCGTCCCGCTCCTCCGCCGGCGCGCCCGCTCCGGTCAGCCGCTCGCGCACGGCCGCCACGTCGGCGGGCTCCGGCAGGACGACCGTCCAGTGCCGCAGGCCGACGGTGCCCGTAGGCATGGGCGGCACCCCCTCCCCGCGCCAGGTGTTGAGGCCGAGGTGATGGTGATAGCCGCCGGCCGCGATGAACGCCGCGCTCGGGAAGCGGGTCATGACCTCGAAGCCGATCAGGTCGCGCCAGAAGGCCAGCGCGCCCTCGACGTCGCCTACGTGCAGGTGCACGTGCCCCACGGTCAGATCCGGGGAGACGTGGGCCTGCGGCTCCGAGCCCTCGACGAGCGCCATCAGACCTGGCATGTCGAGCGGCTCCGGCCCGCCCAGCGCCGTGGGGTCGCCCAGGTCGCCCCAGTGCTCGCGCGAGCGGTCGGCGGCCAGCTCGATGCCGTTGCCGTCGGGATCGGGAAGGTAGATCGCCTCGGAGATCTTGTGATCGGAGGCGCCGCTGACCGGCGTTTGTGTGGCGATCAACCGCTGTGCGGCGCGGGCCAGCTCGAGTCGCGAGGGGTGCAGCAGCGCGAAGTGGTAGAGGCCGGCATGACGGCCGGCGGGCCGCGCGTCGGCCTCCTCGGTGAGCACGAGCAGGTCCTCGCCACCCGCGCCGAGCGCGGCCTCGGAGCCGTCGCGGCGCGCAAGCTGCAGGCCGATCGCGGACTCGTAGAAGGCGACCGAGCGGTCCAGGTCGGTCACCGTGAGGTGGACGGGGCCGAGCCGCAGCCCTGCCGGAAGCGTGGCGCGGCTCGCGATCGAGGGCGACGTCGTGGTCATCCACCAGGACTCTATAGGCCCATTTCGCCACGACTCGACCCGTTGTGTGATGAACCCCTCACACTTCGTGCGGCTGCTGCGGGAGGCTCTGCCAGACCGAAGCGCCCCCCGGTGCTCGAGCAAACAGAAAGGCCCTCCGTGAACTCCGCAGCCCCCCTCGCCTACGCCACCAGGTCGCTGCCGTACGACCCGTACGCCCCGATGGTCGCGAGTCACCACCCGCGCCCGTCGCGGCAGCGCCGCCGCCGCATGCGTTGGATGCTCCTGCCGGCGCTGCGTCCGCGTCGCAGCCAGGCCGCCGTGCAGCCCACGCTGGCCGCCAGCAATTCGCGATGACGACGGAGGCTCGGCTGGGCCCGCGCTTCGAGCGCAGCGCGACGCCGCGGCTCGGGCAGGCCGAGCCCGGCGCGATCCGCCCCGATCGGCTCACGATCTGGCCCACGGAGGACGGCTACGGCATCGACGTCCGCTGGCACGGCCGTGAGTGCATCCTGCGCGCGGTCGTGGTCCGGCGGCTGCTGGCGGAGGCCGGCATCGACGCGCGGCCCGGCAACTCCCAGGACGGGCGTCTCTGGGAGCTGCGCGTTGGCCCGGTGCCCGCGGATGAGGTGGCGAGGGTGATCGAGGCCTACATCTGGTAGCACCGGGGGCGTAGACTCGGTGGTAGACCGTGGCGCACGCCCTCGACGTCGACGAGACGCTCATAGACACAGTCTGCTCGCGGCTTCGGGAGCACCTCAAAGGAGACGACGCGAGCAGGGCGGAGGCCTTCGCCCGCCAGTACTACCGCTGGGTGTCCTCGGAGGACATCGCCGAGCGGCGCGACCTCGACCTGTACGGGGCCGCCCTCGCCCACTTCGACCTCGCCCGGCGGCGCACGCCGGGGACCACCAAGGTCCGCATCTACAACCCCGAGTTCGAGGTGCACGGCTGGGAGTCGCCTCACACGGCGGTCGAGATCGTGACCGACGACATGCCGTTCCTCGTCGATTCGATCGGCATGGAGCTGAACCGGCGCGGCTTCGGCGTGCACCTGGTCATCCACCCGGTCATCCAGGTGCGCCGCGACGCCGAGGGTGGCCTGCTCGAGGTGCTGCCGCACGGAGCGGAGGCCGAGGGCACGCTGGCCGAATCCGTCATCCACCTGGAGGTCGCCCGCCAGACCGATCGTGACGAGCTCGGGCAGCTCGAGAGCCATGTCGTCCGCGTGATCGACGAGGTGCGCGCGGCGGTGACCGACTGGCCGGAGATGCGCGCCCGGGTGCTGGACCTGGTGGCGGAGCTGGGGACCGACCCGCCCCCGCTCGATCCGGACGAGGTGGCCGAGGCCCGGGCCTTCCTCGCCTGGCTCGAGGACCACAGCTTCGTCTTCCTCGGCTGCCGCGACTACGAGCTGTCGGGCGAGGCTGGCGAGCTCAGCCTCGTGTCGGTGCCCGACTCGGGGCTCGGCATCCTGCGCCAGGCCAGCGGGGACGAGAGCTCGCACGGGTTCGACAAGCTGCCGGCGGCGGTGCGCTCACGGGCGCTCGAGCCGTACCTGCTCAACCTCACGAAGGCGAACTCGCGCGCGACCGTGCACCGGCCGGTGTACCTGGACTACGTCGGCGTCAAGAGCTTCGACGCCGAGGGCGGTGTGATCGGGGAGCGGCGCTTCCTCGGCCTCTACACCCACAACGCCTACCACGCCAGCCCGCGCGAGATCCCGATGCTGAGGCGCAAGGTGGACGCGGTCGTGGGGCGCGCGGCCTTCCCCGCCGGGAGCCACGACGAGAAGGCGCTGCTCGAGATCCTCGAGGACTACCCGCGCGACGAGCTGTTCCAGATCGCGGTCGACGACCTGTTCCGGATCAGCATGGGGATCCTCCACCTGGGGGCGCGCCAGCGGGTGCGGCTGTTCGTGCGCCGCGACACCTTCGACCGCTTCATCTCCTGCCTCGTGTTCGTGCCGCGCGACCGCTTCAACACCGAGAACCGGCGCCGGGTCGAGCGCATCCTCACACGGGCGACCGGCGCGACCAGCATCGACTACACCACCCGGGTTTCGGAGTCCGTGCTCGTGCGTCTGCACTACCTGGCCTACGTGGAGCCCGGCACGGTCGCCGAGGTGGACGAGCGCAAGACGGAGACGCTGCTGGTGGCGGCCACCCGCTCGTGGGGCGACGACCTCGAGGAGGCGCTGCTCGACGAGCACGGCGAGGAGCGCGGCGCCGTGCTCTACCGCCGCTACGGCGAGGCCTTCCCGGCCGGCTACCGCGACGACTGGGTGCCGCGCTCGGCCGTGTCCGACATCGCGCGCATCGAGGAGCTGACCGAGCCGGACGACCTGTTGCTGCGCCTCTACCGTCCGCTCGAGGGCCCGGAGAGCGCGCTGCGCGCGAAGGTGTTCCGGGCGGGACCGCCGCTGGCGCTGTCCGACCTGCTCCCCCTGTTCGAGGACATGGGCGTGGAGGTGGCGGACGAGCGCCCCTACGCGATCAGCCCGCGCGACCGCGAGAGCGTGTGGATCTACGACTTCGGCCTGACCTACTCCGGCAAGGACGAGCTCGAAACCGATGGCATCAGGGACGCGTTCCAGGATGCCTTCATCCGCGCCTGGCGCGGCGACACCGAGAGCGACGGCTACAACCGGCTGGTGCTGCGCGCCGGCCTGACCTGGCGCGAGGCCACGGTGCTGCGCGCCATCGGCCACTACCTGCGCCAGGCCGGCACCACGTTCAGCGACCGCTACGTGGAGCAGGCACTCGTCGGCCATCCGCGCGTGGCGCGCCTGCTCATCGACCTGGTGCTCGCTCGCTTCGACCCGGAGGCGGCCGACCCCGAGAAGGCCGAGCAGATCGGCGCGAGCGTCGAGGAGGAGATCGACGCGGTCGAGAGCCTCGACCAGGACCGCATCCTGCGCAGCTTCCTGGGCGTCGTGCGGGCCACGCTGCGCACGAACTTCTTCCAGCGGGCCGCCGACGGCGGACGCAAGCCCTACCTGTCGTTCAAGCTCGACCCCGAGCACCTGCCGTGGCTGCCGCGGCCGCGGCCGCGCTTCGAGATCTTCGTGTATTCCCCGCGCACCGAGGGCGTGCACCTCAGAGGCGGCAAGGTGGCGCGCGGCGGGATCCGCTGGTCGGACCGGCGCGAGGACTTCCGCACCGAGGTGCTCGGGCTGATGAAGGCCCAGATGGTCAAGAACGCGGTGATCGTGCCGGTGGGCGCCAAGGGCGGCTTCGTGGTCAAGCGGCCGCCGCCGGGCGACGATCGCGACGAGCTGCTCGCCGAGGTCGAGGCCTGCTACCGCGTCTTCATCGGCGGGCTGCTCGACCTGACCGACAACATCGTGGGCCAGGACATCGAACCGCCGCCCGACGTGGTCCGCTACGACGAGGACGACCCGTATTTGGTCGTCGCCGCGGACAAGGGCACGGCGACGCTGTCGGACGTGGCCAACGCGGTCGCGGGCGACTACGGGTTCTGGCTGGGCGACGCGTTCGCCTCGGGCGGCTCGAGCGGCTACGACCACAAGCAGATGGGCATCACGGCCCGCGGCGCCTGGGAGTCGGTGAAACGGCACTTCCGCGAGCTCGGGCACGACGTCGAGGGACAGGACTTCACCGTCGTCGGCATCGGCGACATGTCCGGCGACGTGTTCGGCAACGGGATGCTGCTGTCGAAGCACATCCGCTTGATCGGCGCCTTCGACCACCGGCACCTGTTCCTCGACCCGGAACCGGACGCCGCCCGCAGCTGGGAGGAGCGCCGGCGCCTGTTCGAGCTGGAGCGCTCGTCGTGGGGCGACTATGACCGTGAGGTGATCTCCGAGGGCGGCGGAGTGTTCCCGCGCACGGCCAAGTCGATCCCGGTGTCGCGGCAGCTGCGCGCGGCGCTCGACATACGCGACGAGGCGCTCGCCCCCAACGACCTGATCCGCGCGCTGTTGCGCGCTCCCGCCGACCTGCTCTGGAACGGCGGCATCGGCACCTACGTGAAGGCGAAGACGGAGTCCCACGCCGACGCCGGGGACAAGGCCAACGACCCGGTACGCGTGGACGCCGCCGACCTGCGCTGCCGGGTGGTCGGGGAGGGCGGCAACCTCGGGCTCACCCAGCGCGCCCGGATCGAGTACGCGCGGGCGGGCGGCCGCATCAACACGGACGCGATCGACAACTCGGGCGGCGTGGACTGCTCCGACCGCGAGGTGAACATCAAGATCGTGCTCGACCAGGCCGTGGCGAGCGGCGACCTCACGCGCAAGCAGCGCGACGAGCTGCTCGTGGAGATGACGGCGGCGGTGGCCGAGCTGGTGCTGAAGGACAACTACGAGCAGGCCGAGACGCTCTCCCTGGCCGAGACGCACGCCCCCGGCATGGTGGACGTCCACACCCGCTTCCTCGAGGCGCTCGAGCACTCGCGCAAGCTCGACCGCGAGCTGGAGGCACTGCCCAGCGGCGAGGAGCTGGCCGAGCGCAACCGCGAGGACCGCGGGCTGACTCGCCCGGAGCTGGCGGTGGCGCTCGCCTACAGCAAGATCGACCTCTACGCGGAGCTGCTCGACTCCGACGTGCCGGAGGACCCCCACCTCTCCGCCGAGCTCGACCGCTACTTCCCGGCACCGCTGCCGCAGCGCTTCGGCGACCAGATCCGCGCCCACCGGCTGCGGCGCGAGATCATCGCGACGCAGGTGATCAACAACATGGAGCACGGGGGCGGCATCACGTTCGCCTTCCGGCTGCACGAGGAGAGCGGCGCGCCCGCCTCGGAGATCGCGCGCGCCTACGCCGCGGCGCGCGACATCTTCGGAATGCGCGCGCAGTGGGCGGAGATCGAGGCGCTCGACAACCAGGTGGCCGCCGAGGTGCAGCTCAAGCTGCTGCTCGAGGGACGCAGGCTGGTCGAGCGCGGGTCGCGCTGGTTGGTGGCCCACCGCAGCCGGCCGCTCGACATCGGCGCGACGGTGCACTTCTTCTCGCCCGGCGCGGCCGCGCTCGCCAAGTCGCTCCAGCGGCTGCTCGGCGCTTCGGACGTCGAGCCGCTGATGGTCCAGGCCGACGAGTTCGAGCAGGCCGGGGTCCCGCCAGGGCTGGCCCACCGCGTGGCGGGCCTGGCCACCATGTTCTCCACGTTCGACATCGTCGAGGTGGCCGCGGAAACCGGCCTCGAGGTGGAGGAGGTGGCCGCCGTGCACTTCCGGCTCGGCGAGCGCCTGGAGCTGCACTGGCTGCGCGACCGCATCGTGGCCCTCCCCCGCGACGACCGCTGGCGCGCGCTCGCGCGCGCCGCGCTGCGCGATGACCTCTACAGCCTCCACCGCAGCCTCACCGCCGAGGTGCTGCGCGACCCCGAGCGCAGCGGCTCCGCCTCCGAGCGGGTGGACGCCTGGGTGGAGCGCAACCCGGCGTCGGAGCGCTGCCTGCAGACGCTCGCCGAGATCCGGGTCGGCCACGTGTTCGACACGACCACCCTGCCGGTGGCCGTGCGCGAGGTGCGCAACCTGCTGCAGGCGGGCGCGCGGACCTAGGCCGGGAGGCCGCTACGCCGCGTAGCGCTCGGCCGCCCGGGCGCGCGCCCTGGCGGCTTCGACCTCGCGGTCCTTGGGCGGCGCGGCGGTGACCAGCTCGGCGAGCAGCTGCGACGAGATCTCGGCCACGGCGTCCACGGCGCGCTCGAATGCCTCCGCGTTGGCCTGCGACGGCTTGGTGAAGCCGCTGATCTTGCGGACGTACTGCAGGGAGGCGGAGCGCACCTCCTCCTCGGTGGCAGACGGCTCGAAGTTGTAGAGGGTGCGGATGTTGCGGCACATGTTGTGGAGGCTACTGACCACTTAGGCTCGCGATAGGCTGGCGCGCGGGTGCGTGACCTCCTCCAGGACTTGATGGATGCCGCTGGAAAGCGGGCGGAATATGCGGACGCGCGCTTCGTGCGCACGCAGTCCGAGCTGCTGTCCACCCGCAACGGCGCCGTCGACCAGGCCGACTCCCAGGACTCCGAGGGGATCGGGGTGCGGGTCCGGGTCGGCGGCTCGTGGGGCTTCGCCGCCGTGCGCGGCACCGACAAGCGCGGGGCGGAGGCCGCCCTCGAGCGCGCGCTTGCCGTGGCCGCCGCCCAGCCGCCCTCGCGTGGCGCCGCGCTGGCGGAGGAGCCGCCCGCCGTCGGCAGCTACGAGAGCCCAGCCGAGCGCGACCCCTTCGAGGTGCCGCTCGAGGACAAGCTCGCGGTCCTGTGGGCGGCCGACGCACTACTGCGCACCGAGCCCGAGGTGGCGGTCACGCACGCTCGCTTCCAGGCCGTGCGCGTGCACAAGCTGTTCGCCTCCACCGATGGCGCGCTCTGCGAGCAGGTGCTCACCGAGTGCGGCGGCGGGCTCGCGGCCGTCGCGGTGGACGGCGAGGAGAGCCAGATCCGCTCCTTCCCCACATCGCACGGCGGGCACATGGAGCAGACCGGCTACGAGCGCTTCCTCTTGCTCGACCTGGCCGGCGAGGCCCCGCGCGTGTCGGCGGAGGCCGCCGCGCTTGTGCGCGCGCCCGCGTGCCCCTCCGAAACCACGACGCTGATCCTCGCGGGCGAGCAGCTGGGATCCCAGCTGCACGAGTCGGTCGGCCACGCGGTCGAGCTCGACCGCGTGCTCGGCCGCGAGGCGTCCTACGCCGGCACCAGCTTCGTGCCCTCCGACGGGATCGGCAAGCTGCGCTTCGGCTCCGAGCACGTGAACGTGACCGCCGACGCCACCCACCCGGGCGGCCTCGGCAGCTACCGCTGGGACGACGAGGGGGTCGAGGGCCGCAGCATGCCGATCGTCCGCGACGGGGTGCTGGCGGGCTTCCTGTCCTCTCGCGAGACGGCGGCCGAGATCGGCCTCGACCGCTCCGGCGGCTGCATGCGCGCCGACGGCTTCGCGCGCCAGCCGATCGTGCGCATGACGAACGTCAGCCTCGAGCCGGGCGACGCCGGCACGCTCGCCGACCTGGTGGCGGACACCGAGCGCGGGCTGCTGATCGACACGAACCGCTCGTGGTCGATCGACGACCGCCGGCTCCACTTCCAGTTCGAGGGCGAGGCCGGCTGGGAGATCCACAACGGCGAGGTCGGACGGCTAGTGCGCAACCCGAGCTACGCGGGCGTCACGCCCCGGTTCTGGGCGGGCTGCGACGCGGTCTGCTCGGCCTCCGAGTGGCAGCTGAGCGCGCTGCTCGATTGCGGCAAGGGCGAGCCGGGCCAGACGACGCATGTCTCGCATGGCTCCGCGCCGGCGCGCTTTCGAGACGTCGAGGTAGGGGTCGCTTGAGCGCCCTCGACGTAGCGGAGGCCGCTGTGGCCGCCGCGCCGGAAGGCGAAGCACTGGCGCACGTGACCCACGAGCGCTCGCTGCTGCTGCGCTTCGCCGGCAACCGCCCCACCCAGGCCACGGCCATCGACGACGTGACCGTCGAGCTCGCCGTTCTGGTGGACGGCCATCTCGGCCGCGCCGCCACCAACGAAACAGACGCGCAGTCGCTGAGCGCGTGCGCCGACCGGGCGCTCCTGGCCGCCGAGGCCGCGGCCGCCACCGCCGCGCCCACGACGCACCCCGGCTTCCCGCCCGGGCCGCCGCCCCGTCCCCACCGTGGGCACGACCCGGACACCGCGGCGCTCGACCCGGCCCGCGGCGGCGCCGCGCTGGCCACGGCGTTCGCCGCCGCGGAGCGCCACAAGCTCGAGGCGCACGGGGTCTGGACCGTGGCCGAGGAGGAGCGCGCGGTGGCCACCAGCGCCGGCGGCGCGCTTGACCGCACCACGGACGCCCTCATGAAGGTGATCTGCATCGGCCCCGGCGGGCGCTCGGGCTACGCTTCGAGGGTGGGCGTCGCGGCCTCGGCGATCGAGCCCGAGCCGCTCACCGAGCGCGCGGCCGCGAAGGCGCTGGCGCCGGGCACCCCCGCCGAGCTGCCCCCGGGCGAGTACCCGGTGGTGATGGAGTCGCGCGCGGTGGGCTCCCTGCTCGAGCTGCTCGGCTCAACCGCCCTGAACGGGCTCGCGTACGCCGAGGGACGCGGTGCCCTGGCCGGCCGTCTCGGCGAGCGGGTGGCGGCCCCCGCGATCAACCTCTCCGACTCACCGCAGCACCACGCCACCCTCCCGCGCGCCTTCGACGCGGAGGGCACGCCGAAGCAGCCGATGCCGCTGATCCAGGACGGGGTCGCGCAGGCCGTGGTGCACGACCTGCGCAGCGGGGCGCTGGCGGGCGCCGCGTCGACGGGGCACGCCCTGGCGCCCGGGGGCATCCCGGAGGGGCCACAGCCGTACAACCTCGTGCTGACCGGGGGCGGCGCCCGCGACGTGGAGGAGCTGTGCGCGCCGATCGAGCGCGGCGTCTACGTGACCCGCTTCTGGTACGAGAACGTCGTGCGCCCGAAGGAGACGTTGGTCACCGCCGTCACGCGCGACGGCACGTTCCTGATCGAGGACGGCCGAGTGACCCAGCCGCTGCGTGACCTGAGGCTGACGGACTCGGTGCTGAGGATCCTGTCGGGCGTGCAGGACCTGGGCGCCGGTCAGGAGCTGGCGAGCCAGGCCGAGTTCTATGGCCGCCGCTTCGCCCACGGGGTCGTCTGCCCCGCCCTGCGCGCCGGCGCGGTGCGGTTCACGGACACGACCGGCTGAGCCGCCGAGCGGCGCCCCGCCCCGCTACCCTCTTCGCCGTGGTAGCGATTCTCAGCGGCGTCCAGGTGATCCTAAGCGTGGTCCTGATCGTGCTCATCTTGCTGCACTCAGGCAAGGACGCGGGCCTCTCGGGCGCCTTCGGCGTCGGCACCGGCGCGGGCCCGTTCGGCGGCGGCTCGCTGGTGGAGCGCAACCTGAACCGCTGGACCGTGGCGTTCGCGCTGCTCTTCGTCGTGAACGTGATCCTGCTCCTGAAGATCTGAGCTTGGGTCCGGCTACGCCGGACCCTCCACACCGTCCGGCTGCCGCCCCTCCAGGCGGTCCAGCTCGCGCAGGATCACGATCGCCTCGCCGCGCAGGTCGCGGTCGACCGAGCGCCAGTCCTCGCGCGAGAGCTTGCCCATCTGGTGGTCCAGCTCGGCGTCGCGGATCTCGCGGTACTTGGCCTCCTTGGCGGCGCTGAGCTCTTGGATGCGGCCGCTCTCCAACCGCTCTTCGTCGCCGCGACGCATCAGCGGCCGGGCGACAACCACGGCAACCAGGGCGGCCAAGACCAGAAGCGCGAGCGCGTACTCCATGCGCGCGGGAGGCTAGTTGCCGGCCACGAGTCTGACGTTTCCCTTGTATCTCAGGGTTAAGGTCAGGCTCGTGAGAGCTCGCGGCCCAGGCGCGCCGCGTAGAGGGAGCGCACGCGGCGCAGCCGGGCCTCCGGGGAAGGCCATGCCGCGACCAGCGCGCCCAGCACGGCGATCGCGCCGCCGATCCAGATCCACGTGACCAGCGGCGACACGATTGCCCTGAATGCCGCCGGTGGCGGATCCTGCCGGTAGAGCTCGGTCAGCGCCTGGATCACCACGGCCTGGACCTGTCCGGGGGAGTCGGCGAAGCGGCGGTCGGCCCGGGCGATCGGCTTCTCGAGCGACACCAGGTCGGGCCTCACCGCGAGCCAGAAGTCCCGGCGCAGGCCCCAGCGCACGTCCACCTCGCTGGTGGCCTCGCCGTCGAAGAAGCGCGAAATCACGCCCTTCGAGGGGTCCGTGGTCGAGTAGTAGTTGCGCGACGGCCGCAGGATGTAGCTCTCGCCGCCGCGCTGCACCCGCATCACGGCGCCGAGCGAGATCGGCGCGCCGGTGCCGCCGCTGTCCCCGCCGAGCTTCGCCGTGGCCCGCTCGTAGGTGACCTTGTAGTCGCCGACCTTCACGGTGTCGCCCGGCGAGAGCCGCACGTCGCGCTGCTGGATGAAGGCCGAGGACGCCGCTACCCCGAGGAACAGCACCGCGATTCCGGCGTGCGCCAGAAAGCCGCCGTAGCGGCGCCGGTTGCGCCCGGTCAGCCGCGCCAGCGCGCGCGGCCAGGACTCGCCGGTCATCACCCGGCGTGCCCTCGTGCCGCGCCAGAACTCCTGTGCCACCACGACCAGGACGAAGGCGACGAAGGAGAACATGAGCAGCGAAGGCAGGCTCTTCGCTGCATCGGTAAACGCCAGCAGGGCGACGACGGCGAACCCTGTCGCCGTGACGGGCGCGCGCAGGATCCGCAGCATCGATCGCGGCGTCACCCGCCGCCAGGCCAGCACGGGGCCGATGCCGGTCAGCAGCACGAGGACGATCGCCAGCGGCGTCGTCAGGCGGTCGAACCACGGCGGGCCCACGCTGGCCTCGGTGCCCGTGAGCGCCTCCGAGATCAGCGGGAAGAACGTGCCCCACATGATCACCAGGCAGAGCCCCACCAGCACCAGGTTGTTGAGCAGGAAGAACGCCTCCCGCGAGAGCAGCGAGTCGAGCTTCGCCTCCGAGCGCAGGTCCGGAAGGCGGGCCACGATCAGACCCGCGGACAGGGCGATCACGCAGGCGATGAACACGAGCATCTGCACGCCGATGGTCGAGGCGCCGAACGCGTGGATCGAGTCGAGGATGCCGCTGCGCACCAGGAACGTGCCGAGCAGCGCGAGCACGAACGTCGCGCAGATCAGCGACGCGTTCCACACCTTCAGCATGCCGCGCTTCTCCTGCACCATGATCGAGTGCAGGAACGCGGTGCCGACCAGCCACGGCATCAGCGACGCGTTCTCGACCGGGTCCCAGGCCCAGTAGCCGCCCCAGCCGAGCTCCGTGTAGGACCAGAGAGCGCCCAGCATGATGCCCGCGCCGAGGAACGTCCACGCGATCAGCGCGAAGCGCCGGGTGGCGCGGATCCAGTCGGCGCCCGTATGGCGGGTGATCAGCGCGCCGATCGCGAAGGCGAACGGGATGGAGAAGCCGACGTAGCCGGTGTAGAGCATCGGCGGGTGGATCATCATCGCCGGGTGGCGCAGCAGCGGGTTCAGGCCGGCGCCCTCCTGCGGCGCCACGGCGAGCGTGTCGAACGGGTTCTCCCAGCCGAGCATCAGGCACAAGAAGAACGCCGCGACCACGCCGAGCACGGCGGTGGCCCACGGGGCGATGTCGCGCAGCGAGCGGCGCGTCAGGAACAGGACGGCGGTGGCGAAGAGCGACAGCAGCGTGGCCCACAGGAGCAGCGAGCCGTCCTGCGTGGCCCACACCGCGGTGACCTTGTAGAAGGTGGGCGTGTCGGTGGAGGAGCCCTCGGCCACGAGCCTGTAGGAGAAGTCCGAGCGCAGGAAGGCGGCCTCGAGGATCACGAAGGCGCCCACGCACAGCCCGGCCATGCAGTACATCGCCCGGCGGCCCGAGGTCACCCACTCGCGCCGGCCCGTGCGCGCTCCCCGGATCGAAGCGGCGACCGCGTAGAGCGCGGTCAGCAGGGCAATCGCGAGGCAGGCGGAGCCTACGCCCGCCACGTCAGCTGGACTGCTCTTGCTTGGTGAACTTGGACGGGCACTTGGTCACGAGCGAGTCGCGGTCGGCGACGAACATGCCCCGCTTGAGCTCACCCGAGACGATCACCTCGCGACCCTCCCGGAACGGGTCCGGCACGGAGCCCGTGTACGTGACGGGAACCGACTTGCTGCCGTCGCGGTCGCGGATGCGGAAGCGCAGCTCGTTGCCCGCGCGAGCGATCGAGCCGTCGACCACCTTGCCGGTCACCTCGTAGGAGTGGCCCTCCCGCAACTCGGACGGCTTCGCTGCCTCGGAGGCCGCGCTGAAGCTCGTGTAAGCCAGCACCGACGCCAGGCACACGGCGGCGGCCAGCGCCGCCGCAAGCCGGATCTTGCGCTTACGGGAAGGGTCCATCGGGCTGGATTCTGGCAGGCGGCTATCCGCGCTGGCTAGGGTGCCCGTCGCCCGGCCAGGGCGAGAGCAGCAGGATCAGCCGCGCGTCGCTGCGGGCGCGCACCTCGTGGGGCTCCGAGGGCTCGAAGTGGGCGAGGAAGCCGGGGCCACCGGTGACGGTCTGCTCGCCCTGCTCGACCTCGATCTCGCCGCTCGCCACCACCAGCCAGGCGCGCTCGTGCACCTGGTGCTCCTGCAGCGCCTCGCCCGCCGGCAGGTTGATCGCGATCACGCGTGTCTCGGCGTCCGAGCGAAGCACCTCGGGCTGGTGTGGTTGAACGTCGAGCGAGGCGATGTCCCAGGTGTCCATGGGCCGGAACTATGCCGCACTCTCGGCGGGCTGCGCGCGCTCGGCGCGCCGTGCCATCCACTCAGCACCGGGCTGGTCGGTCAGGCCGTGCACGAGGATCGAGATGAACACCGTCAGCGCGGCGATGCCCACTACTCGCCCGGCCTCCGGCACATCGGAGCCGAGCACGAACAGGGCGAAGGTCATGGTCGCCACGCCCTTGGGCCCGAACCAGGCCATGAACGCCTTGGCCGCGGCGTCCACCTGGCGGGCGCCGGCCAGGGCGACGAACACCGCGACGGGACGCGCGACCAGCAGCGTGAACGCGGCGATGCCGACGGCGGCCCAGCCGTCCACGAGGAGCGTGTCGAACGTGAAGATCGCCCCGAACACCAGCAGCACGCCGAGGGTGACCACCTCGAGCACGTCCTCGGAACGCGTCTCGAAGCACTCGCGGATGTCGGGCCGCCAGATCCCGAAGGCGATCGCTGCCACGAACACCGCGATGAATCCGTTGCCCTCGGGAGGCAGCACCGCGGCGCCGTAAGCCGCGAACGCGACGCCGAGCGCGTAGAGCGCCTTCTGGTGCGGGCTGGGCCCGCCCAGGACCGTCCGGCCGCGTGGCATCACCCGCGCGGCGACGAAGGCCACGAGCAACCCCGTGAGGATCCCCACTCCCACGTCCTGGATCACGAACTGCCACCAGACGAAGTCCTCGCGCGACTCGGCCGCCGCGGTGAAGGCGAGCACCGCCGGCAGCGCCAGGCCGTCGTTGAGGCCGGACTCGAGGTTGAGCGAGTGGCGAATCACCCGCGGCACGCGCGGGTTCGTGATCACGATGGACGACAGCACGGGATCCGTCGGGGACAGCAGCGCCCCGACAAGGAAGGACTCGGTCCAGCCGAGGTCGGTGAGGGTGTGGGTCACGAGCGCCACCAGCGCGGCGGTCAACGGCATCGCGAGCACCAGCTTGCGAAACGGCAGGTGCCACGCCCTCTGGAGCATCTCCGCCTCGACCTCGAGCCCGTCGCGGAACAGGATCAGGACCAGCGCGACCACCGCCAGGCCCTGGACGAAGTCCGAGTGCGGGTCGAGGTCGAGCACCTCCAGCCCGCCCTGGCCGAGCACAAAGCCGGCGACCACGAACAGCGCGGTGAGCGAGAGGAAGCTGCGCCGGGCGATCCCCGCCAGCAGGGCGCCCAGCATCAGCATCACGCCGAACACGGCGGCCGGCTCTTGCAGGAAGTCGACCCCGGCGGCTACGGGCGGCACGCCCGGAAGCTACCTTGATGGGGCGTGAGGAGGGCTCTCGCAACCATCGCCGCGCTGGCGGTCGTGTTCCCCGCTGCCGCCGCGGCAGCGCCGCCGCGCGCCCAAACGCTGTCGGCGGGCTGGGAGATGCGCAGCCAGGACGCCGCCCCGGCGCCACCCCAGCCGGCTCCCCCGGTGGAAGGACAGCCGGAGGGCGTTCCCGCCCCCGGCGCCGAGGCGGCGCCGGGCGGTCAGGCAGCCCAGCAGCCGACGCCCTGGAGCGCCGTCACCATCCCGAGCGTGTTCGACACGAAGGCCGTCGCGTCGGAGTACGCCGGCCAGGTGCGCCGCTACCGGCTGCGCTTCACCGGTCCGAGCACGCCGCGCGGGTTCCGCTGGCTGATCGAGTTCGAAAGCGTCCGGCGCAGCGCCACCGTCTTCCTCAACGGGCGCAGGCTGGGGCGCAACGTCGACCCCTACACGCCCTTCACCTTCGAGGCGCCCGGGCTGCGGCCCGGGCGGCCCAACCAGCTCGTCGTGATCGTCGACAGCCGCAAGGACCCGCGCCTGCCCGAGGGCTGGTGGAACTGGGGCGGGATCGTGCGGCCGGTGCGGCTGATCCCGGCCGGGCGCGCGCACCTGCACGACCTCGGGACGATGTCCCAGGTGAGCTGCCGCGGGCCGGCGACGGGCTGCCGCGCGAAGCTGCTGGTGGATGGAGTGCTCCAGCGCAGCGGCGTGACCCAGCTGGCCTCGACGCTGGAGGTGCGGCTGCGCTCGCCCTCCGGCCGCCTGACCACGCGCACGTTCCGGCTGCCTAAGCAGCGGTCCGAGCGCCGGCGGGTGCGGGTGTCCATGAGCGTGCCGGCCCCCGTGCTGTGGAAGCCGGAGGACCCCCAGCTGTACTCGGCGCGGCTGGTGCTGCGTGACCGCGGCAAGGTCCAGCAGGTCGACCGCCGCAGCGTGGGCCTGCGGTCGGTCACGGTCAAGGGCGGGATGCTCTACGTCAACAACCGGCGCGTAAAGCTGGCCGGGGCCTCGATCCACGAGGACATGCCCGGCAGCGGGGCGGCGCTCACCGGGGCGGACATGGACCGCATCGTTGCCGACCTCCAGGAGGTCGGCGCCAACGTGACCCGCTCCCACTACCTGCTCAACGACGGGCTGTTGGACCGCCTCGACCGTGCGGGAATCATGGTGTGGAACCAGGCGCCGATCTGGCAGCGCGACCGCAAGGCCAACGTCCTGCGCGAGCCGCTCCAGCGCAGCCGCGCCTGGGAAACCGTGCGCCGTACCGTGATCGCCGCGCGCAGCCACCCGTCGGTGATCACCCACTCGGTGGCGAACGAGCTGTGGTCGCGCCCGGACGACCGGCCCAACGTGACCCGCCGCTACCTCGTGCGGGCCCAAGAGCTCGCGCGTGACCTGGACCCGACGCTGCCGATCTCGGTCGACATCAACGGCCGCCCCTACCACCCCGAGCAGTTCACCTACCACAAGTTCGACATGCTCGGGATCAACCAGTACTTCGGCTGGTACAGCTGGGTGGAGAACTTCGACGACCTGCCGCTCTACCTGCAGGAGATGCGCGATCTCTATCCGGAGCTGGCGCTCGTGATGACCGAGTTCGGCGCCGAGGCGCGGCCGGAGCGCGCCGGCGCCCCGGTCGATGTGAAGGGCAGCTACGCCTTCCAGACGTTCCACCTCGCCCGCACGCTCGACGTGGCCGACGCCGCCCCGATCTCGGGGGCGATCTACTGGACGCTGCGCGAGTTCGAGATCTTCCCCGGCTGGACCGGCGGCGCCGGGCAGCGCCCGCCCCAGTTCCGCCCGAACACTCGCCACCAGAAGGGGCTGCTCACCTACGAGGGCGAGAAGAAGCCGGCCTGGTACCTCGCGCGCGACCGCTTCAAGGCCTCCCCGCTGTACCCCTGAATCGGCGGGACTCGGTCCGGGATGAGAGCCGGGGGCTCCACCAGCCCATCGGGAACCACCGCCACGCGCCATTCGACCGCCAGAGCCCGCACCGGGCTATGTCCAGCCAGGGAAAGGTCGGCCACATCCCGGTGGTCACCGCGGGGACCGAGGTCGTCGAGTTCAGCCCGACCGAGGAGTACGGCCACACGATGGAGGTGCTCTCACGCAACCTCGCCGCGCTGCAAGCGGGCTGACATACGCGCAGGAGATCCGCGCCGCCATCACTAACTTCAGTCTGATGGCCGGCTCATCCAGACAAGCCCTTGTGCGCGATCCGTGGCTGCGGCTGCGCGTTCGCGCCTGGCCGATCCTGCAGACGGCCGCCGCGGCGGTCGGCTCCTGGTACCTGGCGAAGCTGCTCCTCCCCGAGGAGCAGCCCGTCTTCGCATCCATCGCCGCCGTCATCGCGCTGGGCGCCACCTACGGCCGCCGCTCCGAGCGCGCGATCGAGCTGGTCGGTGGAGTGGTCCTCGGGATCGGGGTCGCCGACCTGCTGGTACGCACCCTCGGCAGCGGGCCGGCGCAGATCGGACTGATGGTGCTGCTCGCGATGTCGGCCGCGGTCGTTCTGGGGGGCGGGCCGCTGCTGGTGACCGAGGCGGCGGTGTCCGCGATCCTGCTGGTGGTGCTCGAGCCCACGAGCGCCGGACTGGCGGGCAGCCGCTTGATCGAGGCCCTGGTCGGCGGAGGCGTGGCTCTCGCCGTGAGCGGGCTCGCCTTCCCCCCGGATCCGATGCTGCTCGTGCGGCGGTCGGCGCAGGGCATCTTCGGAACGCTCGGCAGCACGCTGGAGGAGATCGCGGCGGCGCTGGCCGGCCGCGACACCGCACGGGCAGAGGCAGCTCTGGAGGCGGCCCGGGAGATCGACGATGGCGTCCGCGCGCTCGCGGAGGCCGTGGCTCTCGGACGTGAGAGCGCCCGGTTCTCGCTCGGACGACGCTCGTCGCGCGCGGAGCTCGATCGCTACGAGCGCAGCGCACGGCACCTCGACTTCGCGGTCCGCAACACGCGCGTGCTGGCCCGCCACGTGCTGCGGTTCCTGCGCAACGACCGAGCGGCACCCGCCGAGCTGGCGGCGGCGATGCACGAGCTCAGCGTGGCCGTGTGGGCGCTGGCGGCCGATCTCGACGACCCGGCCCGTCACGGCACGGATGTTCGCCTGCACGCCTCGCGAGCCGCGGGTCGCGCGATCGAGAGCTTCGAGAGCGACCGCGACCTCGGCCTCGCGGAGATCGTCGCGCAGGTCCGGTCGACCGCCATCGATCTGGTGCGCGCCGCGGAGGCCGGCTCCTCGGCCGACGAGCCGCCCGCGGAGACACCGACCGAAGAGCTGCTGATCGAGCGGCCGGGCGCTCCCGTCACGGCGTAGAGCGCCCCCTACCGGCCAGGATCGGGGCCGCAACCTCAAGGCCCCGCATCGCTCGCCCGATCTTCTCCGTGTGGGGCGCCAACTCGCGATCGCCGTCGCGCTGCTCTTCGCGCTCGGCGTGCTCGTCGCCGCGATGGCGTGGTCGACGGCCGCCCGCGGGCAGGAGCCGGCCCAGCAGACCGAGGACGTCCTGCGCGTCGAGCGCGCGGTCAAGGAGCTCGCCCCCGCCAAGCGCGGCGCGGCCGGCCAGGCGGCGGCCAACAAGCGGGCCGCGGCGAAGGCGCTGTCGAGCTGCGAGACGGACGGGCCGGGCTGGAAAGCCATCCGCGCGGTGGGCGTGCCCGCCCAGCGCTCCCTCTACCGGCGCGGCGCTCGGACGCTCTGGAAGGCGTTGGGCGAGGTTGCCGCCGAGCGCGCCGCCTTCGACGCCTACCGACCCTTGTTCGAGCGCTTCGTGAGGCGCTTCGACGCTCCGCTCGACGACCCGCTGCTCCAGGCCGGCGCCGACGCGTGGCGCAAGCGCATCGCCCTGTATGAGGCCTACACGCCGATCGGAACCTGCCGCCGGTTCAACAAGCTCGCCAAGCGCGCCCGCGAGTTCCCGCCGAACGTGGAGGCGGACTACAAGTCCGGCGACATCTACAGCCGCATGGTCCGCTTCGTCGAGGACACCAAGCGCACGGCCGCGCGGCGCCACTGGGGCTCGCGCTACGACGCGGCCCTACGCGCCGCTCGCGACCGGCTCATCGAGCTGGGCGGGAACGAGGGGTACGCCACCTTCTTCTCGTTCGGGCACTCGCTGCGCGGCTGACGCCCGGGCGCCGCTCAGTCGCGGATGCGGATCGGCACGGATGCCCGCACCGGCACCGCCGAGCCGTCCTTGCCGCTCTCGCAGTGCATCCGCGCGACGAGCGTCCAGCGGCCGGCGCCCACCTTCGCGCGGCGCGGGATCCACTCGAAGCGAAAGCGGCCCCGGTCGCCCACCCGCACCGTGCCGATGCGGAAGGCGTTCTGGTCGGAGTGCAGGGACAGGCGCACGGTCCGGCTGCAGAACTCGATCACCGGCCAGCCCTTGCCCGTGACCACCAGCGTCTCGCCGAAGTGAACCGGGTTGGGGGACGCCGCGACCGACTGCTTCGCGGCCGCGGGGGCCGCCCCGGCCAGTCCGGCCACCAGCACCCCGAGTAGGACCGCGCGGCGCACACACGCATGGTAGGTGTTTCGCCCGGCAGAACCGGGTAGCGGCGGTCAACACGAAGGCCACAACAGGAGGAGACGAATGGCTGAGCTGACGGTTCTGGAGGAGAAGCTGGCGGAGGTGATCGGGCTCGCGATGGCGGCCCAGGGCGCCACCGAGAAGGTCGAGGGCCTGACCGACGACGAGGAGCTCACGCAGAAGCTCCAGCACATGCGTGAGGAGGCTCGCGAAACCGAGGAGCGCGGCACCAGCTACGCGGAGGACCTCGACGGCAAGAAGACCGCTGTCCTCGACAAGGCCCGCGAGACGAAGAGCGAGGCCACCGAGATGATGTCGACCTACCTCGAGGGCGACGTCGACGACCTCGACGGCTTCGAGTTCCTGACGATGGCCGAGGCCGGTGAGGTCGGCCACTGGGCGATCCTGGCCAAGCTCAACGAGCAGGCCGGCGATCAGCGCCTGCAGGAGCTCGTCGACTGGGCTCTGCCGATCCAGGAGCGCCACTTCGAGGACGTCAAGGCCGGGTCGCTGAAGCTGGCTGCCGAGGAAGACCCGAACAGCCCCGCCTGACGCCTGACCCCGCGGCCGCCCGGCCGCGAGCGGCTAGCCTGTCCCGCGAATGACGGCGCGTCGACCCTCCGGCACGGCTGTGCTTGCCGCGGCGGTCGCGCTGACCGTCGTCGCGGGACTCGGGGCCGGCGGATGGATCGCGGCCACCGACGACGACCCGCCGCGGCGCACGACCTCGGTAGCCACCGCACCCGACTCCACGCAGCCCGAAACCGAGCCGGCGCCCGGGGCGGCGCCCGAGACGACTCCTCCAGCCGACACGACGGAGGGCGGCGGCACCGAGCGGCAGCCCACGCCCGAGCCGAGCGGCACCACGTCCGAGGACACGCGGAAGACCAGTTTCCCGCGCGACCGCCGGGAGCGTCGCGCCCGTCACATCCCGAAGCGCTTCGCCATTCCTCCCGCGCGCGAGTTCTCGGGCAGGGGCAACGCCAGCCTGGGCACCGTCGAGATCCGCTCGCCCGCGGTCGTCAAGTGGTCGAGCAAGGGGAGCCTCACGATCCAGTTCGGCCCTGAGGAGTTCCCGATCGTCGCCCCGTCGGCGAGCGGCCAGCTGATCGTGCCGCCCTACAGCTTCACGAAGGTCCGCGTGATCGCGAAGGGCCGCTGGACGATCAGCATCAAGCCACAGAGGTGATGCGGTCCGGGTAGACCGCGTTGCGCGTCCGCTTGGCCCGGTAGAGCAGGTCGTCGGCCCGGAGCACCAGCTCGGTCGGCGAGAGGTCGACATCCTCGCGGCAGGCCACGCCGATCGACACGGTCACGCCCGGCAGCGCGCCCTCGGCCGGGCGCAGCTCGCCGAGCCGGGCCCTGAGGTCCTCGGCCAGGTTGGAGGCGGCGGCGAAGTCGGTGTCCGGGCACAGGACGGCGAACTCGTCGCCGCCCAGCCGCGCGGCCAGATCGCCCGTGCGCACGCGCTCGCGCAGCACGTCGGCGGCCTCCTTCAGCACGCGGTCGCCGATGGCGTGGCCGAAGCTGTCGTTGATCTCCTTGAGCCGGTCCAGGTCGCACAACAGCACGGCCAGGCCGCGTTCCTGCCGGCGCGCCCGCTCGAACTCCCGGGCCAGCGTCTCGTCCCAGCAACGCCGGTTGGCGAGCCCTGTCAGCGAGTCCTCGCGGCTCAGCCGCTCGAGCTGCTCCAGCAGGTCCTGGTTGCGCTCCTGCTCCAGCTCCAGCTCCAGCCGGCTGCGGAACTCCTGCCACGCGGTCATCTGCCTGTGTAGCTGGCCGACGAACGCGACCAGCGACGCGGTGCCGAGGTAGAACGCGATCGTCGCGAGCGCCGGGGCGTCCAGCGCCACCGGCGCCGTGGCGATCGCCGCGCCGAGCACGAGCCAGGTCAGCCCGATCAGCGCGGCCGTGTACTGCCAGGGCCAGATCAGCAGAAACGAGCTGGCGTAGATGGCGAGCGACATGCCGAGCGCGTAGGGCGCGTACGCGTCGTCGACACGCGCGATCATGAACGCGATCGCGGCCTGGATGATCCCCATGAACAGGAGCATCGCCACCTCGGGGTGACGCCGGCCCGCGGGGGTGAAGAGGCTCAGCCAGAGGGCGACGAGCGGCAGCTCGAGCGCCAGCCTCACCGTGGTGAACTGCGCGCCGTTGGCGGGCTCCACGAGGTGGTCGAAGCCGGACCAGACCGGGAACGCCACGATCGCGACCAGCCCGCCCGTCATGGCGGTCGCGCGAGTCGCGCGCTTCACCTCGGCCCCGAACGCGGCACGCAGGCGGCTGGTGTCGAGAGTGTCCCCTGCCATGTCAAGACCGTGAACGCGGGATGCGCCCTCGGCACCCACCTATCGGCGCGGAAATCCGGGAGCTTGAGCCGCGGGGCACGTTGCGTTGGCGCGCGCCTCGGGTAACGCACCGGCAGTAGCAGTCCCGCGAACCGGGGAGTGAGGATGCGCCGATCTGCCGTTGCGACGACCGTGGTTGCCCTACTCGGAGCCGCGGGGGTTGTCTTTGGCTTCGGCTCCGGCGAGCAGGTGGCCGGGGCGGAGGGCCTGGCCGCGTTGTCGCCGCTGCAGCAGCGGCTGATCTCAGGACCGGCGCGGCGC
>JAXDIG010000054.1:0-158254 GCA_034664125.1 Thermoleophilaceae bacterium | reverse complement strand
GGGGGCTCACGCCCCCGGACCCCCGGGGAACGTCGGCCAGGCCGCGTTTCTCAGGCGGCGCGCGAGGCGGCGGCCGCCGCGGGCAGCTCGGCGGCCAGCGCGCGCTCGATCGCGGCCAGGCGCTCGGCGCAGGCGCGGTACGCGGCGGAGCGCTCGAGGTCGGTCCGGTCGGCCTCGAGGACGCGGCAGGCGGGCGGATCGGCCGTGAACTCGATCAGGGCCAGCTCGCCGAGCACGACGATCAGGCGGGCACACGCGGCCGGGGCCCGCGGGTAGCGGCCCTGGGCTTGAAGCGCGCACCGCAGAATCTCCGGATCGGGCTCCGCCGGCAGCTCGCGCAGCGCGCGGAAGGTGCTGGCGAGCGCCGGGCGCAGGTCGTGCTCGGCGCGCCATACGTGCAGGGCGAACTCGGCCTCCGCGGGCCCCCACGCCATATGGGCGCGGGGGCCCTGGCGCAGGAGCGGGTCGGCGCGGCCCCCGGGCGGCGGATCGAGCGCGACCAGGTGGTCGTGCGCGACCGCGAGCCGCGGGTCGGCGGCGATCGCGGTCCAGGACGCGACCGCCATGCCGCCCTGGGCGAGGCCCGCCACGATCTGTTCGAGGCCATGGCGGCGCCGTTCCACGTCGGCCACCGCGACGAGCACGCGCTCGCCGCTGGTGAAGAGGTCGCCGGCGACGCCGGCGAAGCCCTCGCGGCGCCGGTCGATCGGCTCGGGCGCCGTGGCGATCGGCGCGAGCGGGGCAGCGCCGGTCCCGGCCGGCGGCGGCAAATCGCTCCCCAGCGCCTGGCGCAGCCGCTCCCAGAACGTGCCCTCCTCCCCCAGCACGCGCAGCTCGCCGGCGCGCGTCGGGCAGAGCGCGCGCAGGATCGTGCGCGGCTCCACCACACCCTTCCAGCGGTTGCGCTCCAGGCGCAGAGCGATGTCGTGATTCTCGTCGGCAGCCGGGGCCAGCGCCTTCGGCGGCGAGCCGAAGGCCACCCCGCGCGAGCGCGCGCCGCCAGCGGTGACGAGCGTGAAGCGTGCGTGCTCCTTGTCCTCCCCCATGCCGGTGACGTTCTGGAAGCGCGCCGCGGGCACGAGCAGAGTGGGCTGCGGGTTGCCCATCCCGAACGGGCGCAGCGACTCGAGCTCCTCCGCGAGCTCGAGCCCGAGCAGGCCGCCGGGAACGATGGCGTCGACCCGCTCGACGGGAATGAGGTCCTCCGGGGCGAGCGCCGCGCCGGCGTGCGCGGCGAGCGCGCGGCGGAACGGCTCGACCTCATCCGCCGCCAGCTCCACGCCGGCCGCCATGCGGTGGCCGCCGAAGCGGGTCAGGTGCCCGGCGCAGGCGGCCAGGCCGTCGTGGAGGTCGTACGGCGAGATGCTGCGGCCCGACCCGCGGCCCGAGCCGTCCTCGTCGAGGGCGATCACCACGCAGGGGCGCCGCCAGCGCTCGACCAGGCGGGAAGCCACGATGCCGACCACGCCCGGGTGCCAGTCCTCCCCGGCCACCACTATCGCCGCCTGGCTTGCCTGCGGCGCGCAGGCGGCCTCGGCGGCGAACAGGATGCGCGTCTCGGCCTGCCGGCGGTCGCCGTTGAGCAGGTCGAGCTCGCGCGCGACCTCCGCCGCGCGCGCGGCATCCTCGGTGAGCAGCAGCTCGAGCGCCGCGTCGGCGCGCCGCATGCGTCCGGCGGCGTTGATGCGCGGACCGAGCCGGAAGCCGAGCGAGTGCTCGGTGAGCTCTGCCGGCTCGACGGCCGCCACGGACATCAGGGCCCTCAGGCCGGGCTTCCGCGTCCGGGCGATCGCCGCCAGGCCCTCGCGGACGATGCGGCGGTTCTCCCCGCGCAGCGGGACGAGGTCGCAGACCGTGGCCAGCGCGGCGAGGTCGAGGTGCTCCTCGACGGCGTGCGGATCCCCCCCCGCGGCGCCGTGGAGGGCCTCGCAGAGCTTGAGCACCACGCCCGCGGCGCAGAGCTCGGGGCACGCGTAGGCAGGTCCGCCGGGCTCCACCGGCAGGGCAGGGTGCACGACCACGCAGTCCGGGAGCCGCTCCCCCGGCCGGTGGTGGTCGCTGACAACCACGTCGAGCCCGGCGGCCCTGGCGGCAGCCACCTGCTCGACCGCGGTGATGCCGCAGTCCACGGTCACCAGCAGGCCCACCCCGCGCCCGGCCAGACGCTCGACCGCCGCGGTCGACAGACCGTAGCCCTCGTCGAAGCGGCTGGGCAGCTCCCAGACGGGATCCGCGCCCAAGGCGCGCAGCGTCCGCACAAGGATCGTCGTGGAGCAGACGCCGTCCACGTCGTAGTCGCCGAAGACCGCTATCCGGGAGCCGCGCCGCAGGTGCGCGACGATCAGCTCGCAGGCCGCCGTGACGCCGGGCAGCGTGAGCGGATCGTGGCGCTCCTCGGCGTCCAGGAAGCGGCGCGCGTCGTCCACCGTGGCGAAGCCGCGGCGCGCCAGGATGGCGCCGACCGGCCGCGACACGCCCAGCCCGGCGGCCAGCCGCTCGGCGACCGCGACGTCATAGGGCTCGCACGACCATCTGGCCGGCTTCGAGAGCATCTGACCCATCCTGCGAGAGAGAGCGGACGGAACGGGCCGAGCCGCCCTCGGTCGAGCGGTTCGACATCCTCGCCGCCCGCCTGCCGCCGCTCTCGCCTACCGGCTAGACGGGTCCGTGCGAGCCGGCGCGCGTCTGGCCGTGGTCCACGTCGTGCTGGCGGTCGGCGCGGGCCCCGTACCAGTAGGAGAGCGCCAGGCCGATCGCCGATCCCGGGATGGCGATCAGCGCCTGGGTGATGTCCGTGTCGCTCTGGCCCGGGACCGAGCCGCCGTTGACGATCAGCCCGAACAGGGCGGCGAAGATGCCGGCCGCCAGGAAGGCGCCCACGATGCCGCCCCAGAAGCGGTCCGGCACGAACACCGTGAAGTGCCAGACCGCGATGCCCATCATGATCCAAACGAGCAGGCTCATCGCTAGCGACTCCTCCCGTGCTTCTTGCGCGGCCGCTGCCGCTTGGCCTTGGGCTTCGGGCTGCCGCTGCCCGCCGTGGACGTGGTCCGCGACTCGCGCGGGGCGGCCGGCACGCCGTCGCCGTCGGCGCCGTCGGCGGCCGGCGCAGGGGGCCTCGGGGGAGCGGGCGTGGGCCGCTCCACCTCGGGTGCAACCGTCTCCGGCGGCACGGGCGCTTCTGAACGGGGCGCCGGCGGCGGGACTGCCGGGCGCGGCGCGGCGCGCCGGGCGCGGCGCGTGCGCGTGGGCGCGGCCGTGCCTCCGGCACCCGCCGCCGCCACTGCCGGCTCGGCCGCCAGCGCGCCTGTGGCGAATGCCGGCACGAGCCCGCCGTACTGCTCCATGACCATCTTGCGGCGGCGCATGTAGACCCGCTCGCGCTCCTTCCACTCCACCAGCACCGGCGTGGCGATGAAGATCGAGGAGTAGGCGCCCGATGCCACCCCGACCAGCAGGGCGAAGGCGAAGTCCTTGAGCGTCTCGCCGCCGAACAGCATCAGCGCGCCCACCGGCATCAGCACCGTGAAGCTCGTGGCCAGCGATCTGGTCAGCACCTCGGACATCGAGCGGTTCGCGATCTGCGAGAAGGTCGCGCGCGGCATGCGCGGCACGTTCTCGCGTATTCGGTCGAACACGATGATCGTGTCGTAGAGCGAGTACCCCATGATCGTCAGCAGCGCCGCGACGGTCGACGTCGTGACCTCCCGCTCCGTGAGCGCGTAGACGCCCGAGGTGATCAGCAGGTCGTGCGCCAGCGCGATCAGGATCGGAACCGCGAACTTCCACTCGAAGCGGAACCCGATGTAGACGGAGATCAGCAGCAGCGAGGCGATCACCGCGATCAGCGCGGTACGGGCGATCTGCGCGCCGAAGGTCGGCCCGATCGAGCTGGACGAGAAGTCGTCGACCGCCACCCCGAACTTGCCGTCGAGCGCCTTCTCCACCTGGTCGACCTTGTCCGGCGGGAGCTTGGGCACCGAGATCTGGAAGACGTTCTTGCCCAGCTCGGGGTCGTTGACGTTCTGGATCTTGGCGTCCGAGTAGCCGAGCGGCTGCAGCACGCCGCGCACCTGGTCCACGCTCGCCGCGCGCTGCAGGGGGGTCGTGATGCGCGTGCCCGACTCGAAGTCGATGCCGAAGTTGAGGCCCAGCGTCGAGATCGCGATCGCGCCGACGGCCAGGATCGCTCCCGACAGCGAGAAGAACCAGCGCGCCTTGCCCATGAAGTCGAATCGCTGCCAGCTGATGCGCTCGCGGCCCGCGCCCAGGGCGCTCGGCGAGCGCAGCAGGCGCGTGCGCGCCATCGACCCGAGGATCGCCGAGGTGGCCAGCACGGCCGTGAACAGCGACACAAGCGTGCCGATCCCGAGCGTGAACGCGAAGCCCTTCACGCCGGCGGTCGCGAGCGTGAACAGGATGAACGCCACGCCCACGGTCACGACGTTGGCGTCGATGATCGTCCTGAGCGCCTTGGAGTAGCCGGCGGAGATGGCGGCCGGGATCGACCTGCCCGCGCGCACCTCCTCCTTTATTCGCTCGAACATGACGATGTTGGCGTCGGCCGCCACCGCCAGGGTCAGCACGAGGCCCGCGATGCCGGGCAGCGTGAGCGTGATCGGGATCAGCTTGACCAGCGCGAACAGGAACAGCGCGTAGGTCAGCAGCGCCGCCGTGGCGACCAGGCCCAGCACCCGGTAGAAGACGAGCAGGAACAGGATCGTCAGGGCGAGCCCGACCCCACCGGCGATCAGGCCCTGGTGGAGGGCCTGCTTGCCGAGCGTGGCCGACACCTGGGTCTCGGAGATCAGCTTGAGGTCGATCGGCAGCGCGCCGATGCGCAGGCTCTCGGCGAGGTCGTTCGCCGCTTTGAAGTCGCCGACGTTCTCGATCTGCGCCCCGGTGCGGCCGTCGATGCCCTCGGGGTTGGAGACGAAGTCGATCGTGGCCAGCGAGACGATCTGGTTGTCGAGCGTGATCGCGAAGCGCTGGAAGAACTGCTCCTTGTCGGTGGCGCCCGGCGACAGCGTGGAGGCGTCGAAGCCCCGCTCAGCGATGCGCTTGGTCACGCGCGCGAACGCCTCGCGGCCCTTGCCGGTGAACTCCATCGTCACCAGCGGCGCGTTCGTGTTCGGGTCGGTGTTGGCCTCGGGGTTCTTGATGTCCTGCCCGGACAGCTCGGAGTCGTCCTCGAGCACCGTGAAGCGCTTGATCTGGGGCGGCTGGTTGGGCGCCCGCTCCTGCTCGACCACGATCACGCCCGCCGGGACCTTGATCACGCGCGATCCGGCCGGCGGACCGGCCGAGCCCAGCGCGTCCAGCTGCGCTTGGCACTCCGTGTCCTTGGCGTACTTGGGCGCCGGGCCCGGCTTGGCCTCGTAGTCGGCCAGCAGCTCCTTGCAGCTGCTCGAGGGCTCGTAGCTCCCGGCGCGCAGCGGCTTCTTGTCCGGCCCGATCGGAAGCTGGTCGGGCCCGAACAGGTAGTAGCGATCCTTGGCGGTGTTGTTCGCCTTGTCGGCCTGCGCGGGCGAGAGGTCGGACCCCGGCGGAACGTCCGTGGCCTCCGCCTTGCCCTTCTGCGTCGACGCGGCCTCGGTGGCCTGGTAGAGCGCCTTGCTGCCGGCGTACACCTCGCGGCCGGTGAGGATGTTCGGCTCCCAGTCGTAGAACTGCAGCCGGGCGGTGGTGCCCACTTGTTCCTTGGCGCGCTCGGCGTTCTGGACGGCCGGCAGGCCGACCGAGATCTGGTTGCGCCCCGCGCGCTGGATCTCCGGCTCCGAGACGCCCAGCGAGTCCACCCGCTTGCGCATCGTCTCGATCGCGTCGTCGACGGCCTGCGGCGTGACCTTTGGAACCTGCGGCGTCGCCTGGCCCTCGTACACGAGCTCGATGCCGCCCTCCAGGTCGAGGCCGAGCTTGGTGTCCTTCGACAGCGGCGTGCCCGGCATGATCACGAGCAGGGCCAGGACGAGCAGGCCCGCCACGATCCCGAGGATCGTCAGGTTGCGGGTGCGGCTGGTCATCGTGGAGTGAGCACCAGTAGGAGGCCCCCGTCGTCGTCGTACGCCGGGAAGATGTCCGCCTTCGCGGCCTCGGGGCGGTCTCCTTCGGCGTGCACGGTCACCGTCTTGTCGAGCACCCGTACGCCCCACTCGAGCGCCGTGCCGACGTGGTCCTCGTTGTTCTCGAACTCGAGGTTGAGCACGTCCTGCACCGGCCTACCGATCACGTCGAGGTCGCCCAGCCCGGTGAGCTCCCGGGCGCCGCGGCCGGTGCCGATCAGGCGGCCCTGCTGATCGAGCAGGAAGAACGCCGCGTTGGGGGCCGGGTAGTAGTCGTCGAGGAGCTCGAACAAGAAGCCGAAACCGCACTTGCTGCAGGCGCGAGCGCGGTCCTTGAAACCGGCGGTGCGCTCGGTGGAGATGCTGCGATCCCCGCAGTTCGGGCAGATGAAGATGGGCATTGCGAACAGCCCATGCTAGCCACGCCAGGTGGCGAGACCCGGTGCCCGCTCAGAACAGCCGCTGTGCGCCCTCGCGCGGTGCTTCCAGGCCCAGGTGGGCGTAGGCGGCGTCGGTCGCGATACGGCCCCGCGGCGTGCGCATCAGAAAGCCCTGCTGAAGCAGGTAGGGCTCGTAGACGTCCTCGATCGTGTCGGATTCCTCCCCGACCGCGACCGAGAGCGTGGAGAGCCCGACCGGGCCGCCGCCGAACTTCTCGCAGATGTTGCGCAGGATGTCGCGGTCCAGCCGGTCCAGGCCCGCTTCGTCCACCTCCAGCAGGTCGAGCGCCTCGCGCGCGATGCGCGCGTCGATCGAGCCGGCGCCGCGGACCTCCGCGAAGTCGCGCACGCGCTTGAGCAACCGGTTGGCCACCCGCGGCGTGCCGCGCGAGCGGGCGGCGATCGCCTCGGCGCCGGCGTCGTCGATGTCCACGGCGAGGATGCCCGCCGAGCGCAGCACGATCCGCGCGAGCTCCGCCGGCGCGTACAGCTCGAGGCGGTGCGTCACTCCGAAGCGGTCCCGCAGCGGCGTGGTCAGCAGCCCGGTGCGCGTGGTGGCCCCGATCAGGGTGAACTCCGGCAGGTCGAGGGTGACCACCCGGGCGCCGGCCCCCTGCCCCACGGTGATCGGGAGCTTGCGGTCCTCCATGGCGGGATAGAACGTTTCCTCGAGGGCCTTCGGGAGCCGGTGGATCTCGTCTACGAAGAAGACGCTGCGCGAGTCGAGCGCGGTCAGGTAGCTCGCCACGTCGCCCTTGCGCTCCAGCGCCGGCCCGGCGGTCGGGACGAAGTCCACCTCGAGCTCGTTCGCGACGATCTGGGCGAGCGACGTCTTGCCGAGGCCCGGGGGCCCGGCGAGCAGCACGTGGTCGAGCGCCTCGCCGCGCGCGCGGGCGGCCTCGATGAAGATCTCCAGCTGCTGCTTGATGCGATCCTGGCCCACGAAGTCGTCGAGCTTCTTGGGCCGCAGCGAGCGGTCGAGGTCGTCCTCCGCCGGCAGCGCGATCGGGTCATGGATGCGCTCGACGCCGGGAGTTCGGATGCCGCCGCTCATCGGCCGGCCTTGAGCGCGTCGGAGATCAGGTCCTCGGGAGTCTCGCCTGCGGCGGTGTCGAGCATGCCGTCGGCCTCCTGCGGGGTGAAGCCGAGCCCGAGCAGGCCCTCGCGCGCGAGCGTGCGCGGGTCGTCGGTGGGCGTGTGGCGGACGACGATCTCGTCGCTCACCTTGCCGGCGACCTTCTCGCGCAGCTCGACGATGATGCGCTCGGCCGTGCGCTTGCCGATGCCCGGCACGGCCTGGAAGCGGGCGGTGTCGCCGGAGGCGATCGCGTTGAGCAGCTCGCGCGGGGCGCCGCCGGAGAGGACGGCCAGCGCCACCTTGGGGCCGACCGACTGCACGCCGATCAGCATGAGGAACAGCTCACGCTCGGACTGGCTCGCGAAGCCGAAGAGGTGCATGGCGTCGTCGCGCAGGACGAGGTGGGTGAACAGCCGCGCCTGCTCGCCGGCGGCGGGCACGGAGCTGAGCGTCTCGGACGAGACGGCGAGCTTGTAGCCGATCCCGCCGGCCTCGATCACGACCTCGCCGGCCAGCCGGGTCAGGACCTCGCCGCGTACGGAGGCGATCACTTGACCGCGTTCCTCATCCCAGGGCCTCCTTCAGAGGCGCGCCGTTGGCGTGGCAGATGGCCACGGCCAGGGCGTCGGCGGCGTGGTCGGGCTCTGGCGGCTGGCCCAGGGAGAGCAGCGTGCCGACCATGCGCTGGACCTGGTCCTTGGCCGCGGAGCCGGAGCCGCAGACCGCCTGCTTGACCGCCTGCGGGGTGTAAGAGAAGCAGGGAACGCCGGCCATGCCGGCCGAGAGCAGCACCACCCCGCGCGCTTGGCCGACGGCGAAGGCCGAGTGCACGTTGCGGCCGAAGTAGAGGTCCTCGATGGCAACGGCGGCGGGCCGGTGCTCGGCTATCAGGTCGCACACGCGCGCGTGGATCTCCGCCAGCCGACGCTCGAGCGGAGCGCCCGCCCGCGTCTCGATCACGCCGCCATCGAGCGCCGCGAGCGTGCTGCCGCGCGAAACAACCACCCCGTAGCCCGTGTTCGCGGTGCCCGGGTCGATACCGAGGACGATCACCAATGACGGAGATTCTGCGTCCGAGGGCGGACGCCTCCCCTTTAGCGCGTGCCGCGCCAGGTCATCCAGCCGAACGCGAACTGCACGGGCAGGCGGGCCCAGAGGGCCGGTGCCGGGATGCGCGCGAAGTCCTTGGCGTTGACCGCCATGTGGATGTTCGCCGGATAGACGGCGGCCAGCGTGGCGAGCAGCCACCAGCGAGCGCCGCGGCGGGTGCTCTCCGGCAGCACCGCCAGTCCGCCAGCTATCTCGGCGACCCCGCTGACCACCACGGCCTCGCGCTTCCAGCGGGCGATGCCGGGCGGCACGATCGCCTCGTACTGCCGCGGGATCACGAAGTGCAGCACCCCGGCCACGATCCAGAACAGCCCCGCGCCGAAGCGCGAGGCGTTGGAGCGCTCCATCTAGGCGGCCGCCACCCGTTCCAGCACCTCGGCGTCCACGTCGAAGTTCGCGTGCACCCCCTGCACGTCGTCGTTGTCCTCCAGCGCCTCGATCAGGTTCATCAGGGTGCGCACGCGGTCCTCGTCGACCGGTGTGCGCGTGGTCGGGCGCTGCACGAGCTCGGAGGACTCGAGCTCGACTCCCTTCGCCGTCAGCGCCTCGCGCACCGCCTGCAGCTCGGCCGGCCCGGTCACGATCTCCCACACGTCGCCGTCCAGCGCCACGTCCTCGGCGCCGGCGTCGATCGCCGGCAGCAGGTCGTCCTCGGAGTAGCGGCCGCCGTCCACGACGATCTCGCCCTTCTTCTCGAACGTCCACGCCACCGACCCCGGCTCGCCCAGGTTGCCGCCGTGCTTGGTGAAGGTGTGCCGCACCTCGGATCCGGTGCGGTTGCGGTTGTCGGTCAGCGCCTCGACCAGGATCGCCACGCCACCGGGGCCGTAGCCCTCGTAGACCACCGCCTCGAAGGCGTCGGCGTCGGCGTCCGCGCCGGTGCCCTTGCCGATCGCGCGCTCGATGTTGTCCTTGGGCATCGAGGCGTCCCTGGCCTTCTGGATGGCGAGCGCCAGCGCCGGGTTGCCCTCGGGGTCCCCCCCGCCCTCACGCGCGGCGACGGTGATGGCCCGCGTGAGCTTGGTGAACAGGGCGCCGCGCTTGGCGTCGACGGCCTTCTTCTTGTGCTTGATCGAGGCCCATTTGGAGTGACCGGCCATGGCGATCAAGCCTACTCGGGGGCGGGCGCGACGCCTGCCTCAGACCAGGAACTTGCCGTCGCGCTGCAGCTCGGTGCCGTCCACGACCAGCGCGCCGCCGGCACGCAGGTCGCAGACCATGTCCCAGTGCACGGCCGACTTGTTGGAGCCGCCCGTCTCGGGGTAGCTCATCCCGACCGCCATGTGGACCGTCCCGCCGATCTTCTCGTCGAGCAGGATCTCCTTGGTGCCGGTGGTGATGCCGTAGTTGGTGCCGATGCCGATCTCGCCCAGCCGGCGGGCGCCCTCGTCGGTATCGAGCATCTCGATCAGCAGCTCCTCGCCTTGCTCCGCCGATGCGTCGACCACCTTGCCGTTCTCGAAGCGCAGGCGCACCCCTGACACGGTGCGGCCGCCGTAGCTGGCCGGGAACGAGAAGGCGATCTCCCCGTTCACGGAGTCCTCGACGGGGCCGGTGAAGAACTCGCCATCGGGCATGTTGTGCTCGCCGACGCAGGGGATCCAGTGCCGGGCGGCCACGCCCAGCGTGATGTCGGTGCCGGGGGCGGTCACGCGCACCTCCTCCTTGCCCTCGATCCACGCGGCCAGGCGCTTGACCTCGTCCGACTGGCGCTCCCAGGCGGTCACCGGCTCGCCGTCGGTGGCCAGGCAGGCCGCGTAGTAGAAGTCCTCGTAGTCGCGCAGCGACAGGCCGGCCTCGCTCGCGTACGCGTGCGTGGGGAACAGCGTGAGCGCCCACCGGTACTCGCCGGCCGCGGAGCGCCTCATCGAGGTTTCCATCAGCTCCTGGCGCGCCTTCGAGACGCGCGCCTGCTTCTTCGGGTCGGTCCGCGACAGCTCGCGCGCGTTCACGTCCGCCATGATCGCGATGCGCGCGTCGGCGTTCCCCGCGACCCACTCGGAGGTCGGCGGCACCCAGTCGAGCTGCTCGTCGCTCGCGAGGTCGTAGAACGCGGCCTGGGTGCCCTCCGTCGCCAGCTGCAGGATCGGCAGCCCGCCCGCACGCAGGACCTCCTCGTAGACCGCCTGGACGAGCACCTCCGCCGGCGTGGTCGACTGGATCACGCACACGTCGCCCTTGCCCACGCGGGTGGAGTAGCGCACCAGGATCTGGGCGAGCGCGTCCGCGCGGCTGTCTCTCATGCGGTCACCCCCGCGTGGTCGAGCAGCCAGCGGTGCAGGCGGCGCTCGTCGGTCAGCTCCGGGTGGAACGCGACGGCAAGCACGTTGCCCTGCCGCACCGCCACCGGGTGCCCGCCGACCTCGGCGAGCACATCCACGTCGTCGCCGTGCTCCTCGACCCAGGGGGCCCGGATGAACACGGCGTGCAGCGGCTCGCCCTCGAAGTCCAGGTCCGCCTCGAACGAGCCGACCTGGCGTCCGAACGCGTTGCGGCGCACGCTCACGTCCAGCAGCCCGAGGTGATTGCGGTCGAGCATGATCAGGCCGGCGCAGGTGCCGAGCACCGGCAGCCCGCTGCGGACGAGCTCGCGCAGCGGCTCGGCCAGCTGCTCGCGCTCGATCCCGAGCGTCATGGTCGTGCTCTCGCCGCCGGGGATCACGAGCCCGTCGAGCCCGTCGAGGTCGGTGGGCACGCGCACGATGCGCGTCCGCGCGCCCAGCTCCTCGAGCGCCTTCGCGTGCGCCTCGAACCCGCCCTGGAGGGCGAGCACCCCGACCAGGGGGAGGCTCACGCTCCGGTCCGGGCCGAGCCCGGCCCCTCGCAGGAAGCCCTCGCTCCGGTCCGGGCCAAGCCCGGCCCCTCGCGCGAAGCCCTTGCTCCGGTCCGGGCCGAGCCCGGCCCCTCGCGCGAAACCCTCGCTCCGGTCCGGGCCGAGCCCGGCCCCTCGCGCACGGCGGTCACCAGCCCCGCTTTTGCAGCAGTCCGCCGTTGGCCTCGAGGCTGCCGATCTCGATGCCGGGCATGGCTTCGCCCAGCTCGCGCGAGGCGGCCGCCACGCGCTCCGGGTCGTCGAAGTGAGTGGTGGCCTCGACGATCGCGCGCCCCCGGCGCGCGGGGTCGGAGGACTTGAAGATGCCAGAGCCGACGAAGTTGCCCTCGGCGCCGAGCTGCATCATCAGCGCCGCGTCGGCGGGCGTGGCGATGCCCCCCGCGCAGAACAGCACGACCGGGAGCCGACCCTTCTCGGCCACGTCGCGAACCAGCTCGAGCGGCGCCTGGAGCTCCTTCGCGGCCGCCGGAAGCTCCATCGCGCCGAGCGAGCCGAGCCTCCGGATCTCACCCGTGATCAGGCGGATGTGGCGAACCGCCTCCACCACGTTGCCCGTGCCCGCCTCGCCCTTCGAGCGGATCATCGCGGCGCCCTCGGCGATGCGTCGCAGCGCCTCGCCCAGGTTGGTGGCGCCGCACACGAACGGAACCTTGAACTGCCACTTGTCGATGTGGTGCGCCTCGTCGGCAGGGGTCAGCACCTCGGACTCGTCGATGTAGTCGACCTCGAGCGCCTCCAGCACCTGGGCCTCGACGAAGTGGCCGATGCGCGCCTTGGCCATCACCGGGATCGACACCGCCTCCTGGATCTCGACGATCTTCGTCGGATCCGACATGCGCGCCACGCCGCCGTCCGCGCGGATGTCGGCCGGCACGCGCTCCAGGGCCATGACGGCCGCGGCGCCCGCGTCCTCCGCGATCTTCGCCTGATCGGCGTTGACCACGTCCATGATCACGCCGCCCTTGAGCATCTCCGCCAGCCCGGCCTTGACTCGAAAAGTCCCTGTCTCCATGTGACTTGGGAGGATAACCGGACGGCCCGCTGCGCCCGCTAACGGCCCGGCTCCCGGCCAACTGCAGCGACAGGGGGGCCGTCCGGATCGCGGTTGGGGGGTCCCGGAAGAAACGGGACATATAGGGACGCATCTTCCGGGACCCCCCAGCGACCGTGCCCGTCGAACCGCCCGCTACGGCCCCGTCCAGCCGGCCGCGTGGCAGGGCAGCCCGGCGCAGACGTCCACGAAGGCGCCGTCGATGAACTGCGAGAACTGCAGCTGCGCGGCCACCTCGCGTCCGGTCAGCCCGTGCGGGTCGCGGCCCAACCGCGGGGCCGTGTTCGTTATCGGCGGCGGCGGGGTGCCGAGGTCCCCGCGCAGCGGGCCGATGTCCCACACCACCAGCGCGCTGCCGCCGTACGGGTACCTGCGGATCGGCTCGATGCCGTAGTACGGCACGCGGTCGGTGTGGCGGCCCGGGTCCACGGCCGGCAGCCGGATGCGCGCGCCGATCGTGCGCGCCTCGACCTCGGTGCCGATGTTGGCCACCTGGTGGTCCCCGAACGCCATGTGCAGCAGCACCGTGTGCCGGGGCGTGTTCGGGTACGGATCGTCGGTCATGTGCCAGGCGTAGCCATTCGGCTCGCCGCGGTCCCACAGCGTCTGGATCAGCGACAGCAGCAGCGGCCGGGTCAGCTCATCGGGGTAGGCCGGATACAGCACCTGCGCGAACGGGTCGAAGTCGACCGAGCGCGTGAGCGCAGGCTGTAGTTCATCGCCGGCACGATCAGCACCGAGCGCGTGAAGTCGGGCGCCACCGCGGTCAGGGCCCCGCCGGCGATGCCTCCCTGGCTGCCGCCCGAGTAGTAGAGGTGGTGCGTATCGATCAACGGGCCCTTGCTGTCCCAGAACGCCAGGCTCGACAGGAAGCCCTTCGGGTGGATCATGGCCCGGCCGAGGAAGAGGAAGTTGACCATCCCCTGCTGGAGGCGGTCGGCCAGCGTCGGGAAGCGCGACAGGTCACCCAGGATCGAGATCGTGTTGGGGATGTCGCCGCCGGACATGCCGATCCAGTCGCTCGCGCAGAGCACGACCCTGTGCTCCGTCGCGATGGCGCCGCGGCTGATGCTGTTCACCTCCGCCGCGCTGCCGAACAGCCCGTGGCCGTAGAGCGACAGCCGGCCCCGCGCCGCCGACGTGACCGAGCGCGGGATGTTGCAGATGAAGTTGGCGTTGTGCACGTTGCCGGGCGTGCGCACGGGCAGGCCGTCCGGGCCGAGCTTGAAGCGCGAGCCGGCCGGGCAGCCCGGCTGGTCGAGGTAGCAGGGCACCTCGATGGTGCCCTCCACGCGGCGTTGCAGCTCGTCGCTCTCGCTCCCCTGGCAGCCGTCCGTGCCGCAGGGCGCGAACATCGTGATCTTGGTGATCGAGAACTTCGGCGGCGCGCCGGTCGCCTGCAGGTCGCCGAGGTTGGTGTCCCCCAGGCCCCGGAAGGCGTCGTCGCGGATCCTGCGCAGCCGACCCGACAGCCCGCGTGCGCTGGCGACGGTGAAGTCCCACGCCACGTACAGCTCTCTGCGCTTGACGTGAGCGCGCTTGAGGGTGCGGAAGATGCCCTCCATGTGCCAGCGGCGGCGCTCGAAGGCAGGCGAGCCGGTCTTGATCCGGTCGCGGTAGGCGCGGAACGCCTGGCTCGGCCGGAGCAGCGCGCCGTCGGCGCCGCGCAGGTTGCGCAGGGCGACGATGTAGCGCTCGCCCTCGCGCAGGTTCTTCGCCGGGTGGATCAGCAGCGCGGTGCCGGCCGCGGAGGTCGCGTTGGCGTCGAGCTCGGCCCAGATCAGCTGGCGCTGCCCCGTGCGCGCGTTGATGACCAGGATCGGCTGGTCGCGGTCGAACGAGCGGCCGATATCGGTGATCGGGACGGCGCCCGTCCTGGCGAACGCCGCGGGCGTGTCCAGGCCCGGCACCTTCGTCAAGATCGGCGCGCCCGGGCTGAACCCGTCCGAGTAGTTGTAGTCCGACGGCTCGATCGGCTTGCCCGACGCGTTGGTGGGCATCGACGCCACGTCGAGGTGGAGGCGGCGGCCGGTCGGGGTGCCGCTGTCCCGCACGGTGAAGTGGTCGTTGGGCCAGGGGTAGAGGCAGCGCGACGGGTCGATCGGGTCGCAGCGGTCGGCCGTGCCGAAGTCGATGGCGGCACCGGCGGGCGCGGCGGCGGCCAGTGCGGCGAGCAGGGCGACCGCCAGCGCGACGCGGCGCATCTAGGGCCCGGTCCAGCCCTGCGCGTAGCAGGGCTTGCTCTTGTCGCAGTGGTCCACGAACGCGCCGTTGACCTTGAGGAAGTCCATGAACTCGAACACAGCCGGCAGCTCGAGCGCCGTGAGCGGGTGCGGGTCGACCCCGATTTCGGGGGGCGTGTTGGTGACCGGCGCGGGCGGCGTGCCCTTGCAGGCTGCCCCGGTGCACCCCGGCGGCCGCAGCGGACCGATGTCGAAGATCGTCAGCGCGTTGCCCTTCCACGGGTAGCGGGTGATCGGCTGGATGCCGTAGAACGGCTTGCGGTCGCGGCTGCGGCCGGGATCCAGCGCCGGCACGCGCAGGCGGGCGCCGATGATGCGGGCCTCCGTCTCGGTGGCCACGTTGGCGACCTGGTGGTCGCCGAAGGCCTCGTGCAGCAGCACGGTCTTCTTCGGCGTGTTCGGCAGCGGGTCGCGGACCATGTGGTAGACGTAGCCGTTCGCCTCGCCGCGGTCCCAGAGCAGCTGGATCATCGAGTTGACCAGCGACTGCTCGACGGGGTCCGGGTACTTGCTGTAGAGGACGTTCCCGAACGCGGGGAACTGGATGCTGCGCGTGAGCAGCAGGCTGAAGCGCAGGCCCGGGACGATCAGCGCGGAGCGGTCGAAGTCAGGCGCGACCGACGTGAGCGCCCCGCCGATGATGCCACCGAGGCTGGCGCCGGCGTAGAAGAGCCGCTGGGTATTGATCCTGCCGGCGAACTCGGGGTTCGACGAGAAACCCTGGGGGTGGACCATCAGCCGGCCCAGGAACATGAAGTTGAGGATGCCCTGCTGCAGGCGGTCCGCCATGGTCGGGAAGCGCGACAGGTCGGCCGACACCACCCCGGCGTTGGGCAGGTCCTCGTTCGCCATGCCGGAGAAGTCCGTGCCGCACATGACGGCGTTGGCCACCGGGGCGAGCAGCGCGATCGTGTCCACCGCGGAGGCGTCCTGGAACAGGCCGTGGCCGAACAGCAGCGGCCGGGCGGGGGTGGTGGCCGACGTGTTCGGCACCACGCACACGAAGCGCGCCTGCTGCACGTTCCCTGCGGTGCGCACCGGAAGCCCGTGCTTGTCGAGCTTGAAGCGCGAACCCGGCGGGCAGCCCGGCTTGTTCAGCCAGCAGGGCACGGCAACGGTCCCGGCCACGCGGCGGCCGATCCCGGGGATGTCGCGCGCCTCGGTGACCGTGAACGCCGGCGGCTTGCCCGCGACCTTCAGGTCGCGCAGGTTGCGGTCGCCGAGCGCCGCGAAGGAGCGGTCGCGGATCGAGAGCATCCGCTTCGTGAGCCCCTGGCGGGTGGCGATCGTGAAGTCCCACGCCATGTAGAGATCGCCGGGATTGACCCCGGCCTTGTCCAGCCGGTTGAAGATGTCCTGCATATGGGGCTCGCGGCGTCTCGCCGCGAGCCCGCCGCCCCCGAGGCCGTCCCGGTAGATGCGGAAGGCGCGGGGCGCCTTGATCGTGCTGCCGTTCGACCGCTTGAGGTTGCGCAGGGCGACGATGTAGCGGTGCCCCTCGCGCCAGCCGATGCCCGCGTGGATGTTGAGCGTGCGCTTGTTCTGGTTCTTCGCGAGGGCGTTGAGCTCGGACCAGATCAGCTGCCGCTTGCCGGTCTTGGCGTCGATCACCACGATCGCCTGGTTGGGCGCCAGCGAGCGGCCGACGTCGGTCACGGGCGCCGCGCCGGTGCGTTTGAGGTCGAGGCCCGGCACCAGCGTCACGATGATCTGGCCGGGGCTGAAGCCGTCCGACCGGTTGTAGTCGCGCGCCTGGATCGGCTTGCCGTCGGTGCTGTGCGGCATCTGCGCGTTGGTCAGCGCGAGGTGCCCGTGCTTGCGGAAGTAGTCGTTTGGCCAGGGCAGCAGGCAGGCGGCCGGGTCCAGCGGGTCGCAGCCGCGCGGGGCGGCCTGCGCGGGCGCAGCAAGGCCGAGCGCGATCGCGCTGAGCGCGACGGTAAGAGCTGCCCTCCTCACCGGGAGGGACCCTACTTCAAACGGAAGGCCTTGATGCGGTCGGCGTAGGCCGGCTCGTCCATGGCGTAGACGCCGTAGGCGAGCGCCTGGATCAGCCCGAGCAGTGCCGAGTGGGAGCGCACGAAGGCCGGGCTGTTGGATGAGTAGTAGAGCCGGTGGTCGGCGAGCTTGGCCACCTCGGAGAGGGTCGCGTCGGCGATCGCGATCGTCGCGGCGTGGCGGTTGCGTGCGAGCTTCATGGCGCGCACCACGAGCGGGTGCGGGCGGCCGGCCGAGAAGCCGACCATGACGGTCTTGTCGTGCACGCGTCCGAGCTTGGCCAGGTTCTCCTGGCTGGGCGACGCCACCACCTCGGCGCGCAGGTCGAGCAGCATCAGCAGGTGACGCAGGTAGCTCGCGAAGAAGGCCATCTGATCGGTGCCGCAGAGCACGATGCGGTCCGCGTGCGAGATCAGGTCGACGGCCGCGGACACCTCCTCGCGATCGACCTTGCGGGCCGTCTCGGCGAGGTTGGCGTGATCGGCGGCCAGGGCCGCCTCGAACTCGGTCTGGTCGATCGGGAAGAGCGGCGCGCCGGCCACGTCCCCTCCCCCGTTGCCACCCTCGCGGGCGCGCCGGTACTCGTCGCGCGCGGCGGCCTGAAGCTCCGGGAAGCCCTCGAAGCCGAGCGCCTGGGCGAAGCGCACGACCGTCGAGCTGGAGGTGTTGGCCCGCCGGGCCAGCTCCTCGGCCGTATGGAAGGCGGCCTCCTCCAGATGGTCGACGATGTACTGCCCGACATCCTTCTGCGAGCGCGAGAACTCGTCGAAGCGCTGACGGATCTCGTCGGAGAGAGTTAGTGCGGTCGTGCCCGTTCGCGTCACGGGCGAGGTTTTCGCCGGGGGGCGGAAAGTTCCTTCCGGCGGAAGCCTTGACGACGCCTACCGGCCCGCCAGCTTCACCGCGGGCCGGATCGTCAGCCTCCTCGGCCTCGTGGCGTTGGCCACGCTTGCGGCGGCGGGCCTAGCCGCGCGCCGCCGCGCCGGCCCCGGCCGTGGCCCCGGGCACCCCGATCGGGTCCTGTGAGAGCCGGTTGGCCAGGTAGACGGGGATGATCGATAGGACGATCAGCATGAGGCCCACCACGTTCACGATCGGCAGCTGGTTGGGGCGCGAGTAGTTCGTGAAGATCCAGATCGGCAGTGTCTCCTGGGAACCGGCCGTGAACGTCGTGACGATGATCTCGTCGAACGAGAGCGCGAACGCGAGCAGCGCACCCGCCACCAGGGCGGTGCGCATCTGCGGGAACGTGACGTCGCGGAACGTCTGCCACGGGCCGGCGCCCAGGTCGTTCGCGGCCTCCTCCAGCGAGTTGCCCGTCCGGCGCAGCCGCGCCACCGCGTTGTTGTAGACCACGACGATGCAGAAGGTGGCGTGGCCCACGATCACCGTGAACAGAGTGAGGTCCACCCCGAGCACCTGAGTGAAGGTCGCGTTCAGCGCCATGCCGGTCACGATGCCGGGCAGCGCGATCGGCAGCACGACGAGGAACGAGATCGTGTCGCGGCCGAAGAAGCGGTGGCGGGCCACGGCCATCGCCGCCAGCGTCCCCAGCACGACCGCGATCGCCGTGGCGCCGAGTCCGGCCTTGAGCGACGTCCAGAGCGCCTCCCGGACCCCCGGGTTGTGCAGCGCCTTGTCGAACCAGTCCAGCGTGAATCCCTGGATCGGCCACGACTGCGAGCGCGAGTCGTTGAACGCGTAGACCGCGATCACGATCAGCGGCACGTAGATGAACGTGAGCGTGATCGCGGTGCCGATCCGCAGGGCCCAGCGCGTGCCGTTGGAGAGGTGGAGCATCAGAGCGACTCGAACGCGCCCAGCCGGCGGGCGATCAGCAGGTAGACGACCATGATCGCCACGGGCACCGTCGCGAACGCCGAGGCCAGCGGCAGGTTGTTCGCGATGCCCACGTTGGCGTACACGACGTTGCCGATGAACTGGGTGCTCGAGACGAGCGTCGGCGTGATGTAGTCGCCGAGCGTGAGCGAGAACGTGAAGATCGAGCCCGCCACCAGCGCCGGCAGCGCGAGCGGCAGGATCACCCGCCGGAAGGTCGTCCAGGCCGGCGCGCCGAGGTCGCCGGAGGCGTCGATCAGCGAGTTGGGGATGCGCTCGAGCCCGGCGTAGATCGGCAGGATCATGAACGGCAGCCATAGGTACGAGAAGACGAGCCAGGTGGCCACGTTCCCGAAGCCCGGGCCGTGCAGGCCGATCGGGTCCAGCAGCCAGTTCACCATGCCGTCGTTCGAGAGCATGATCCGCCAGGTGTAGACCTTCACCAGGTAGCTGGACCAGAGCGGCATCAGCACCGCCACCACGAGCAGCGCCCGCGCGCGCGGAGAAGCCACCTTGGCCATGTAGAACGCGATCGGGAACGCGAGGATCGCGTCCGTGATCGTCACCAGCGCCGCGATCAGCACCGTGCGCAGGACGATCGAGCGGTAGACCGGGGTCTCGATCAGCTCCCGGAAGTTCTGGAAGCCCGTCTCGTGGACGATCTTGCCGCTGAAGTCGTCGAGCTGCCAGAGCGAGGCGACGAACAGCACGGCCAGCGAGCCCAGGTAGGCGACGACCAGCCAGCCGACCGGCCCCGCCAGCAGCAGCGACAGCTGCAGGCGGGGCCGGCGCCAGAGGAATCTGGCAAGGCCCGAAGCCGCGGGCTCGGCCCGCGGCGCAGGGGATGCCATCAGCCCGAAGCCGCGGGCTCGGCCCGCGGCGCAGGGGATGCCATCAGGCGGAAGCCGCGGGCTCGGCCCGCGGCGCAGGGGATGCCATCAGCCGGCTATCCCTTGATCTCCGTCCAGGCCTTGACCCACTCGGAGTAGTCCTTGCAGGTCGAGCCGCGGTCGTCGCCGCAGTCCTTGGTCGGCGTGTTCCAGTAGGCCACCTTGTCGAAGTAGGCCTCGTCGCTGGCGTGGAAGATCTCGCAGTGGTTCTTCACCGCGGTCTCCGCGCACGACTTGCGGTTGGACGGAGCCTCACCGAACCACTCGGCCACCGCGGCGTTCGCCTTGGGGCTGATGATGTGGTCCATCCACTTGTACATGCAGTTCGGGTGCTTGGCCTTGGACGAGATCATCCAAGTGTCCGACCACCCGGTCGCGCCCTCCTTGGGGAGGATCGCCGCGATCGGCGGCGACTTCTTGTCCGCCTCGATCAGGTTCGCGATCACTTGCCACGTCGTGCCGACCACCGAGTCGCCGCCCGTGAACGCGGATTGCTCCTTGGTGTAGTCCGACCAGTACTCGCCGATCACGTCGCGCTGCTGCTTGAGCAGGTCGACGGCGGCCTGGAACTGCTTGTCGTCCAGCTCATAGACGTTGTCGATCCCGAGGTCGGGCTGGGTGGCCTTCAGGTACAGCGCCGCGTCCGCGATGTAGATCGGGTTGTCGTACGCGGTGACCTTGCCCTTGTACGGCTGGCTCTCCGGCCCGCCGAACACGACGCTCCACGAGTCCGGCGCCGGCTTCACGACGTCCTTGTTGTACATGAGCAGGTTCGCGCCGCGGCCGTGCGCCACGCCGTAGGCCTTGCCGTCGACCGTGTTGTGCGGCTGCCCCTTGAGCGAGTCGAACACGTCCGCGTAGTTGGGGATCAGGTCGGTGTTGACCGGTGCCACGTCGCCGCCGGCGATCAGCCGCAGCGTCGCGTCGCCCGACGCCGACACGCCGTCGTAGTTGCCGGTCCTCATCAGCGTGACCATCTCGTCCGAGGTGTTGCCGACCTTCACGTTCACCTGGCAGCCGGTCTGCTTCTCGAAGTCCGAGACCCAGTCGACCTTCGGGTCGGTCGAGCCGTCCTCGACGTAGCCGGCCCAGGCGATCAGGTCCACCTGGCCCTCGCCCTTGCCGACCTTCGTCAGGGCGTCTGCCCCGCCGCCACCGCCACCACCACCACCGCCGCCGCTGTCGTCGCCGCCGCAGCCGGCCGCCGTCAGGCCGGCCAGCGCGAGCGTGAGCACGGCGAGCGCGGACCACCATCGCCACCCATGCACTTTCACATTCCCTCCTCTGGTTGTTGCTGAGAGCCGGGGATGGCGTACGCGTGCTCGTCGCGCCATGCGACGCGCACCCGCCTTCCCCGTTGCTCGAGCGCCTCCTGGGAGGACATCTCGAGGTTCTGCCTCACCACCTGGATCTCGCCGCCTCCGTCGAGGTCGACGATGTAGCGCGTAACCGCGCCGATGTAGGACACGTCCCGGATCTGGCCGCCCTCCACGCGCATCCCGTCCGAGGCCGCCTCGGCGTCCTCCAGGATGCGCACCTTCTCGGGGCGGATCGTGAAGCGCCGCCCGTCGCGCTCGACGATGTTCGACACGCCCACGAAGCCGGCCACGAACTCGTTGACCGGGTGTTCGTAGACGTCGGCCGGCGCGCCCACCTGCTCGATCCGGCCGTCGTTGAAGACCGCGAGGCGGTCGCTCATCGTGAGCGCCTCCTCCTGGTCGTGCGTCACGTAGACGAACGTGATGCGCACCTCCTGCTGGAGCGTGCGCAGCTCTTGCTGCATCTGCTGGCGCAGCTTGAGGTCCAGGGCGCCCAGCGGCTCGTCGAGCAGCAGCACGCGCGGGCGGTTGACGAGCGCGCGCGCGAGCGCCACTCGCTGGCGCTGGCCGCCCGAGAGCTGACCCGGCCGGCGATCTTCGTAGCCGCCCAGCCGCACCATCCCGAGCGCTTCGGTGACCCGCCGGCGGCGCTCCTCACCGCCGACCTTCTTGATCTTGAGCCCGTAGGCCACGTTCTCGCCGACCGACATGTGCGGGAACAGCGCGTAGTCCTGAAAGACGGTGTTGACGTCGCGCTCGTGCGGCGGCAGCCCCGTCACGTCCTGGCCGGCGAGCTCGACGCGGCCGTCGTCGGGGCGCTCGAAGCCGGCGATCAGGCGCAGGCAGGTGGTCTTGCCCGAGCCCGACGGGCCGAGCATCGTGAAGAACTCGTCCTCGACGATCTCGAGGTCCACGCCATCCACGGCCACGACCTCGCCGTAAGCCTTGCGCGCGCCGACGAGGCGCACGGCGGAGTCCCCGTTACGGGTCACAGGCCGTTCTTGTACACCCTGGGGATGACGGGTGCATCGACTTTGCGCCGTTTCGGCGTAAGGCCGTCGCCGCGTTACTCCCCGGCGGTTTACGTACTCACAGCGAGCGCTTGCGCTCGCACCCGGAGGCCTTGTCTCGTGCGGCCCCGCCGACGCATCGGTCGCGCTGGCTTCCGCCGCTCAGACCGTCCTTGCCCGCGCCGCCCGACAGGAGGTCCTTGCCAGCGTCCCCCTTCAACGTGTCGTTCCCGGAGCCCCCGTCGAGGCTGTCGTTCCCGCTACCGCCCGCCTCCTTGTCCTTGCCCGATCCGCCGCTGACGCGGTCGTTGCCGCTGCCAGCGCAGATCAGGTCGTTGCCGCCGCCGCCCGACACGCGGTCGTTGCCGCCAAGCGAGACGATCACGTCCGCGCGGCGGGTGCCCTTCAACCGATCGGCGCGCTGCGTTCCCACGATCGTGGCGCGCTTGCCGAAGCAGCGCTGGACCCCCGGGGTGCCGACCGTGCCGCCGGGACCGCCGCCCGGGGTCGTGACGGAGCCGGGGGGCGTTTCGTTCCCCACGGCCCGGAAGAAGTGGGCGACTGTATCGGTCGCGCCGACGTAGACCGAGCCGTTGTTCGGGCTGACGGCGACGCTGGTGGTACTGGTCAGCGGGGTGCCCGGCAGATCCCCGCAGTTCTGCGACCCGTCGTTGTTCAGGCACCCGTCCCAGGTGATCTGCCCCTGCGGCGCGCGGAAGAAGTGACCTACGCTCGAGCTCTGCGAGGCAGCTACGTACACCGACTTCCCGTCAGGGCTGACGGCCACGCCATTCGGGCCGCTGATCGGGTTCCCAGGTAGTTCGGCGCATCCATCCGCGGCGCTGTTGGCGACGCAGCCGTCATACGTCAGCGCCCCGTCGGCCCCGCGGAAGAAGTGTGCGACGGAGGAGCTGCTCGTCGACCCGACGTAGACCGACCCGCCGTCGGAACTCACAGCGACCCCACGCGGTCCGTCCAGCGGCGCGAACGGCAGGTCTACGCAGCCGTGGCTCGCGTCGTTGCCCCAACACCCCTGGTAGGCGATCGCGCCGCCCGGCAGCCGGTCGAAGCGCGAGAGCGAGTCGCCTTGATACGAGACAACGTAGAGCGACTTCCCGTCGGCGCTTGCCACCACTCCCGACGCGGAGCCGAGCGGGGCGCCCGCGACCGGCGTGCAGCCCTGGGATCCGTCGTTCGCGACGCAGCCGTGGAACTCGATCTGGCCCTGCGGGAAGTTGGCGAAGTGGGAAACCGATCCGGTGCCCGCGGCCGTCACGTAAACCGCGCCATCGGGCGCCACGGTAACTCCCGCGGGTCCGTCCATGGGCGCCAGCGGCAGGTCGGTGCAGCCCTGGGACGAGTCGTTGCCCACGCACCCGCCGAAGTTGACGTCCCCCTGCGCGCCCCGGAAGAAGTGCACGATCGTGGAGTAGAAGGTCCCCGTCACGTACACGGACCCGCCATTCGGACTAACGGCGATGGCTGTCGGAAGAGCGAGAGGACTGGCGGGCACTTCGTTGCAGCCCTGGGTTTGGTCGTTGCCGACGCACCCTTCATAGGAGATCTGTCCCTGCGGCGCAGCGAGGAAGTGCAGGATCGCGTTGAGGCCGGTCGTGTAGAGGTCCCCCGCGGGGCTGATCGCGACCTGCGGTGTGAAGCTCAGCGGCGTGCCGGGCAGGTCGCGGCAGCCATCGCTCGCGTCATTCGCGAGGCACCCGTCGTAACCGAGCTGGCCGGCCGCGCCCGCGGTGGCGGGTACGGCCGCACCCAGGCAGGCGGCGGCGAGGACGATCAGGCCGAGGCGCCTCACAGCGAGCTCTTGCGCTCGCAGCCGGAAGCCTTGTCCAGCGCGCCGCCCCCGGTGCAGCGGTCCTTCTGGCTGCCTCCGGTGAGGCCGTCCTTGCCGGGGCCGCCCGAGAGCAGGTCCTTGCCGGAGTCGCCCTTCAGCGAGTCCTTGCCCGCGTCGCCCTTCAAAGAGTCGTTGCCGCTGCCACCGGACTCGCGGTCGTTGCCCGCCCCGCCGCTGACCTTGTCGTTGCCACTCCCGGCGCAGATCAGATCGTTGCCGCCGCCGCCCGAGATGCGGTCGTTGCCGCCCAGCGACACGATCACATCCGCACGCCGGGTCCCCTTCAGGCGGTCGCCGCGCTGCGTTCCCACGATCGTGGCGCGCTTGCCGAAGCAGCGCTGGACCCCGGGCGTGCCAATCTCGCCCCCGGGGCCGTCGCCCGGCTGTCCGCCGGGCGTCCTCACCGAGCCGAGAGGCGGCTCGTCACCCAGGGCGCGGAAGAAATGGGCCACCGCTCTGCCGGCGCCGACGTACACCGAGCCGTTGTTCGGGCTGACGGCGACGCTGCGGGCGGCGGTCAGCGGGGTGCCCGGCAGATCCCCGCAGTTCTGCGACCCGTCGTTGTTCAGGCACCCGTCCCACGTGATCTGCCCCTGAGGCGCCCGGAAGAAGTGACTGACGCTGTTGCTCGTCCCGGCCGCCACGTACACCGACTTGCCGTCCGGGCTGACGGCCACGCCAGTCGCGCCGCCGATCGGCGCCCCGGGTAGGTCGGCACATCCCTGCGCGGCCGTGTTGGCAACACAGCCGTCGTAGGTCAACGCCCCGTCGGGCCCGCGAAAGAAGTGCGCGACGGAGTCGTTCGTCGAAGACGCCACGTAGACCGAATCGCCCTTGGGGCTCACCGCGATCCCAGCCGTCCCGGACAGCGGTGCGAACGGCAGGTCCGCGCAACCTTGGCTCGCGTCGTTGCCCCAGCAGCCCTGGTAGGCGATCGAGCCACCCGGCAGTCGATCGAAGCGCGAAACCGTGCCGCTCAGCGAGGCCACGTAGAGCGACTTGCCGTCGGGGCTTGCCACCACCCCGTTCGCGAGCGTCAATGGCCCGCCCCCAATCGGACGGCAGCCCTGGGAGCCGTCGTTCGCCAAGCACCCGCGGAACTCGATCTGCCCCTGCGGGAAGGCCAGGAAATGCGACACCGAGTTGGCAAACGCACCCGTCACGTACACGGCCCCGTCCGGCGCCACGGTCACTCCCAGCGGTCCGTGCACGGGCTCGAGCGGGAGGTCGGTGCAGCCCTGGGACGCGTCTTCGGCGACGCACCCGCCGAATGTGAGCTGCCCCTCCGGGGCGCGGAAGAAGTGCGCCACCGCGTTGCGATAGCTCGACGTCACGTAGACCGAGCCGCCATTCGGGCTGACGGCGATCGCGCTCGGTAGCGACAGCGGGCTGAAGGGCAGGTCGCCGCAGCCCTGGCTCGCGTCGTCGCCAAGGCAGCCGTCGTAGGAGATCTGTCCCTGCGGCGCGGCGAAGAAGTGCAGGACCGCGTGCAGACCGGTCGCGTAGAGATCGCCCGCGGGGCTGACCGCAACCTTCGTGTCATTGGAGAGCGGCTCCGCGGGCAGGTCCCCGCAGCCCCTGCTCGCGTCGTTGGCGAGGCACCCGTCGTAACCGATCTGGCCCGCCGCGTCGGCAGCCGACGGCGCGGCCGCCAGCGAGCAGATCACCAGGACACCCACCATCCAACGACGCGTCATTCAGTTCTCGTCGATCTCGAGCGTGACCTTGCCGCCCCTGCCGTCGCAGACCGCGGGCAGGTACAGCTTCGCCTTCGACCGGTCGGGAGAGACGAACTTCCCCGTCAGCCGCCAGACCAGCACCGAGCCGGTTGACCGCCTGGCCTCGAACTTGCCCTCCACGACGTCGAACTTGGAGCTGAGCCCAACTCGCGTGTCGCCGCAGGCGAGCCGCGCGCGGCCTGTCGTGCCGGACGGCGAAACCTTGAGCACGACGCGCTTCCCCAGGCGCGCGGCGGTTTCGGGCAGCTCGCCTACGTAGCTGGCTCCCTTCGTGGGCGCCGCGCCGAGCGCCGGAGCCACGAGGATCGCGAGGGCCAGGCAGGAGATCGCGAGCATCGGGGCGCGCCACGGCATCCGCCCAACGTAGGAAGCCGGCCCCGAAGGCGCAATACGGAAATTTCGCCCGCGAGTGCGGAGAATTACCCGTTTGGGGTACCCGAGAGGGCGTCGGCCAGTCCCTCGCGCCGTGAGATCCCGAGCTTGCGGTAGCTGGCGGCGAGATGGTCAGCCACCGTCTTCTTCGTCACGAACAGCGCCTGAGCGACCTCCTTGTTCGAGAGCCCCTCGGACGCCAGGCGCGCTACGCGCAGCTCGCTGGGCGTGAGCGCCTCGACACCGGTCAGGCGCGGCCGCCGCGGACGGGCGCCGGCGGCGACGGCCTCCGCACGCGCGCGCTCGGCCAAGGGAAGGGCACCGCGGCGATGAGCCTCGTCGAGGGCACGCAGCAGCGGCTTGCGCGCGGCCTCGACATGCCCATTCATCCTCAGGGCCGCGCCGAGCTCCGCGAGCGTGCGCGCGTACTCGACCCGCGCGAACCCTGGCTCGAGCTTCGCCGCCGCCTCTTGGAGCAGCTCGATGCGCGCGGATCCGCTCGCGGTGGCCGCGAGAGTCCGCAGCGCCACCCCCTCCGCGACCTCCAGCCCGGCGGCACGCGCCCGGCTCAGATCCTCCTCGGCCAGGGCCCGCGACTCTTCCGGGTGCTCGAGAGCGAGCGCTTCCGCCAGATCGGCCGCCGCGCCGGTGACCCCCGGGCTCGTGGTCCCAAGCTGCGCGAGCATCGCGACGACGGCGCGGAGGTCGGCGATGCCTCCCTCGCTGTCGCCGCGCGCCAGGCGCACCCGACCGCGCGCGTGGCGGGCCGTGAGGCGTGCGGAGGTGACGAGCTCTCTCGGGAGCGTCTCGACCTGTTCGCCGACTCCATTTAGGTGACCGCGCGCCACGCGGACCGCGGCGAGGTAGGACTGGCTGAACGCGCGCGGGCCCAGCGCGCCGTGCTCGGCCGCCAGCTTGTCGGCGTGGACGAGGGTCGCCTCCGCCTCGGCCAGCTCGCCGGCTCGCAGCAGCACGACCCCGTGCTGGATGGAGGCGCCGAGCGCGCCGAACACCGACCCGCGCCTCTGCGCCTCCGCCAGCATCTCGGCGACCAGCCGCCGTGCGTGCTCGTGGCGCTCGCACCAGATCAGCGCATTGAGCGCCTGGGGCAGCTCGATCCCGTCGAGCGGCTCGTGGCGGACGAACGTGCCGCCGTCGAGCCCCGCGGTCACCAGCGCCATGGCGTGTCGCGTTTCCCCGCGGCCGGCCAGCGCCCCGCTGAGGATCAGCGCCAGGCCTCGGCTCGCTTGGCCTCCGTTCTCGGCGAGCCGGCGCAAGCCGGGCAGGCTCGCGTCGAACCGCTTCGCCCACTTCGCGTCCTGCCACATCAAGCCCGCGGCGGCGGCCTCGAGCCTGATCGCCGCGGGTGCGTCGAAGTCCAGCGCGGACAGCGCGTCGTGTGCGACGTCGATCGCGGCGTCCGAGTCGCCGAGATTGGTCAGGGCGGCGGCGAGCGCGGCGGCAAGCTCTGCTCGAGACTCGGCGTCGCCGGCCGTCTGCCGGGCCTCCTCGAGGTGCCCCAGGCTGGCGGGATCGCCCTTGGCGACCTCCGCGATGCCCAGCTGTCCGAGGACCATTGACCGCACGCGCGGCAGAGGGGGCTCCCGCAGCGCTCGGCCGAGGTAGCGCGCGGCGGCCTCCGGCGCGCCCGCCTGGAGCGCTTGGGCCGCGGCCGCGCTGAGCTGCTCCACCACCTGCGCGTCGCGAGCCGGCTCGACCGAGAGCAGGTGCACGGCCGCCGCGTTCGGAGCGCCCTCCACCGTCGCGACCAGCTCCGCCGCGCGCCTGTGCATCCGTGAGCGCGCGCCGGCATCGATGTCCTCGTACATGGCCGACCGGATCAGCGGATGGGCGAAGGCCAAGGGCGCCCCCGAAGTGAGCACCCCCGCCCCGGTCAGCGCGAGGATGGCGTCCGTCGTCGCCTCGGGATCGAGTCGCGCCAGCGCGGCTGCCACGGACGGGCGGGTTCCGTCTCCTAGGACGGTCAGCGCTCGCGCCAGCACCTCCGCCGTCGCTCCCGCGCGCTTCACGCGTCCGACGAGGTCGCGTGCGAGTCGCGGCGGCGGCCGGTCTTCGAGCGTCCGGGCGGCTGCGGCCGTGGGTGCCACGCCGCTCTCCGCCAGCTCGCGCAGCAGCTCGACCAGCGCCAGGGGATTGCCGGCGGTGGCCCAGTGGCAGGCCGAGGTGAACGCCGCGTCCGGGTCCGGGCCCAGCCGCAGCTGCACCAGCTCGGCGACCGAGCTCAATCCGAGCGGCGCCAGGCGCAGGTGCTCGACGGGCGCCGGAAGCTCGGGCAGCGCCTGGGCCTCATGGACCGGGCGCCGTGCCAGGACGAGGAGCACCGGCAGCTCTTCGGCGCGGTTGGCCAGGTACGACAGGCAGCGGAGGGAGTCGGGGTCCGCCCAATGGGCGTCGTCGACGGCGATCACGAGCGGGCGCTCGTCGGCCAGCTCGACCGCCAGCCAGTAGATGCCGTGCAGCGGGGCGAATGCCCCGTGGCTCGCCTGGCCGGGGTCGGAGTCGAGGCCCAGGACAGGCGCGGCCAGTGCCGCCGCTCCGCGCAGCAGACGTTTCCGGCGCTGCTGGGGCGCGGTGCGCAGCGGGCGCTCGAAGAGCTGCCGTACGAGGCCGAAGCCGAAGTCGCGCTCGAGCTCGGCGCCGCGCGCGCTGAGGACCTCGCAGCCGACGTCGGTGGCGTGCGCGGCGACGCCCCGAAGCAGCGACGTCTTGCCGATCCCCATCTCGCCCTCGAGGACGACCAGTCCGCCGCGGCCGCCCCTGGCGCGATCGACCGCAGCCCGGAGCCGCTCTAGCTCTGAGCTTCTTCCCAGCAGTTCACCCGCAGCCCCCCGCGCCGCCCACATGGGTGAAGCGTATGACGAACTGGGGTAGGTTGACCAACCGAGCCGCTAGCGGTGCTCGGGGTTCTCGAAGTCGAAGCGACACCCGGCGTCCCACTCCGAGCGCTGGTTGCCGTGGGCCGGGATGCCGCCGGCATCCTTGATCATGCGCGCCATGTGCATCAGGTTCCACGTCATGAACGTCGTGTTCCGGTTGGTGAAGTCGTTCTCCGGGCCGCCGGAGCCCGGGTCCAGGTAGCTCGGCCCGGGGCCCGCCTCGCCCATCCATCCCGAGTCGGCCTGTGGGGGGATCGCGTAGCCCAGGTGCTGCAGCGAGTACAGGATGTTCATCGCGCAGTGCTTGGCGCCGTCCTCGTTGCCGGTGATCAGGCACCCGCCGACCCGGCCGTAGTAGGCGTACTGCCCGCGCTCGTTGAGCAGGTGGCTGTTGCCGTAGAGCCGCTCGATCACGTGAGTGCAGACCGACGACTTCTCGCCCAGCCAGATCGGCGCCAGCAGCACGAGGACGTCCGCCGCCTGGACCTTCTCGTAGATCGCGGGCCACTCGTCGCTCGCCCAGCCGTACTCGGTCATGTCGGGCTGGACTCCGGTCGCGATGTCGTGGTCGATCGCCCGGATGGTGTCGACCGACACGCCGTTGCGTTCCATGATGCCGGCGGACAGGTCGCCGAGCGCGGCAGTGTTGGAGATCTCCGGCGAGCGCTTCAGCGTGCAGTTGACGAAGAGCGCGGTGAGGTCCGAGAAGTCCCACCTGGACTCCGTAGCGAGCGCTTCGTGCCTCTCGGCGAGATCGGCCATCGTCATGTCTCCTTTGGGATAGGAACAAGCGGCTCGGCACGCAGCCACGTCCCGGAAGGATGCCCTGTGACTACGCCCGGCGGCCCGGCTGCGGCTCGTCCACCGCGTCCGAGTGCTCCGGCGTGTCGCCCAGCGGCGTCGTGCCGTCCATGCCGATCCCGGGGAACGGGTCCTCGTCCTGCTCCGCCGACACGTCGACGAGGCGACCGTCGGACTCGACCGTCTTCGACCGCATCAGGGCGATCAGCAGGCACAGGGCCGACATCGGGACGACGGCCGCCGCAAGAGCGGCGACCGCGTACTTCGGGCCGGCCGTAGCGCCGGCGACCGCGGCCACCAGGTAGAAGGCGGCCAGGCCGGCCATGGCCCAGTTGACGATCGGCGGTCGCGCTGCCCGCGCGTGGCGAGGTAGAAGGACAGGCCGAAGACGACGAGCGCCAGCGCGGCGCCCGCGATCAGCAGCCCCGGGCGCCAGTCGCCGCTGGCGCCGGCCAGGATCAGCAGGCTGGCGGCCGTCATCAGCGGCCAGAGGATGGGAGGCCACCTGCGCAGCAGGTTCATGCTCTCTGGGGTAGGCCGATCTGCGGGTCGTCAACCCAAGCGCTTCTGTCCTGCGGAGGCGCGCCTCGCTAGGCCGCGGTGCTGGCCGCGATCACCTCTGGGGAGGGATCGACGTATTCGTCGAAGCGAACGCAGACGCCGTCGCGCACGGTCCAGGCGTGCACGAAGCCGTAGCTCGCCTGCTCACCGTTCAGCTTGCCGCCAGCCCGCCCGATGGCACACACGCGGTCGTTGGACGCGACCAGATCCTCGATCTCGAGGGCAAAGTCCTCCCACATCGAGGCGAGGTTCTGGAAGAACCTCCCTACGTCGTCGCGTCCGCCCACGGCCATGGCGTGCGGAAGCACCGCCGGTGCGTTCCAGACGATGTTCTCGTCGAAAACCGCCATGACGGCCGGGATGTCTCCGCGCCCGAATGCCTCGTAGGTGCCGCGCAGCAGCTCGGCGTTGTCGTTGGACATCTCTTGCTCCTCCAGGAGTTGGGGCCAGGCTTTCGCACCGCCGAGCCTCCCACAGTTCAGGCCGCGAGATCGGCGAGTGGAATGTCCGGGTCGGCGAGGCGTCGGTCGTCCACGGCTACGCGCTCGCGGATGAGCCGCTGGATCGGGTCGGTGACGTCCCACACGTTGACGTTCATGCCCGCGACCACGTGGTCGCCGACGAGCCAGAAGGCGATGAACTCCCGGCTCGCGGGGTCGCCGCGGAACACGACCCGGTCCCAGGTACGCGCGAAGCCGGAGTACTCCATACCGACCTCGTACTGATCCGAGAAGAAGTACGGCAGGCGGTCGTAGGCGTCCGCGGGGCCGAGCATGTTGCGGGCCGCCGCCGGTCCCTGGTTGAGCGCGTTGGCCCAGTGCTCGACACGGATCCGCTCGCCATAGAAGGGATGATGGGCGTTCGCGACGTCGCCTGCGGCGAAGACGCCCGGAGCGCTGGTCTGGAGGTGCTCGTCGACCAGGATCCCGTTGTCGACGTCCAGGCCCGCCCGCGCCGCCAGCTCGGTGCGCGGCTCGACGCCGATCCCGACGACGACGAAGTCGCACGGAAGCTCGCGCCCATCGCTCGTGCGGACGCGCTCGACGGCCGTGTCGCCCTCGAAGGCCTCGACCCCCGTTTCCATCAGCAGCTTGGTGCCGTGGTCGGCGTGGATGTCGCGGTAGATCGCCCCGACTTCGGCGCCCAGCACGCGCTCGAGCGGGACCGCCGCCGGGTCCAGCACGGTCACGTCGAGGCCGCGCTGTCTCGCGGAGGCGGCCACCTCCGCGCCGATCCAGCCCGCCCCGACGACGACGACCGACCCACCGCGGTCCAGGCGTTCGCGCAGCGCGTCGGAGTCTTCGACCGTGCGCAGGTACATGACGCCGTCGAGCTCGCCGCCGGGGATCGCCAGCCGTCGCGGTTCCGCCCCGGTGGTGAGCAGCAGCCGGTCGTAGGGCAGCCGTTCTCCGTCGTCCAGCTCGACCTCGCCGCTCGAGATGCTCAGGTCAACGGCGCGGCGGCCTCGGCGCAGCTCGATGTCGTGCTCGGCGTAGAAGCCCTCGTCGTGGACGTAGACCTTCTCCCGCCCGGCCTCGCCGCGCAGATATTCCTTGGAGAGCGGCGGCCGTTCGTAGGGACGGTCGTCCTCGGCACCGACGAGCAGCAGACGCCCGTCGAACCCCTCGGCGCGAAGGGTCTCGGCCGCCTTGGCGCCGGCCAGGGCGGCACCGACGACTATGTGGGTCTGGTCACTGGTCAAGGTGTGTCCTCGCTGTCAGGGCCAGGAACTCCTGGCGTGTGCGGGCATCGTCGCGGACCAGGCCGCGCAGCGCCGAGGTCACGGTCGTGGCGCCGAGCTTCTGCACGCCGCGCAGCGACATGCACAGGTGCTCGGCCTCGACCACCACGCCCACGCCCTTGGGCTCGAGCTCGGACTGCAGCCAGCCGGCGATCTGGGTGGTCAGGCGCTCCTGGATCTGCAGATCGCGGGCGAAGTGCTCGACGACGCGACCGAGCTTGCTCAACCCGATGATCCGCTCGCCCGGGAGATAGCCGATGTGTGCCACGCCCTGGAACGGAAGCAGATGGTGCATACACAGCGAGTGAAACGGGATCGCCCGCACGACGACCAGCTCGTCGTATCCCCCGTCGTTCGGAAAGCTGGTCGGGTGGAAGGGCTCCGGCGTGAGCAGCTCCGCGTAGGCGGCGACCATCCGCCGCGGCGTCTCGCGCAGCCCCTCGTCGGTCAGATCGGCGCCGAGCGCGGCGAGCAGATCGGCGGCCGCCCTCTCGGCGGCACGCGCATCGATCTGCCGAGCGGCCTCGGCTGTCCGGGGTATCGCGGCGAGGGACACGTGGCCGTTCCCATTGGTTGAGCTCATGCCGCGTTGGCGTCGGCGGGCGCCGCTGTCTTACCCCGCCGGGAAAAGAGGCGGCGACCCAAGGAGTCGCCGCCCAGAGAGATAGTTCGGCCGGAGCGGGGGCCGCACCATCGGGAAATGTCCGGATCTTGGGCTTCGAGGTATTGCCCAACCAGACCTAGGGCCTCTATTGCGGACAACTGTCCGACAGGACACTCCTCGAACACGCCCACGAAGTTCCCAGAAAGGAAGAACATGTTCAGGAGATCCGCTCGCAAGAGACGCACCGCGCTGGTCGGCACCCTGGCGACATTGACTCTCGCCGCGGGGGTCGTCGGCCTCGTCGGGACGCCTGGCGCACCGGTGGCGACCGCCGATGCTCACGTCATCTGGTGCACCGCAACCGCCCAGGCGCCTAACAACATCTACGGGACAACGACTGCGTTCGGCGCGGTCGGCTGCACCGGGGCACCGGAATCGCTTGGCATCCGTGTGTGCCTCCAACGCTCCTCAGGTGGTCCGTACGTGCAGCTCACCTGCAACCCGACGTCGGGGTACTCGTTCAAGAATGCTTCCGCAACGAACAGCAAGACCGTGTCTCGTGTCGGATGCGCGCCGGGCTACTGGTACCGCACGGTGACCTACGCGGCTTCGTGGCACGGGAACTGGAGCTACCCGCAGAGCACCAGCGTTGGAAAGCGGCTGTGCTGATCTAGGAGCCAAGGACCCCAGGCGCGGTATACGAGCGGCGGGCACAAGCCCGCCGCTCGTCCTTTCCCAAAGCGCGCCGGGGACGACCGCCACCCTGCGGCGCGGGATACTGGGCCGGCGATGTCGCTGCAGAATGTCGAGCCGGTGCGCGGGGTCCGCACCCAGCTCTCTCTTCCTGGTGCGAGAGCGAGTGAGCGCCGGGCCGTCGACGAGCGCCTGTCGCTCCGCTTTCCTGCCGCTTACGCCCTGGTGGCTCGGACCTGGGCGCGGCTGCCGCCGCGATTCTGGCTTCGGCGGGCGATGCTCGCGCGAGCTCTTCCGCGAACCTGCGCGGCGTTCAATCGCCGGGACTTCGCCGCGTTCCTTCTCGGCATTGATCCCGGGGTCGAGTTTCGTGGCGCGAGGGACCTGCTCGGGCCCGACCAGGCCGAGGTCGCTCGGGGCCATGAGGATTACCTCGAGTTCTTTCGATACTGGATCAACGCATTCGACGATCTCCGGTATGAGCCGGAAGAAGTCCTTGACTTGGGAGACAAGTTCCTCGTCACGGTTCAGCTGCGTGGACACGGCCTGGGCAGCGGCATCGCCGTAAGCCAGCGGTTGTTCACGTTCTCGCACGTGCAACGCGGATTGGTCGTCAAACAAGAGAACTTCCTGGACCGATCGAAAGCCCTCGAAGCCGTGGGCCTGTCGGAGTAGCGTGAGCGGGGTGACCGTCGGTGCCGCAATCGCGCTGGGCGCTGTGGTCGGGCTGGCACTCGGTGTCCTCGTGAGCGTGACCACTGGCGTGCCTCTCGGTCCTGAGTTGGGCTTGGCGCTCGGTGGTTTGGCTGGCTGGCTCTCCCGACGAAACACCCCGAGGCGCTAAGGGCTCGCTAGAGCCATGGGCCGGGATGGAATCGAACCATCGACCGACGGATTATGAGAACTCGGAGTCCGTCGGTCGGCAGGCCCGCTCCGCTCTCCTGAGCGGCGCCGCCCCCGCTGAGGTCGCCTCAGATCGGCTCAGGTCGCTACACGGTCCGCTACACGCTCCCCGTCGAGCGCCGGGGGCGCCGGCCTCGTCGAGCAGGCGCCCGAGCCGGTCGGCGGCGTCGTGGCGCGGGACGTGGTGGACGTAGATCATCGTCGTGCTGAGGTCGGCATGGCCCATGTACGCCTTCACGTCGGTCAGCGGGAACGCCTGCACGGCGAGCGTGCCGAACGTGTGGCGCAGGTCGTGGAAGCGGAGCCGCTCGGCGCCGGCGCGGTCGAGCGCCGCCCTGAAGCGGCGGCGCAGCTTGCCGTCGTCCACCACTCCCCCGGTGCTGTTGACGAGCACGCGGTCGTCCGGCGGCGTCGCGCTCTGCCGCAGTCACCACCTCGAGGCCGAGCGTGCCCAGGCCACCGCGCGCGCTTCGAGCGCAGTGACGAACTGCTCCTTGCCCTCGATGTAGGAGAGCCGGTCCTGGGGGTGGCGCGCAACGAGCCGACGTTTCAGGGCCGCATAGTGCGCCGCGTCGTCGGGATGGCCGCGCAAGAAGTCCCGGACGGCGACGTGGCGGAACTCGTGTTCGCTTCCCGCCTCGCAGACGTGGAGGTGATGCGTGCGAGGACGCTCGGGGGGCCTGGCGAAGAAGTGGCGCTCAGGCGACTCCGGCGCCGGGGCGAACAGGTACCCAAGCCGCTCCAGCCGCTCCACATACCGCTCCCGCGGCTCGATCGGTTCGACGGACAGCAGAAGGTCGAGGATGGGCTTGGCAGCGAGACCAGGCACGGCCGTCGAGCCCACGTGCTCCAGGCGCACGGCGACGTCGCCGACGGCCTCCCTGATGCGATGAAGCTCCGCGTCGGCGAGCGCCGGCCAAGCCGGGTCGTAGTCCACAATGCGAACGGCCGGGTCGAAGCGGTCATCCAGCGACGGACGCCGCGCGAGCCCGTCCGCTGCCGCACGCGCCCCTGGCCGGTCCGCGCTCATCCGTCTGACGGTACCGTCTTTCTTTGAGCGCGGTTGTGTGTATGCCCTCCCAGTGGGCTGCGTGAAAACGCGGCTACGGCGACTGGCCCGCGCCGAGCGTAATGTCGTGGAGAAACTCGATCGCGCGACCGATCAGCACCTTCTCCTCGTACGCGATGTACTCGAGGTGCCGGTGAGCGGGCTTCTCGACCACAAGCGCGTGGAGGCGCTCGGAGCAGATCGTCATGCGGGTGAGCGTCTGCGGACACTCGACTAGCGCGAGGCCGTGGTCGCGCTCGAGCCGCAGCGCCTCGGAGGAGAACCGCATCGGGTCGAACATGACCTCCCGGATGGCCCGGCCGGCGGCGATCAGCGACTCGACGTAGGCGGACGCCTGCAGCACGGCGTCGTTGCCCTGCCATATCTCGGCGAGCGCCACGTCCACGTCGCCGTCGTCGCGGGGTACGCAGCCGACCACGGCCGTCGCCGAGCGCGAGCCGCCCACGTCCACGCCGAGCACGAGCGGGGCGGCCGGGTCGATTTCGTAGACGGCGCGGCACTCCTGCCAGGCGCCGTGCGCCAGCCAGCGCACCGACCCGACGCCCCAGCGGCAGCAGACGAACTGGAGCCACTCGATTTCCGAGCAGCGCCAGCGGTGCTCGCGCAGCTCGGCGACCGTGCGGAGCGGGTTCCCGGCCGCGACGGTGCGCAGGTCCTCGGTGTCGGCGTCCTCGGCGACCGACCACTCGAGCCAGCGCAGCCCGTCGCCGCCGGCCTCGAGGACCGGGCCACGCCGGCTCAGCCTGCTCGCGGACAACATCAACGTGGCGATGGTGCTCAAGGGCGACCGCGAGCTCGTCGCCGGCAACGACGCGGAGGGCTTCAAGGGCCTGCTCAACGTCACCGGCACGCAGTCGATCGACGTGGACGGTGCGCTGTCGTGGGACCACGTCATCAAGGCCGTGAAGCTGCTGGTCGAGGCGCGGGTGCCCGGCCCGTACGCGGTGCTGCTCGGGCCGCGCCCGGCGACGGCGCTGGCACTCACGAAGGAGGAGACCGGCTCGAACGCCTACCTCGGCCGCCCCGAGGCGGTGCCGCCGGTGTGGAACACGGGCTGGCTGCCGGTCACGGGCACCGCGCCGGATCAGGTCACGAGCGCGGTCGTGTACGCCCCGAACCAGCAGATGATCGTCCTGCGGCGCGCGGTCACGGTCGAAATCGACCGCTCCGAGGAGTTCTCCATGGACGCGATCCTCGCCCGCCGCCGCTACCGCCTCGGGCTCGGGGTGCCGCACCCGCAGTCGATCGTGAAGTGACCGGGATCGACGCGCCGGCGATCGCCTGAGCCGTGGCGCGAGCACGTCGCACCTCGGGGCCGCGGCGCGTCTCCGCTTGCAGGGGAGTCGCGATGGGCCGGGATGGAATCGAACCATCGACCGACGGATTATGAGTCCGCTGCTCTGACCGCTGAGCTACCGGCCCCGCCGGGAAGGTAGCGCTACGCCGGGTCGCAGCGCGTCCGGCTGCGGTCGAGCACCTCGCCGTCGACGGAACGGAACTCCAGGCGGGCGGAGCCGGGCGCGAGCGTGATCCGCAGGCCGCCCGTCACGCCGGAGCGCGAGAACGCCAGGCGGTCGTCCGGACGCGTCTCGTACAGAGTCGCTCCGCCGCTGCCCGCCACGAACTCGGTCATCCCGTCGTGGGGCCGGTAGCGCATCATCGCGTGGTCGTGGCCGCTCAGGACCAGCCGCGCGTGGCCGGCCAGCGCATCCCAGAGCGGGGCCACGTCGGGCGCGTCGCCGTGCACGATCCCGGCGCTGTAGCGCGGCCGGTGCCAGAACGCCAGCCGGCAGTTGCCGTCCGCCCCGGCGAGCCGGCGCTCCAGCCAGCGCAGCTGCGGCGAGCCGGGGCCGTGCGCGGCTTGGGAGTTCAGCGAGAACACCTCCCACCCCGCCAGGCGCACGCGGTACCAGGGCTTGGCGCGGTCGTGCCGCCTCCAGTACGGGTTGTAGCCGCTGGCCCTGTTCGCGTATTCGTGGTTCCCGATGGTTGGCCAGGTGAGGCCGGCCAGGCCGCCGTAGACCGGCTGGTACCTGAGCGCGAAGTCCTCGGGGGTCCCGTCCGGGTAGACGTCGCCGAGGTACAGCAGGGCGTCGGGCCGGTCGCGTTCGATCGCGCGGGCCAGTCGCCTGGCCGGGCCGCTGCCGTCGGCCCCGTCTCCGACGGCCCACACGACCGCCTCGCCCTTGGCCCGCGTGGCGGGGGCGGGCTCGGCGGAATCGCCGCATCCGGCTAATGCGACGAGCGCCAGGGCGGCGGCGAGTCGGATTGACAGACCGGCTTGAGCCACGCCGCCGACTACCCGTCGCCTAGTGCTTCAGCGCCTTCTTGATCGCCTGCTCGAGCTCATCCGGGCTGAATGCGCCCTCGATGCGCGCGGCCACCTTGCCGTGCCTGTCGATCGTGAAGACCCACGGCTCGGAGGGGAGGTTGAATGCTCCGACCTGGGGGCGGAAGCCCTTGGCCACCTCGTTGCCGTTGTAGATCTCCATGTGGATGAAGTCGGCCTTGTCGCGGTACTTGTCCTGGAGCTGCAGCGCGACGTCCACGACCGGACCGCAGACGCGGCTCTGGCACAGCAGCGGCGTGGCGAAGACCAGCACGATCGGCTTCTTGCCGAGTGCGTCGGCGAAGTCCACCTCGTGCATGTCCGAGTGTGGGTCGCGCGTATCGATCGCCGCCAGGTTGCCGGCCACGTCTGCCTTGGTCGGCGTGTGGATCGCAGGCGGGGTGTCGCCCGGCCCGGGGACGGGATCCTGCTTCTTCGGGATCACCACCAGCTCGGGCATGGCCGAGGTCGCCGCGACCAGGCGATCGTCCAGCCGCGCCATCCCGAGCACCTCGTAGCGCCCGGGCTTGTTGAACGGAACCTCCGCCACGTACAGCGTCTTCGCGGCGTCCGGATCGTTCTGGGAGGTGGTGCTCAGGAACGCCGGCTTCACCTCGAGCGATCGGTAGTGCGCGACGAACGGGCCCTCTGCCTCACCCCCGCCCACCGGCGCGACGTAGACCGCGGCGGTGGCGTCGGCGATCTGGGCGCGAGCCGCGGTGAAGAGGCCAAAGCCGAGCCGGTTCTTGCCGGTCACGACGCGCGACACCGTGGGCGCGAGCACGGGGCCCCCCTGGGGCAGGTCGCGGCGCAGCTCGGAGAGCGTTTGCCCCTTCGCACTCGGGAACTGGTCGGGCCGCGCCTCGGGGGGCGCCTGACTGGCGTTGTCCTTGCTGTCGTCGCCGCCCCCGCAGCCCGCGGCAACGAGCGCGCAGACGACGAGAACGACCGCGGATGCGCGTCGGCTGCTCACGTGGCCGCGAAGGCTAGAAGACGCCGACATTGGGCAGTCCGACCGGGGGCGTCCTTAACCCCCGGTTCGCATAGCCTTGCGCGACGCACTGGACGACCCGAGGAGATCGCTTTTGGCTTCGCGCGCTGCACTAATCACCGGCGGTTCGAGTGGAATCGGACTTGCCATCGCCCGCGCGCTCGGACAGGACGACTACGCGGTCACGATCTCCGCGCGACGGCCGGACAAGCTGGAGGCCGCCGCCGAGCAGTTGAGGGAAGAGGGCATCGACGCCCACGCCGTGCCCGCCAACATGGCGGAGGAAAAGGACATCAAGAGACTCGTGAGCGCACACCGCGAGCGCTGCGGTCGCCTCGACGTCCTGATCAACAACGCCGGCATCGGGATCGGCTCGGCGGTCGCCGACATGCCGACGAAGAAGCTCGACCTCCAGCTGGACGTGAACCTGCGCGGCGTCTACCTGATGGCGCGCGAGGCGATCCCGCTGCTCAAGGAGGCCGGCGCCGAGCACGGCAAGGCGCTGATGGTCAATACGGCCTCAATCGCCGGCAAGCACGGCCAGGGCTGGCTGTCGGCCTACTCGGCCACGAAGTTCGGCGTCGTCGGCCTGAGCCAGGGTCTGCACAAGGAGCTCTCGGGCGACGGCATCCAGGTCACGGCCTTGTGCCCTGGCTTCGTGGCCACCGACATGACCGACTGGGTCGAGGGCCAGGTGCCGAAGGAGGAGATGATCCAGCCCGAGGACATCGCCGAGGCGATCCGCTACCTACTGCGCACTTCGCGCAACTGCATCGTGCCCGAGCTCCAGTTCATCCGGCCGGGCGACAGCGAGATCTAGCTCCGCCAGCGCGCGCTCGTACTCGTCGAGGCGCCGGAACGGGCGCAGCCAGGCCCAGCCGATGGGGTAGCTCGGCTCGGGACGCGGCACGTCGTGCAGCGAGGGCAGCTCCTCCACGGCGATGCTGGCCTCCAGCATCGCCCGCAGCGTCGTGAGCTCGCGCCGCGTCGCGGGGCGCGCGCGCCGCGGCGCACCCGTATAGCGGTCCCACGCACGGGCGAAGCCGGCAAGGCTGGTGCGGCCCCCGTTGCGGTGCGCGGCCAGCATCGGGCACACGCCGCCCTGACGATCCGTGTAGGCGCCGACGATGATCCGGCCGGCCGCGATCCCTTCGAGCATCGCCTCGCGCGTGTGCAGCGGGAGGCAGTCGATCGTGGTGCGCAGGTCGTGGGCTGGGCGTCGGCGTTTCATCGCGGCAGCCATAGGATGCGCGTCGGCGCCCGACTCGCACAACCGGCGAAAGGAGACTTGCATGCGCCTGGGCCTGATGCTGGGCTACTGGGGGCTTGGCCTGACGGCCGACGATCAGCGCGCGCTGCTGCTCGAGGCGGAGGCCGCCGGGTTCGACTCCGTCTGGACCGCCGAGGCCTACGGCTCGGACGCCGCAACCCCGCTCGCCTGGTTCGCCGCCCAGACGGAGCGGATCAAGCTCGGCGCGGCGATCCTCCAGATACCGGGCCGCTCGCCCGCCATGACCGCGATGACCGCGGTCACGCTCGACCACCTCTCCAACGGCCGCTTCCTGCTCGGGCTCGGCACGTCGGGGCCGCAGGTGGCGGAGGGGTGGCACGGCCAGCGCTTCGGCAAGCAGCTGGCGCGCACGCGCGAGTACGTGGAGATCGTGCGCAAGGCGCTGGCGCGCGAGCGGCTGACCTACGAGGGCGAGACGTACACGCTGCCGCTGCCGGACGGCCCCGGGAAGGCGCTCAAGCTGATGATCGCGCCGGTGCAGGAGCGGATCCCGATCTACATCGCGGCGATCGGGCCGAGGAACACGCAGCTCGTCGGGGAGATCGCCGACGGCTGGCTGCCGGTGTTCTTCTCGCCCGAGCACGTGGAGCACTCCCGCTCTCTGCTGGAGGAGGGCGCCGCCCGCTCGGGCCGCTCGCTCGACGGCTTCGACATCGCGCCCACCGTGCAGGTGTCGATCGACGACGACGTGGACCGTGCGCGCGACGTGATGCGGCCCTTCGTGGCCCTCTACGTCGGCGGCATGGGCTCGCGCGACAAGAACTTCTACAACGCGCTCGTGCGCCGCTACGGGTTCGAGGACGCCGCGCGGGAGATCCAGGACCTCTACCTCGACGGCAAGAAGGACGAGGCCGCCGCGGCGATCCCCGCCGAGCTGATCGACCTGGTCACGATCTGCGGCCCGCGCGACCGGGTCAGGGAGCGGCTCGCCGTGTACCGGGAGGCGGGCGTCGGCACGCTGATCGTGTCCCCGATGGCCTACGAGCCGGAGCAGCGCAAGCGAACGATCCGCGAGCTCGCGGAGATGCTCTGACGAGGGAGAGGAACCGCGCGCACCCGGCCGAGCCGGGTGCTTGCGCACGACGGATTCTGCTGGCCGCGTTCGGCGACCCGGGGCACGCGTTCCCCGCGATCGCGCTGGGCCGCGAGCTCGCCGCGCGCGGGCACGACGTGACGCTCGAGACGTGGTCGAAGTGGCGCGAGCACGCCGAGCGCGAGGGGATGCGCTTCGCGGCGGCGCCGGAGTATCAGGTGTTCCCCACCGAGGGGCGAGCATTGAAGCCGTACGTGGCGGCGGTGCGGGCGTCCGCGGAAACCCGCCGGCTGATCCGAGAGGTCGATCCCGAGGTGGTGGTGGCCGACATCCTCACCGTCGCGGCCACGCTGGCCGCCGAGCTGGAGGGGCGGCCGTGGGCCACGCTCGTGCCGCACGTGCTGCCGATGGGCGAGCCCGGGTTCCCCGTGTACGCGGTGGGCGCGGTGTACCCCCGCACGGCGCTGGGCGAGCGGCTCTGGCGGACGTCGCGGCCACTGCTGATGCGCGGCGAGCAGCAGGGACGCGACCAGCTCAACGAGACGCGCGCCCGGGTGGGCCTGGGGCCGCTGGCTCACGTGCACGGCGGGACCTCGCGCAGGCTGGCGCTGGTGGCCACCCTCCCCCAGCTCGAGTATCCGCGGCGCTCGCGCGAGCCGTGGCTGAAGGTCACCGGACCGCTGCTGTGGGAGCAGCCCTTTGGGGAGGTCGAGCCACCGCCTGGGGACGAGCCGCTGGTGCTGGTGGCGCCCAGCACGTCGCAGGACCCCGAGCACCGGCTGCTGCGGGCCGCGCTCACCGGCTTGGCGGGCGAGCCCGTGCGCGTGCTGGCGACCACGAACCGCCGCCCGCCGTCACGGCCGATCGAGGTACCGGCGAACGCGCGGCTCGTCGACTGGGTGTCCTACGCACGGGCGATGCCGGGCTGCGCCGCCGTGGTCTGCCACGCCGGCCACGGGACCGTGGCGCGCGCGCTGGCCACCGGCACGCCCGTGGTGGCCTGCCCGCACGCCGGCGACATGGCCGAGAACGCGGCGCGGCTGCGCTGGGCCGGGCTGGGAGTCTCGCTGCCGCGGCGCTTCCACACACCGCGCGGCGTCCGCCTGGCGGTGAGGCGGCTGCTCGCCGACCCGGGCTACGCCGAACGCGCGGCACGGGTGCGCGACTGGTGCGAGACGCACGACGGAGCGGCGACGGCGGCGGACGAGCTGGAGGCGTTCGCCACCCGGGGCGCGCCGGTCGGCGCCACCTGAGCCCCGTTATGCGCTGGTGACGCGGCGCCGCCTAGCGTCGCCCGTGTGACGCGCCCGCCCAGCCTTTGGATCGACCGCGAGGGCACACGCGATCCCGACGCCGGGCCGTTTTCGCAGGCGCGTTGGCGCCGACAGGCGCACGAGGCCGACGCCCGGTGGCGGGTCCCGGAGGAGCAGGGCGCTCCAGAGCCGCCGCCGGGCGGGCCGCGGCGCCGCGGCCTGGTGCCGGCGCTGACGCTGACCGCCGCGCTGGCCGCCCTCGCGCTGTCGGCCGTCGCGGTGCTGGACGGCGGCAACGACCAGGCCGCTGTGCTGCCGGCCGCCGGCGGGGGCAAGCTGGCGCCGACCCAGATCGGGCGCGTCTACCAGTCGGCGGGCCCGGGCGTGGTGTCCGTGCAGGTCGGATCGGCTTCCGGGACCGGCTTCGTGGTGCGCACGGACGGGACGATCGTGACGAACGCGCACGTGGTGGGGGATGCCACCACGGCCCAGGTGCGCTTCGGCGACACGGGCCGCCAGGTGGAGGCCGAGGTGCGCGGCACGGACCCCTCGTCGGACCTCGCCGTCCTCCACGTCGACCCGGCCAGCAGCGGCCCGCTGCGGCCGCTGCCGCTCGCGAACTCCGACCGCGTGCAGGTCGGCGATTCGGTCGTGGCGATCGGTCATCCGTTCGGCCTCGACCGCACGGCCACCGCCGGGATCGTCTCGGGGCTCGGTCGTGAGATCCAGGCTCCCGACGGCTTCCAGATCGACAAGGTGATCCAGACCGACGCCCCGATCAACCCGGGCAACTCGGGCGGGCCGCTGCTAGACGCGCGCGGTCGCGTGGTGGGTGTGAACTCGCAGATCGCAACGGGTGGCGCGGGCAACGGCAGCGTGGGCATCGGGTTCGCGATCCCGTCCAACCGGGTGCGCGCGGTGCTGCCGGCCCTGAGCCGCGGTCAGCACGTGGACCACGCTTACCTCGGCGTGACGACGGCGCCTCACCCGCGCGGCGCGCAGGTCCAGAGCGTGACCGCGGGTAGCCCGGCGCAGTCGGCCGGCCTGCGCGGCGGCGACGTGATCACCCGTTTTGACGGCCACGACGTGAGCCAGCCGCAAGACGTCTCCGAGGCGGTCAACGCCCTGAAGCCGGGCGACAAGGTCCAGGTCGAGGTGCTGCGGAACGGACACAGCCAGACCATCGCGGTCGACCTGGCGGCGCGCCCGCCGCAGACGCCGTGAGCTTCGCGGCGCCCGCCTTCCTGCTCGCGCTCGCGATCGTCCCCGCGGCCGCGGTGCTCTACCTGATCGCGGATCGGCGGCGCCGCGCACGCACGGCCGCCTTCGCGTCGCCCCGCTTGATGCCTTCGGTAGCGCCGCTGCGGCCGGGCTTTCGCCGCCACCTGCCGCTGATGCTGTACGGCGCTGCGCTCGCAGCCGTGGCCATCGCCCTCGCGCGGCCGGAGACAACCGTCGCCGTGCCGGAGGAGCGCGCCGCGGTCGTCCTGGCCACGGACATCTCGGGGTCGATGCAGGCCCGGGACGTGCGGCCGTCGCGGGTCGCGGCAGCGCGCCGCGCTGCGCTCGACTTCCTCGCCCGGGCGCCGCGCAAGCTGCGCGTGGGCGCGGTCGCCTTCAACCACTCGGTGAAGTGGATCGAGGCGCCGCAGGCAGACCGCGGCGACACCCGCGCGCTGATCCAGCGGCTCACGCCCAGCGGGGGCACGGCGACCGGGGAGGGACTGGCCGCGGCGCTGGGCCTGCTCGAGCGGAAGGGATCGGGCGAGAGCCGCCGTCCCCCGGCAGCAGTGATCCTGCTCTCGGACGGGGCCTCGACCCACGGCCGCGACCCCATTCCGGTGGCGCGGCGGGCGGCCCGCGCCCACATTCCGATCTACACCGTCGCGCTCGGGACCGACGGCGGGACCATCGAGGTCAAGCGGCCGGACGGCAGCTCCGTGACCCGATCGGTGCCACCCGACCGCGACACGATGCGCCAGATCGCGTCGATCAGCCGTGGCCGCACCTTCGCGGCAGACGCCGGCGACGAGCTCGCGACGGTGTACGAGCGGCTCGGCTCCCAGGTGGCCACACACAAGGAGCAACGCGAGATTACCGCCGGCTTCGCGGGCGGTGCCGCCGCATTGCTGCTCGTCGGCGGCGCGCTGTCGCTGCGCTGGTTCGGGAGGCTGCCCTGAGGCGCCTAGCTACGCTGATCGGAGTGAGACGTGTGGCCACCGTGGCGGTCGCAGTCGCCGGGCTCGGCCTGTTCGGCACAGGCGTGCGGGGACTCACTCAGCTCGACGGTCAGCTGGCCACCGCCACGAAGCCGCCCGCGACCCAAGAGGTCAAGCAGGTCGACGTGCGAGACGACTGTCCGTGGGAGAACCGTCGCGACGAGCGGCGGCTCTAGGCAGCCGGACGGATACCACCAGCCCGCCCTCGCTCCGCGGCTCAATGGAGAGCGTGCCGCCGTGCGCTTCGCTCACCGCCCGGACGATCGACAGCCCGAGACCCGCGCCCTTGGCTTCGGCCTCGCGGGCGAGGCGCTCGAAGGGTTCCGCCAGCCGCGCCGCGTCCGCGAGCTCCACGCGCGGCCCACTGTTCTCCACCCGGAGTTCGACGGTGCCGACGCCCGCGCGCGTCCGCGTCTCCACGAAGCCGCCGGGCCGGTTGTAGCGCACGCCGTTCTCGATCAGGTTCGCCGTTAGCCGCTCGAGCAGCGCGGCGTCGCCCTCCACGGGCGCGGGCTCGAGCTGGGCGGTCAGGCGCACGCTCTCGCTCGCCGCGGCCGGGGCTGCCGACTCGAGCGCGGCTTCGACCGCCTCGGCAACGTCCACCGACTGCGTGCGCACCAGCCCCCGCTGACCGCGCGCAAGGATCAGCAGACTCGCGAGCAGCGCCTCGGTGCGGCGACTGGCGTGCACCACCGACTCGGCCATGCCGCGCAGCTCGTCCAGGTCCGGCTCCGGGTTGGCGAGCGCCACCTCGGCCTCGGACCGGATCACCGTGAGCGGGCCGCGCAGCTCGTGGCTGGCGTTGGCAACGAAGCGCCGTTGCGCGTCGAACGAGTCGGCCAGCCGGTCGAGCATCGAGTTGAGCGTCTCCCCCAGCTCGCGCAGCTCGTCGTCGGGACCCGCGACCGGGATGCGCTCGCCCAGGCGCTGCTCCGACACTCGCCGCGCCGTGCCGGTGATCCGCTTGAGCGGCGCGAGTACGTGGCCTGCTATTGCCCAGCCGATCGCCGTCGCCAGCAGCAGCACCCCCGCGAAGGCGATCGCGTACTGCACCGCCACCTGGTCGAGGGCGCGGCCGGCGAGCGTGTCGGGCAGCGTGCGCTGGAAGTGACGGCCGAGCAGCCAATAGCTGACGAGCAGGAGGATCGCGGTGGACACGCCGACGAGCAGGGCGTAGAGGGCCGTCAGCCGAGCCCGGATGGTCAGCGACAAGATCCGACCTGGGGGCTCGCGCCCCCAGCCCCCCGTGGAGCGTCGGCCCGTCTCGGTCATATCCGGTAGCCGGAGCCCTTCACGGTTTCGATCGCGGGCGGGGCGCCGAGCTTGCGGCGCAGCCGCAGCACCGTCATGCGCACCGAGTTGGTGAAGGGATCGGCGTTCTCATCCCAGACGCGGCGGACCAGCTCGTCGTTCGACAGCACCGCCCCTGCGGCCGCCATCAGCGCTTCCAGCACCGCGAACTCCTTCGGCGTCAGTTCGACGGGGCGCCCCGCGCGCGTGACCGTGCGCCGAGCCGGGTCGAGCGCGATGTCTCCGGTGCTCAGGGTCGGCGGGCTGGCCGGGTGGGTCCGCCTCGCGAGCGCGCGCAGCCTCGCCACAAGCTCCGCGAAGGCGAACGGCTTGGGCATGTAGTCGTCCGCGCCGATCGAGAGGCCGTTCACGAGGTCCTCTACGCCCGCGGCCGCGGTGAGCATCAACACGCGGCTGTCCGGCTCCTCGCCGCGCAGCGTGCGGCACAGGTCGTCCCCGTGGATCACCGGCAGGTCGCGATCCAGCACCACGACGTCGTAGGAGTTGAGCCGCGCCTTGTCCAGTGCGCTGCCACCGTCGTAGGCCACATCCACAGCCATGCCCTCGCGCCGGAGCCCCCGAGCGACCGCATCGGCGACCCTTCGCTCGTCCTCAGCCACCAGCACGCGCACTCGTTTCAGGGTAGTGAGCCGCGCGTTATGCCGCGGTGACAGCGGGCCTCCTAGTTTGGCCGCCATGAGCGAGAGCGCCATTCACGAGGAACCGCGGGAGGCGCTCGAGAGCGCCCTCTTCGAGATCAAGCGAGTGATCATCGGGCAGGACGCGATGCTCGAGCGGGTGATGGTGGCCCTGCTCTCGGGCGGCCACGTGCTGCTCGAGGGAGTGCCGGGGCTGGCAAAGACGCTCACCATCAAGACGCTCGCGTCGGTGGTGGGCGGCAGCTTCAGCCGTATCCAGTTCACGCCCGACCTGGTCCCGTCCGATCTGGTCGGCACCCGCATCTACCGCCCCGACACCGGCTCGCTCGACACCGAGCTGGGGCCCGTGTTCGCGAACTTCCTGCTGGCCGACGAGATCAACCGCGCGCCCGCGAAGGTGCAGTCGGCGCTGCTCGAGGTGATGCAGGAGCAGCAGGTGACGATCGGCGGGAAGTCGCACCCCGTCCCGCTGCCGTTCCTCGTGCTCGCCACGCAGAACCCGATCGAGTCGGAGGGCACGTATCCCCTGCCCGAGGCCCAGGTGGATCGCTTCCTCATGAAGATCCTGGTCGACTATCCAACTCCCGGGGACGAGGCGGCGGTCGTGAACCGCTCGCTCGACCCGGTTTCCAGGGTGGAGGAGCGGCTCAGCATCGCCGACCTGGTGCGCTTCCGAGCCGCGGCCGCCGGCGTGATGGTGGACCGGGAGGTGGTGGACTACGCCGTGGCGCTGGCCGACGCCACGCGCCGGCCGGGGCGCTACGGGCTGAGCGACGTCGAGGCGCTGGTGAGCTACGGCGCGAGCCCGCGCGGGCCGATCGGGCTGGTGCACGCCGCCCGCTCGCTGGCGCTGCTGCGCGGCCGCCGGCACGTCCTGGTGAGCGACGTACGGGATCTCGCCCCCGAGGTGCTGCGCCACCGGCTTGTGCTCAGCTACGAAGGCCTCAGCGAAGGGGCGCGCCCCGACGACCTGCTGGAGCAGGTCATGGAGGCAGTGCCCGAGCCCGACCGGCGCGCCGTCGAAACGGAGTCGCTGGCGGCGTGAGCGCCGCGGCCGCCCCCGGCCCGACGGGGCTGCGCCCACCCGCCGTGCGCCAGGGGCCCGGCCCCGTTCCGGGCGCGCTCGTCGATGCGCTCGACCTCGCCTTCGTGCGGCGCGTGGGCGGCATAAGCGCGGGCGAGCACCGCGGCGCCGGAGTGGGCAGCGGCACCGAGCTCGCGCAGCTGCGCCCCTACCAGCCGGGCGACGACGTGCGTCAGATCGACGCCTCGGCGACGGCGCGCACCGGCATTCCGCACGTGCGCCAGCACGTGCCGGAGCGGCTGCTCACCACCTGGCTGGCGGTGGACGTGTCACCCTCGATGGCCTTCGGCACGGCCGACCGGCTGAAGAGCGACGTGGCCGACGGCGTCGCCGACGTGTTGGGGGCGATCGCGGTCCGGCGCGGCGGGCGGGTTGGGTTGCTGACGTTCGGCGGTCCGGCCACCCGGCTGCTGCCGCCTCGCGGGGGCCGCGGCGCGCGCATCGGGCTGCGGCGGGCGCTGGCCGAGGGCGTGGCGCCCGATGGGGCGGCCGGCGAGCCGCTGGCGCGCGCGCTGGTTCGCGCGGGACGCCTGGCGCGCCCGCGCAGCCTCGTGGTGGTGGTGTCGGACTTCGCGGGCCCGACCGACTGGGCGCGCCCGCTGGCGGCCCTCTGCGCGCGGCACACCATGATGGCCGTGGAGGTGTACGACCCGCGTGAGCGCGAGCTCCCCGCGGTGGGCCGGCTGGCGATGGTGGACCCGGAGACCGGCGAGCGGATCGAGGTCGACACCGCCGATCGGCGCCTGCGCGAGCGCTTCGCGAGGGCCGCCTCTGAAGAGCGGACGGCGGTGGCGGCAGCGCTGCGACAAGCGGGAGCGGAGCACGTGGCGCTGTCGACGGCGGGTGCATGGGCTCGCGAGCTGGGGCGGAGGCTGGCGTGACCCGGGGACGCCGCGCCACTCCCGGCCGGAGGCTCCCGTGAGCTTCGCCTCGCCCGTGTTCCTCGCGGCTCTCGCGCTGGTCCCTCTGGTACTGGCGGCGCACGTCGTCGCTCGCCGGCGGGCGCGCCGCTACGCGGTGCGCTTCCCCGCCGTCGCCACGCTCGCGCCGCTGTTGCCGCGCGTCTCCTCCTGGCGGCGGCGCCTCCCGCTCGCCCTCTTCCTCGCGGCGCTCGCGGCGCTCAGCCTGGCGCTGGCGCGCCCGCAGGCGACGGTCGCCGTGCCCCAGGAGCAGGCTTCGATCGTGCTGGTGACCGACGTGTCGCGCTCGATGCTGGCCAACGACGTCGAGCCAAGCCGCCTCGAGGCGGCCCGCTCCGCGGCGCAGCGCTTTCTCGACGAGGTGCCCGATGCCGCGCGTGTCGGGGCCGTGGCGTTCTCGTCGGACCCGCACACGCTCGAGCCGCCCACAGACGACCGCAACAAGGTCAAGGACCTGATCGACAGCCTCAGCGCCGACGGGGGTACGGCAACCGGCGACGCCCTGGCCGCCGCCGTCGACATGGTCGACAACGGACCCGCCGCGAAGCGCCCGCCGGCGGCGATTGTGCTGCTGTCCGACGGCGCCACGACCACCGGTCGCGATCCCACCGAGGTCGCACGGGCCGCGCGCAAGCTGCACATACCGATCCACACGGTGGCGCTGGGCACCCGCGGAGCGACGATCGAGACACCCACGGGCGCGATCCTCCCGGTGCCGCCCGATCCAGAGACGATGAGGCGGATCGCCGAGCTCTCGGGTGGCCGCGCCTTCCAGGCAGAGGACGCCGACGGCCTAGCCCGGATCTACAAGGGCCTGGGCTCGCGCGTAGCGTCCAAGAAGGAGCAGCGCGAGATCACGGTCGCGTTCGCCGCCGGAGGCGGCCTGCTGCTGGCCGCGGCGGCGGCGTTCGGCCTGAGGGGGACGGCCCGGCTGCCGTAAGAGGCGCAACCGCTCGCGACGGCCTCCAGCTGAGCTCCGGGGGTGGGACTCGAACCCACAGCCATCGCCTTAACAGGGCGCTGCTCCGCCAATTGAGCTACCCCGGACTGTCTATTTGGGGTACATCGCCTTCAAGCTGCCGCCGGAAGCCTAGCGATTCCGGCCTCGACCTCCGCATGGCAATTTGAGCACAACAGGACGCACTTGGCCGCTTCGGCGCGCATCTTCTCGATCGAGCGGGTGAAGCCTCGCCTTGATATGCCGAATTCCTTCTGCGCCGGGTCGACGTGGTGGAAGTGCAGGGCCCCGCTACAGCGGTCGTATCCGCAGAGCTGGCAGCAGCCGCCGGCTTCCGCGATCAGCAACGACTTTGCGCGGCGGCGCCAGTCCATCACTCGTTGCATCCGGCACGCCTTGCAGCGGTAGTAGCCGCGGCCCTCGAGCACGAAGGCGGTCCGCCCATGCGTGCGGCAGACCCGCTCCGCGTACTTCGGCAATCCCTCGTCCACTACACGAACACTAGTTCGTATAGCGGACGGAAAATTCGCCCGGATCAGGCCTCGTCGGCCGTTCCGGCGAGCCGGTCCGCTCCGCCCGAGGCCTTCAGCATCGCCAGCGTCTTGGATTCGATCTGGCGCACTCGTTCGCGGGTCACTCCGACCTCCTGGCCGATGTCCTCGAGGGTCATCGGGCCCTTGTCGCCCAGGCCGTAACGCAGTTCGATCACGCGGCGCTCGCGCCAGGGCAGCGAGTCGAGCACCTCCAGGAGGTCCTTGTCGCGGATGCGGTTGGCGACGACCTCCAGCGGGCGGTCGCCGGCCTCGTCCGAGATGAAGTCGCCCAGCGAGGCGTCGCCCTCCTCCCCGCCGACCGGCGCCTCCAGCGACACCGGCTCCTGCCCGAGCTTGAGGATCTCCTCCACCTTCTTCGGCGTCATCTCGACCAGGTCGGCGATCTCCTCGAACGACGGCTCGCGGTTGTTCTGCTGCATCAGGGACCGCTTGGCGCGCGCCACCCGGTTCATGCGCTCCACCATGTGCACCGGGATCCGGATCGTGCGCGACTGGTCGGCCAGCGCGCGCGTGATCGCCTGCCGGATCCACCACGTTGCGTAGGTCGAGAACTTGAAGCCGCGGCGCCAGTCGAACTTCTCGACCGCGCGGATCAGCCCCAGGTTGCCCTCCTGGATCAGGTCCAGCAGGGTCAGACCGCGGCCCGTGTAGCGCTTGGCGATCGACACCACCAGCCTCAGGTTCGCCTCGATCAGCGCGTTCTTGGCGCTCATGTCGTTCTGCTCGATGCGCTTTGCGAGGCGCACCTCGTCCTCACGCGTGAGCAGCGGCACCCGCCCGATCGAGCGGAGGTAGAGCCGGACGGCATCCTCGGCGCCCTGCTCGGGCGGCGCGACCGGCACGCCGGCGGTGATCGGACCGCCGACGACGTCGTCGAGCTCCTCGGCCTCCTCGACGTCGGGGGCGTCGAAGCCTTCCGGCTCCTCGTCCTTGAAGTCGCTCGGCGTCATGCGGTCTGCCCCATGACCTCGTCGAGCTCGCCGCGCACGCGCTGCTCCGCGGCCGCCAGCTCGCTCTGGCGCGCGTGGTCGCCCTCGTGGGCCGCGCGCCGGATCTCGCGCTCGAGGCGCCGCTTCTCGAGCTGAAGGATGCTCATGCGCAGGACCGCCTCGTCGCTGGCCGGCTGCTCCTGCGCCGCCAGCGCCACGTCGGTGACGAGCGCCGCCAGGGCGGACTCGTCCTCCGACAGCGCGGCAAGCGGGTCGTCGAAGTGCGTCACGAGATGCTCGCGCGCGCGCCGCGTGGCGTCGGAGAGCTGGTCGTCGCCCGGCCGGGAGAGGTACTCGCGCCCGAGGTCGCCGCTGGCCAGGCAGCGCAGCAGGAACTCGCGCTCCGCGCGGAAGGCCACCTCGCCCGCCGAGGCGCCGACGGGCAGCACCGGCGTGCGCGCGACAGGGGCGGAGCCGGACGCGCGCGTCGGGCGGCCGCTGGGCGCCGCGCGCACGTACTCAGCCGGCACGTCGAGGCGATCCGCAATCTCGCGGACCAGCTCATCCCTCATGGCAGTCCGTTCGGGTGTGGCAGCGATCAAGCCGCGCGCCTCCTCAAGTGCTTTGTCCCTACCGGTGGGCGTACCGAGATCTGCATCGGCAAGAACCCGGCGAATCTGAAACTGGATCATTGCCAGAGCGGCGTCGAGCAGCTTGGTAAAGGCCTCCGCGCCGCCGTCCGCAAGCAAGTCTGCAGGATCGCTGCCCTCCGGCATCTCGACGGCGCGCAGCTCGACGCCACCGTGCTGCGCCGCCCTCAGCATCGCCTCCTGCCCGGACCGATCGGCGTCGAGGGCGAGCACCACCAGCGGCGCCGCCCTGCCCAGCTCGGCCATCTGCTCGGCCGTCAGCGCCGTGCCCATGATGGCCACGGACTCGCGAATCCCTGCCTGGTGAAGCGCCAGCACGTCCGTATAACCCTCCACTACCACGATGCGACCGTTCCTGGCCGCGTGCGCACGAGCGAGGTCGATGCCGAACAGCTGTCGCCCCTTGTGGTAGATGTCGTTTTCTGAAGTATTTAGGTATTTCGGCCCACGACCCTCCGCCATGGCGCGCGCGCCGAAGCCGAGCACCCGTCCGCGGGCATTCGCGAGCGGGAACATGATGCGCCCCCGGAAGCGGTCGTACAGGCCGCCCTCGCGCCCGCGCTGGGCGAGCCCGGCCGCCACCAGCTCCGGTGGCCCGAAGCCGTCGCGCTGCGCCCCCACGATCACCCGGTCCCAGGCGCTCGGCGCGTAGCCCACGCGAAACTCGCGCAGCACCTCCTCCCCCAGCCCGCGCCCGGCGAGGTACTCCCGCGCCTTGGACGCCTCCTCGGACTCCCACAGGTAGGTGGCGTAGAAGCCCGCCGTGCGGTCGAGCAGCTTCATCAGCCGTTCCTTGCGGCGGCGGCGATCCTCGGCCTGCGGGTCGTCGTTCTCGAGCTGCAGCTCCACCCCGTAGCGGTCGCCGAGCAGCTCGACCGCCTCGCGGAAGTCCAGCCCCTCCGACTGCTCGACGAAGCCGAAGGCGTCTCCCTTGGCCTGGCAGCCGAAGCAGTAGAAGAGCTTCTCGTCCGCGTTGACCGAGAACGAGGGGGTGCGCTCGTCGTGGAAGGGGCACAGCCCGGTCCAGCGCGAGCCGACCCGGCGCAGGTCGGTCTTGCTGCCGACCAGGTCGACCATGTCGATCGTGTCGCGCAGCCGGTCGATTGAGTCGCGAGTGAACAGCGCCATCCTCAGAACCCCTGCGGCAGCGACAGGTCCTCGAAGGAGCGGATCGCGAAGCGGTCGGTCATGCCCGCGAGCCAATCCACCACGCGCTGCTCGTCGGAGGCGTCCGCGGTCAGTGGCGGTGGCGGATGCTCCGTGTAGTGCTCGAACAGCGCGCGCATCATGCGCTCGATGCGCGGCTTCTGGCGCTGCGCCTCCGGCCCCAGGTAGACCTGCTCGAACATGAACTCGCGGAGGCGAAGCATCGCGCCGCCGACTTCCTCCCCCTGCACGATGTCGCCGGCGTCCTCCGAGCGGTCCAGCAGGTCCACCACGAGCGCCTCGATGCGCTCGGAGCCAGTCGAGCCGAGTAGCTCGATCTCGGCGCGCGGCAGCTGCTCGAAGCGCAGCACGCCTGCGCGGATGGCGTCGTCAATGTCGTGGTTGATGTAGGCGATCCGGTCCACCAGCTTCAGGATCCGGCCCTCGAGCGTGGCCGGCGCCTCAGGACCGGTGTGGTGCAGGATCCCGTCGCGCACCTGCTCGGTGAGGTTGATGTTCTCGATCTGGTCGACCATGCGCAGCGAGTGCTCGTTGTGCCTGAAGGCGTGCCCCCAGCGCGCGCGCACGCACCCGTCGAGCACCTCCTCGCCGACGTGGCCGAAGGGCGGGTGCCCGAGGTCGTGCCCCAGGCCGATCGCCTCGGTCAGGTCCTCGTTGAGGCCGAGCGCCCGCGCCACCGTCCGCGCGATCCCGCAGGTTTCGAGCGTGTGGGTGAGCCGGGTGCGGTAGTGGTCGCCCTCGGGGGCGATGAACACCTGCGTCTTGTGCTTGAGGCGCCGGAACGCCTTCGAGTGGACGATCCGGTCGCGGTCGCGCTGGAAGGGGGTGCGGTGGTCCGAGTCGGGCTCCTCCCGCACGCGGCGCGCGGGGTAGGAGGGCGTGGCGAGCGGGGAGTGGCGCGCCTCCTCGGCGCGCTCGATCCGCTCGCGAAAAGATGCGCGGGCGAGCTTGGTCATCGGCGGCCCGCCGATTCTCGCAGGCGACGCCTCAGCTCCCCGGGATGGGGAGCCATCCGAACCCGTAGTCGATGCGCACCGGCGGCTTGCCGCCCGGCTTCAGCCGCCACGCCACGCTCAGGTGGCTGCGCTTGCCGGGATCCAGCCGCACCACCCGCCCGAGCCGGATCAGCTCCGAGTCCGGCAGCCCGCCCGCCGGCGGGCGCGTGGGCGGGTAGAGCGGGTGGACATAGCCGCGGATGAAGGTCGCGTTCCCCTCCAGCGCGTTGCCGTCCTCGTCCAGCGCGCGCACGCCGGTGGCCTTGAGCGTGATCCGGCGCAGCGAGTCGTTGCGCACCATCCCCACGAGGACGCGGTCGCGCGGCAGCGTCTCCTGCTTCACCAGCGTCGGTTGCTTGACCCAGACGAGCGCGCCGGTGCCCTCGCTGCCGTCACCGCCGCAGGCGAGCGGCGCGACCGCCGCGAGAGCGGCGACCAGCACCCATCTGAGGCGAACCACTACTTGGGCTCGGGCGGCCGGGTGAACCAGTCGCAGCCGACGGGATCCGGGTTGTCCTTCGGATCCCACGTCGCGCAGCCGAACAGCGCGCCCTGCTTGACGGTGCTGCCCGGCGTGTCGGGGCTGCCGCCCGGGCAGGCGAACAGGGGCGTCGGGTCACTCGTGAAGACGCCGCCGCCGGGGCCCTTGTTGTCCGACCAGCAGTTGCCGCCGCCCTCCTCGTCCCACCAGAAGTCGACGCCGTTCGGGTCACGCCGGCCGTTCGGCCGCACGCCCATGTGGTTGCCGATGTACTTGTTGTTGTGCGACGTCTCGTAGGTGCTGACCGGCGCTGACTGGCCGGTCTGGTCCTCGCCGCGCAGCTGGCCCGGCACCCAGAACAGCATCGTCCCGCGACGCCAGTTGTCGTAGATCCAGTTGTTGCGGAAGATGTTGCCGTTGCCGCCGCCGGTCAGGATGCCGGTGCCGACCGGCACCTGGAAGGTCGGGCAGACCTTGCTCGGGTCGCGCTTCTCGTTCGGAGTGTTCTTGCAGTAGGCGTCGCGCTTGGCGTTGAACAGGTCCGCGTTGTTCGAGTAGACCTGGTTGTCCTCCCACTTCGAGCAGTCCTGCGGCATGCCGGGGTGCCCGCCGGCGAACGAGTCCATCGTGATGCCGGTGGCGTTGTGGTGGAACTTCGAGTCGTGCGTGTACACGCCGTTGCCGGCGGTGCCCGACCACCCGATCGTGTTGCCGAACGACTCCGAGTTGCGGATCTCGATTCCGTAGCGCTGGCAGTGGCCCTCCGGCCCCGAGCCCGGGTAGATGCCGGAGTCGCCCGAGCCGAAGGCCTTCACGTGGTTGTAGAGCCCGTTGTCGGAGGTGAAGCTGAGGAAGCCGTACTCGCGGCTCCAGCGCGAGATCACGTTCTCCAGCCGGAAGCCGTTCGTCTCGAGCACGTAGACGTTGTTGAAGTCCGAGTACTCGACGAGGAAGTTGCGCAGGAACACGCCGTCGGCGCGGTCGGCGCGAAAGACGTTCAGCTTCGCGCCCGGCTTCAGGCCGTAGCCGCCGCCCACGACCTTGACGTCCTGCGGCCGCAGGCCGGTGCCCTCGATCTGCAGGTTGCACTTGTCGTCGCAGCGGCGGTCGGCGTCGTTGTCGTCGCCGGTGATCGCGATCAGGTTCTGCACGTTCGGGCAGTCGCGCTGGAACTTGTAGCTCTTGGTCCCCGGCTCCTCGCCCTTGTACTGGTTGCCCTTGCAGGCATCGCCGTCGTTGGGCACGCGGCGGCTGGGCTCCTCCTTGTACACGCCGGGCAGCACGAGGATGCGGTAGCCGTTGCCCGCGGCGTTGACCGCCTCCTGGATGTGCGGGTACCTGCAGCGCGGCAGCAGCGCGAGGTTGCGGCGCCGCGCGGCGCGCGCCGCCTTGCCCGAGCCGCCCATCTTCGCGATGCGCTTGGCGGAGTCCGGCTTGCACACCACGAGCGACGGCCCGCCGGTGCGGTACTTGGGCACGCTGCCGAGCGTGTGGTCAGGGAAGTACGCGAAGCGCTCCGCGTGGCCGAGCGCCGAGGCGGGAATCAGGATCGCCGCGGTGAGCAGGGCCAGCGGCAGGGTCAACCAGCGCACGTCTCAACCCTATTGGCAGGCCCGTCCCTCAGGCAAGCGCCGCCTGGGCGGCGGCCACGCGCGCGATCGGGACGCGGTACGGCGAGCAGCTCACGTAGTCCAGCCCGGCCAGCTGGAAGAACGCGATCGAGTCGGGGTCGCCGCCGTGTTCCCCGCAGATGCCCAGCTTGAGGTCCGGGCTGGCCTCGCGCCCCACCCACGCGGCGAGCCGCACCAGCCATCCCACGCCCGGCTTGTCGATCGTCTCGAACGGGCTGCGGTCGACCACCTTGCGCTCTATGTAGCGCGTCAGGATGCGCCCCTCGGTGTCGTCGCGCGAGAACCCGAGCGCCGTCTGGGTGAGGTCGTTGGTCCCGAACGAGAAGAAGTCCGCGTGGGCGGCGATGCGGTCTGCCACGAAGCACGCCCGCGGCAGCTCGATCATCGTGCCGATCAGCAGGTCGAGCCGCTCGCCGCCCTCCTCGTCCCTGACCCGCTCGACCAGCTCGCGCATCAGCTCGAGCTCCTTCTCGTAGGCGACCAGCGGGATCATGATCTCCACCTGGGGCGGCTCCGCGACCGCCAGCGCCGCCCGCACGATCGCCCGCACCTGCATCTCGTAGACCTCGGGGTGCAGCACGCCGAGCCGCACGCCGCGAGTGCCGAGCATCGGGTTGGTCTCCGAGAGCGAGTGGATGCGGTCCAGCGTGTGCTCGAGCTCCTCGAGGTCGTCCGACTCCTCGATGCGGGCGCGCTCCACGTCCTGGGCGACATCCTCGGCGTGCGGTAGGAACTCGTGCAGCGGCGGGTCGAGCAGCCGGATCGTGACCGGCAGGCCGCTCATCTGATCGAACAGGCCCTCGAAGTCCTCCTGCTGGAGCGGCAGCAGCTCGTCCAGGGCGCGGCGGCGGTCCTCCTCGGACTCCGCCATGATCATCGCCCGCATCTTGGGCTGGCGGTCCGCCGCCATGAACATGTGCTCGGTCCGGCACAGCCCGATGCCCGCCGCCCCGAACTCGCGCGCCTTGGCGGCGTCCTCGGGCGTGTCCGCGTTCGCGCGCACGCCCAGCGTCCGCACCTCGTCGGCCCAGCCGAGCACGGTGTCGAACTGGTCCGACACCTCGGGCACCTCCAGCGCGACGTCGTCGGCGGTGACCAGCCCGGCCGAGCCGTCGATCGCGATCAGGTCGCCCTCGCTGAGCGTCGTGCCGTTCACCTTGACCGTCTTGGCCTTCAGGTCGATCTCGAGCGCCGAAGCCCCCGACACGCACGGCTTGCCCATGCCGCGCGCCACCAGGGCAGCGTGCGAGGCCTTGCCGCCCTCGGCGGTCAGGATGCCCTTGGCCGCGTGGAAGCCGGCCACGTCGTCGGCCTCCGTGAACGGCCGCACCAGGATCACGTCGCGCCCGTCCTCCGCGGCGGCGACCGCCTCCGGGGCGGTGAACACGATCGCGCCCTTGGCCGCGCCGGGAGAGGCCGGTACGCCCTCGGCCAGTACCTCGAATTGCGCGTCCCGGGCGAAGGCGGGATGCAGCAGGGCGTCGAGCTTGCCCGCGTCGATCGTCGCGATCGCCTCGTCGCGATCGAGGAGCCCTTCCTCCACCGCGTCGACCGCGAACCGCACCGCCGCCTGGGCAGGGCGCTTCGCGTTACGCGTCTGGAGCATGAAGAGGCTGCCCTCCTCGACGGTGAACTCGGTGTCCTGCATGTCCTTGTAGTGCGCCTCGAGCGTCCGCAGGATCTCCATCAGCTCGTCGTGGGCCTCCGGCATCAGCTCCTTCATCTCGCCCAGGTCGCTCGGCGTGCGGACGCCGGACACCACGTCCTCGCCCTGGGCGTTGACGAGGAAGTCGCCCGACGGCGTGGCCTCGCCGGTGATCTCGTCGCGCGAGAACGCGACGCCGCTGCACGAGGTGTCGCCCTTGTTGCCGAACACCATCTGCTGCACGTTCACCGCCGTGCCCCACTCGTCCGGGATGCGGTTGATGCGCCGGTAGCTGACCGCGCGCTCGCCGAGCCACGAGTCGAACACCGCGCGGATCGCCTGGGTGAGCTGCTCCTGCGGGTCCTGCGGGAACTCCTCCCCGGTTTCCTCGGCGAAGAGCTGCTTGAAGCGCTCGGTCAGCCCGCGCAGGGCGTCCACGTCCAGGTCGACGTCCTGCTTCACGCCAGCCTCCGACTTGCTCTCCTTGATCAGGTCCTCGTAGCGCTCCCCCGGGATGCCGCGACAGACGTTGCCGAACATCTGCACGAAGCGCCGGTAGGAGTCCCACGCGAAGCGCTCGTTGTCGGTCGCGCGCGCCAGCCCCTCGACCGACTCGTCGTTCAGCCCCAGGTTGAGGACCGTGTCCATCATCCCGGGCATCGACTCGCGCGCGCCGCTGCGCACAGATACGAGCAGCGGGTCGTCGGAGTCGCCCAGCGTCTTGGCGGCCTGCTCCTCGAGGCGCTCGAGCGCCTCCGCGACCTGGTCCTCCATGCCCTCCGGAAACGAGCGATCGGCCTCCATGTAGGCCACGCACGCCTCGGTCGTGATCGTGAAGCCCGCCGGCACGCGGTCGGGGCCGAGCACGCGCGTCATCTCCGCGACGTTGGCACCCTTGCCGCCGAGCAGCTCGCGCATGTCGCGCGACCCCTCGGCGAAGTCGTAGACGAGCTTCGTCCCCGCGGCGGCCTTCACCCGGCCAGTATGCCCTAGGCCACCCGTCTCAACCGAACGTGAGCGTGGTATTCGAGCGTTTCGGCGATCGCGCGGTCGCCCTGAGCCAGGGCGGCCTCGGGCGCCTGCGGGGCCTCGGCCAGCGGCTTGGCCAGTGCGGTCACGAGGAAGCGGTGCGCCTCTTCCGAGAGCGGGAACGAGCCAGCCTCGCAGCCGGCGCAGACCACCCCGCCGGCGCTCGGCGAGAAGCCGCCCAGGTGCTCGGCCTCGCCGCAGGTGGCGCACGACGCCAGCTCGGGCGCGAAGCCCGCGGCCAGCAGCAGCTTGAGGCGGAAGGCGAGCGCCTGGGCGCGGCCGGCCGCCGCGGCGCTCGCGTCGAGCAGCCCCAGCTGGTTGCAGAGCAGGTTGTAGGCGGGCTGGTTGGATTCCGCGCTGTCGAGCAGCCGCAGGACGGCCTCGCAGGCCTGCGTGGCGCGCTCGAGCGAATCGCGCCGCTCGCGCAGGGCCGCGTGGGGATGCACCGTGTCGGCCTGGCTGACCGTGCAGAGCTCGCCGCGCCCCTGGTGCAGCACCAGCCGGACCCGGCTGAGCGGCTCCAGCCGGCCCCCCATCCGCGAGCCCACCCGCCGCACGCCCTTCGCCACGGCACCGACCCGCCCGCGGTCGGGCGTGTAGAGATGCAGCACTCGATCGGCCTCCCCGTAGCGAATGGAGCGCAGCACGATTGCTTCGGTTTTGAAGGAACGGGGCAGCTAGTGCCTCCTGAGGACGCTGCCAGGCGCAGCTTTGCAGCCGCCGGAGGAGTAAGGAGAGAGCGTAAGGGGCACTTACCTAGACTCTGAACGGGATGGCGGACGAGAGCGTGGTGATCGTGTATACGACCGAGCCGTGCGGCTTTTGCCGCCAGGCCAAGGCGCTGCTGCAGGCACGCAGCGTCCGTTTCTCCGAGGTCAACCTGGCGAAGGACCCGGAGGGCCGTGCCGACCTCGTCGCGCTCACCGGGCAGATGACGTTCCCCCAGATCGTCATCGGGCAGCGCGCCATCGGCGGCTTCCGCGAGCTTCTGGAGGCCGATCGGGCGGGATCGCTCGAGGAGCTGCTGGCGGCATGAGCGTGCTCGACGCGGCACCTCCGCTTGCCGATGGCCTCGTCGGCGAAGCGCCGCCCTCCCCCGCCGGCCCGGCGCCCGACGACGGCGCCGGCGTGCGCCTGCCCCCCTCCCTCCCGCTGCCTCGCGCCCTGCAGACGCTGCGCTTCAGCGTGCGTCAGATCGAGTTCGTCTTCCGCGCCCGTCGCGAGCTCGGCGACGTCTTCCTGTTCCGCAGCATCGTCGACGACGACATCGAGGCGGTCACCAGCCACCCCGACCACGTCCGCTCGCTGTTCACCGCCAAGCCCGAGGACGCGCCGTCGCTGACCGGCGAGTCGCCGCTGCGGCCGATCGTCGGCCCCAACTCCGTGCTCACCGCCGTCGGTCCGCGCCACATGCGCCAGCGCAAGCTGCTGCTGCCGCCCTTCCACGGCGAGGCCGTGCAGCGCTACACGGAGATGATCGCCCAGGCGGCCGACCGCGAGATCGACAGCTGGCCCCAGGGCATGCCGTTCGCGCTGGCGCCGCGCATGCAGGCGATCACGCTCGACGTGATCATGGCCGGCATCTTCGGCATTGAGGGCAAGCCCGCCAAGGGCACCCCCGAGCACAGCCTGCGGCAGACCATCCGCCGCGCCGTCGCCCTCTCCACGCGGCCGGAGGCGCAGCTGTTCGAGCTGCTCAACCTGAGCAGCGACGAGCCGGTCGGCCCCACCCGCGTGTTCCTGAGCCAGCTGGACCGCCACATGTACGCGGTGATCTCGGCGCGCCGCGCCGCCGCCGAGCGGCGCACGGACATCCTCTCGCTGCTGCTCGACGCCGAAACCGAGGACGGCGAGCGCCTCACCGACCAGGAGCTGCGCGACGAGCTGCTCACGCTGGTGCTCGCGGGCCACGAGACGACGGCGAACTCGCTGGCCTGGGCGTTCGAGCGGCTGGTGCGTCACCCGGCCGCCTACGAGCGGCTGCGCGACGTGGCTCGCTCCGGCGACGACCCCGACGGCTACCTCGAGGCCACCATCCACGAGACGATGCGCTCGCGCCCGGTGATCCCGGTCATCGGGCGGCGCGTGATGGTGCCGTGGCAGCTCGGCGAGTACCGCATGCCGGCCGGCAGCTCGGTCCTGATGAGCATCCTGCTGCTGCACCACCGCGAGGACGTCTATCCCGATCCGTTCGCGTTCCGGCCCGAGCGCTTCCTCGGACGCAAGCCGGGCACGTACACGTGGATCCCGTTCGGCGGCGGCATCCGGCGCTGCCTGGGCGCCGCGCTGGCGATGGCCGAGCAGCGCGTGGTGATGGACGCGATCGCGCGCCGCACCGACCTCGAGCCGGCCGATCCGAGGCCCGAGCACGCGCGCCACCGAAACGTCACGATGATCCCCGCCGCGGGTGCGCGCGTGGTCATGACCGCGCGGCGCGCGGCTTAAGTCAGCTCCGCCTGACGCGCGGCCGCCGCTGGCAGTTCGGGCACACGTAGGTGCCGCGGCCGGCGGCGCGCAGCTTCTCGATCGGGGTCCCGCAGCGCGGGCAGGGCTCGCCCGCGCGCGTGTGGACGAGGAAGCGGTCCTGGAAGCTGCCGCGCGCCCCGTCGACATGGCGGTAGTCGTCGATCGAGGCGCCCTTCGAGTCGATCCCGAGCTCGAGCGACTCGACCACCCCGGCGCGCAGCGCCTCGATCTGGTCGCGCTTGAGGGTGCCGACCGGCCGCAGCGGGTGGATCCGGGCGCGGAAGAGCGCCTCGTCGGCGTAGATGTTCCCCACCCCCGCGATCCGCTCCTGGTTGAGCAGGAACGCCTTGACGGGCTGCTTGCGGCCGCGGGCCAGCGCGCGCAGCGCCTCGGGGGTGAAGTCCGCACCGAGCGGCTCCACGCCCAGCCGTGAGTCGAAGTACTCGGTGAGCGAATCGCTGCCGAGCAGGACGTCGCCGGTGCCGAAGCGCCGGACGTCGACGAACAGGAGCCTGCGGCCGTCGTCCAACCCGATGGCCACCCGCATGTGGGCCGGGTCGTCCGCGGCCTCGGTCAAGAGCAGGTTGCCCGTCATGCGCAGGTGCATGACCAGGTGCACGTCGTCCTCGAGCGAGACGACCAGGTACTTCCCGCGCCGGCCGACGTGCTCGATCAGCCGGCCGCGCAGGGCGTCCGCGATCGCCTCCGGCGGCGCGGGCTCCGACCAGCGCGGGTCGCGCACCTCGACGCTCTCGATGCGCCGGCCCTCCAGCGCCGGGGCCAGCTGGCGACGGATCGTCTCGACTTCGGGGAGCTCTGGCACGGCTCCGATCTTGGCAGTTGTAGAGCGCCCCGCGCAGCGCAAACAGAAGCAACCAGGGGCGGCCCAAATGGGAGTGTGGGTAGCAAAACCGCGCGCATATGACGCGAATCGCTACCCACACTCGGAAACCGGGTGCTTCCGGCCCAGCCTCGGTTGCTGCTTGTTACGTGACGGTCGCCCGCGGGTGCGCCTTGAAGTAGACGTCCTTGAGCCGGTCGCTCGACAGGTGGGTGTAGAGCTGCGTCGTCGAGACGTCAGCGTGGCCCAGCATCTCCTGCACCGAGCGCAGGTCGCAGCCGCCGGCCAGCAGGTGCGTGGCGAAGGTGTGGCGCAGGGTGTGCGGGCTCATGCGGTCCGCCAGGCCGGCCGTCTCGGCGTGGCGGCGGACGATCTTGTAGAGGCCCTGGCGGGTGAGCTGGCCGCCGCGGAAGTTCACGAACAGGTGCGACTCGACGTTGTTCTTGACGAGCCTCGGCCGGCCACGCTCCAGGTAGACGGCGAGCGCCCGCAGCGCCGCCTGGCCGATCGGCACGACGCGCTCCTTCGACCCCTTGCCGCGCGCCCGCAGGACCCGCTCCTCGGCGTCCACGTCGCCCAGCTCGAGCCCGATCGCCTCGGACGCCCGCAGACCCGACGCGTACATCAGCTCCAGCAGGGCGCGGTCGCGCAGCGCGGCCGGGTCGGTGCCGCGCGGTTGGGAGAGCAGGCGCTCCACCTCGCCGCGCGTGAGCACCTCGGGCAGCTTGCGACTGCGGCGGGGCGCGCTGAGCGTGGCGGTGGGGTCGGACTCGCGCAGGCCCTCGCGGCGCAGATGGCGGTAGAAGGAGCGCAGGCAGGCGGACTTGCGGTGGATCGTCGCGGGCGAGGCGGGCCGGTGATCCGCGTCGCCGGCGCCCAGCTGGGTCAGGAAGTCGGTGACGTCACCCTGACTCGCGTCGAGCGCGGACACGTCGCGCTCCGCCAGGAAGCGGCCCAGCTGCAGCAGATCGCCGCGGTACGCCTCGAGTGTGTTGCGGGACAGCCCGCGCTCGAACTCCAGGTAGGCGAGAAAATCGAGCACCAGGTGCTCGAAGCGCCCTTCGACGAGAGGTTGCTCGATGGTTGCCATCGCTCACACGGTTCGTGCGAGCGGCGGGCATCCCTTGCGGCTGCAACGTGCGGCTCACGCGCAGAAGGCGCGGAACCACAGCAGGCCGACCAGCGATTTCGCGTCGCGGCACTGCTCGATCACGCCGTCCAGATCGGCCAGCGGCGCCTCCACGACCTCGATCCGCTCGGTGTCCTCGGCGTGGGCTCGCTCGTCGTAGAGGTCGGTGGCCAGGAACACGTGGCACTCCTCGTCGGCGAAGCCGGGCGAGGTGTAGAAGCTGGTCAGGTGGGTCCAGTCGCGGGCGCCCTTGCCGATCTCCTCGGCCAGCTCGCGCTTGGCGGTGTCGAGCGGGCTCTCGCCCTCCTCGTCGAGCTTGCCGGCGGGCAGCTCGAGCAGGTCGGGCTCCCCCACCGCCTCCCGCGGCTGGCGCACCAGGAACAGGCGCTCGCCGTCGTGGGCGACCACCGCGACGGCGCCCGGGTGGGCCACCACCTCGCGCTCGGCCTCCTCGCCGTCGTCGTAGCGGAAGCGGTCGACGCGCACGGTGGCCACGTGCCCCTCCCACACCTTCCTGCTGTCGATGCGCTCGAAGGCCATCGTCAGGCGCGGGCGCTCGCGGCGACGATCGCGAGCGTTACGTCGAGGGTGGCTTCGAGCGCGTCGACGGTGACCGACTCGTCGGGCTGGTGGTTGCCCTCGGTGCCGTTCGACACGTTGACCATCGGCAGGCCGGCGGCGATGAAGGCGTTGGCGTCGCTGCCGCCGCCGGTGTTGATGTAGACCGGCTCGATGCCGGTCGAGCGCAGCGCCTCGGCAGCCACCTCGACCACGGGAGAGGTACGGGCGAGCTTGTAGCCGCGGAACAGGCGCTCCACGGCGGTTTCCACGTCGCACTCCAGGTCGCTCGCGGACTCCGAGATGGCGTCGACCATCGAGCTGACGACCTCCCCGGCACGGGCGTCGTCGAGGCTGCGCGTCTCGAGCACGACGTGGCAGCGCTCGGCCACGACGTTTGCCGCGGTGCCGCCCTGGATCTCGCCGACGTTGGCGGTGGTGGACTCGTCCAGCCGGCCGATCTGGAGGGCGGCGATGGCCCTCGCGGCGGCGGCGATGGCGTTGTGACCGGCCTCGGGCCGGATGCCGGCGTGGGCAGCCTGGCCGCGGAAGTCGGCCTCGAGCCTGTAGTAGGTCGGCGAGGCGGTGACCAGCTCGCCGACCGACGACGCGTGGTCGAAGACGTAGCCGAACTCGGAGCGCAGCCGGGCCAGGTCGAAGGCCTTGGCGCCGGCGAGCGCCTGCTCCTCGCACGTCGTGAACAGCAGCTCGACGCCCACCGGCGTGCCCTCGCCGGTCAGGCGCCGCGCGGCGGCCAGGATGGTGGCCACGGCTGCCTTGTTGTCGGCGCCGAGGATGGCCTCGTGGCGATTGCTGAGCACGCCGTTCTCGCGGGCGACCTCGACGGGGCCGGCCAGCGGGACGGTGTCGAGGTGGGCGCAGAGCAGGATCGTGCGAGCGCCCTCGGGCCCCTCGATGCGGGCGAGCAGGTTGCCGGCGTCGGAGCCGGTCTCCGCGGCGGTGTCGTCCTCCTCGACCTCGAGGCCGAGGCCCTCCAGCTCCTGACGGACCGCATCCGCCACAGCGCGCTCGCTCCGGGACGGGCTCTCGATCTCGCAGAGCCGCACGAAGTCGTCGAGCAGGCGCTCCCGCTCGGCGGTGGAGGCGCTCTGGAGGGAGCGAACGGTCACGCGCCGGAGGCTACCGGGGGCGTGGCGCCTAGGCGTGCGTCTCGGCCCGCACCGCGGGCTCCACTTCGGGCGCGCGCTCGCCCGCGCGCTCCATCGCGGCTCCCACGAAGTCGCGGAACAGCGGCTGCGGGCGCAGCGGGCGCGACTTGAACTCGGGGTGGTACTGGGAGGCCACGAAGAAGGGATGGTCGGGCAGCTCGATCACCTCGACCAGGCGGTCGTCGGGCGAGGTTCCGCTGAACACCAGGCCGGCCTGCTCCAGGCGCTTGCGCAGATGGTTGTTGACCTCGTAGCGGTGGCGGTGGCGCTCGTAGATGACCGGCTCGCCGTAGATCTCGCGGGCCCGTGTGTCGTCGTGGAGCTTCACGGGGTCCGCGCCCAGGCGCATCGTGCCGCCCATGTCGCGGACCTCCTTCTGCTCCGGGAGCAGGTCGATCACCGGGTAGGGCGTCTCCGGGTCGAACTCGGTCGAGTTGGCGCCGTCCATGTCGGCCACGTGGCGGGCGAACTCGGACACGGCGATCTGCATTCCGAGGCAGATGCCGAGATACGGCACGCCGTGCTCGCGCGCGAAGCGCGCCGCCCTGATCTTGCCCTCGATGCCGCGCACGCCGAAGCCGCCCGGGACGAGGATGCCGTCGCAGGTGGCCAGCTCGGCCTCCACCTCGCCCTCCGTGAGACGCTCCGAGTCGACCCAGTGCACCTCGACCTTGCCGCCGTGGTGCGTGCCGGCGTGGTTGAGCGCCTCGATCACCGACAGGTAGGCGTCGGCGAGCTGGTTGTACTTGCCGACCAGGGCGATCCGCACCGGGGTGGTCGACGAGCCGATGCGCCCCACCAGCTCCTTCCAGTCGGACAGGTCGGGGGACGGGGCCTCGATGCCGAAATGACCGAGCACCCGGTCCGCCACGCCCTCGTGCTCGAACTCGAGCGGAACCTTGTAGATCGAGTCGACGTCGCGGGCCGACACGACCGAGGCCACGGGCAGGTTCGCGAACAGGGCGATCTTCTCGCGGATCTCGTCGCCGAGCGGCTCCTCGGAGCGGCACATGACCATGTCCGGCTGGATGCCGATCCGCCGCAGCTCCTGAACGGAGTGCTGGGTCGGCTTGGTCTTCAGCTCGCCGGCGTGGCCGAGGAAGGGCACCAGCGTGAGGTGCACGAACATGCTGCGGTCGCGGCCGAGGTCCGAGTGGAACTGGCGCAGCGCCTCGAGGAACGGCAGGGACTCGATGTCGCCCACCGTGCCGCCGATCTCGGTGATCACGATGTCGACGTCCGTGGACTCCGCGACCAGCTTGATGCGGTTCTTGATCTCGTCTGTGATGTGCGGGATCACCTGGACGGTGCCGCCCAGGTAGTCGCCGCGGCGCTCGCGCCGGATCACCGAGTTGTAGATCGCTCCCGCCGTCGCGTTCGAGGCGCGGCTGGTGTTGACGTCCGTGAAGCGCTCGTAGTGGCCCAGGTCGAGGTCGGTTTCGGCGCCGTCCTCGGTCACGAACACCTCGCCGTGCTGGAACGGGCTCATCGTGCCCGGGTCCACGTTGATGTAGGGGTCGAACTTCTGGATCGTCACGGACAGGCCGCGGGCGACCAGCAGCTGACCCAGCGAGGCGGCGGCGATGCCCTTCCCAAGAGCGGAGACGACACCGCCGGTGATGAAGATGAAGCGGGTTTCCGGGTGCGTCTGGGGCATTCAGGCTCTGGGAGTTCGAGTGTACCGGCCGCGCAAGCGGAAGAGGTTCACGCCGCCGCCAGGGGCGGCGGCGTGAGCGGCGGGAGAGCCAAGCCATCCCAGGACGCAGGTCCGAAGGCGTGCTGCGCACGCCGAGGGCCGAGGACGCCGGAGGGCGACGGCTATCGCGTTGCTCACGCCGCCGCCAGCAGCTGTTTGGCGTGCTTGCGCGCCGCGCCGTCGGAGCTCTCCGCGCCGAGCATCCGCACGAGCTCCTCGACCACTCCGTCGCCGGCGAGCTCCTCGACGGTTGTGAGCGACGTTTCGTCGCCGGCCGACTTCTCGATGCGGAAGTGGCCGCTGGCCAGCGCCGCGATCTGGGGCAGGTGCGTGATGCAGAGCACCTGGCGCGACTCGCCGAGCGCGCGCAGGCGCTCGCCCACCGCGCGGGCGGTCTGGCCGCCCACGCCAGCGTCGACCTCGTCGAACACCAGCGTGCGCGACTCCCCGGTGCCGGCGACCGTCATCAGGGCGAGCATCACCCGCGACAGCTCGCCGCCCGAGGCCGCCTCGCGGATCGGGGCGGCCGGCACGCCAGGGTTCGGCGCCAGCATCAGCTCGGCGCGCTCCGCACCGCTGGCGCCCATCTCATCGCGCGGCTCGAGCCGCACCTCGAAGGAGGCGTCCTGCATCGCCAGCGACTCCAGCTCCTCGCGCACCCGCTCGGCGAGCCGCGGGGCGGCCTCGCGGCGGCGGTCGCCCAGCTGCGTGGCCAGCGCGTCGCGTTCCGACAGCGCGCCCGCCAGCTCGGCCTCGGCGCGCTCGGTGGCCACCTCCGCCTGTTCGAGCCGCTCGCGTTCGCCGCGGCAGCGCTCCGCGTGCTCCAGCACGGCCGCGACGGTGCCGCCGTGCTTGCGCTCCAGCCGGTCGTACTGCTCGAGGCGCTCCTCCACCTCCTGCAGCCGTCCGGGCTCGGCCTCGAGCGAATCCGCGTAGCGGCGCAGCTCGCCGCCCAGGTCCTCGGCCTCGATGCGCAGCGCCGCCAGCCGGGCGGCGATCTGGTCCAGCTCCGGGTCGACGCCTTGCACCGCACCGGTGAGCCCCTCGCATTCGGCGAGCAGCTGAGCGACCCCGCCGTCGGCGCTCGATGGGGCGATCGCCTCCGCCCCGCCGCCCGCGGCGGCCAGGAGGCCGTCCATCTGCCGCAGCCGCTCGCGCTCACCGGCGAGCGCGTTGCGCTCCTCCTCGGTGGGCTCGAGCGCCTCGATCTCCTCGATCTCGAACGCGAGCAGGTCCAGGTCGCGGTCGCGGGTGCCGGCGCGCTCGCGCAGCTCGACCAGCCGCTGCTCCACCTCCCGTACGTGCGCGTGCGCGGCCGCCAGGCGCCGGCGTGCGGCCAGCTGATCGGAGCCGCAGAAGCCGTCGAGCAGGTCGAGCTGCGCCGAGGCGAGCGTGAGCCGGCGGTGCTCGTGCTGCCCGAAGAAGGCGACCAGGCGCCCGCCGAGTGCCTGGAGGTCGGCCGCCGTGGCCGAGCGGCCCTCCACGAACGCGCGCGTGCGGCCCTCGGCGCTGACGCGGCGCGCGAGCACGATCTCCTCGAGCGACTCGCCGATCCGCTCGCGCAGTTCCGCCAGCTCGGGCTCGTCGAGCAGACCCGCGGGCAGCGCGAACACCCCCTCGACGTAGGCCTCGCGCGCACCCGGGCGGACGATCCCCGAGCGCGCCTTGCCGCCCAGCAGGAGATCGAGCGCGTGGGCCAGCACCGTCTTGCCGGCGCCAGTCTCGCCCGTGATGGCGCACAGCCCCGGGCCGGGGCGCAGCTCGGCGCGTTCGATCAGCAGCAGGTTCTCGATCCGGAGCTCGAGGAGCACGGAGTCAGGGATACCAGTAGGGTCGGCCGGTTACCCCCAAGCCCGAAGGAGTCCAGCGTGAGCATCGTGGTCCGCTATCACCCCGTGTCGCTGACAGCCGAGAAGTACGACGCGACCAACAGCCAGCTCGAAGCGGCCGGCCTGCAGTGGCCGGCCGACGGGCTGGACTATCACGTCTGCTTCGGCACCGACGGCAACCTCATGGTCAGCGAGATCTGGGATTCGCGCGAGCAGTGGGAGGCGTTCGGCGAGCGCCTGATGCCTGCTCTGGGGGAGGCCGGCATCGAGTTCTCCAGCGAGCCCGATGTGTTCGAGGCCCACGGCATCACGAAGCGCTAGCGGCCGCCCGGCCCGACATCAGCGGGGCCCGGGGCGGGAGCCTCCTGCTGCCATCAGTGCGACAGGCGGCCGAACTTGTCGCGCAAGCGGTGGTAGAACGTCGCCCCGGGCGCCTGGGCCAGCAGCGACTGGCGCTGGTTGAACTGGATCTTCATCGTCGCCTCGGGCGCCAGCGCCCCGGCCTGGCGGGCGTCGGTCGACACGTCCACCGCCTCGGAGCTCGAGCGGTTGGTGACTTCGAGGGTGTCCCCCGGAGCCACCACCAGCGCCCGGGCGGTGAGCGTGTGCGGGGCGATGAACGAAACCACGTAGCCCTCCACGCCCCAGGCCAGCACCGGGCCGCCGTTGGCGAGGTTGTAGCCGGTGGACCCGGCGGGAGTGGCCACGACCAGGCCGTCGCAGCGCACCGCGCCGAGCTGCTCCCCCTCGACCGAGTAGGACAGCTCGGCCACCCGGCCCTCCTGGCGGCGGTGGAGGGAGACGTCGTTGATGGCCACCCGCTCGCCATCCGCCGTGGCGACGACCAGGCCCGGCAGCTCCATCACGTCGAACTCCCCGCGCAGCGCCCGCCGCACGCCGTCCTCGAGCTCCCAGGGCTCGATTGTGGCCAGGAACCCGATCGCTCCGTAGTTGAGCGCGAACACGGGCACCCCGGTGTTGGCGAACTCTCGCAGCGCGGTCAGGATCGTGCCGTCCCCGCCGAGCACCAGCGCGAGGTCGGTGCCGGCGAACGGCGGCGGCACCTCCCCCGTCCCCGCGACCGCGCCGAACTTCTCGGTTTCCGCGGACGGCAGGCGCACCTCGACCCCCGCTTCGGTGGCCAGCTCGACGACCCGGCGCAGAGCGCCCTCCGTGTCGCCCGGCCGCGTGTGGGTGAAGACCGTTATCGAGCGCGGCCTGTCGATCACGGCTCCGCCCTTCTCGCCGCCGCCTCCAAGTCCTCGACCGCACCCGCGCGGCCGGCCTCCGCGAGCCACGCGAAGCTCTCCCGGTTGCCCGCCGGGCCGGGCAGGCCCGAGGAGGCGAAGCCGAGCACGGCCACTGCCAGCTCGTCGCGGGCGTGGGCCGCCACGGCCACCAGCGCCGCCCGCCGGTCGTCCGCCCCTCGTACCACGCCGCCCTTGGCGATCCGCTCGCGCCCGACCTCGAACTGCGGCTTGACGAGCGCGAGGCAGTCGAAGCTCGGCGCGGCGGCCGCGAGCACCGCGGGCAGGACCTTGGTGAGCGAGATGAACGAGACGTCGGCGACGATCAGATCGGGCGGCCAGGGCAGCTCGCCGGGCTGAAGCCCGCGGGCGTTGCGGCGCTCGACCACGGTCACGCGCGGATCGTTGCGCAGGGTCCAGTGCAGCTCGCCGTAGGCCACGTCGAGCGCGATCACCGCCTCCGCCCCACGCTGGAGCAGGCAGTCCGTGAAGCCGCCGGTCGAGGCGCCCACGTCGAGGCCGCGGCGGCCGGCCGGGTCGATCGCGAAGGCATCGAGGGCGTTGGCCAGCTTGACTCCGCCGCGCGAGACGAACGCCGGCCGCTCCGCCACCTCCAGCCGCGCGTCGGGGGGGACCAGCTCGCCGGGCTTGCGGGCCGGACGGTCGCCCACGCGCACGTCGCCCGCCATCACGGCCGCCGCCGCCCGGGTGCGAGTCTCGAACAGCCCGCGCTCGGCGAGCAGCGTGTCCAGCCGCCGCTTGGGCATCGCAGGAGGGTACCCGCGTGCAGTGTGACCGACGTCACACATCGCCCCGAAAGCGTGCGTAGCCTCGGATACACGATGACGATCGCAAGGCTCCTCTCTCCGGCATCTCGCTCCGGCGTATTGATGGCGGCCGGCACCGCCCTGATCTGTGTCCCGTTCGCGATCGGGCTGGGCGCGGCGGCGATCGTGACCGGCGTGACCATCGGCATAGCGATCGTGGCCCTCGCCCTCGCCGGCACCGCCCCGAGCGGCCGCGGCACCCTGCCGGTTTCGGCGCAGGCGGTCTACGACCGCGGCATCGCGCTCGGCCTGCTGCTGGTGGCCGCGATGTTCGGGCTGGCCGGCGAGCTCGGCGCCGCGGCGCTGTTCGCGATCGCCGGGGTGGCGGCTCTGATCGTCACCTCGATCACGCGCTACAGCGCGCGCCCCGCCTAGAAAACTTCCCCTAAGAGTCCACATAGCATCATTCCTCCCTCAGGAAAACGGCCCCGCTTCGGCGGGGCCGTCTCCTTTCTGGGGCCTGCGACACTGGCGTCGGGATGGTGACCAACCTCTACGAGACGCGCGTGCACTGGACGGGGTCGACCGGCCTCGGCTGGGAGCACTACGACCGCGCCCACGTCGGCGCGGCACCCGGGGCCGCCCAGGAAGTCCGGCTGACCACCGGCGAGAGCAAGGGCGACCCGTCCATCCTGAACCCCGAGCAGCTGCTGCTGATGGCCGCGTCCTCGTGCCAGATGCTCTGGTTCCTCCACCTCGCCGCCAAGGCGCGCATCGACGTGGTGGAGTACGAGGATTCGGCGACGGCCCTGATGCCGACCGACCAGGAGCCCGTGCGGATCACCGAGGTCACGCTGCGCCCGCGCATCGTGGTCGCCGGTGATGCGAGCGAGGGGCGCGTCCACAAGCTGGCCGACATGGCGCACGAGCACTGCTTCGTGGCCAACAGCCTCAACGCCGACATGACCCTTCAACCGACCGTCGAGGTACGTCCTTGAGCACTCCCGAACTGCTGCACCGCCTGCTGACCGCCCCCGGCCCGCCCGGGCACGAGGAGGCCCCCGCCGCGATCTGGCGCGAGGCCGCCGAGGCCTTCGCCGACGAGGTGACCGTCGACCGGATGGGCAGCTCCGTGGCGCGCGTCAACGGCAGCGGCGAACACCCCCTGCTGGCCGTCGTCGGCCATGTCGACGAGATCGCGCTTGTGGTGAGCCACGTCAGCGAGAGGGGCTTCCTGCACGTGAACGGGTCGGGCGGCTGGGATCCGCAGGTGCTGGTCGGCCAGCGCGTAGAGGTGCTCGCGCGCGGCGGCTCGGTGCCGGGCGTGATCGGCCGCAAGCCGATCCACGTGCTCGAGGGCGAGGAGCGCAAGAAGGCCGTGGAGCTGAAGGGGCTGCACGTGGACCTGGGAGTGCGCGACGGCGACGAGGCACGCTCGCTCGTGCGGGAGGGCGACCCGATCGTGATCACGGCCGACCCCCTCGAGCTGCGCGACGATCGCCTCGTTTCGCGCTCCCTCGACAACCGCCTGGGCGTGTACGTGGCGCTCGAGGTGGCCCGGCGCGTGAGCGAGGCCGGCGGCGGCGTGGGCCCGGTGGCCGGCGTGGCGGCCGTCCAGGAGGAGATCGGCGCGCACGGCGCGCGGGCGATGGCCTATGGCCTCGAGCCGGACCTGGCAGTGGTGGTGGACGTGACCCACGCGACCGACGCGCCCGGCGTGGACGCCGGCGAGCTGGGCGAGCACGGACTCGGCGGCGGGCCCGTGATCACGCGCGGGGCGATCGTCAGCCGCCCTTTGAACGACCTGCTCGACGAGGCCGCCGAGTCGGTCGGGATCGAGTGCACCACCGAAGCCGCCGGCGGCGCCACCCACACCGACGCGGATGTGGTCCACTTGAGCCGCACGGGCGTGCCGACGGCGGTCGTCTCGATCCCGCTGCGCTACATGCACTCGCCGGTCGAGATGGTCGAGCTGGGCGACGTGGAGGCGGTGATCGCGGTGATCGCCGCGATGGCGCTGCGCCTGGAGGCGGACAAGCCGTTGACGCGCTGGTAGGCGGCGACTTCTCCCAGCCGCGCTAACTGCAGCGACAACGGGTCGGGCCGGCTTGTGGTCGGCATCGCTTCACAAGTTCGCCCACGCCGGGCCGGCAGCGGGGCGTGGGCTGAGTTAGGGGTCGATGCCAGGCCTAAATCACGCCCACCGTCCCAAAAGCGCGGGGGTGGGCCGCATTCGACAGGGGCTCGATCCCTTTATCGCTGTGCAGTCGGCCCGCTACGCCAGGGCGCCCGTGGGCTCGAGCACCGTCTGCGCCACCCGGTCCGCCACCGCCTCGGCCGTCAGCCCGACCTCCTCGCGCAGCAGCGCCGGCTTGCCGTGCGTGACGAAGCGGTCCGGCAGGCCGATGCGCAGCACGCGCGTGCCGCCGAGCAGGTCGTTGTCGGCCAGGTGCTCGAGCACGCCTGAGCCGAAGCCGCCGGCCAGCACGTTCTCCTCGATCGTCACGATCAAGTCGTGCTCGGCGGTCAGGCGCTCGATCAGCTCCCCGTCGAGCGGCTTGGCGAAACGGGCGTCCGCGACGGTGGGCTCCACTCCGTGTTCGGCGGCCAGCAGATCGGCCGCGCCCAGCGCTACCGACACTCCGTAGCCGTAGCCGAGCAGCGCCACGCGGTCGCCCTCGCGCAGCAGCTCCCCGCTGCCGATCTCGAGCACCTTGGGCCGGCGCGGCAGCGGCAGACCCTCGGCCTCGCCGCGCGGGTAGCGCAGCGCGATCGGCCCGTCGTCGTAGGCCACGGCGGTATGCAGCATGTGCACGAGCATCGCCTCGTCGCGCGGGGCCATCTGCACCAGGTGCGGCAGGCAGCGCATGTAGGAGATGTCGAAGGCGCCGTGGTGGGTGGGCCCGTCGTCGCCGACCAGCCCGGCGCGGTCCATCGCGAAGACCACGTTCAGCCGCTGCAGGCAGACGTCGTGGACGATCTGGTCGTAGGCGCGCTGGAGGAAGGTCGAGTAGATCGCCGCCACCGGCTTCGCGCCCTGGAGGGCGAGCCCCGCGGCGAACAGGATCGCGTGCTGCTCGGCGATCCCCACGTCGTAGTAGCGCTCCGGGAGCTCCCGCTGGAGGATGTTCAGCCCGGTGCCGGAGTTCATCGCGGCCGTGATGCCGACGACCCGCTCGTCGCGGCGGCACTCCTCCACGAGCGCCTCGCCGAACACCGTCGTGTACTGCGGCGGGCCGGCGACCTTGGGCTTCTTCGGCGGCGGCGCCGGCTCCGCGACCGCTCCGTTGGAGATCGAGCCGGGCTTGGCCGCATGCCACTTCTCCATGCCCTCGAGCCCGCCCTCCTCGGCGGGCACGAAGCCCTTGCCCTTGACGGTCTTGCAGTGGACCACGACCGGGCGGTCGGCCTCGAGCGCCTCGCCGATCGCCTCTCGCAGCGCCTTCACGTCGTGCCCGTCGATCACGCCCACGTAGGCGAGGTCGAGCTCCTCGAAGAACAGGCCCGGCGCCCAGTACGCCTTGAGCGACTCCTTCAGGATCGGCCCGAGCCGCTCGATGCGCTTGCCGATGCCGGCGGGCAGCTTGGTGAGCGTCTCCTCGGCGTCCTCGCGCGCGTGGTAGAGCTTCGGGTTGAGGCGCATGCGCGTGAAGTAGCGCGACAGCGCGCCGACGTTCGGGGCGATCGACATGCCGTTGTCGTTCAACACGATCACGATCGGCAGGTCCATGCCGCCGGCGTTGAGCAGGGCCTCGAACGACACGCCGCCGGTGAGCGCGCCGTCGCCGATCACGGCGACCACGCGGCCGTCCTGGCCGGTGCCGCGCCGCATCGCCTCCTTGATCCCGACGGCGTACGACACCGACGTGGAGGCGTGGCCGGCCCCCATGATGTCGTGCTCCGACTCCGGGATGGAGCAGAACGGCGCGAGCCCGCCGTACTTGCGGATCGTGTGGAGCTGGTCCGCGCGGCCGGTGAGGACCTTGTGCGGGTAGGCCTGGTGGCCGACGTCCCAGAGGATCTTGTCGTCGGGCGATTCGAGCAGCGAGTGGAGCGCCACGGCGATCTCGCAGACCCCCAGGTTGGCGCCGAAGTGGCCGCCGATCTCGCCGATCGTGTCGATGATCAGCTCGCGGACCTCCTGGGCGACCTGCTGGAGCTGATCGTCCTCCAGACCCTTGAGGTCGGCCGGTCCGTCGATCTGGTCGAGAAGTCTGGTCATGTCGTGCGGGTGAGGATGTAATCGGCTATTTGCCCGAGACGCGCCGTATCACCCTCCGCTTCGGCCAACGCCGCCCGTGCTTTGCCGTGTGAAGCCCGCGCCAGCTCCCTCGCCCGGTCGAGCCCATGCACGCTCACGTACGTCGCCTTTCCATGGCGTTCGTCGGAGCCGCGCGGCTTCCCGATCTCGGCTTCGTCTCCGGTCACGTCGAGGATGTCATCGACGATCTGGAAGACGACCCCCAGCTCGGCCGCGAAGCTCCGGAACGGGAGTGTGGCAGGTCCCGACATGCCCTCCAGCGCCAGGACGGAGCCGACGGAGGCCGCGATCAGGGCGCCCGTCTTCAGCTCGTGCAGGCGCCGCAGCTCAACGGCCGCGTCGCCGGCCACGTCCAGGTACTGCCCCCCCACCATGCCCCGCACGCCCGCCGCCGCTACGACCTCCATCACGGCCGCGAGCACGTTCGCCGGCTCACCGTTCTGCTCGGCGAGGGCCAGCCGCAGGGCCTCGGCGAACAGGCCGTCGCCGGCGAGGATGGCCACGTCCTCGCCATAGGCGACGTGGCAGGTCGGCTTGCCGCGGCGCAGCTCGTCGTCGTCCATCGCGGGCAGGTCGTCGTGGATCAGCGAGTAGGTGTGGATCATCTCGATGCCCGCCGCCAGCGGGAGCACCTCGGCCGGCGGGCGCCCCAGCGCCTCGGCGGTGGCCAGCGCCAGCACCGGCCGGATGCGCTTGCCCCCGGCGAGCAGCGAGTAGCGCATCGCCTCCTCGAGCCGCGCCGTGCCGGGCTCGGACGCGAAGCGCAGGCCCGTGAGGTAGTCGTCGACCTGGCGCTGGAGCTCGACCGGATAGAGCGCCGTCTCCGTGCTGCTCACAGCAGGCGCTCTTGCCCCTCGACCTCGCCCGCCGAGCGGCTGCGGGCGTCGATCTCCGCACCGATGCGCTGCGCGAGCTCGGCGCAGCGCTCGACAAGGTCGGCCGCTTCCTCCGCGTCTATGGCGTCGGCGCGCAGCTTGTCGGCCACCGCCTCCAACTCGGCCGCGAGCTCCTCGAGCCCGGGCGCCCCCTCGGTCACGATGCGATCTCCTCTCGCTCCACGGCCCCCAGGATCCCATTTACGAAGCCCGGCGCGTCGGCCGAGCAGAGCTCCTTGGCCGCCTCGACCGCCTCGTCGATCGCCACCTCGGACGGCACGTCCGGGCGGTGCAGCAGCTCGTGCAGGGCCACGCGCATGATGTTGCGCTCGAGCGGGGCGATCCGGTCGAGCGACCAGCCGCGCGCGTGGCGCGCGATCAGCTCGTCAAGCTCGGGGCGGTCGCGGACGGTGCCCTCGACCAGTTCGCGAGTGAACGGCGTGGCGTCGCGTTCGAGCAGCTGCTCGGGCGGCCGGTCGGTCACCTCGGACTGGTAGAGGGCTACGACTGCGGCCCGGCGCTGATCGGTGCGCCGCACTAGATGACTGACTCCGCGGCCGCGGGCGGGGTTGTGGAATCAGTCATCTAGGCGCGCGAGACGTACTCGCCCGAGCGGGTGTCCACGCGCACCCGGTCGCCCTCGTTCACGAACAGCGGCACGCGCACCACCACACCCGACTCGAGCGTGGCCGGCTTGTCGCCGCCGCCGGACGCCGTGTCGCCCTTCACGCCGGGCTGGGTCTCCGTCACGGTCAGCTCGACGGCGCTCGGCACCTGCACGTCGCTCGGCGACTCGTCCACGTAGAGGAAGTCGATCTCCTCGTTGGGAACGATCCACTTGAGCGACTCGCGCACCTGTCCTCGGGGATGGCGAGCTGCTCGTAGCTCTCGGAGTCCATGAAGTGGGCGTCCGTGCCGTCGGCGTAGAGGTACTGCATCCGGCGCGTCTCGGTCCGGATCGGCCGGAACTTCTCGCCCGCGCGAAACGTCCTGTCGATCACGGCGCCGTCCTCCACGCGCTTCAGCTTGGTGCGAACGAAGGCGCCGCCCTTGCCGGGCTTGACGTGCTGGAAGTCGACGAGCTTGAAGACGGTGCCGTCGACCTCGACGTGCATGCCGTTCTTGAACTGGTTAGTTGAAATCATGCCACTCGGGGTTCCGCTCCGGGTGCCGATACTAGAGCGAGGACGGCGAAACGATGACTCCCGACAAGGCCCGCAACATGACCGGCTACGCGCGCGTGTCGCGCGTGGGCGGCAGAGAGTCCTACGCCAGCCCGGAGATTCAGCGCAAGGCCATCGAGGAGTGGGGCAAGCGCCACGGCGTAGCGATCACCGAGGTGATCGTGGACGAGGACCAGTCCGGTGGCACGCAGAACCGCCCCGGCCTGCGCGAGGTCATGCGCCGCATCGAGGAGGCCGAAACGGACGGGCTGGTCTGCTACAAGCTCGACCGCTTCGCCCGCACGGTGGCCGGGGCGTATGACGACCTGGAGAAGATCAAGGCCGCCGACGCGCACCTCGTCTGTGTGGCCGATGGCGAGCTGATCGACACGACGACGCCGGGCGGCAAGGCGATGCTGGGCGTGATGCTCGTCTTTGCCGAGTTCACGCTGGACACGCTCAAGGCGGGTTGGAAGGTGTCGAAGGCGCGCGCGGTGGAGCGCGGCGCGCACATCGGCCCGGTGCCATTCGGGTACCGCCGCGTCCTCGACGGCGATGCCAAGGGCACGCTGGAACCGGACGGCGATCCGCTGACCGAGGTGGACGAGGACGGCGAGGTGGTCGAGTCGGCGGGCATCGTGACCTACACCGGCAAGGCGGGCGTCGTGCAGCAGGCGTATGAGCTGGCGCGCGAGCCGGATGGGATTGGGCGAGCCGTGAAGCAGCTCGAAAAGCTGGCACCGGGCCACCGCTGGACGGCGACCACGCTGCGTCGCCTCCTGGCCAACCGCGTCTATCGCGGCGAGGTGTCTTACGGCGAGGGCCTGGTGAACGCTGAGGCGCACAAACCGCTGGTGGCCGAGTCGGTGTGGAAGCTCGCCCAGACTGGCCCGAGGTGGAGCCGTCGCCCGAATGCGCAGTTCGCGCTCACGGGCGTAGTGCGCTGCGCGAGCTGCGGCGGCCCGATGGCTGGCGCGCGGCTGGGCTCCAAGCCCGCCAAGCGCGGCTATCGCTGCACCGCCTGGCAGCGCGTCAGGCGGGGCGAGGACCCCTGCACCGCTGCGGTGTCGGTCATGGCCGAGCCGTTGGAGGAGTACGTGCGCGACGAGCTGACGCGCAAGCTGGCCGGGAACGGCAACGGGCGCGCCCTGGCCGACGCCGTGGCCGAGCTGAAGGACGCGCAGGCCGCCCTCCAGACCGCGGAGGAGCATCTCTTGTCGCTGGCGGGAGCGGACGCCACACGGCGCGAAGCTCTCGGCGGGTCGGCGGGCTGGGAACGCGCGCTGACACAGGCCACGGTCGAGCGCGATGAGGTGCTGGAGCGTGTCGGCCGAGCGCAGCAGGCGATCTACTCGCGCGGCAAGACGAGCGCCGCCGACAAGCTGCGGTCAGGCACGACCGATGCCTTCGCGCTGGCCGTGAAGCAGACGGTCAAGGCGATCACCGTGGTGAAGGGCCGAGGCAAGCTGGGCGAGCGCGTGACCATTGAGCTGCACTAGGTCAGGCGGCCCAGCGTCAGCGCGACAGACGCCGCCAGATTCCCAGCGCGAGTACCACGCCCATGCCGATAGCCCAACGGTGAGAGCGTCGAGGGCGCTGGGTCGAAGGCGAAACCCTGGACTCAGTGGGAGGCGGTGCGCTGGACGTGGCACGGCCGATGCCCCAGATCGCTCTGAAGTCACTCCGCCAGCCGCGAAAGACTCCGATCCCGACGTTGCCGAGCAGTGTCAAAGCGATGGTGAGCATCGAGCCTGCCACCACGAGGTTGAACCCAATACCCAGCATGTCGGGGTCTGCGTCGATCACAGCCATGATCTTGCAACCATCACCGTCACGTACCGCCTGACAGCGCCAGCCCCAATAGGTCCTGTTTGCCTCAGTTGGCGGCGGCACAGAATCCGACGCCGAGGCACTGGCTCGAACATAGAGCCGAACGCGAGCTGAACCATGCCGTATCCACACGTCCGGCACCTGGTAATAGCACGACACCTTGTTGCGCTCCCAGGTCATCGGTATCCGAAAGACCGCGCGATAGGGCCTCTCTGTTAGTGGCTTGATTTTGTCGCCCTCGCGGTCGGTCATCCGAAGGCTCGACCGCGATGAGTGGTTTATCTCGACCCGCGTCTTTGATGCGCAACCACCAGCATGCGGCGCTTTCACCAAGAGCGTGGCCCATCGCTCATTCTGCGGCAGCTCCAGACGAACAGCGTGGTCGCCAGCATTGTGAGTGTCCAGACCGGCGTCAACGAGGGCGACCAGGCCCACAATCAACGCCCAGGCGGTGAGCAGTTTCGGGAATGCGGCGAGCAGGGACCGCCGCCGTTCTGACCAATCTGCTTGGTCCACGTCGCGCGGTGCGCCGAGGCGGCGTCGTTCTCGAACGACGCGGCCGATAGCTGGCAGCAGGACCACGAAGGTCACCACCTGCCACAGGAACCAGGCGACCGCGAACACGCTGTAGACGATCTGCGGCACGCCAAGCCGACGCATCACGACAACCGCGATCACCACCCCGACGACCGGGGCGACGAAGTACCAAGGGACCACAAAGCGGATCGACCGCATCGTGCGAGCGTACGTTTGGGCGCGGTCGATAACGGGCGTGCCACCGGTCAGAGCTTGGCCTGCTCCACTCCATCGGCGACCGTCAGCACGACGCCTAGTGTCGCTGCTGTGCTGCGGTGGCACGGTGACGCTACGCGTAGCACCATCGGCGGTGCGCACGAAGCCGCGCTTTGACGCTGCCGATGTCACCGTGGCAGGTCGTTACGGGATGGCGCGCAGGCTCGCCATCAGACGCGCTCGCGCGGCGCTGCTAAAGCTCATGTGAGTTTCGAGCGAGCTTGGCAGCTTAAGATCGTCGATCTCAGATTCGGTACTTACGGAGAGGAACAACCAGGGAAGATACGGAAGCGGAGCCAAGGCTTGCGACTTTGTCATCACTGCGGGGTTCGTGATGACCACCAGCCATAGGGCAGGGTCCCCCCCGATTCGATCTGCGTAGCGGAGCCTCGCGGCCTCAACATCGAGCAAACGCTTCCTCATCCCCGCGGTACTGCTCAAAGGTGCTTGCACCTCGATTAGAACTGCGTCACGCTCGCCAGTCCGGTCGCTCATCAATCCGTCAAGGAGAAGGGGCGGTTCGCCACCGACCCGGACGTGGCGTACGAATTCAAATCCTTGGGGGACTAAGGACCCGATGCGATCAAGTACTCGCTCCTCCAGCTCCCCAGCGCGTCTAACTCGGTCTTGCGTCGTCATCATCTCGCTGGGAGTCCGGGGCTCGTTGGTCGCCGGCTGGGCTGAGCGTTGGGGGCGATCCGGGGAAGCTGGGTCGGGTAATGCTGCCTGGAGCTGTTCTTCGATGATCTCGACCGCAACGTCATCTTGGAGCTTTTGCTCGCGCTCCTCCGGCGTCTGCTGCTTGATCTCCGAGCGCAGCTTGTCAAGCTCAACCTGCGCTCGTGTCTCCTGCTCGGCCTCCTGCTTTCGCAATCTGGGCGCACCGTAGAACAGCAGCACCCCGCCGCTAAGGAGCAGACCCCCAAATATCCACGGCGTGGACTCCCCCACGTCACGAGCGACACGTTGGCGGCGCTCCAGCTCCTTGCGGCCGACCGGTGTCGCGTGGTTGAGGGCCACGATCGGCACCTTGAGTACGTCCGTCTCTCGCAGGATCAGCCCCGGAACGATGAACGCAGCGACGATCAGGAAGACACCCGCCGTGACGAGGAACTTCGTGAAGCTCTGTGCGTCAGGGCGTGTGGAGAACATCCGGCGGTCTATCCCAACTCGGTCAGTGCAGCAGCGTGCCCTCGTCCCGCGCCTGCTGAAGCAACGGTCCGAAGTCGTCTTCGGGGATCAGCGCGGCGTACTGGCCCCACCACCACTTGCCTGACCTCGCAATGACGTAGTAACCCACGCGGTACTCGCGGTCGCCCACCTGCGCGCCCTCCGCGCGTAGGCGCTCGCCCTCGACCCGTTCGAGGCAGAGGCGTTCGAGCATGAACACCTTGGAGGGATAGTTCGCCTGCGGCCGAAGTGTCACCGCCTCACGCTTCCAGACGAAACGGCCGCCACGGCCGATGTCCTTCGCGTACACCTTGCGATTCGGGAGGTCGCGCTTGCAGCGCTCGATGAACTCGGCAGCAGTCTCCGTCATTTCGACACGAGGGTTATGAGGGCGATCACAAGGCCGCCCATGCCCACAAACATGTTGATCCGCTCCGTTGTGAACCAACCTGAGGCTCGGTTGATCCAAGATGGACCAGGCTCGCGGGCCTGCCCCACGGTGTCGCTCGGTTCGGGAGGTGTCGCGGGCTCGGGCTCCGCGTCGTCGTCCACAGCGGTCACGACCCTGGCGACGAAGGACTCAAGTAACGTCGTAAACGATGCGGAAGCGCCCAGGCCAACGAAGATGGCTGCCGCGTGGGGCGCGTCGGTGCCTTTGAGAAAAATCGCCGCCACGGCCGCGCCGTAGAAGCCATCCGCCGCCAACGAACCCAAGACGATGGCTACGTTCGGCGCATACCCCCTGCCAAACGCCCCCGCCCACTGCGAGGCACCCCAAACGACACCGCCGAGTGCTCCCCATATGGCCGCTTCCTCAAGCGTCATGCTGGGTATCCCGTGCGATTCGACATCACTCGCACGCCACGCCGTCCCCGTCGCTGTCGAGGCCGTACGGGTCGGAGCCGGATTTTCACCGCGAGCCCGGGTGCCGCTAGGGGTTGGTACCCCCTGCACCACCGTGCCACCGGGGCAACCGGAACCCGGCCGGGTTGCAGCAGGCGAACGGGTGCAGTGAAGCGCCCGGCGTCAGCTCGCCAGCCCAGTCCCGGCGCGGTGTAGTGGGGAGGGCATGTGTCCGCATCCCACGGTGGCACTGTCACACCGCACCAGCTCAGGAGTGTCACGGTGCCACTCCTCCCCCGCGCTGCCGCCGCATCGTCGCCGTCAGTTCGATGAAAGGCGAACGGTTGCACGTGCCACGGCCAGCTCGGCCCGGTGTCACTGGCATGACCGTTACAACGCGGCGGGCGTAGGTATGTCGCCGTGGCTTGTGTCGCCGTGGCTCTTAGCCAGTCCCTCCAGAACTCTGAGTCGGGCTCTGGGCCAGGAGCCCCGCGAGCACGCCGAGAGCGCCCGTGACCAACGGTGCGATGACCTCCGTCCTCTCACCTGAAAGGACGAGAACGAACACGAGCACCGTGCCCCCGAGCAGGAGCGCCACAAAGCCCCCGATCACGAGCTTCCACAGGAAGGCAATGTCTTTCGCGGCGACCCGACCCAATTGACCTACAAGCCCGGCAGCGGCGACCGCATCCTTCGCTTTGTCGGCAGGCAGCGCTGCGAGCGATTGCGTGACCGCCTGAGACCCGCTCTCCGGACCTAGTGCTTCGACAACGCTCGCAACAGCCTCCTGCCGCGCCTTGTCACTCGGGAGCTGCTGCACTGAGTCGACGATCTCGGCGACTTCCATTGCAAACCCTCCTGTCAGGTCGATGTGGACGGGGGCGAGCTTACTCTGCCGCGTCCCACATGATCTACTTGGATTGCGTAATCAGTGTGTGCTCAGCGGAGTGTTCCCGCGAGGGGTTACATGCGTCGTACCGGGTTTGGATCATGAGGAGCAATCGCGTAGGAGGGGCGCGCAACGTGCCCGGGTAAGAGCTGGAGGGGTGCCACAAGTGCCACCGCAGCACCCCGCCCAGCTCCTCGTCTTGCCGATCCCCACCAGGCCAAGCCTCGCCGGTCCTGGCCTCGGGCTCGACTAGCGCTGCCACGGTGGCACGGGTACATTCGCCTGCGCCGTGATCGAGTATCTGCCATACCTGATTCCTGGAGGCGCGATCCTCGGCAGCGCCTTCGGACTGGGCTACGGGATGCGGGGCGACGGTGACGAACGGCCCGCGCCTCGAGCTGTACATGCACACGGTGCTGGGGTTGGTCTACGGCGGGTTCCTCGGCTTCGTACTCCTCGCTCTGGTTGTGGTCGCCTTCCTTGCCGCGGACGCCATCGTCTGACGCGGGCGGTCCATCGGGTTCCACCCGTACGCTGTCGCTGAATGCGGTGTGTTGCCCTGACCATCACCGTGCTCGCCCTCGCCTTGGTGAGCGGCTGTGGTGGCGGCGGCGATTCCACGCCAGCGCCTCAGCAGCAAGCGGTTACGCCCAAGTCTGAGTCGCAGTCCGATCAGACCACTGCCACGGACACGCTGACCCACGCTCAGTTCGTCCAGCAGACCGACGCGATCTGCAAGCGCGGGAACGACCGGCAGGATCGCGAGTACAGCGACCGCATCGATCAAGCGGAGAAATCCGCTGACTACGACCGCCTCGCCGACTTAACCGAGGCGGCGCTGAACGACCCACGGAACCAGCAGGAAACACGTGAGCTTGCGGCGGTACAACCGCCGCCCGAGGATGCGAGCGCGTATCGCGAGTACATAGGGCAGAACGCGCAGATTGTCGCGCTGGAGCGTCGTCTCGTCGTCGCACTGCGTGACCAGAACGACGACGAGATCGCTCGCCTTGTCAAGCTCATCAACCGCGTACGCGACCAGCGCACCACCTCGACCGCGGCGTGGGGCGCGCAAGCGTGCGGCTCTTGACAAGCATGTGCCGCCGCTCCTAAGTCGGAGGGTGCCACCGTGCCACGGCAGGGCGGCACGGTGATGTACTGAGCGGCGCTAACTCAGCCCCGGCTCTGTGACCTCCACCGTGTGCCCACCGCCATAGGTCACGCGCAGTACGCGCGCCCCCTCCGAGTCGATCCAATCGGGCGTCATCGAAGTCGTCGCGCGAGATCGTCGCGCGCCACCCCGAAGGCTCCGTGACCTCCAGCCGGATGGCGTCCTCGTCCACGAAGGCCATGAGATTCGTGTCGGTCATTTCCTCGCCGCCACCCCGCGCGCTCTTCGCTCGGAAGTCCACGCGTTCCCTCCCCCGACGAGATCGCGCAGCGCAGCGGCAGCTTCATCGAAGGTTATGCGGCGACCCTATGCGATGGCGCATGCGAACATGCGTTCGTGACCTCGCAAGGCGGCGTCTACAGCCAGTTCAAGCGTGCGCTTGCGCGACGCAGCTTCATGCAGGCGTGGACGCTCGCCGCCGAGCTGCCGACGGTCCCGCCAGCTGACGGCCTCGCGCTGCTGCTGCTCGCGCGCGACTTGGAGCCCGCCCGCTTCGAGCGCGGAGTGCCACGGTGGCACGCCCGCCTTTGCTTGCAGTGCCGCCTCCCGGCCAGCGAAGCGCAGCTCGCGCTGGCGGCCCTCAACGCTCTCCCGGGTCACGCTGCCGACAGCGGCGCGCAGTCGCTCGTGCAGTCTGCGACCGCCACGGCCTCGACGCGGAAGCCCGGCTGCTGCACGACTGGCTCGACCGACGCACTCGTTAGTCCGGTCTGCGCGGGTCGTTCCCGTTGCACAGGCTGCCACTCAACGTCAGGTCGCCGATAGCCGACAAGACGAGAAGGTGAACGCGTGAGAGTGTACGGCATCGCACACTTCGACGGTGGAGGACAGGCACCCGGCCCGGTCCGCGCCGCCGCCCACGTCGATGGACCGGACATCCACGTCGAGCACGTCGAGCGGTATGCCAACGGCACGCACAACACGGCCGAGTGGAACGCGCTGATCTTGGCGTTGCGGCTCGCGCTTGAGCGAGGAGTGACGCACCTGACCGTGCGGGGGGACTCGATGCTGGTCATCCAACAGGCCCGACGCGAGTGGAAGGTGAAGGCCGCCCACTTGAAGCCGCTGCACGCCGAGGCGCTGAAGCTGGCCGAGCGCTTCGAGCACGTCGAGTTCAAGTGGGTCCCCCGCGAGGAGAACACGCGCGCCGATGAGCTGGGGAGGGACGTTGTATGAGCGAGACGCTGCCGATCCTGCTGCGCCCACGCCGAGTACCGCGCTCCACTAGCGCCCGCAGTGGGTACAACGAGCCATCGACCCGTCCGAGGCGCGCGCCCACCTGCTGCACCGCATGGCCGACGCCTGCGAGGCGATGGCCGCCTTCAGCTTCGACCACGGCATCCACCGGTCGCGCCAGTTCGCCTACGTGCAACGGCTTCCGCTGGAGGATGAGCGCCTGGTGAGGCTGGCTGCCGCTGGCGACGGGCTGCGTGCGGCCGAGGACCCGACGTACCACGCGCTGCGTTGGCCGGACCCTGATCCGGCTGCTGGGCTGGAGGCGCTGGTGCGCGAGGCCGAGCGGCTTCAGCCTTAATGGGCGTGGTTGTCGGAGCCGCGTCCACGACCGCAACGCGTCCCACCGCACACGCTCAGCCGGTGGATCAGGGCGTGCCCCTGGCTGTGGTGGGGCTCACCAGTTAGAGGCTGGGACTAGCTCCTTCGCCAGCCGCAGCAGCGGAGCATCGAAGCTGCTCCGAGGCTGCGCCGTGCCGAGGCCGTGGATGGCTGCTCTCGTCTGCCGTTCTGAGCGTTAGAGCGCCTGGCCGGGAGGAGGTGCCTTCCACTCCTCCAAGGGCGGCAGCGGCTTGTCGAAGCCCTTGGCCTGCATGTGTACCTGTGTGCGCGCGATCATCGCCACCCCGGGCACCACCTGCCCCGTCTTTTCAGCTTCGAGGTGGGCGTCGGCGTAGACCTTGAAGTACACCTCGTTCATCGCCGACTCACGGCGCGCGAGCGCGAGCTGGTACGACCACAGCCGCCGCTCCTCGGCGCGCTGCTCCTGACCAGCCTGGCTCTCGCGCTCGATGTGCTGGAGCCGACGCACCTCTCGATGCAGCCGCACCACATGCTCGACGCCGAGCGCGATCAGGAGCCCGATGAACGCGCCCGCCAGGCCGACCAGCCCGCCAGTGAGGCCACCTGGCCAGCCCGTCGCCGCCAGGGCCGCGAGGGTGCCTACGCCAGCGGCCAGGAGCTGGCCGAGGACGAGCAGCGGATCACGCGCGCGAAACACGGCTTCGACGGTACGCCGCTAGCCGGACATCCGGCCCGCACTCAGCCGCTGAACGCGACGTAGAACGAGTCGTGGAAGAACACCCGCAGCGCGCCCGGATTGACCTGGATTTCGGTGACGCGCGCGCGGTCGATGTAGATGCGGTTGCGGTCGGAGTCGATGCCCGCCAGAGGCAAGTAGACGATGCCGCGTTCGTGGGACACGTCCACGCCGTCACGCACGCTGTCCAGCTCGACGTGGACCGCCAGCACGATGGCATCGTTCGAGTCCATCGTCGGGTCGGGCATCCCCACCTCGACGTAGACGCTCCTGCCCTGGCGGTCGGCCAGCCAGTCGATCACGTCCGTGAAGGTCGGCTCGTCGGCCACGGCGGGATCAGTCGCGCAGAGCCAGCTTGATCCGCGAGTACAGCCAGCCCGCGATTAGGCCGATGATCGCGCCGCCCCGGCCGCCGTAGTACGCGCCCAACTGCCACATGCCGAGCGTCCACCCGAGGATGTACACCTCGTCCGGCATCCACTGCTGGTCGCGCGGAGTTGGGACGTACGGAGGCTCGATCTGCGCGCCGCCGAAGGTCACCGGCTCGGAACGCGTCAGCAATCTGACGTCGCCTCCAATTGACCGCGCGAGCGCCATCGCCTGCGACTCCTTGCCAGGTTCCACCAGCAGCGCGGTGATCACGGTCCTCCGCAGCATACGCCTCGACGCCGCTAGGAGGCGGCACGGAGGGCCGATGTTTGGTCGAGTGGTACGACGGGAACGTTCTTGAACTGATTCGTACTGACCACGCCGGCAGCCGCGGACGGCGATACTGAGCCCTCGATGTCACGCGAGTGCCGAAACAGTGCGCCAGTGGTTCGGCCGCCTTGCGGACGGCGATGCCGGAGCGGACCTCTGCAGCGCGGAGGTTCGGATCGACAACGTCGCCGAGTTTCCGATCACCGGCCCGTATCACGGACACGACGGCGTGCGCAGGTGGTGGAGCGATCTCCGGGACGCCATCGACGAACTGCGGATCGAGCTGGAGGAGCTCGTGGAGGTCGACGACGAGCGGGTCCTCACCACGCAGCGCATGGTTGGCCGCTTCCGGCACACCGGCATCGAGCTCGACGCGCTATGGGCCTCGATCGTGTGGGTCAGGCGCGGGAAGATCGTCCGCGCGGCGGGTCACTCCTCGAGGCGAGGGGCCTTCAGAGCCGCTGGACTGCCCGAGTAGCCGCCTCCGGCGCTCAGAGCGCGCGGAGGATCAGGATCACCAGCAGCACGACCACCAAGAGTCCGATTATTCCGAGTCCGGTGCCGGCAATGGCAAGCTCCATGTACGCCTCCTGTCCAGTCAGGTCCCCGGCCGGTTTGCCGGGAGCAGGGAAGCCTTTACCCACTTTTTCGGTCCGAGAAGCAGGACGCCCCCGCCGAGGCGGGGGCGCGTTCCTGCGGACCCGTGGGTACAGGGGGTCGGACTAGTGGAGCCCCGCGGCCGGCCAGTGCGGGTCGTCCCGATTGGCGCGCTCGGCGTCGTCGGAGGCGGGGGCGGAGCCGTGCGTGAGATACGGAGCCACCTTGGTCGGCGCTGAGCCGATCGCCGCCGCCTTGGCCGTGTCGTCGATGCCCCTCACGCCCTCGCCGGGACCGGGGGTGTCGACGAAGACGACCTTGTCGGCGGTCGCCTGGACTACGTCCTGATTGTCGATCAGGGCGTATCCGCCGACGGCCGCGGCGGCTCCGAGCACCAGCGCCACCACCGGCGCGGCGACGGACCGGCGAGACGGAAGCGCGGGCAGATGGGCTGCGTATTGCATTGGGGACACCTCCTGGGGCCCCGCCGGAGGAGGGAGGAAGCGGAGCCGCGAGTCGAGTAGGAGCTTTGTACCGGCGGGCCCGTGCCGCGACAGAAATGGTGCTCACACTCGGAGCCACGTCACACAGCCAGCGGCCGGTCGGGTACCGCCCGCCGGGCAGCTATTCCCCCACGCCCTCCGGCAGCCGCCCCTCCTCGGCCAGCTTCTTCAGATGCGATGCAAGCGACAGCCCGGCGAAGTAGCGCAGCTCGGCTGGCGCGTCTGACCAGGCTGCGTCGAGCAGCTCGTCATGGGTGCGCAGGCCGGCGTCCAGCGCCTCGATCAGGCGCCGTTCGCGCTCTGCCCGGTGGGCGATGTACTCGTCCAGCTTTGCCGCCGGGTCCCATACGTACGGCCCGTGGCCCGGACACAGCACCTCCATCGAGAGCGAGCGCAGCCGTCGCAGCGACTCCAGGTATGCCGACAGCGAGCCCTCGTCCGGCGCGATGAACACGCTGCCGCTGCCCAGCACCGTGTCGCCCGTAAAGCAGACCCGCTCCCACACCAGGCACACGCTGTCCGCCGAGTGCCCCGGGGTCGCGAGCGCCCTGAAGGGCCCCGCGCTCTCGCCCTCCCCCGGCTTGTGCACCGGCGCCCCAAGCCGGTCCGCGCCCTCCGCGTGATCGGCGTGGTCGTGCGTCAGCACCACGCCCTCGATCCCGTCGCCGGCGGCGGCGCGAACCGCCGAGAGGTGCCCCTCGTCGGCCGGGCCCGGATCCACCACCCAGCGCGCCACCACATACGTGTTGGTGCCGTCGAGCGTCAGCGCGGAGGCATTGCCGGCGCGCACCCGCACCACACCATCCGGATCCCGGTCGAAACCGTGCACTCGCGCGGTTGTATACAGGGGAACGTGATCCGCGAAGTAGTCTAGAAGCCGGTTGGGCTCGCAGACCCATACGGGAGGAGCGCGCGACGGGCGGAGAGTGTTCCTGCTCTCGCTGATCGCGGTCTGCGCGGTTGCGGCGGTGGACCTCGCCGTGGGCAAGGACACGGTGCTGGTCGAGCTGCTGTTGATCGGCCCGGTCGTGGCGGCGTTCGGCGCCAGCCCGGGCCACACCGGCGTCGTGGCGCTGTTCGCGCTCGGGGTCGCGATTCCGCTCGGGCTCACGAGCGACAGCTTCGGCACCAGCGACCAGCTGACCCGCTTGGCGGCCGTCGGCCTGGTGGGCGGCCTGGCGGTCGGGATCGCCCGGCTGCGTTCCGACCGCGAGCGCGACGCGAGCCGCCTTTCCGTGCAGTACGGAGTCGCCCGCGTGCTGGCCGAGGCCACGACGCTGGAGTCGGCCGGGCCGCCGCTCCTGCGGGCGATCGCGGAGCCGATGGGCTGGGACGTCGGTCACCTCTGGGAGGTGCGGGGAGGGGCCGCGCTGCGGGTGGCCGCCGCTTGGACACGACCCGGATTCGAGGCGACCGAGTTCGAGGAGGGCACGCACGAGCTCGTGATGGGGCACGGCTTCGGCCTGCCCGGCGCGGTTTGGGAGAGCGGCCTGCCGGCCTGGTTCACGAACGTGCTCGAGTCCGAGCAGTTCACCCGCAGCGACGCGGCACGCAAGGCGGGGCTGCGGGGCGCACTCGCGTTCCCAATCCGGGCGAGCGGCGAGTGCGTGGCGGTGATCGAGCTGTTCGTGCGCGAGGAGCGCGAGCCGGACCCCGACCTGCTCGTCCTCACCGACGCGCTCGGCTCCCTGATCGGCGAGTTCATGGAGGGCATGGCCTCGGCGGAGGCGGTGCGCCAGAGCGAGGCGCGCAAGACCGCGGTGTTCGCCTCCTCCCTGGACGCCATCATCAGCATCGACCACGAGGGCCTCATCGTGGAGTTCAACCGCGCCGCCGAGCAGATGTTCGGACGCACCGCCGAGGAGGCGGTGGGCTCGGAGCTGGCGGAGCTGGTGGTCCCGCCTTCGCTGCGCGAGCAGCACCGGGCCAGCCTGCGCCACTTCGTAGCGACCGGCGAGGGCACGGTCCTCGGCCGGCGGGTCGAGCTGAGCGGGATGCGCGCCGACGGCAGCGAGTTCCCCGTGGAGCTGGCGATCAACCTGATCGCGGGCACGGAGCCGCCGATGTTCACCGGCACGGTCCGCGACATCACCCACCGCCGCCACGCGGACGAGGAGCGCGAGAAGCTGCTGCGCCTCGAGCAGCTCGCGCGGCTGGACGCCACGCGGGCGCGCGACCAGCTGCAGGCGATCCTGCGAGGCGTGGCCGACGCCGTCACCGCTCAGGCGCCCGACGGCGAGCTGCTGTTCGCCAACGACGCGGCCCTGCAGCTGCTCGGCTTCGAATCGTTCGAGGAGCTGAAGTCGACGACGGGGAACTGGATCGGGGACCGCTTCGAGATCCTGGACGAGGAGGGCCTGCTGTTGTCCACCGAGCGGCTGCCCGGCCGCCGGGCGCTCGCGGGAGAGCTCGCGGCCGAGGAGGTCGTGCGGTTCCGCCTGCGCGCGACGGGCGAGGAGCGCTGGTCGGCGGTGAAGGCCACTCCGATCCTCGATGACGACGGTTTCGTGACCATGGCGATCAACGTGATCGAGGACATCACGACCCACAAGCGCGCGGAGCGCGCGCAGCGCTTCCTGGCCGACAGCAGCGCGCTGCTCGGCGCCTCGCTCGAACCGGCCGACGTGCTGGGGCAGGTGGCGACGCTCGCGGTGCCCGAGGTCGCGGACTGGGTCGCCGTGCACATGCCGGGCGAGTCGGGCATCGTGCTCGTCGCGCTGGCCCACCGCGACCCCGAGCAGGTGAAGCGCGCGGTGGACCTCGAGCGGGAGATGCCTCCGCGCCACGACGCCCCGCGCGGTGTCGCCAACGTGCTGCGGACGGGGCGGTCCGAGCTCTACCCAGACGTTCCGCAGCTGCTGCCGGAAACCGAGGACGAGCGCGCGCGCGCGGAGCACGTGCGCGCTTTCCAGATGCGTTCCGCCCTCGTGGTGCCGATGATCGCTCGGGGCAAGACGCTCGGCACCCTCACGCTCGCCACCGACCAGTCCGGCCGTCGCTTCGACGAGCAGGATCTCGAGCTGGCCGAGGAGCTCGCGCGGCGCTGCGGGACGGCGGTCGACAACGCGCGGCTGTTCGCCGAGCGCGCCTACATCGCCCGTACGCTCCAGCAGAGCCTGCTGCCCGCGGAGCTGCCCGACATCCCCGGCATCGAGGCCGCCGCGCGCTTCAGGCCGACCGGCGAGGGCAACGAGGTCGGCGGCGACTTCTACGACCTGTTCGAGAGCGGCGGTCGCGGGTGGACCGTGGTCATGGGCGACGTCTGCGGCAAGGGCCCCGACGCCGCCGCGGTCACCGCCCTGGCGCGCTACACGCTGCGGGCGGCGGCGATGCGCGAGCGGCTGCCCAGCCGCAGCCTCGGCCTGCTCAACGAGGCGCTGCTGCGCCAGCGCGCCGACCGGCGCTTCTGCACCGTCGCGTATGCCTACCTGGAGCCGATGTCCGAGGGAGCGCGCATCGGGTTCGCGAGCGGCGGACACCCGCTGCCGCTGCTCCTGCGTGCCGACGGCACCGTGCAGCAGGTGGGCGAGCCCGGCACGCTGCTCGGGGTGCTGCCCGACCCGAGCTTCGCGGACAAGTCGCTGTCCCTGGGCCCGGGCGACGCGATCGTCTTCTACACGGACGGGGTGATCGAGGGCCGTGGGAACGCTCGCACCCTCGACGAGGAGGGCCTCGCGGAGCTGGTCGCCACCTGCGCCGGCTCCGGGGCGGACGCGATCGCCTCCCGTGTGGAGGATGCGGCCGTGGCGGCCCAGGACGGCATGCCGCGCGACGACATCGCGGTACTCGTGCTCAGGGTTGCGCCTTGATGGGTAACCCTGGCGGGTGCAAGAAAGTACCCGGAAAAGTGCTGGTTATGTTGCGCCCCCCTAGCGTTTGGGTACATCAGGGTCAATTGGGCCCATCGACCTCACCAGGGCCACAGTTGGATCACGCACGCGGACCGGGAGAACGCGCATCGCTTCACAGATCGGCACCGCCGCCGGCTCGGCGCGGGCACAGGCGGGCAGGAGGGGAGCCGTGAGCTCCAGTCCCTCCAGCGTCGACGACGGCATCAGCATGCGCCTTCGCGGCGGGCCCGAGGCCGCCGCCAGGGCACGCCGCGCTCTCACCAAGCTGCGCTCGGACATCGATCCGCCGCTGATGGAGACGCTGCGCCTGCTCGTGACCGAGCTGGTTTCGAACAGCGTCAGGCACGCGCGGTCGGACACCGTGATCCTGAAGGTGCTGGTCGGCCGCACGGCAGTCCTCACCGAGGTGACCGACGAGGGCCCCGGCTTCGACCCGACGGGCACCGGCGGCCCGGGCACCGACGAGAGCGGATGGGGCCTGTTCCTCGTGGAGCGGCTCGCGCACAGGTGGGGCGTCAACCAGGGCACCGACGCCACCAAGGTCTGGTTCGAGCTGCTGCGCGGCTAGGGCCGCCCGCCGGGCCCTTCAGAGCCGCAGCTGCTCCTCGCCCGTCGGCGCCTGCCCCAGTAGGGCGCGGAAGCGCTGTGCGGCGGTGGGTGCGTCGTCGCCGCGGTTGTTGTTGAACGCCACGTGGACCTCCCCCGCCTGCTCGGCCATCGACCGCGCGCGCTCGGCGATCTGCTCGAGCTCCTCGTCCTCGTAGCGCCAGCCGAATCGCTCGGCCACCGACTTGCCCTTCAGGTAGCCGTCGGTGTTGCGGCCGTGCAGGCGCAGGTACGCGAGCTCGTCGGTCGTCACCGCGTCGAGGTCCGAGGGCATGATCGAGAAGTGGTCGCCCGGTGGGGCGTCGACCGATACGAACACGATGTCGTGGTCGGCGAACCAGCGCAGCGTCTCCTCGCGGCGCTTGTCGCGCAGCCACCCACTGTGGCGGAGCTCCACCGCCAACCGGTGCGGCTTGAAAGCGGCGACCAGCCCGTCCAGCTCCTCCAGCTCGTGCCTGCCGGGCCCGAACGCCGGGGTCAGCTGCACGAGATAGGCGCCCAGCTTGCCGGCCTCGGCCAGCGGCGCCGTCTCCTCCACCAGCTGCTGCGCCAGCGCGGTTTCCAGCTCACCGGTCAGCGTCACCCGCCCGCGCCCGGTCGTCTCGACGCCGTCGCGCAGCTCCGGCGGCAGCGACTCCACCGGGGCCGAGTGGCGCGAGAGCAGCCGGTGCGCCTTGACGTCGAAGACGAAGCCCGCGGGCGTCTCCTCGACCCACTTGTGGACGGTCGTGCGATCGGGCACCGCGTAGAAGCTCGAATTCAGCTCCACGTACTCGAAGCGCTCCGCGTACCACGGCAGCCGCTGGCGCGCGCCCATCTTCGGCGGATACCACTCCTTCACGAAGCCCGGATCGGCCCAGCTGGAGGTGCCGACGAGGATGCGCCCGGCCATGCCCGCCCAGGCTATCGACGGCGGGGTATGGTGGACGCATGGCTCACCCCGAGGTTGCATGGAAGCTCGACGGGATCTCGCCGCGTGCCTATCAGCACCCCGCCGACCGGGCCGCCACATCGGCGCTCGCGAAGATCCCCTACCTCGACGAGGTGGTGCGCAAGCTGATCGCGCTCGGCTACGAGCGCGCGCTGCGCACCGCGGCACTGGGCGCCGCGGTGCGGATCGGCGAGACGCAGCTGCCCAATATCTGGGTGCTCCAGCGCCAGGTCTTCAACACGCTCGACATGGAGCAGGTCCCCGACCTCTACATGACCCAGTTCCCCTTCGCCAACGCCTTCGCGATCGGCACGCAGCGGCCGATCGTGGTGGTGAACTCGGAGCTTGTCCGCCTGCTCGACGACGACGGACGGCGCGTGGTGCTCGCCCACGAGGCCGCCCACATCCACTCTGACCACATCCTCTACCGCGAGGCCCTGGAGATCCTGCTGAGGCTGGGCTCCTCCGTGCGGCTGCCGATCCTGGCCGGCCTGCCGCTGCTCGCGATCCAGCTGGCGCTGCTCGAGTGGTCGCGCGGTGCCGAGCTGTCCTGCGACCGCGCCGCGGCGCTGGTCACGCGCGATCCGCAGGCCGTGTGCCGGGCGCTGATGGTGATGTCGGCGGGCGAGGCAGCGGCGGACCTCAACCTGGACGCTTTCATCGCCCAGGGCATGGAGTACTCCGACGGCGGCTCTGGGCTCGAGCGCATCACGAAGCTGCTGCAGGACCTGCGGCTCACCCACCCGATGCCCGTGCGCCGCGTGAAGATGCTGCTGGACTGGGTGCACGAGGGCGACTACGACCGCATGGTCCGCGGCGACTACCTGCGCCGCGGCGAGGAGCCCTCGGCCCGCGAGGAGGCCGAGGCCACGATCCCGTTCTACGCCGACCGCATCGGCGGCGCGATCCAGTCCGCCGGCTCGTCCGTGGCCGAGGTCGGCCAGCAGCTCGGCGACTGGCTCAAGCGCACGCGCGGCCCCGGCGACGGCGACGACAACGACTAGGGGCGCCGGACCGCCGACACGGTGAACGGCAGCTCCGGCGTCTTGCCGCGGTTGTCGAACTGCGAGTTCACGACGAGCAGGCGCTTGCCGGCGACCTGCACGGTGGTCGGGAAGTGAAAGCTGGGACTGGTGATGTCGCGTACGACCGTGCCGCTCAGCCATTTGCGTGACAGCTTCACCTGCGTCACCTTGGCCGCCGAGTTGACCGCGTAGAGCGTGCGCCCGGTCCGCGCGAGGCCGTCGCCGGCGGGCAGGTCGAGGCCCTGCACCTTCCGGACCTTCTTCGTCTCGAGATCGACTCGGCCGAGCACCCCGCTGGCCGTGCCGACCACGAGCACGTAGCGGTCGCCCGCCGCGACGACGCCGTTCGAGTACTGCCCGACGGGGGTGTCGGACAGCCGCACGAACGGGCGGAGCCGCTTGGTGGCCGAGGTGCGCTTCGACAGGGCGCGAGCGGGGATGCGGAACAGCAGGCCGCGCATCGAGTCGGTCACGTAGGCGTCCCCGCCGGGCCCCACCGCAACGTCGTTGACGAGGCTGCCCGAGCCGGTCGCGAAGCGCCGCACGAGGCGGCCGGTGCGGATGTCGTAGACGAAGATGAAGCCGGTGAGGCTGCCGGTCACGATGAGGTGGTCGCGCGTGGCGCGCAGGCCGTTGGCGAGCGCCCGGCCGTCCTCCCCCGAAGGCAGAAACACCTTCATGCGGGCCTTTCCGAGCCTGCCGCGGTAGATCGTGCCGGTGCCGGTCGAGGACACGAAGAACTGGTCGGAGCCCGGCCGCAGGGTGATGCCCTCCGGGTAAACGTTGTCCCCGGGGATCGTGTATGTGCGCGGTAGCCCCGCACCGGTGGCCGGAGCGGCGACGGCGAGGGACAGCAGCGCGAGGGCCAGGACACGCTTCACGAACGAGCGAGCCTAGCGCCCGCGGCGCCCGAAGCTGTGGCCGGCCGGGGCGACCGCGCGCAGGTCGGCCTCCTCGGCAGTCTCGCTGCTCCACTTGCGGCGCGGTTCGATGTGGGTGACCCTCGCGGCCGGCAGGTCGGGCCGCTCGAGCCGCTCGATGCGGTCGACCAGCACGTTGGTCGTGCCCTCGCGGCGCTCCAGGCGGCCGGCCGCCAGCACGAGCGGCTCGGCGCGCACCGCCAGCCTGAAGCGCTCGTGGACCGCCATGGGAACGATCAGGTTGATCGTGCCGTGCTCGTCCTCGAGCAGCATGAACGTGATGCCCTTGGCCGTCGCCGGCCGCTGGCGCGCCACCACCAGCCCGGCCACGCGCACGCGGCGGCCGTGGCGGGCCCGCTCGAGCCCGGCGCTCGAGTGCAGGTCCTCGGGCAGCCCCGGGCGCATCAGCTCCAGCGGGTGCTCGCGCAGGGTCACGCCGGTCGAGCCGTAGTCGGCCAGCATCCGCTCCCAGGCCGACAGCGCGCGCAGCTCCGGCCCCTCGTGCGGCTCGAGCGGCAGCGCGAGCTGGGTGCCCTCCCCAACCGGCACCCCCGGCACGGCCACGCCCAGCTGCCAGAGCGCCTGGCGGCGGCGGCCGGAGACGGGGCCCTCGGCGAGCTCGTCGCACGCGCCCGCCCAGGCCAGCTTGCCGAGCGTCTCCGCGGAGGCGCCCGAGCGCGCGGCCAGGTCGCCGAGCGAGCGCCACGGGCCGCCCTCCTCGCGCGCCGTAGCCAGCGCGCGGATCTCGCGCTCCTTGACGCCGTTGACGTAGCCCAGCCCGAGTCGCACGGCACCCTTCGCTTGGCCCAAGCGCCCGGCTCTGCCGGGTGCGCGGGGTTTGCTTTCCACGAGGCACCAGGCCCCGCTGGCGACCACGCAGGGCGGCAGCACCTCCACGCCCACGCGCTGCGCCTCGTGCACCAGCGAGTCGGGCGGATAGAAGCCCATCGGCTGCTCGTTCAGCAGCGAGCAGAGGAACTCGGGGTGGTAGTGGACGCGCAGCCAGGTCGACTGGTAGGCGAGCAGCCCGAAGGCGGCCGAGTGCGCCTTGGGGAAGCCGAAGCCCGAGAAGCCCACGATCTGCGCCCAGACCCGCTCGGCCGACGCGAGCGTGGCGCCCCGCTCGATCGCCCCGGTGACGAACTTCTCCTCGTAAGCGCGGATCGCCGCCTCCGAGCGCTTGCGGCTCATCGCGCGGCGCAGTCCCTCCGCCTCCCCGGCGCGGAAGCCGGCGAACGCCATCGCCACCTCGAGCACCTGGTCCTGGAAGACGATCGTGCCGAGCGTGTCGCGCAGCGCCGGCTCGAGCGAGGGATGCTCGTAGGGGATCTGGAAGCCAGGGTCCTCGCGCAGCGCCTTGCGCCGCTCGATGTAGGGGTGCACCGCGCCACCCTGGATCGGCCCGGGCCGCACCAGCGCCACCTGCACGGTCACGTCGTCGAGGTTCTCGGGCCGCGTGCGCTTGAGCATCTGCATCTGGGCGCGCGACTCGATCTGGAACACCCCCATCGTCTCCGCCTCCTGGATGCGGGCGTAGACCTCCTTGTCGTCGTAGGGGATGCGCGAGAGGTCGATGCGCTCGCCGCGCACGCGCGCGATCTCGTCCACGCAGCGCTCGACCGCCGACAGCATCCCGAGGCCGAGCAGGTCGATCTTGAGGAAGCCGGCGTCGCCGCAGGAGTCCTTGTCCCACTGCACCATCTGGCGCCCCTCCATCGAGGCGGGCTGCACCGGGCAGAGGTCGATCAGCGGCTGGGTCGAGATCACCATGCCGCCCGGGTGCTGCGACTGATGGCGCGGCAGCCCCCAGGCGTCGCGGGCCAGCTTCACGAGCGCGTCCCAGCGCGGCGAGCGCCGCGCCGGCTCTGGCACGTCGCCTTCGATGTCGTTGCGCTCCTTCCAGGGGTCCACCGCCCGCGCCAGCCGCTCTATCTCCCCCGGCGGCAGGCCGAGCGCCTTGGCGAAGTCGCGCACCGCGCTGCGCACCATGAACGTCGAGAAGGCCGCCACCAGCGCGCAGCGGTCGCGTCCATAGCGGTCGTGCACGCGCGGGATCAGCACGTCGCGGATGTCGCGCGGGAAGTCGAGATCGATGTCCGGCAGCGCGGTCAGCTCCTCGTTGAGGAAGCGCCCGAGGCAGAGCTCGTTGGCGATCGGGTCGATGTGCGAGAGGCCGGTGAGGTAGCAGACGATCGAGGACACGCTGGAGCCGCGGCCGCGGCCGGGCGGCAGCAGCCGCCGGGCTGACTGGAGCCCACCCACCCCGCGCACCTCGCAGGCCACCTCGCGCGCCAGCTCGAGCATGTCCCGGTGCAGCAGGAAGAAGCCCGACAGGCGCAGGTGGCGGATCACGTGCAGCTCCTCCTCGAGCCGCCCGAGCGCCTCCGGACGACCCTGGTAGCGCTCGTCCAGCCGGTCGCGGCACAGCTCCGCCAGCTTGCGGTCGGCATCGGGGTCCTCGGAACCGGGGTAGCGGTAGCCGAGGTCCTCGGTGAGGTCGAAGGTCAGGCGCTCCGCCAGGCGCCCGCTCTCGGCGACCGCCTGGGGGTGGTCGCGAAAGCGCTGGGCCATCCGCTCGGGCGGGGTCAGCACGTGGGAGGAGTTGCCGCGCCGCCGGGGCTCGGTTTCGTCGAGCGTGGCGCCCAGGCGGACCGCGACCATGGCGTCCTGGAGCAGGGTGCGCTCGCGCGAGTGCGCGTGCACGTTTCCGGTGGCGACGCAGGGCACCCCCAGGCGCTCCGCCAGCTCGGCGAGCAGCTTGTTGCGGCGGCGGTCGTGGCGCCAGTAGGGGCGCTGCAGCTCGATGCGGAAGCGTTCGGGCCCGAAGGCCGCCAGCAGGCGGCGGGCGATCGCGGCGGCCTGCGGGTGCTCCCCCCTCTCGATCCGCGCGGCCACCGCGCCGTCGCGCGCGCAGCCGGACAGGCAGACGAGCCCCTCGGCGTGGCGCTCGACGTCCGCCAGCGTCACGCTCGGATCGGTGTCGAGCGGGTCCTGGGCGGGCCGGCGGCCGTCGGCGATCTGCGCCACCGGCTCCGACCAGCCCTCGCGCGCCCAGCGCCGCGTCGGCCAGTGGGCGGCGGTGATCAGGCGGCAGAGGTTGGTGTAGCCGGAGCGCGTCTGGCACAGGAGGGTGAGGTGGGTGCCGTCGTCGAGAGTCAGCTCGGCCCCGGTGATCGGCCTGATCCCGAGCGGCTTCAGCGCCTGCGCCATCTCCATGGCGCCGTGCAGCCCGTCGTGGTCGGTCAGCGCCAGCGCGGCATGGCCCTGCTCGGCGGCCGCGGCGGCCAGCTCCACCGGATGCGAGGCCCCGTCCAGGAACGAGTAGGCGGAGTGGCAGTGGAGCTCGACGAACGGCACGAACACATGTTCGCATACTTGGTCGCTACCGTAATGCGATCTATTACTGCTCTTAACCCCCACGGCTCTATGGATCTCGATACAAACACCGTAACCGCCATCCTCTCGGCCCTCGGGCTCGCCCATGAGCACGGTGGCGCCAAGACCGCCCTGACAAACGCCGGAATCGACCTGCACGAGATCGATCGGTTTCAAGCCCTGTCCGACGACTTCCAGCGCATTCTGGACCGGGCGATCGGCGACGAATCCGTGAGCGAGGCGCTCGCTCTCGGCTACCTCGCCGGCAGCGTGGCTCAGCGTCCGCGCACCCGCACCCGGCGGACCGTGCGGGATCCGACGTCGTTCGTCATGGACGAGGAGCTGGTCGTCCAATCCGCGCAAGGCGAGTCGATCCTGCGCCTCCCGTGGTTCGAGGAGGACCTGTTCGTCGGGCGCCAGCTTCCGGATGTCTCCGAGATGCCGGCCCGCGTCCGCGGGCTCGCCGTCGAGCACTACCGCGCCGCGCTGGCCGGCGAGCACGGGCGGTTCTCCTTCACGAGCTACGGCCACGCCTATTCGGTGGAAGCCGTGCCCGTGCACGGCGACGACGGCACCATCCACGCCGTGCTGGGAATCGCCACGCCGGCGCGCTCCTTCGCCTCTGCCGGCACGGCGTACCAGCGGACGGCGGAGCGACTGGACCGCGCCGCCACGATGGCCGAGCGGCGCGCCGAGGGGCACCGTGCCGCCGGTCGCAGCGACGCGGAGTCAGCCCAGCTGCACGAGGCGCGAAAAGCTCGCGCGGCCGCGGAGCGAGCCAAGGCAAACGCCGGCCGCATGCGCTCGCGCGAAACCGGCGCCGGCCTGCAGGAAGCGCCCTTGGTCACGCCGCGCGAGGTCGAGGTCCTCAACCTCGCCTCCCACGGCCTGACCTCCGCCGAGATCGCCGAGGCGCTGGCCGTGACCCCGGCGACCATCAAGACGCACTTGGAGAACATCTACCCCAAGCTCGGAGTGAGCGACAAGGCCGCGGCGGTCGCGGCGGCCCTGCGCCACGGGCTGATCCAGTAGCCGCCTAGAGCGAGAGGGCGAGCGTGCCCAGGGTCGCGCCCCGGCCCCGCAGCGTGATCGTGAGCGATCCGCTGTGCTTGCCGCCGACGTCCGCCGCCAGCGACAGCGTCCGCAGCCTGCCGCCCGGCAGGCTCACGGCCACACCGCGGCCGGCGGTGACATAGCCCGCCGGTCGTCCGTTGGCGCGCACGACGGTCCCGCCGGTGACACGCGCTCCGGCGGGCAGCCGGAAGGTCACCGTGCGCACTCCGCGCGGGGCCGCGCCGAGCTTCACACGGGCCACCAGCCGTCCGCGGCGTACGCTGGCCGAGGCCGACGAGGACGGCTGCCGGGCACTGCTCAGCGAGCGGCCGTCGATCTTCCAGCTCTTCGGGGTTCGCAGCCCGAGCTGGTGCAGGACCGTCGGCAGGATGTCGATCACGCTCGGTTTGCGCACACCCGGGCCAAGCCCCGGTCCCTCCCCGAACACGAAGACGGTGCGCTCGAGCGGCGTGTCGCCGAAGTGGCTGATCGGCGACGGCTCGTCCAGCGGCCTCTGCCCGTGATCGGTCGTGACCAGGATGGTCCAGCTCTCGAACGGATAGCTGGGGCGCGAGCGGACCGCCGCGAGCAGCCTGCCGATCCGCTTGTCGGTGGTTGCGATCGCGTTCGCGTAGGTGGGCGTGGCCGAGCCCGCGAGATGGGCGGTCTCGTCAACGAGGCCCAGGTAGACGAAGCCGGCGTCGGGGTCGCCTGCCCGCAGGTACCGGCTGGCCGCGCGCGTCACCTGCTCGTCGCCCTGGTTCCAGGCATCGATCGTCTCCACGGGCACGCTTGCGGCGAAGTTCGCGTCCATCGCCGTGCCGAAGATCGGTCCGCCGTTCTTGGCCAGGCCGATGTTGTCCCAGTCGCTGGCGAGGAAGGTGCTGAGCCGCGGGCGCGTGTTCTCGATCCGCGTGAGGAAGTCGAGATAGCCGTTCTTCGTGGCCTGCCCGGGGTCCATGTTCAGCTTCGTGCCGTCAACCCCGTGCTTGTCCTCCCAGACGCCGCTCGCTATCGAGGACCAGCCGACCTCGCTGAGGGTCAGGGTGCCGGGGCCGTACCGAAGCGTCGACGGCCGCGCGAAGCCCGCTCGCCTGATGCGAGCCAGGTTGGGGGCGCGGCCTGCCTTCATCGCCGCCGTCACGAGGTCCCAGCGCGTGCCGTCGGTGCCGATCACCAGCACCTTGTCCAGGCTCGTGCCCGCCGGGCCCGCCAGGGGTGCGGACTGTCCGAGCGCCGGCGGAGCGGCCAGCGCAAGGACGCATGCGGCCAGAGCGAGCCTCCTCACCCCCCGCACTGTACGGAAGCCGGATGCCGGGGGGCCTCTAGCATCGACGGACGATGAACCACGCTTCCCCGCTGGCCCTGGAGGTCGTCGACCTCTTCAAGCGCTACGACACGGGCACCGAGGCCCTGCGCGGCGTGTCGCTCGACATCCAGGCGGGCGAGTTCTTCGGCTTGCTGGGGCCCAACGGCGCCGGCAAGTCCACGCTGATCCACTGCACGACCGGGCTCGCCCAGCCCACCTCGGGCGCTATCCGCGTGTTCGGCCACGACGCCATCTCCGACTACGAGCAGGCGCGCCTGGCCGTCGGCCTCGCGCCACAGGAGCTCAACATCGACTGGTTCCTGACGCTCGAGGAGACGCTCGACTACCACGGCGGCTACTTCGGGATGCCCAAGCGCGAGCGCAAGGAGCGCTCGCGGGAACTGCTGGACGTCTTCTCGCTGACGGCCAAGAAGGACGACCGGACGCGAACGCTCTCCGGCGGCATGAAACGCCGGCTCGTGCTCGCGCGCGCCCTGATGCACCGTCCCCGGCTGCTCATCCTCGACGAGCCGACCGCCGGCGTGGACGTCGAGCTGCGGCTCGAGCTCTGGCACTACGTCCAGCGCATCAACGGCGAGGGCACGACGATCCTCCTGACGACCCACTACCTCGAAGAGGCCGAGCAGCTCTGCGACCGGATCGCCTTCATCAACGAAGGCCGGATCGTCGCGAAGGGCTCGAGCGAGGAGCTCGCGGAGGAGTACGGCGTGTCGAGCCTGGAGGACGCGTACCTCGGGCTGGTGGGCCGCAAGGAGCTGTCGCGCGCCCACATCGGGACCGACGCGCCGTGAGCCCGGCGCAGATCCGCTTCTTCAGCCTCGTACGGCGCGAGATCAACCGCTTCCTCAAGATCAAGCGCCAGACGGTCGGGGCGCCTCTGCTCGAGACGTTCCTCTACATCTCGGTGTTCGGCGCGGCGCTGGGCTCGAGGATCGACAAGCTGCACGGGATCGACTACGTGGTCTTCGTGATCCCCGGCCTGATCATGATGTCCTGGGCGATCAACGCGTTCTCCAACAACGCATCCTCGATCCTCCAGCAGAAGTTCCAGCGCGCGATCGACGACCAGCTCTCGTCACCCGCCTCGCCGCTCGAGCTGCTGCTCGCGTTCTCGCTCGGCGGGTTCCTGCGCGGCATGGTGGTGGCGGTGCTCACGTTCGCGGCCGCCTCCGTGCTCGTGGACCTGCCGGTCGAACACGTGGTGGTGCTGGTGCCGGCGCTGCTGCTCGTCGGCTTCTTCTTCGCGCAGGCAGGCGTGCTGATCGGGGTGCGCGCCGAGCAGTTCGACGACGTATCGGTCGCGCAGACATTCGTGCTCCAGCCGTTGATCTTCCTCGGCGGCGTCTTCTACTCCGCCTCTCTGCTGCCTGAGCCCTTCCAGACGCTCACGCACTTCAACCCGGTCTACTACATGATCAACCTGGTCCGCTACGGGTTCCTCGGCTACACCGAGGCCAACGTCGCGCTGTCGCTGGGGCTGCTGTCGCTGGCCACGTTCGGTCTGTTCGCCGTCAACCGGCACCTGTTCAGGACCGGCTACAAGCTGCGCGCCTAGCTCAGGCGACCGACTTGGCGCGGCGGCGCTTCGCCTGGTAGAGCGCGTCGTCGGCTCGGGCCACCACGCGCTCGGGGTCGTCGCCGGGCTCGAACACCGAGATGCCGAAGCTGGCCTCGATGGCGTCGCCGCCGGGCGGGACGCTCGACGTGAGGGCGGCGCGCAGGCGCCTCATCACGCGCTCCGCGTCCAGCCGGCTCGTGGCGGGGAGCACCACCGAGAACTCGTCGCCGCCGATGCGGTAGGCCTCGTCGCTATGGCGCAACTGGCTGAGCAGCGCGTCGGCCAGCAGCTGGAGCGCCTTGTCGCCGGCGTCGTGCCCGCGGGTGTCGTTCACCGTCTTGAGGTTGTCCATGTCGCACAGCACGATCGCGAAGCCGTTGGCGCCCTCGATCTCGTGCACCACCCGCGCCCGGAACGCGCGCCGGTTCTGCAGGCCGGTGAGCGCGTCGTGCAGCGCCTCGTGACGCAGCTGGGCGGCCTGCTTGGCGGTGTGGACGGCCGCGACCGCCTGATTGGCGAACAGCCGCAGCGCCTGCAGGCGCGCGCGGCTGGGCAGCAGCCGGTCGCGCGGGTCGTCGACCCAGATCACGCCGATGCGCCGGTCGCCCTCCACCAGCGGCACCATCAGCCAGTGGCGCGACCACGCGTGGGGGCCGCGCCCGTTCAGCTCCGAGCGGTAGGGGAAGTCGTCGATGCCGAGCCGGTCCTCGGCCACCTCGGCGGGCAGCAGGTAGCAGCCGGCCACCTCGAAGTCCTCGCTGAACAGGCCCTCGAGCGCCTCGAGGCTGGCCCCGTGGTCGAGCGCGGGCGCGTCGGGCGGCCACCCGGACGATGCCCTCGTGACGAGCGGGCGGCCACGCTCCTCGGCGATTCCGATCAGCACCTTGTCGAAGCCGAGCGCGTCCCGGATCCCGTCGGAGACGGCGCCCAGCACCGCGTCCACGTCGCTGGCCACCGTGAGCCGCGCGGAAACCTCGAGCACGTGCTCGAGCATGCGCTGGTGCTCCATGTCGTTCGCCATGTCCTGGCCGATCCGCATCGCCAGCGCGGCGTGCCGGGAGATCGTGACCAGCACGTCCAGCTCATCGTCGGTGGGGCGCAGGCCCGTCTCCGGCTCGTCCACCGAGATCACGCCGAGCAGCTGGCGGCGCGCGTCGCGCAGCGGCACGAACAGGGCGTCGCCGGAAAGCCACGCGTTCGGGTCGTCATTGGGCTCGAGGTCGGGCACGTACGTGTCCACGCCGAGCTCGTCCCAGTCGAACTCACCGTCGGGGACGAAGTAGGCGCCTTCGCGGCGGCGGAAGCGGTCCGCCAGGAGCGGCGTCCAGGTGTGCTTCGGGGAGATCGTTCCGAGCAGCTTCTGGAGCGACTCGTCGGAGCCGACGGCCGCGGCGGTCAGCATGTCGTCGAAGGCGTAGCGGTACACGTTGATCACCACGGCCCGGTAGCCGAGCACCTCGCTGATGGCGCCGGCCACGTCCTGAAGCACGTGCTGCAGGTCCCGTTCGTCGCGCACCGATGCGGTCCGCTCGAACGTCGTGCCCAGCCGCGCGAGCACTGCCAGCGTGTTCGGCGGCATCGCCCTACGCTCCCCGCCGAAGCTCGGCCGCGGCGGCCAGGGGCACGATCTTTGCCCGCGCCGAGCGCAGGTCGCGGCACAGTCGCGCGGCTTCGGCATTCACGCGCGGCCACGGCGCCCCTGGGCGGCCCAGCGTCCAACCCTGCCCGTAGGCCACCCCCAGGTGGATCAGGACGCGCAGCTCGTCCAGCGTCTCGATGCCCTCGGCGCAGATCGCCGCCCCCGTGCTGCGAGCGAACTGGACCAGCGAGCCGATCAGCGCGACCTTGGCGGGATCGGCGTGCACGTCGGCCACCAGCGCGCGGTCGAGCTTGATGATGTCGGCGCGCATGCTCATCAGCTGCTGCAGGCCGGCGTAGCCCTCGCCGGCGTCGTCCACCGCGATGCGGGCCCCGCGGGCGCGCAGCGGGTCGAGGTGGCGCTGGAGCCCCTCGACGTCGAACACGCGCTCCTCCTCGGTGATTTCGACCACGAGCCCTCGCATGTCGCCCGGCAGGCACTCCCTGGCCTCCGCGCGGGCGAGGGCCGAGGGGCTCAGGTTGATCGACAGGAAGGTGCCCGGAGGGCGATCCTCCGCGGCCAGCGCGGCGCGCACGGATTGCGCCTCGAGCGCCGCCCCCAGCCCGAAGCGGTGGGCCTGCGCGAACCACCACGATGGCGGCAGGCCGGGCTTGCCCTCGAAGCGCGCGAGCGCCTCGTAGCCGACCGGCTCGCCGCTCGCCAGCGACACGATCGGCTGGAACACCGGCCGGACCACGTCCGGGCGGCCGATCAGGGCGGCGAAGTCCTCGCGCTGCTCCTCCGTCACGACGAAGACGCGCTCCGGGTCGTAGCGGCGCGCGCGGCCGCGTCCGCTCTCCTTGGCCCAGCGCAGCGCTCCGCTCGCAAGCTCCAGCAGCGTGGCGGCGCTCTTGGCGTCGTCGGGATAGCACGCCACCCCGGCCGAGCAGCGCAGCGTCCCGCGGACCGGGGCCGACAGCTCGACCGCGGTGCGAGCCGCCTCGGCAAGCGCGAAGGCGCGCGGCCCGTCGGTGTCCGGCAGGATGAGCCCGAACTCGTCGCCGCCGACGCGCGCCACCACGCCGAGGCCGCGCATCGCCGAGCGCAGTCCGGCCGCGGCGGCGCCGAGCAGCTCGTCGCCGTAGGGATGTCCGCGCGCGTCGTTGATGCGCTTGAAGTCGTCGATGTCGAGCAGTACCAGGGCGAACGGCCGGCCGCTGTCGCGAGCCCGATCGAGCTCCTCGGCCAGCTCCTCCTGGAAGCGGCGGTGGTTGCACAGTTCGGTGAGCGGGTCACGGTGCGCCAGCTCCTGCAACCCGTGCCGCTGCTCCTCCAGGTGAGCGGCCATGGTGTCGAACTCGCGCGCGAGCTGCCCCAGCTCGTCCGTGCGACGCCAGCCGAGCCGCGTGCCGAGGTCGCCTTCGCCGACCGCCTTGGCGGCGAAGCGCAGCCGGTCGAGCGGCCGGAAGATCCCGCGCGCGAGGAGCAGGATCACGAAGGCAAGCGCCACCGCCGCCAGGATCCCCAGCCCGACCAGCACGCGCTGGTTGCGCTCGTCGAGCATCCGCTGCGCTGGACGCATGTCGTAGGTCAGGGCCAGCGCAGCGGTGGCCCCGCCGCCGCGCGTGAGCGGCGTGAGGAGGCGCTCCGTGTCGGGGCCGGCCGCCGGCGAGTGGCCGGCCGAGGCCGTCGGACGATCGCGCCCGCGCGTGTAGATGGCCGCCGACTGGAGCTCGGGGTGGCTCGTCATCAGCTCGCGTACGAGCTCGCGCGGCGTGGAGCTCGCCGCTCTGTAGCGAGCTTCGAAGCCCTTGGCCGCCGCTTGGAGCGTGGCCTGGGCGGAATCGCGGTAGGCCCCGCGCAGCTCGTGGCCCGACTTGCCGGCGGCGACGTACACGCATGCCATGGCGACGAGCAGGAACGCAACGCTGACCTGAAAGCGGAGACTGCGGAGGAGGTTCCTCGCAGCGGAAGAGGAGCGCGGACGGGCCACCACAACCTCTATCGGCGGCTTCCCCAACCGCTTTACCGCGACTTCGCAAACCGAGCACTCAGGCGCGCTGCACGAACCACCCCCCTCCGACCAGGTCGCGGAAGACGACCACGTTGCGGCCGTTCACGAGCACCAGCTCGAAGTAGCGCCGCCGCAGCGGCCGCCCCGTCCACCAGCGGTCCTCGACCACCCATTCCTCGCGGACCGAGTCCACCTGCGCCGGACCCACGGTCACCGGGACTCCGCGCTCGTCGGCCGCGACCGTGGCCGGCTCGGGAGCGCCGAGCCGGCGCGAGCCGGCGGGGGTCATGGCCGGACCGAGCTGGTCAAGGCGCCGGAGCGTCCGGGAACGGCGCCAGCACCGCGCGCCGCTCTGGGATGCGCGACTGCGGATCCACCTCGAGCACCTTCAGGGCGGCCTCCGCGCCCGCCGCCTGGCGAGCCTGGCGGACGGCCTCGCCCAGCCGGGCGCGCTTGACCGCGGCTGCCTCGTCGAGCAGGCGACCCTGGTCGTGCGCGGGCGGGCCGAACGCCTCGACCTCGAGCGCGAGCGACTCGGCCGGCGCCGGCAGCTCGGCCAGCCTGGGGCCGAGCGTGAGCAGGATCCGCTCGGGATCCGCGCTCGCGTGGCGCAGCGTGACCGCGGTGCGCCAGGTGCCGCCGGCCACGAAGCGAGCCGACACGGCAAGCGCCCGCAGCGAGCGCCCGCGCCGCTCGCGCCGGGCGAGCACGCGGGCGACGAGCAGCTCCAGCGCCCGCTCGAGTTGCTGCCCCGAAGCGGCATCGGGCAGGTCGAGCCGCTCGGACACCGGCTCGGGCGGCCGGCGAGGGGCAAGCGGGAAGTCACGGCCCTGCGTGAGGTCGTGCGCGAGCAGCCCCGGGTGACCGAACCGCTCGGCCACCGCGCGCGAGGGCAGCGCGGCGACCTCCCCGAGCGTGCGGATGCCGAGCCGCTCGAAGACCTCCGGCAGCGCCTGCAGCTCGGGCCGGGTGCGCAGCAGCGCGACCGCCAGCGGAGCGAGAAAGTCACGAACCGCGCTCTCCTCCACCACGTGCGCGCGACGGCCCCTGCGGGGCCTCACCTGGAGTGCCGCGGCGTGAGCGGCGAAGCGGCTCGGCGCGGCTCCGAAGCGGGCGCCCGGGCCGAGCACCCGGCCGGACTCGGCCAGCACGCCCGCGAGGCCTCCCCCGTGCAGTCCGTGAAGGCCGGCGGACTCGAAGAAGGCCGCCCCGGCGCGGTCCGATTCCACCTCGGCGCCGATCGCCTCGAGCCGATCGAGCACCCTGTTCCAGAGGGAGCGCACCCCCTCCGGATCGGGCGGTATCAGCCGCAGCGCCGGGCAGCGCGACATCGCCTCGCCGAGGCGCATCCCATGCGCCACGCCAAACGCCTCGGCCGCCGGGGAAACCTCCCCCACCACCTGCTGGCGGCCCGCCTCCGGCGCCAGCGCGACCGGCTCGGACAGCAGGGCGCGGCGCTCGCCAAGCCCGGCGAGCAGCTCGAAGCGGGGGTAGAAGACGCAGACGACCATGACCGAACACATGTTCGCATCAGGCCCGGCCGGCTGCAAGGTGGCCGCCCAAGCGAGTGATGGGGAGCTTTCCAGTCACATTGTCCGGAAACCTCCCCCGCACTCGGCGCCGACCCCTTATCGCCGCTGTTACGCCCGGCCCTAGATCACGCCCAGCCCCGCCGCCACGCTCGCCGCGCCCGTGCCCGCCACCAACGCTAGGACGACCGTGTAGAAGCGCTCGCGGTCGAGTCGCCGGAAGGCCAGCGCTCCGAGCGCGTAGCCGGCCACCACCAGCCCGAGCAGCGGCGCGACCGTACCGGCGTCGAGCGATGCGCTGCCCTCCGCGCCCAGCAGCAGCACGCCGCCGGCCAGGTTCAGTGCCAGGAACGTGGCCGCCAGGGTCGCGCGGAACTCCTCCGGGTGCGCGCCGCGCGCCTCGAGCCAGAGCACGACCGGCGGACCGCTCACGCTGATCGACGTGGTCAGCGCGCCGCTGATGAAGCCCGCCGCCAGGCCGGCGGCCGGCGGCAGGTGCGGCGGCGCGCTCCTGCGGCGCCGGCGCAGCTGCCAGGCGGCCGCCCCGATCACCGCCACCCCCACCCCCACCTGCAGCGCCTCCTTGGAGAGCTGGGTCAGCGCGACCGCGCCCAAAGCCAGGCCCGGCAGCGCCGCCAGCAGCATCGGCACCAGCGCGCGCCAGTCGACGTGCTCCGGACGGCCGCGCTCGAACAGCACGAGCAGGTTGAGCACGAGCCCGAGCACCAGCAGGGTCATGACCGCCTTGACCGGATCCATCACCGCGAACACCGCCGGGCTGAGCAGCAGGGCGAAGCCGAAGCCCGTCGTGGACTGGACGAAGGCGCCGGCAAAGGCGGCAGCGGCGGCCAGCACCATCAGCCGTCGACCGTGACGAGCTCCTTCGGGAACCCGGACAGGACCTCGCGGCCGTCCCCGGTCACCGCCACCAGGTCCTCTATGCGGATCCCGAACTCGCCCGGCACGTAGACGCCCGGCTCGACCGTCACGACGTTGCCGGCCTCGAGCGACCCCTCCGCGCTGGGGGCCAGCCGCGGCCCCTCGTGGACCTCCAGGCCCACGCCGTGACCGAGCCCGTGATCGAAGCCGATCCCGAAGCTCGACACGACCAGCTCCCGCGCCATGGCGTCGAGCTCCTGGCAGTCGGCGCCCGCCCGGACCTCGTCGAGAGCCGTCTGCTGGGCGCGGCGAACGGCCTCGTAGGCCTCCAGCGGGCGCTCGCCGAGCGGCCCCGTCGCCAGCGTGCGCGTGCAGTCGGAGCAGTAGCCGTCCACCCGGGCGCCCAGGTCCACCACCACCAGCGCTCCGCGCGGGATCTCCACGTCGCGCGGCTCCGCGTGCGGCAGCGCCCCGTGCGCGCCGGCCGCCACGATCGGGGGGAACGACACCTCGTCGGCCCCGCTGTCCTCGAGGAAGCGCACGATCGACCGGGCCACGTCACGCTCGGTGCGGCCGGCGAGCCCAGCGCTGCACAGCTCCGAGTAGGCCGCGTCGGCCAGCTGAGCGGCCGCGCGGATCGTCCGCAGCTCTCCCTCCTCCTTCACCGCCCGCAACCGCTCGACGAGGCCGCCCGCGGGCACCAGCTCCACGCCCTCCGGGACCTTCTCGCTCAGCAGCCGGTGCGCCCTCACGCTCAGGTGGGCGTCGTCGAATCCGGTCCGCCCGCGCAGCTGAGCCGCGAGGTCGCCGAGCAGCTCCCGGCTCGCCTCCAGGTGATCGAACTCGGGCACCTGCTGCTTGGCCTGCTCGACGTAGCGGGAGTCGGTCAGGAACAGGCGCGCGTCGCGCGTGACCACGCAGGCGCCGTTGGTGCCCGTGAAGCCGGCGAGGTAGCGCACGTTGACGAGGTGGGTGACCAGCAGGCAGTCGAGCTCGCGCTCCTCCAGCAGGGCCACCACGCGGTCGGCGCGGCTCACCGCTCGAGGCGCTCCCGCAGCAGCGCCAGCGCGTCGCGGTACCCCTCGGGGCCCTTGCCCTGCACCGTCCCGATGCAGATGTCGCGGATCACCGATACCCGCCGCCACTCCTCGCGCTCGCCCACGGCGGAGAGGTGCACCTCCACCGCCGGCAGGCCGGTGGCCTCCAGCGCGTCCCGGATCGCCCAGGAGTAGTGCGTCCAGGCGCCCGGGTTGAGGATCAGCCCCGCGCCGGTCGCGTTGTGCAGCGCCTCGCAGTAGTTGCCCTCGTGGTTGGTCTGCGAGAAGGCAACACCCAGCCCGAGCTCGTCCGCGTAGCGCTTGATCTGGACCTCGAGCGCCTCCAGCGTGAGCCCGCCGTAGTGCGCCGCGGGCCGCCGGCCGAGCACGTCGAAGTTCACTCCGTGCAGCACCTCGATGCGACGCTTCATCCCTCCCGCACCTCCTCCACCGCCGCGCGCAGGACGGCGGTATCGATCTCGTGCCCGGGCGTGACCTCGCCGGGCGCGCCGACCAACACGAACGGCACGCGTCCGCCCTCGCGCTTCTTGTCGCGCTCCACCAGGGCGAGCACGTCGTCCACAGAGGCGCCGGTGAACGCCAGCGGAAGACCGCGCGCGGCGAGCAGCTCTGACACCTCCGCGCGCAGGCTGTCGCGATCGGACAGGCGCAGCGCGGCCAGCAGCCCGATCCCGACTGCCTCGCCGTGGCGGTAGCGCGCGTAGCCGGTGGCCGCCTCGATCGCGTGTCCCACGGTGTGGCCCAGGTTCAGCACCTGGCGCCGTCCCCCGTCGCGCTCGTCCTCCGCCACCACCGCCAGCTTCGTGCGCACGCAGCCCATGATCTCCGGCACGGCAACCGGCCCGCCCTGACGCACGCGGGCCCACAGGCCCCCGCCGGCGATCAGCGCGGTCTTGACCACCTCCGCGTAGCCGGCCGCCGCCTCCTCGACCGGCAGCGTGTCGAGCGCGGCCGGGTCGCACAGCACGGCCGAGGGCTGGTGGTAGACGCCGGCGTAGTTCTTGCCCTCCGGCAGGTCGACGCCGGTCTTCCCGCCGTAGGCCGAGTCCACCTGGGCCACCAGCGTGGTGGGCACCTGGACGTGGCGCATGCCGCGCTGGTAGACCGCGGCGCAGAAGCCGGCCAGGTCGCCCACCACGCCTCCCCCGACGGCCACCACCAGGTCGCCGCGCTCGGCGCCCCCCTGCGCGAGCGAGCGCAGCACGTGCTCGGCGCCGTGGATGGTCTTGTGCTCCTCGCCGGGCATCACGACGATGCGGTCGTCGCCCTCCACGCGCTGGAGCCGGGCGACGTTCTCGTCGGTCACCACGAACCGCCGGCCCGCGAGCCCCGGGAAGAACCCGGCCTCGATCAGCCCGCGGCCGAGGAACACCGGGTAGTCGCCGGACTCGGCCCCCGCCCAGACCAGGCGGGTGCCGGGCGGGGCGTCGCGCAGGGCGCGCACGGAGGGCAGGGCCCGGCGCAGCGCGTCGCGATCCGAGGGCGGGACCACGGCGTCGGCCACCGACTCGTAGAGGGCGCGCCGGTCGCGCCAGAGCGCCCCGAAGCGGCCCGGGTCGCGCGCGAGCGGCCTGCCCTTCCCGGACGCCCGGCGCCAGGCGTCCTCCGGGTCGATCTCGAGGTGGACGACCGTGTGGTGCACGAGGGCGTCGCGCACCCGCTCCGACTGGACCGCCCCGCCACCCAGCGCGATCACGCGAGCGTCGTCGCGCGCGAGCAGCTCGCAGACCACGTCCTCCTCGCGCGAGCGGAAGGCGGCCTCGCCCTCGCGGTCGAAGAAGGACTCGATCGGCTCGCCGATGCGGCGCTCGAGCTCGCGGTCTGAGTCCAGCGCCTGCGCGCCCAGCTCGGCTGCCAGCGACCGGGCGCCGGTCGACTTGCCCGCGCCCATGAACCCGACCAGGACGATCGTGCCGCTGGCGGCTACCTGCGGCTCCACCCGATGCGCTCCTCGTAGGCGCGCAGGGCCGCCCTGGTGTCGTCGATGTGGTCGCCGCCCAGCTTCTCGCGGTAGGCGGAGGCCAGCACCAGCGCGACCATCGCCTCGCCCACCACGCCCGCCGCCGGCACCGTGCAGGAGTCGGTGCGCTCCCGCAGCGCCTGGGCGGGCTGCTTGGTGACGAGGTCGACGCTGCGCAGCGGCTTGGTGAGCGTGGGCAGCGGCTTCATGGCGGCGCGGACCACGACCGGGTCGCCCGTGGTCATGCCGCCCTCGATGCCCCCGGCGCGGTTGGTTTCCCGGAAGTAACCCCGCTCCTCGGACCAGAAGATCTCGTCGTGCGCCTGGGACCCCACGCGACCGGCGAGGTCGAACCCGTCGCCGATGCCGACCCCCTTCATCGCCTGAATCGAGAGGATCGCCCCCGCCAGCCGGCCGTCGAGCCGCTCCTCCCAGGAGATGTGCGAGCCGATCCCGGGCACCAGCCCGAAGGCGCGCACCTCGAATATCCCGCCCAGCGACTCGTTCGCCTTGCGGGCGGTGTTGATCTCCGCCACCATCGCCTCGCTAGCCGCGGTGTCGAGACAGCGCACCGGCGACTCGTCGACGCCCTCGAAGTCCTCGGGCCGCAGGTCGTCGCGCTCGGGGGCGGTCACGCTCCCGATGCGCGTGACGTGCGAGAAGACGCTCACGCCCAGCGCGCGCAGCAGCGCCTTGGCCAGCGCGCCGGCCGCGACCCTCGCCGCGGTTTCGCGCGCCGAGGCCCTTTCCAGGACGTTGCGGACATCGGTGTGGCCGTACTTGAGGACGCCCGCGAGGTCGGCGTGGCCCGGACGCGGGAGGTGCACCTCATCGATCTCGGCGTCCACCGGCCACGGGTTCATCCGCTCCTCCCAGTTGCGGTAGTCGCGGTTCTCGACGCGCAGGGCGACCGGGCTCCCGAGCGTGCGACCGTGGCGAACCCCGGCCACCACGTCGGCGCGGTCCTTCTCGATCTTCATGCGCCCGCCGCGCCCGTGTCCGAGCTGGCGACGAGCAAGGTCGCGATCGATGTCCTCCGGGCTCAGCTCGAGCCCGGCAGGCAGCCCCTCGACGATCGCCGTGAGGCCCGGTCCGTGGGACTCGCCCGCGGTTACGAAGCGGAAAGACATGGCGCCCACACCCTACTTATGAGGATGCGGGCGCCATCGGTCGAGAGGAGGACGCCCGCTTAGAAGGGGACGTAGTCCTGGCAGGTGCGCGAGTCGGGGTCCGGAGCGCAGGGGTTGAAGGCGTTCACCGCGGAAGCCACGCCCCCGAAAGTGATCGTCGGCACGACACCGGCGGCGTACCCGCACCACGCCGGCTGCCCGTTGAGATCGACGTCCTTCTCGGTTTCGTAGAGCTCGAGGATGTTGTTCACGTCGTCGTTGTCCTGGTCGTCCTCGCCGTCGAGCAGCGTGTCGCCGTCGACGTCGGGGTCGGCGAGGTCGAGGTCCGCGAAGGGACGCTCATGGAAGTGCCCCGGGCTCTGGGTCCCGCAGTAGTAGTTCTCGCCCCACGGCTCGATTGGCGGGCTGAAGCGCCTGTCATTGGCCCAGAAGGAGGCCCACCAGCCGTTGTTGCTCGGGCCCTTGGCCGACTCCATGCGGTTGTTGAGACCATCGGCATCCGCGTCGCGCTCCTGATCGCGCCATGCCGCGTCGCCCGCGAGGTCATAGGTGGCGGGGAACGGCTGGGGCGGGTTCGGCAGGCCGTAGTCCGCGCTGCGCCAGGCCGGCACGCTGGGGGTTTCGCTCGGGCGGCTGAACTTCGTGCCGTCGCTGTAGCCGAGCGGCGAATCGAGGCCGAGGCCGCCGGCGTTCGACTGGATGAACGAGCTCCCGGTGATGCGCCAGGCGCGGAATTCCTCGCGGCTGGTAAGGCCGTCTCCGTCGAAGTCGATCGAGCTGGCCGGCCCGGCGCCGCCGTCTGATGGATCAAGCGCATTCGTGTAAGGGCGCTTGCCCGGGTACGGCACGGCCTTGACGTTCAGGTCCTTGGCCGAGTAGTACTCCCAGCCGTCGGTCATGTGATCGCCGTCGGTGTCCTCGAGGCACGGGTCGGTGCCGATCTGCAGCTCGAGGTCGTTCGGGAGCAGGTCGTTGTCGTGATCGGCGTCGTCCTTGCAGACCTTGGGGGCCTCGCCGTCGCCTCCACCGTCGCCGTCGCCGCCGCCGGTGACCACGGGCGACAGCCGGCGCGACGTGTAGTCGCTGAACTTGCCGGCCAGCACGCGCAGCTTCAGCCGCGTGGGCCGCTGCTTGCTGTTCTTGACGGTCAGGAGGCGCGACACGGCAGCCGGCACGCGCACGACCAGCTTGGAGCTGCTGGCGCGGCGCGGCTTGGCGAAGGCCGTGCGGCCGTTGTTCGCCCGGAAGATGATGGTGTTGGCCCTGGCCTTGGACTTGAAGTGGCGGCCGCGGATGGTCAGCAGGTTGCCGACGCTGATGCGCATCGGCGTGACGCGCGTGATCTGCGGCTTGACCTTGGACTTGGCTGCGGACGCGAGCGGCGCGGTGGCGAGCAGGGCCCCGGCCGACAGCGCGAGCAGGCAGACGATGGTGAGACGGCGCATTGCCATACCTCCTCTATCGGCGCTCGGAGGCGTCAGTTGAGTTATCGCTGCCCACGCCGGACTGCACGACCAGGTCGGTCAGCACCGGGAAGGCGAAGCGGCGCGCCGGAGCGGTCGCCCCGACTGCCGCGCGCGCGGACTTGCTGCTGGCCTTCGACGAACCGGCCGTGCCGGACCCGTCGCCGACCTTGACCTTGCGGATCTCGTCGATACGCAGCCTGTAGGAGTCTCCGTCGTCGTTGGTGAACTCCTGCTCCGAGCCGGCCCCCAGGTAGAGGAACGCGCAGTCGGAGGGGCTCGGCTTGCACTTGCCCTCGCCGGCCGTGTCGAGTGTCGAGTCGACGAGGAACACGGCGTTCCCGGCCCCGTCGCTGACGCCCATGAAGATGAGCAGCGGGGCGGCCTGGCTCGGCAGCATGTCGAGCTTCTCCATGCCCTCGATCTTGCGCGTGCGGCCGTTGGCCCAGAACGTCACGTCGAGGACGTAGGTGAACTCGGAGGTCTTGGTGCCCCCGCCGCCGGTGCCCGTATCCGGCGTGCTGCCTTCGGTGGTGCCGCCTCCGGTAGGTGTGCCGGTATCGGTAGTGGTGCCGCCGGTGTCAGGCGCGGCCGTGCCCGCGTCGGCTCCTGCCTGGCGGCTCGCGGCCGCCACCACCTTGCGCGGCGGCGCGAACGGGTCGCTGGTATCGAAGGCGCTGAGCGACGAGCCGGACCCCTTGGCGATCTCGTCGAGCTTGACCTGGGCCAGCTCCGCGGGTCCTTGCGGCTTCGCGGACTTGCTCTTGGCGGCGGGCTGCTCGGGCGCCGGCGCGGCGCTGTCGCCGGCCTTCTTCGACAGCATGACCGGAGCGGCCACGAGCCCAGCGACCAGCAGCACCGCCACCGGCAGAAGCCGCCGCGCGCGCAGGTCGTTGAACACGCCGATCAGGAAGTTCTGCATGGCGCTCACGCTCACGGGGTCGCAGTTGCGGTCGGGGCAGGGGCAGGGGCAGGGGCCGGCGTACCGCTAGCCGGTGCCGGGGTGGTGGCGCTGGCGGGCGTGCCCGTCGTCGGACCCTGCGAGGTCGCGCCGGCTGTCACGCCCTGGGCCTTCGGCGAGAGGTAGATCGTCGCCTTGATCTCGGCCCGCAGGCGGGGGAAGATCTCGTCCTCGCTGGCCCAACGCACGTTCTCGACCGTGAGCAAACGGCCACTCACGACCACGTTGTCGTTGGTCAGTGACACGAAGCGCTTCACGCTGTGGAAGAAGTCGGCCAGGTTGAAGAAGTTCCCGACGAACTCGAGCTCGAGCGGCACCGTCTCGAGGCCCGCCGGCGCGGCGGCGGTGGTGGTGTCGCCGGTGGCTGTCGCGGTGCCCCCGCCAACCGGGAGTCCGCCGCCGTTCGACGTCGAGGTCTGCGCGTCGGAGGGGGCTACGCCGGACTGGCCCGCGGGGGCGGCGCCGGCCTGGTTTGCGGTCTGCTGGGCGTTGTTGGCGGCCTCGGCCGCGCCACCGGGCGCGCTCTGGGCCGTCTCTCCACCCGCCGCCACGGGGGCGCCGGTGGTGCCCGACTCGGATCCGGCCGGGGGCGTCGCGGTCGCCGGGGCCGGCGTTGCCGGGGCGGCGCTCTGCACGCGGTCGCCGGTCGCGATCTTCGTGAAGCGGATACCTGTCCCGGCCGCCGCGGCGTCGAGCTGCACCAGCAGGCTCGGCATGTCGACGGTCGAGGGGATCGCCTTGCCGAGGCGCACGACCTGCGCGTAGCTGGCGTCGAAGGTCTGCTTGGCGCCCTGAGCCGCCTTCAGCTGAGCACGCGCGTCATCGAGGCGCTGCTGCTGGGTGGTCAGCTCCAGGCTGGCCGTGCTTGCCTCGGTGCGCTTGGGCGCGAGCAGAAGGAACCAGTAGGCCACGAGGAGCACGACCGGCACCAGCGCGATCATGATCTTGCGGTCGCGGTCGGTGAGGCTCACGACCCACCTCCGAGCGAGGCCGGCACGCTGTTGCTGCCGCGCGGGGTTTCCCTGGGCGGCTCCGTCGCGGTGAACTTGACGGTCAGGTTGAAGGTGTAGAGGGCGCCGCAGCTGTCCACGCCCGCCGCCGTGTCGCCGGCGCCGGCTGTGGACTCGTTCAGCTCCACGTCGTCCACGCGGTAGAGCTGCCGCAGCCTCACCATCATGCGGGCGACGTCGTCCTGGCCCGGGGTGCAGCCCACCAGGTTGGCGGCCGGAGCCGGCACCGTGGCCGTGGCCGTTGTCGGGGCGGGCGCCCCGGTGGAGCTCGGATCGCCTTGCACCGACGCGTCCGCCGACTGCAGCCAGCTGCCGGCGGGCATGACGCGCGAGAGCTCGCGCATGAAGCGCTCCCAGTCGAAGCGGGTGGCGGCGACGCCGGCCACGGACTGCGTGCGCGTGGCGGCGATCTGCGCGAAGTCGGTGTAGCCGGTCTGCCGGCTGGCCTGCGCCTCGATCCGATCGGCCTCGGCGCTGGCGTTCTTCGCCTCGCCCTTGCGCTCGGTCACGGTGTTCGCGGTCATGACGTATACGACGACCATCGCGAGCAGCGCCGCGAGCACGCCGAGCGCGATCGGGGCGCCCTTGGCGTCGGAATCGCTGGCGCGGCGCCGGCGCTGGTCCTGCGGAATCAGGTTGACGGGCTTCACGCCGCGGCTCCCAGCGAGAGGCCGGCCGCGACCGTGTACCGATGCGGGTCCTCATTCGGGCCGAGCGCGGAGCCGTCGATGGCGCCCAGGGGACCCGCCACGGCGACGGGAATGCCGAGATGCGGCTCGAGGGCCTCCACCAGCAGGCGGTCGGACGAGCCGGGGCCCGCCAAGACGACGTCGCCGACCGGCTTGGCCTGCGGCTGGGTCATGTAGTAGTCGATCGACAGGCGGATCTCGTCGGCCAGGCGCGAGCCGGCGTCCTCCTCGTCCCAGACGGCGGCGAGCGGACGCGTGAAGAAGCAACTGGAGCCCACCGCGATGGCGAGGTTCGTGATCGCGCCGAGGTGGCAGAACACGCGGGCGGCCTGCTGGGGCTCGTCGCTGTCGACTGCCAGCGCGCGCACCAGCGCGAACGCGTCGAGGTCGACCCCGTCGGCCTTCAGCCCGGCGCTCTTCACGGCGTCGAGCAGGGTTTCGACCATCTTGCGCCGAGCGGCCACCAGCACGACCTGCATGCGGGGCGTGCCATCCGCCGCGGTGGAGAAGCCGGCGATCTGGTGGTCGAGCACCGCCTCGTCGAGGGGCATCGCGATCGCCTCCGAGGCCTGGAAGCGAACCGCGGCGTCGCGCTGCTTGTCGTCCTCGATGCGCGGCAGCTCCACGACGCGGACCACGATCTGCTGGTTGGCGATCCCGATCCGCACGTTGCGCGGGAGCCCGGCAGCGGAGGCAAAGCTCTTGAGGTGCTGCCCGAGCCCCTCGGCGTCGGTCACCTCGCCGTCGCGCACCAGCCCTTCGGGCAGGTTCTGGCTGGCGCAGCGCATGACGCGACCGCCGCTGACCTGCGCGGCCGCGAGATAGCGGCCATCGATATCCAGACCGATGGTGCCGCGTTCAGAAGACTTTCGGAGGGAAAACGCCATGCCGGTTCTCCCGGAATATCGGCCGCAGGGCGAACTCCCTTAGCGCTGCGGGTGAAAACTCCACCGCGGCTGGACGATTTCGTGCGTCCTCAGTGGAGGAAGTTCGACTCGTAGAAGTCGATCAGCTCGGGCCCGGCGAGCACGCCGACCAGCCCGCCGATCGCCAGGAAGATGCCGAACGGGACTGCCTTCTTGCGTGCCTGGGCCCCCTCGCGCGCGACCACCGCGAGGCCAAACACCGTTCCGGTCAGGAACGCCGTCAACAGCGCCGGCACCACGGACAGCCCGAGATAGAGGCCCATAGTCCCGCCCAGCTTGACGTCGCCCATCCCCATGCCGCTCGGGTACGCCAGCACGGCCAGCAGCAGGAACAGGAAGGCCCCGGCGCCGGCGAGGAGGTGCGCAGGGAGGTCGCTCGTGTCGACCAGGGCGGTCGCGACCAGGCCATATGCCGCCATCGGGTAGACGATCTTGTTGGGGAGCAGCTTGTGGTCGAGGTCGATGCCCGCGAGTGCGATCAGGCAGGCGACGAAGGGCAGCTCGAGCCAGAGCCCCTCGTCGAACCCGCGTACGGCCACGACCGCGGCGAAGCCGGCAGCGGTCAGGAGCTCCACGGCGGGATAGCGAACGGAGATCGGCGCGCCGCAGCTGCGGCAGCGCCCGCGCAGCAGAAGCCAGGACAGGACCGGGACGTTGTCGAACGCCCGCACCGGCGCGTCGCACGAGGGGCAGTGCGAGCCGGGAGTCAGCAGCGACTCGCCGCGCGGCACGCGGTAGATCGCGACGTTGAGGAAGCTACCGATCAGCGCCCCGAGCAGAGCGGCTGCGGCTATCTCGGCGCCCATGGCTCGAGGAAGCTAGCGGGCGGGCCAGAGGGCCCGCCCGCAAGCAGGTGCTTCAGGCGTCCGGCCTACCAGTTGCCGGTGCTGGGGCATGCGCCCGAGCTCTTGGTCGAACAGGTGCGGGTCAGCGTCGCGCCGTTCTTCGCAATGGTGAAGAAGTTGCCCGAGGCCGACTGCCCGATGATGGTGTAGCCCGTGGCAGTGGCCACCGGCAGCGACGCCTGACCGCTACCGGCGCCAAACACGCCGCTCTGGGTCACGTCGGTGCTGGCGGCGGCACCGGCGTACGTCTGGTTGGTGGCGTAGAACGACTCCACCGCCGAGACCAGGTTACGAGCCGCCGACTTGGCGTCTGCGTCCTGGCCCTTCGAACGCTGCCCCAGGAAAGCGGGCAGGGCGATCGCGGCGAGGATGCCGATGATCAGGATCACCACGAGGAGCTCGATGAGCGTGAAGCCCTTGTCCCCGTTGTCAATGCGCTCGCGGAGCTTCCGCATCATGACTTCTCCTTGTGCCGGGTTCCGGCGGGTCTAGGTCACGCCGACACCCTCAATGGAGGTTCCGGCCTTCCCTTAATCGGCCCGCTGGTTTTTTTCTGTAGGCCTGGACGCGAACGGGCGAGCCCGAGGGTCCGCCCGTCGCGGCTGGCTGGACTGCTCGTTCCGCGTCACCACTTGCCGTTGCTCGGGCAACCGCCGCTGTCCGCGGTCGTGCACGTACGCGTGCTGCCCGAGCCGGCCTTCGTGATGGTGAAGAAGTTGCCGGAGGCCGACTTGCCGATGATCGTGTAGCCGTTGGCCGTGGCGTCGGCGATGTCCGCCTCGCCGGCGCCGGTGCCGAACACACCGCTCTTCTGGACGTCGTTGTCCGAAGCCGCTCCGACGTAGGTCTTGCTGGTCACGTAGAACGACTCCACCGACGAGACGAGGTTGCGCGCCGCCGACTTGGCCGACGAGTCCTGGCCCTTCGAGCGCTGCCCCAGGAACGCGGGCAACGCGATCGCGGCAAGGACGCCGATGATGAGAATCACGACAAGGAGCTCGATAAGCGAGAAGCCCCTCTGCCCTTCCTTTGTGTGCGCGTAGAGCTTCCGCATGAGTTCTCCTTGAGTGCTGGGTCTTGCGGGTCTGGGTGCTTCGTCCTTAATCGGCCTGCCGAGTCAGTTCTGTAGGCCTGCAACGCAAACGGGCGGGCCCAAGGGCCCGCCCGTTCGAGGTACTCGAAAGGCTACTTCCGTATTACCAGTTGCCGGTGCTGGGGCATGCGCCCGAGCTCTTGGTCGAACAGGTACGGGTAACCGTGGCGCCGTTCTTCGCAATGGTGAAGAAGTTGCCCGAGGCCGACTGCCCGATGATGGTGTAGCCCGTGGCAGTGGCCGTCGGCAGCGACGCCTGACCGTTGCCGGCGCCGAACACGCCGCTCTGGGTCACGTCGTTGTCAGAAGCGGCACCGGCGTACGTCTGGTTGGTGGCGTAGAACGACTCCACCGCCGAGACCAGGTTACGAGCCGCCGACTTGGCGTCTGCGTCCTGGCCCTTCGAACGCTGCCCCAGGAAAGCAGGCAGGGCGATCGCGGCGAGGATGCCGATGATCAGGATCACCACGAGGAGCTCGATAAGCGTGAAGCCCTTCTCCCCGTTGTGAATGCGCTCGCGGAGCTTCCGCAGCATGGGTCTCCCCCTTTTGAGGTGACTTGGGTCTGGGTCTGCCAGCCGCCGCGGACGCTCCGTGACTCTGGCCTTGTCACCTAGATCGGATCCTGGGGGAAAAGCCTTAGCCCTGAATGCCCGAATGGACGAGAATCACCGCAGGCGCAAGGCCGCGGTCACGTTGGCGTAGTCGTCGGTCCACGTGCGCGCACCCGGATCGCGCAGGCACGGCTTCCAGCGGGCGTCGCGCGTCACTCGGCCGAGGTCGGCTGGATGGCGGGCCATCGTGACCCAGTGCGAGGGGTACTTGCCGATCGTCTTCGCGGTGACGTGGGCGTCCATCTGGTGGAAGCAGGCAAGACCGGCGTCGCCGGCCAGGTTGCCCAGCACCGGGGCCAGGTCGACGTACTTGTTCGTGACGTTGAACGCGATCACCCCGTGCGGCCGCAGCTTGCTCAGGTAGCCGTGGAGCGCCTCGCGGGTGAGGAGGTGGACCGGGACGGCATCCGAGCTGAAGGCGTCCAGGGCTATGAAGCCGAACTCGCCGTCCTTCTCACGGCCCAGTCCGAGCCGGCCGTCGCCGGTCTTGACGTCGAACTCCCCACGGCAGTCACGCAGGTACGTGAACAGCTGCGGGTCACGCGCGATCTTGACCACGGTCGGATCGATCTCGTAGAACATCCAGCGGTCGCCGGGACGGCTGAGGCAGGCCATCGTCCCGACGCCTAGGCCGACCACGGCGGCGCGATCGGCCACCCCGCGATCCGGCAGGTCGTCGAGCAGCTGGCCGACCGGCCCGGTCCGATGGTAGTAGGTGACCGGGGTGCGCGGGTCGAACGCCAGCTGCACGCCGTGGATGACCGTCCCGTTCTTGAAGATGTGCACGAGGCCGCCGAGCTCCGACTCGACGCGGTTGACCCCGAAGAAGCTGCGCTGCTGGTCGATCACGCGCACATCGCCGATCGTCGTGGCCCACACCCCGACCATCGCGAGAGCCAGCGCCAGCCCGAAGCGCAGCGGGTTGCGCGCGAAGCCGAGCAGGAGCAGCCCGAGCGCCACCAGCACCACCCGGCCGACCGTCCGGTGGCCGTCGGTGGCGATCAGGAGCCCGGCCGCCGGGGCGGCAAGCAGCAAGGGCGGCAGCAGGTCGCGCCGCAGCGAGATCTGGTCAGTCCAACCGCCCGTCCTGAACGGAAGCAGGAACGCCGTGAGCACGATCGCGATCGGCAGCTCGGTCAGCGAGTTGAAGATGATCGGGGCGATCACGACGTTGAACAGCCCGCCCAGTGCGCCTCCGAGTGCCACGTACGCGTAGAACTGCGTGAGCTGACGGGCGGGCGGCCGATCGGCCGCGAGCTCCCCGTGGCAGGTGAGCGCCACGACGAAGAACGCCACCAGGTAGATGCCGCCGATCAGCAGCAGCGGCTCGTTGAATCCGAGCACCGACACCCCGGCCGTCACCACCAGCGCCGGGGGTACGGCCAGCAGAGCGAAGCGGTGGAAGGGCCCTCCCCCCTCGCCGCGCGAGAAGACGAGCACGAACGAGAGCAGGTAGAGCGAGAGCGGCACCACCCACAGCAGCGGGATCGGGGCGAGGTTGGCGGTGAGGGTCGCGGTGACCGCGAGCATCAGGCTCGAGGGCACGAACGCGAGGCCGACCCAGCGTGCACGGCGGCCGGCCGTGATCGCGGGCAGGGCCACCGCGTCCATCGCCGCACGGGCCGCATAGGCGAGCGGGCGGCGCGAGCGCCACAGAACCGCGGCGCACGCCGTGAGGAGCAGCATGAGCGCTCCATAGCCGGCAGACCAGAGCCAGCTCTGGCCGTCGAGGGTGAGGCGCGGCTCGACCACGAGCGGGTAGCTCAGGAGCCCGACGGCGCTGCCGATGTTGCTCGCCCGGTACAGGAAGTACGGATCGGCGGCGTCGGGATGGTCGGTGTCGGCCAGCCAGCTCTGCAGCAGCGGGGCGGTGGCGGACACCACGAAGAACGGCAGGCCGACCGAGACGAGCATCATCAGCAGCAGCCACGGCACCGGGGACCCGCTCGACGGCGGCGTCCAGCCATCGGGGATGCCTATCGGCAGCAGGACCAGGGCCGAGGCGGCCAGCGCGAGATGCAGGGCGGCCTGGCGGCGGGCCCCGAACCGGCCGATGCTCCAGTGCGCGTACATGTACGACAGCAGGAGCACCGTCTGAAAGAAGAGCATCGCGGTGGTCCAGACCGCCGGCGCGCCACCCAGCAACGGCAGGGCGAAGCGGGCGAACATCGGCTGGACCAGGAACACCAACCCGGCGCTGAGCAGGAGCGTCGCCGAGAACAGCGCGACCACGGCCGCCCGCGTCGAGGCTCTGGGCAGGCGCTCGACGGTTAGGGGGCGGTGATGCTTCATGCGGTCGTGTATCGGCGCTCGTCTGCGGGTCTGTTACGCGTGCGAGCGAGATTCCCTGCTCTCGGCACATGGCGGGGAGGCACCGGCAGCGGCGGGCGATAGGCGGCGAACATGGCCACCAGCGCCAGGGGCGCGAACCAGGACACGTAGAAGAACAGCCAGTACGTGGCGCAGAGCTGGAGCGCGATCACGACCGCCGCCGCGAGAGCCGCCACCTGGCGCGCGTCACGGCGCCGGGGCACGAAGGCCAGCGCGACGCAGAGCGCGGCGGCCCCCACTTCGAGGATGGCCTGGAGCCAGCCGAGCGATGGGTGAAGACCCCACAGGCTGAACGGGGACTCGCGCCCGAGCTGATACCCGATCGTGTCGTGCCACAGGTCTCGCACGCCGCCATCCGGCAGCACCACGTAGACCGCCACGAGGCACACCGCCACGAACGCGGCACCGAAGTGCAGCAGCGATCGGGGCCGCCTGTCTCTGATGCCAGTCGCGAACAGCGGCGCCAGCGCGGCCGGGAAGAACTTGGCGGCCGTGGCCAGCCCGAGCACGAAGCCGCTGCCCGCCGGTGAGCGCAAAGCGAGCATCGCGTAGACGAGCAGCATCGCGACCAGGCCGTCGTTCGTGTTGGACTGGAGCACGTAGGTCGAGTACGGGAACGCGACCCAGGCGTAGGCGAGCGCGATTCCCAGTGTTCGCCCTTCGCGCCCGGACCGCAGGCTCCGTCCCAGCAGCAGGAGCCCGACGACCGTCAGCAGATCGAACGTGAGAGCGGCGCCGTGAGCGGCCGGGACCGCGTCCCAGGCGCCGTGCCAGGGGAAGATCAGCTCGAACGGGACGTAGGCGAGGAACATCAGCGGTCCATATCCGGAGATGTCGCCGCCGTGAACGAGGTTGTCGGCTCCGACCACGCTCGAGTAGCCGACGTCGATCACGCTCGAGTCCACGACGTTCAGGACGATCCTGGCCGCGACGAGGACCAGCAGTCCGGCCAACAGCCACGAATCTCGTGCGAACGGCACCAGCCGCTCCCTCCGCTCGCGCGGCTTGAAGCCGGCCAGCAGCAGGCGCACGAGCAGGTAGCCGAGCACCGGGTAGACCGCCGGCACCCAGAGGTCGAGCTCGCCCTGGTTGAAGAGCAGCTGAGCGACTCCGAACGAGAGCAGCACCAGCAGGTCCAGGTGCAGCAGGCGGAACGGGCGCCGCGGGTCCACGAACGGCGCCAGGAACAGCAGGCAGAGCGGAATCCAGATCCAGCCGCTGTTGAGCGGGCCGCCGGTCTTGTCCTTCCAGGGACGCGCGAGCAGGAAATCCACCTGCGGCCCCGTCCAGAGCTCGAGAACGCGCCCGCTGAGCCCGTCGACGTGCACCTCGACCACGCCTTTGCCGTCGCGGGTATAGGTCACCTGCCAGCGGTAGGGGTCGCCCGTGTAGCCCGGGACCGCGACCATGCGGTCCAGATCTGGTCCCTTGGCGCGCTCGCTGCGCACCTCGCTGACGCGCTCGGCGATGGTCGCGGCTTCGCCGGCGGACAAGCGGAAGCCCGGTGGCTTCGCGTCGGGGGAATCGGCGATGATCTGGAGCGGCACCGCCGGCGCGGCCTGCTGGGCGACCGCCGACGGCGCGAGAAACCCCGCCAGGGCCATGGCCACGAGCGCTGATGCCGGGACTCGCCACCACCCCGAGCGCTTGCTCTGGGTACGGGTCATCGGTGGTGGTATCGGCGCCCCGATGCAGCACTTGATGGGCGAGATGGCCATTTCCCCGCCTAGGATCGAGGCGTGCACCTGCGCCGTGCCCTTCTCCTGTTCGCGATCGTGCTCGGCCTCGCGGCCATCGCCGCCTCCGTTTCGCGTCCGCGCAACGCCACGGACCGTTCGGACCAGTTCAGGGCGGCCCCGCCCTCCACCGGGGTGAATCAGACGCCCACGGTTTCGTCGCCGCCCGACAGCTCCCTGCCGGCGGCCGAGCTGACCTTCGTGGCAGCCGACCCGCACCCGCAGCGCATCCAGACCGGGCAGGCGGCCACCGTGCTGGTGGAGGTGGAGGAGGCCGGACAGGTCGAGATCGCGGACCTGGGCATGAGCGCCGTCGCCGAGCCGCTCACGCCGGGGCGCTTCGAGGTGCTCACCCGGGCCACCGGGCGCCACCCGATCACCTTCACCCCGGCCGGCGGAGCCGGCGACCGGCGCCGGGTCGGGACGCTGGTGGTCGCGACGGAGTGAGGCGAGCCGGCGCCCTTGCTCTCGCGTGGTCCGCCGCGCTGCTCGGCAGCGGCTGCCTCGGGGGTGACGAGCCCGCCCCGGATCGCGCGCGGAAGCCCTCGGCCGACCGGCGCACAGCGCCCGCGGCCGGCCCGCCGCCCACCGCCCCGCTCGAGCCCTCGCACTGCCCGCCCGATCTCTCCAACTGCCGGACGGCCAGCGGCCGCATCGTCTACGTAGAGCGCGTCGATCCCGACGGCGACGGCGACGCGCACTTCGTGCTCACCTCGCGCCAGGCGATCACCCTGCCGGGCCTGTCGGTGATCGACGTCAGGAAGTCCCTGCGCCCCCACCCCCTCCCCGGCCCCGGCGACCGGATCAGCGCCGCGGGGCCGGTCTACCGCGGGTCGTACGGCCAGAAGCAGATCGAGGCGATCGAGCTGCACGTGGCGCGTGCCCGCTGAGCGCTAGGCCGCACTGAGCTCGATCGTCTCCGCCGCGGCGAGCAGCATGGTCAGGCCGTGGCGCGGATCGCGCGGCGACCGGCGCTGCTCGCGCAGCACGACGGCAGACCACTGCCGGCCCGCGTCCAGCTCGGGGGCGAGCTCGGCCGCCAGCTCGCGCGGCACCCATCCCACCTGGGCGCCGCCGTCGCTCGGGTGGACCTGGATCGCGTTCGGGTCGTGTGGGTTGTCTGCGTCGCGGCGCAGCTCGAGCGGGCGGCCGGGCGCGACGGCGTCGGAGCCGAGCGCGTCGGCGTGGTGCGCTCCGGCGCCCGCGACGCCGGCGACCCGCAGGCCGCGGGCGAGCAGCTCGGGCGCGTCGCGGGCGAGGTAGCGGCCCGACTCGGCCTCGACGACCTGGTAGCCGGCGATCCAGACCACCCCGCCGTCGTCGGGGTACCAGTAGCGCTCGTCGTACTCGACGTCCACCTTCACCGGACAGAGCCTAGGATCCCGGCGTGCGGACCGTGGCGACCATCGGCGTGTACGGGTTCACGGCGAAGGCGTTCCTTGAACGCCTGCGCGAGGCCGGCGTCGGCGTGCTGCTGGACGTACGCCAGCGCCGCGGGGTGCGCGGCAGCGAGTACGCGTGGGCCAACTCGGCCCGCCTGCAGGCGGCCCTGGCCGAGGCTGGCGTCGACTACCGCCACCACAAGGAGCTGGCTCCCACGACGGAGCTGCGCCGGCTGCAGTACCGCGAGGACGACCGGCAGGGAGTGGGCAAGCGCTCGCGCACGCAGCTGGCGCCCGAGTACCGCGAGCGCTATGTCGCCGAGATCCTCGACCGAGCGGACCTCGATGCGGTCGTAGCCGAGCTGCCCACCGACCGCGCGGCCGCGCTGATGTGCGTGGAACGCGACCCGGAGGCGTGCCACCGCTCCCTGATCGCGGAGCGGCTGGCGAGCGAGTACGGGGTGACGATCGTTCACCTCCTGCCTCCTGCCTAGGAACTCGTGGACGGCTAGCCTCGAAGGGGTGCTCGCCGACGTCGAATCCATAGATCGCCGCATCGATGCGCTTGCCACCCATCGCTTCCGGGCGAAGTTTCACCTGTTCGGGCGCGAGCGGGCGCTCGTGCTGCTGCGCGGCAAAGAGGCGATCCGTGAGCACGCGGGCGACCTGATCGCCCAGCGCGTCGCGCCGGCGGCGCCGCGCAAGGACGGCAAGCAGACCCCTTACCGGGGGCACCCGGTGTTCGTGGCGCAGCACGCAACGGCCACCTGCTGCCGCACCTGCCTCGAGCGCTGGCACGGGCTCCCGAAGGGCCGCGAGCTGACCGGCGAGGAGCAGGGCTACGTGGTCGACGTGATCTGCCGCTGGATCGACCGCGAGCTCGCCGTCGCCTGAGCCCCCCGCGGGTAAGGGGTTCTGCGCTCGAATTCGCTGCGAATGCCCGATGTGAGGGGCGTCGCTCAGCTCCAGACTTGGGGTTCATGGAGACGGGCAACCTCATGATCGACGCTCAGACCGCGTTCGCGCGCCAGCGCCGCAGGCGCCGTCGCGAGCGGGCAACCGCATGGCTGCGCAGACGGCCGAACGAGTCGACGCGCATGGCGTCGCTGGACCAGGCGCTCGGAGCCGTGCCCCCCTCGTCGCGCCGCCAGGCCGGCCTGCAGGCGATCCCGCTGGCATCGGTCGTCGGCACCGCGGAGCCCGCCAAGGCGCGCGCCTTCGACTGCTGCTTCCGGCCACCGGAATCGAGCCGCCACCGCTGGGAGCGCCTCTGGATGGCGAGTCGCCGCGGCGCCCCGATGCCGCCCATCTCGGTATTCCGCCTAGGCGACGAGCACTTCGTCGACGACGGCCATCACCGCGTCTCGGTCGCGCACGCCCTCGGCATGGCGGCGATCGACGCCGAGGTGACGGAGCTCGCGTAGGCGAGCGAGGCCGCTTATGGCACCGGGACTCCTGGCCGCGCCGCGAGCGTATCGTTGAGCAATGAACCGTCCTATATGGCGGTGGGGCGGTGCGCTCGCGTGTGTTGCCGTCGGGTACGCCCTCGTGCGTCCCGGCGACGAACCTCCCCTCGTCAGTGCGGCGTTGGACACTGCCGAGGGCGTCCCGGCGCGGGCGGCGCGGGAGTTAAACGACGCCGGACTCGTCGCCCGGCTCCCGTTCGTCGGCACGCTCGCGTGGCGTTGCGACGACGAGCGGCGCTTCTATACGCAGCTCACCCTTCCCAGGCCCGGGGCGACCGTATTCGTGACTCTCGACGCTGACCGCAAGCCCATCTGGCGCGGGAAACAGGTCAATCCTGATCCGGCGCCCAGGCGAACGGTTGTGGGCCCATTCTCAGCCGTCCGAGGGCAGACCTGGGTGATCAGTTACAACCACGAACCCGCGACTCTCAAGGTCGTCGCGCGACTGCGTTTCGCCGCACCGCCCTCACGCAGCCAATGCGTGGTGTCAAGCACAATCCGGACGCACAGGACAGCGCACTAGCGCCCGCCGCTCCAACGCTTCTGGGTGAGACAAACGTGACTGGACGGCAGGCAAAGAGGTGCCCGTGGGCCGTCGACGGGTGGACGACGTCGGTGTAAACGTCGCGTTCGCGGCGTCTGCTGCGAGCGTGGGCGGCGTTTGCCATCCCTGCGCGTCTCAAAGCGGCCCGCCCCGCGGCCGGAGCGCAGGGCGGGCCGGATCCGAGCGTGTATCCCATCGAAAGCCGACCACCCTGCCACGCGGCCGGGGGGTTGGGTGGGTTGTGCATGCCAGCCCTTCCCCCGCCGCTGTTTGCGCTTCGCGGCGAGACAGACCAACGGCCACAAACAGCCGCCGTTCATCTCACCGAGAGGCGGCCAAGGAGCGCCCGCTACTTGATCGAGTCGTACACCTTGAACATCGGCAGGTACATCGAGATCACGATGAACCCGACGATGCCGCCCACGACCACGATCATCACGGGCTCGAGGATCGAGGTGAGCGCCTTGACGGCGGCGTCCACCTGCTCCTCGTAGAAGTCTGCGACCTTGCTCATCATGCCTTCGAGGGCACCGGTTTCCTCGCCCACGCCGATCATCTGCGTGACCATCACCGGGAAGGCCTCTGGCACCTTGGTCATCGGCTGCGTCAGCGAGCCGCCCCGCTTGACCGACTCGCGCACGTCCTCCATCGCCATCTCGATCACCTTGTTGCCGGACGTCTTGCCGGTGATCTCGATCGCCTCGAGCATCGGCACGCCGGCCGCGATCAGCCCCGAGAACGTTCGCGTGAAGCGCGCCAGGCAGACCTTCTGCACGATGCTCCCGATCTTCATCGGGGCCTTCAGCTTCAGCCTGTCCCACTGGATGCGCCCGCGTTCGCTGCGCTTCCAGTACTTGAACAGCCAGACCACGCCGAAGATCACCGCGAACATCACGTACCAGCGCTTCGTGAATATGTGCGACAGCCACACCGTGAACTTGGTGATGGCCGGCAGCTCGCCGCCGAAGTCGCTGAAGATCTTCTCGAACACCGGCACGAGGAAGGTGACCAGCGCGAACAGCACGACGAAGGCGAAGCCACCGATCAGGGACGGGTAGACCATCGCGGCCTTGATCTGGCGCCGCAGGGCCGCGTCCTTCTCCAGCTGCTCGGCGACGCGCACCAGCGTCTGGTCCAGGATGCCTCCCGTCTCACCGGCCTGCACCATCGCCACGTAGAGCTCGTTGAAGGCGTCGGGGTGGCGCTGCAGCGCGTCCGAGAGGGCGACGCCCGCCTCGACGTCCTTGCGCACCTCGATCCAGATCTCCCGCAGCTTGTCCGACTCGGTCTGCTCCTCGATCACGTACAGGGCGCGCAGCAGCGACATGCCCGAATGCACCATCGTCGAGAGCTGCCGGGTGGCGATCACCAGGTCGTCGGCCTTGACCTTGTGGAAGCGCGCGAGCAGGTCGCCTGCGCTCCCCGCGTTCTGCTCCTCGATGTCCACGACGATCAGCCCGCGCGAGCGCAGCTGCGACGCGACGGTCTGCTTGTCGGATGCCTCGATCTCGCCCTTGCTGGGCGCGCCGGCGAGATCGAGTGCCTTGAACGCGTAGGTGGCCATCTCCCTAGGCCACCCGGACCGTGCCCATCAGGCGGCGCAGCTCCTCGGGCGTGCTCGAGCGCGCCTCGGCGAGCTCGCGCGTGATCTTCTGCTCGCGCACGAGCTGGGCCAGGGCGGAATCCATCGTCTGCATGCCGAACTGGCTGCCGGTCTGGAGCGTCGAGTAGATCTGGTGCGTCTTGCCCTCGCGGATCAGGTTGCGCACGGCGGGTGTGGGGACGAGGACCTCCACGGCCACCGTGCGGCCGTCGCCGTCAGCCTTGGGCAGCAGCTGCTGGGTAACGATGCCCTGCAGCGACACCGACAGCTGCACGCGCACCTGCTGCTGCTGGTCTGGCGGGAACACGTCGACGATGCGGTCCACCGTCTGCGCCGTGTCCTGGGTGTGGAGCGTGGCGAACACCAGGTGGCCGGTTTCGGCCGCGGTGAGTGCGGTCGAGATCGTCTCCAGGTCCCGCATCTCGCCGACCAGGATCACGTCGGGGTCCTGGCGCAGCGCGGCCTTGAGGCCGAGCGCGAAGCTCTGCGCGTCGGCGCCCAACTCGCGCTGGTTGACGATGCACTTCTTGTGCTTGTGCAGGAACTCGATCGGGTCCTCGATCGTGAGGATGTGCTCCTGGCGCTCCTCGTTGATCATGTCGAGCATCGCCGCGAGCGTCGTCGACTTGCCGGAGCCGGTCGGGCCGGTCACGAGGACGAAGCCGCGCGGCTTCTTCGCGAACTCCTGAAGCACCGGCGGCAGATCCAAGTCACGCAGCCTCGGCATGTCGCTCGGGATCAGGCGGAACGCGGCCGACAGCGACGCCCGCTGGAAGTAGGCGTTCACGCGGTAGCGCGCCTTGCCCGGGATCGAGTAGGCGAAGTCGATCTGCCAGTCGGTCTCCAGCCGCTGCCGCTGGTCGTTGGTGAGGATGGAGTAGATGACCTCACGCGTCATCTGCGGCGTCAGGACCGGGTAGTCCAGCGCGTGCAACTTCCCGTGCTGGCGGATCATCGGTTGAGAGCCTGCGGTCAGGTGGAGGTCGGAGGCGTTCCGGTCCATCACCTGCATCAGGACGTCTGCGAAGTCGAATTCCATCGTCACTCCTTATCGGCCGGAGGAGGCGATCACGTGACCCTCGCAACTTCGGCGATGGATGTGATCCCGTTCTTGACCTTTTCGAACCCGTCCGCGCGCAGCGGGCGCATCCCCTGCGCAACGGCGATCTTGCGAATCTCTTCGGCAGCCGCGCGCTCGACCGTTAGGTCCCTGATCTCGTCGCTGATCGCCATGACCTCGTACAGGCCGGTTCGGCCCTTGTAGCCGGAGTTGCCGCAGCGGTTGCAGCCGACCGGCTCGAAGGCGTCGAGGTCGAAGGCCACGTTGAAGCCGGCCCGCTCGAGCGAGGAGACGCTCAGCGTGGTGGCGCGCTTGCAGTAGGCACACAGCTGGCGCACGAGCCGCTGGGCCACGATCATGCACACGGCCGACGCGGTGAGGAACGGCTCGATGCCCATCTCGGTGAGCCGGGAGATCGCCGAGGGCGCGTCGTTCGTGTGCAGCGTGGAGAGGACGAGGTGGCCGGTGAGCGCCGCCTCGATGGCGATCTTGGCGGTTTCCCCGTCCCGGATCTCGCCGACCATGATCACGTCGGGGTCGGCGCGCAGCATCGCCCGCAGCCCGCTCGCGAAGGTCAGGCCCGCCTTCGTGTTCACCTGGAGCTGGTTGACGCCCGCCAGCTGGTACTCGACCGGGTCCTCGATCGTGATGATGTTGCGCTCGGGAGCGTTGATCTCGTTGAGCGCGCCGTAGAGCGTGGTGGACTTGCCGGACCCGGTGGGCCCGGTGGCCAGCACCGCGCCGTGGGAGCGGCGGAAGCCGGACTCGAAGAGGGCGGCGCTCCCCTCGGACATGCCGAGCTGGTCGAGCCCGATCAGGGCAGCCGACTTGTCGAGGATGCGCATCACGATGCCCTCCCCGTCGACGCGCGGCATCGTGACCACGCGCGTGTCGATCGCGTGGCCGTCCACGGTCAGCGACACGCGGCCGTCCTGCGGCACGCGCCGCTCGGCGATGTCGAGGTCGGCCATGATCTTGATGCGCGACACGACGCCGGCCACCATGCGCCGAGGGATGGTGGTCGTCTCGCGCAGCACGCCGTCGACGCGGAAGCGCACGCGCATCTCCCGCCCCTCCGGCTCGAAATGGATGTCCGAGGCGAGGTCCTCGACCGCCTGGGCGATGATCGAGTTGACCAGCTTCATGACCGGCGCGTCGTCCGCGGACTCGCGGACCTCGGCGACGTCGGCCAGCTCCGCCTCGCCCTCCTGGACCGCCTCCGCCACCGCCTCGTCGAGCCGGCTCATTCGCCCTATCAGGCCCTGGATGTCCTCGGGCGACGCCACTACCGGCTGTACCTCGTGACCGGTCACCAGCTTGAGGTCGTCGAGCGCGATCACGTTCGACGGGTCGGAGATCGCCACGCGCAGCCGGCCGCGCCCGTCGAAGCCGATCGGGGCGGCGTTCAGCCGCCGGGCCGCCTGCGCGCTGAGCAGGTTGAGCGCGGCCAGGTCGATCTTGAAGCAGGTCAGGTCGACGTGGCACAGGCCGAAGCGCTGGGCGGTCGCGCGCGCCAGCTGGTCGACCGAGACGACGCCCTCCTCGAGCAGCACCTGCTCGGCGGAGCGGCCGGTCGCCTTGCCCTTGGCGACCGCCTCGTCCACGCGCTCGCGGGTCGCGAACTCCAGTTCCGCGAGCACAGCGGGGATCGAGCGCGAAACGGCTCTGCGCTGCGGCGGCGTCAGGCCGTCGACGGCGTCCTCGGGTCCGGCATCTTGTGCGACGGGGGGGCCACCCGGTACGGCGCGGAGCGCCGGCCCGCCTGGCTCCTCGCTCATCGCGCGTCCGCGACCGCTTGCGTCAAAGTGTCGGAGTCGACGTAGCCCTCGATCAGCTGGGCCTTGCCAGAGCGACCGATGATCACCACCGAGGGAGTCTGGGACACGCCCAGGTCCTCGACCAGCTTGCCGTAGCGCTCGACCGCGTCGACGTCGTCGGTCAGCACCAGCGCCTTGGTGCGGCGGTCCACGTCCCGGATGACCGATGCCATGGCGCGGTCGTCGAGGCCGCGCGGATTGCTGAACAGGATCACGACCTGCTTGTGGTCGCGCACGGCGCGCGCCGCCCTGCGCGGGTTGGGGCTGGTCAGCGCCGCCAGCGACACGTTGCGCTCGCCCGTGATGCCGTTGATCCCGCCCACGAGGCCCTCCGCGACCTGGCCCAGCGTCCCGTCGGGCGCGCCGGCGCGCACGTGCGCGGGCGCCTCGATCTGCTGCGGCTTGTTCACGTCGCTGAGGCGTACGTCCAGGTCGAGCCGTCCGCGGCCGGCGAACACCACCTGGGCGGAGAGTCGGCGCAGGATCTGGTCGTCAGACCCGACCCAGACGTCAAGGTCGGCCCGCTTGATGGCGCGGGTCACCTGCGCCTGGTTCGGCAGCTCGGCGCCGGTCTGCCGCACGGCCTGCGTCAGGTCGTTCATGACTGCCTTGGGGTCGACGCGGGCGGAGACGTGCTCGGCCTTGACGCCGGCGATCGTGTCCGTGCCCTCGGACTTGACGTCCCGCACCCAGTTGGCCGGGTGCAGGTCGAAGGGAAGCTTCTGCTGGCCGGCGCCGCCGCCGGCGATACTCGCGACCAGCGGGGTCCAGACCACGGCGGGCACACGCCAGCCGGTGTCGCCGCGGACGAAGTAGGCCTTGTCGCCGAGCGACACCAGGCCGCCGCCGACCGACTGGCCGCCGGCCGAGACGCGCAGGTTGACGTCGAACTTGGGGATCTCGTTGGCGTCGCCCGTCTGGAACGCGCCCGAGACGCCGAAGCTCCCCGTCCGGACCGACCCACCGGTGAACGCGAACTTGGCCGCGAAGCGGGCGCTGTCGAGCTTGCCGAGGTCGAAGGCCGACTTGAGCGTCTGCTCCGGCCCGGCCGCCGTGGCGGGCTGAGCGGGCGCCGGGGCCGCCTTCGTCTGCAGCGCCGCCGGTACCGCGTCCCCGTTGGAGGCCGTCCGGGCGTTCTGCACGGCAAGCGCCGTGGCCCCGAGCAAGAGGGCTCCGAGCACGGCGAGCAGGAAGGGGCGGGAGATCGCCATTGCGACGGATATCGGCACGGGTCCGGGGCGGGTTTAGCGCGGGGTGCGTTCTTCGAGGTGCCGGGCCGCGCGCCGCATCACGTCGAGCGGCGCCGGGCGACCCGTCCAGCGTTGGAAGCTGCGCGCCCCCTGGCGCAGCAACATCTCGAGTCCGTCGACCACGCGCGCGCCGCGCTGCTCGGCCCAGCGGCACAGCGCCGTGGGCTGGCCGCCGTACACCACGTCGGCGACGAGCTCGGGCTCGAGGCCATCCAAGCCGAGCTCCGCGGGCAGGTCCTCGCCGCGCATGCCGAGGCTGGTCACGTTCACGAGCACGCTCGCCGGCTCGGGCTTCGTCACGTGCCGGACGCCGAACTCGGAGGCCAGCTCGGCGGCCCTTTGGGGTGTGCGGTTCCACACCGAGACGTCGGCGCCCGCCTCGCGCAGCGCCCACACCGCCGCGCGGCCGGTTCCGCCCGCTCCCAGCACGAGCGCGCTGGCTCCCTCGAGCTCCGCGCCGAGGGCGTCGACGAGGCCGCCCGCGTCCGTGTTGTCGCCGAGGATGCGCCCGTCCTCGAAGGCGAGGGTGTTCACGGCGCCGATCGCGGTGGCGGCCTCCGTGAGCTCGTCGGCGAGGTCGTGGGCCGCGAGCTTGTGCGGAATCGTCACGTTGGCGCCGAGGTAGCCCGAGCCGGGCAGGGCGCGGACGATCTCGTCGAAGCGGTCGGGAGCGACCGGCAGTCGCACGTAGCGCCAGTCGAGCCCGAGCTCGCCGAAGCCCGCGTTCATCATGGCCGGCGAGCGGCTGTGCCCGACGGGGAAGCCGAGGACGCCCGCGAGCGCCGTCAACAGCTCGTGGGCGACTTGCCGCCGCGCTTCTCGCGTGCGCGGTCGTAGATGTCCACGTAGCGCTGGAACTCGGCGTCCGTGGCGGCGAAGTTGTGCTCGGTGCAGGTGTTGGGCTTGACCACGTAGAACAGGAAATCCGTCTTCGCGGGGTGCGCGGCGGCCTGGATCGAGGACAGGCCGGGGCTGCCTATCGGACCGGGCGGCAGCCCCGAGTGCACGCGCGTGTTGTACGGGCTCGGGTTCTGCAGCTCCGACATCTTGAGCGGCTTCGACCAGTTCCCGACCGCGAAGCGCGTGGTCGCGTCGATGTCGAGGCGCAGGTCGTTGTGGAGGCGGTTGTAGATCACCGAGGCGATGATCGGGCGCTCCTTTGCCACCGCCGCCTCGCGCTCCACCAGCGACGCGATGATCAGCACGTCGTAGGGGGTGAGGTTCTTGCGGCGCGCGTAGCGCAGGTCGACCTTGCCGAAGTTGCGCTTGAAGGCGATCAGCTGCTCGTCGACCAGCTTGCGCACCGGCCGGCCCTTCTTGAGCTCGTAGGTGGCCGGGAACAGGAACCCCTCGAGGCTCTTCGCGCCCTTCGCCTGGTACTCGCGCGGATCGAGCGTGGGATTGCGGCGGGTCGCCTTGATGTAGTTGCCGCGCAGGCGCCTGACGAGCGGCGCCACCTCGCGGCGGGAGCGGCCCTCCGGGATCGTGATTCTGACGACGTTCGGCGGCAGCCCTTGCTCCAGCCGGTCAAGCACGGCGACGAAGCTCATGTCGCGCGCCAGCCGGTAGCTGCCGGGCTTCAAGTCGCCGCTGCGGCCCGCCAGCCGCGCGCGCAGCTGGAAGAACGAAGAGCTGGACACCACGCCCTTGTTCTCGAGCAGGTCCGCGATCTCGCCGAGGCCGGCGCCCTGGGGGATCACCACGCTCACCTGGCCGTCGCCGTCCCCCTTGAACGGCTGGAAGAGCGAGATCGCGAACCAGGCGATGCCCACCACGACGAGCACGACGGCGGCGAGGGCCACCAGGCGCGTCCAGCCCGGTCGGCGCGGGCCGCGGTAGGTGGCCGGGCCGCCGCCGAACTCGCGCACGGCGCTCGGCCGGCCGCCGGACGGCGATCCGCCGTCTCCGTCGAGGGAGGCTTGCCCCTCCGCCGGGGCGCGGGTCAGCGCCTCAGCTTCGGCGAGCCAGTCTCGCGGCTCGGCCGGGGCGGGTGGCGGCGGCTCGGGCGGCGGATTGCCCGAGCGTCCCGCTTTGCGCCCCGCCCTGCGTTCCTCGCGCGCGCGACGCGCGGCCTCGCGCTCCGCGGGCGAGCGTCCTCCGGGCACGGGCGGCGGTCCCTCGCTCACCTGTGCGCGCCCGCGGACGCGCGGGCGAGGTAGCTCTCGAGCAGGTGGGCGGCGGCCCGGGAGTCCTCGTCCCCTGTCCCGCCGGTGCGCTCGGCGAGCCTCGTGGTGAGGCGCTCGTCGTGCAGCTCCACCGGGACGTTCAATCTCCGCTCCAGCCTCTGAGCGAACGCCCGCGCCGCCTCGGCCTGCTCGCCCTCCGCGCCCTGGAGGGTGAGCGGCAGGCCGACGACCACGCGCTCCACCCCCTGCTCGGCGACCAGCGCGGCGAGCGCCGCCAGCCCCTTCTTGGAGTCCGGCCGCTCCACCACGGCCACTGGCGTGGCGAGCGTGCCCGAGGGGTCCGAGATCGCGCACCCGCAGCGAGCCGACCCGTGGTCGAGGGCGAGGATGCGCGCCATCAGCCTCGGAGCGCCTGCTCGATCGCGGCTCGCGCCGTGGCCAGCGCCTCGGGCAGCTTCTCGGGATCGCGACCGCCCGCCTGCGCCATCGTGTCGCGCCCGCCGCCACCGCCTCCGGCCACCTCGGCGGCCGCGCGCACCACGTCGCCCGCCTTCACGCCACGCTCGACCACCGCCGGGGCCACGTTCGCCACCAGGTGCACGCGACCGTCGACCGCGGTGCCGAGCACGACGACCGCGTCGCCTAGCCGCTGCCGTACGGCGTCGGAGAGCGCCAGCAGCGCCTTCGCGTCGGGCGCGCTCACGGGCTCCACCACCACGCGCACGCCGTCCACCTCGCCGGCGCCCTCCACGAGCTGGTCGGCGGCGCCGCGGTCGGGCGCGCCGCCGCCGCGCTCCAGCTCCTTGAGCCGCTCGCTGAGGCGCTCGACCGTGCGCACCACCGAGTCCTCGGGCACACGCAGCAGCGTCGCCAGCTCGCGCAGGCGCTCGCTGCGCTCGCGGAACAGCTGCGTGCTCGCCGGCCCGGTGATCGCCTCGATGCGCCGCACGTTGGAGGCGCTCGAGCTCTCGTTGACCAGGTGGAACAGACCCAGCTCGCCGGTTGACGCCACGTGCGTGCCGCCGCACAGCTCGCGCGACACCGCGTCGACCTCCACCATCCGCACCCAGTCGCCGTACTTCTCCCCGAAGAGCGCCATCGCGCCGAGCCGCTCGGCCTCGTCGCGAGTCGTCTCGATGGCGCGGACCGGATGATTGTCGGTCACCCACCCGGACACGAGCCCCTCGACCGCGGCCAGCTCCTCGTCCGAGAGCCGGGCGCCGTGCGTGAAGTCGAAGCGCAGCTTGTCCGGGCCGACGTAGGAGCCGGCCTGCCGGACGTGGGTGCCGAGCTGGTCGCGCAGCGCCGCGTGGAGCAGGTGCGTCGCCGTGTGGTTGCGCATGGTGGCGAGCCGCTCGCCGCGCTCGACCACCGCCCGCGCGGACTCGCCCGGGCCGATCTCGCCCTCGAGCGGCTCGAGCGCCAGCGCCTGGTCGTCGCCGAGGCGGTAGACGTCAGCCACGCGCGCGCGGCCGCTGGGCGTCTCCACCACCCCGGTGTCCGACACCTGCCCGCCGCCCTCCGGGTAGAAGGGCGACTCCTCGAGCTTGGCCAGCACCCAGCCGTTGGCGCGCTCGGCCACGCGCAGGACGGTGTCCGACTCGGTCGTCTCGTAGCCGACGAAGCGCGTGCGGAAGCCCGCGTCGCGGGCGAAGCGCAGCACGTCCTCGTGCCTTACGTGCACGTCCGCGCCGTCGTCGGCGGTCGCGCGCGCCCCGCGGCTGCGCGACACCTCGCGCGCCCGCTCCATCAGGTCCTCGAAGCCCTGGTCGTCGACCGACAGGCCCTCTTCCGCGAGCAGCTCCTTGGTCATCTCGTAGGGAAAGCCGTAGGTGTCGTGGAGGCGGAAGGCGTCCTCGGCTGAAACCCAGGAGGTCTGCTCCTGCTTGGCCTGGGCGATCAGCTCGGACAGCAGGCGCTCGCCCTGTTCGAGCGTGCGAGCGAAGCTCTCCTCCTCGGTACGCGCCCAGCGCTCGATCGTCGGCCACTCGCGCTCCAGCTCGGGGTAGGCGTAGCTCATCACGTCGACGACGCGCCGGTAGAGGTCCGCGAGGAAGGCGCCCTCGATGCCGAGCACGTGGCCCTGGCGCATCGCGCGGCGCATGATCCGGCGCAGCACGTAGCCGCGGTCCTCGTTCGAGGGCACGACGCCGTCGGCGAGCAGGAAGGCGCCGGCGCGCCCGTGGTCGGCCAGCACGCCGAGCGCCCGCGTGGTTTCGAAGTCCTGACCCCAGGAGCGCCCCGAGCGCTGCTCGCCGAACTCGACCAGCGGCCGCAGCTCGTCCGTCTCGAACACCGACTCGACGTTCTGGAGGATCGCCGCCATGCGCTCCACCCCCAGGCCGGTGTCGATGCTCTTCATCGGCAGCTCGGTGAGCGAGCCGTCCTCGTGGAGCTCGTACTGCATGAACACGAGGTTCCAGAACTCCAGGAAGCGCTCGGTGTCGTCGCCGGGGCGGTCGTCCTCGCCCCCGAACGCCGGCCCGCGGTCGAGGTAGAGCTCGGAGCAGGGACCACACGGGCCGCTCGGCCCGGACTGCCAGAAGTTGTGCTCGCGGCCGAGCAGCACGATGCGCTCGTCGGGGATACCGATCGAGCGCCAGCACTCGATCGCCTCGTCGTCGGGCCCGAGCCCGACCTCGTCGTCGCCGCCAAAGACGGTGATCCAGATGCTCTCGGGATCGAGGTCGAAGCCCTGCGTGGACAGCTCCCAGGCGTACTCGGCCGCGCCCTGCTTGAAGTAGTCGCCGACCGAGAAGTTGCCGAGCATCTCGAAGAACGTGAGGTGGCGCTTGGTGGTGCCCACGACCTCGATGTCGACCGTGCGGAAGCTCTTCTGGCAGGACGTCAACCGCCGCGCCGGCGGCTCCTCCTCGCCTTGGAAGTAGGGCTTGAGCGGCTGCATGCCGGCAACCGTCAGCAGCACCGACGGGTCGTGGACGGACGGGACCAGCGACGCCGAGGGCAGCCGCAGATGACCGCGCTCCTCGAAGAACGACAGAAACCGCTCGCGGATCTCGCGGGCCTGCATGGCGATGGAGTCTAGGCCTGCAAGGGGCGTTGCAGGACGCGCGATTGGTGCAAGTTCCAGCCGGGGAAGCCCAAAGGCTGCCGCTGCCGTGGAGGTTTGCGCCCCAAAGCTGTGCATTGCACGTGCGCCCTCTTTCGGTGCCCCCGCGATCTTGACGATGAGGCTTGTGATGCTCGACGAGCAGCTTGTCGGCGAGGCGCGCGCGCGTCGCGCGCAGCCCATGCCCCGACGTGAGGGTCTGGTCTGCGCTGCCTCGGCTACCGCGTTCCTCGCGGTCGCCGCCGTGTTGGTCTACGTGCTCCCATGGGAGCGCGATGCCCACATCCTGCTCGTCCTGGGGCTGGTGGCCGGCTACGCGCTCGTCTCGCGCGTGCGCTTCGAGTTCGGCGACACCTATGTCGTCCCCGAACAGCTCGTGTTCGTCTCCATGGTGGCCCTCGCGCCTTTGCCTCTAGTCCCGTTGATGGTCGCGGCCGGCGCGGTGCTCGGCGTCCTGCCGGACTTCGTTCGCGGGCTGTGGCACTGGGACAAGACGATCACGACCGTCGGAGACTGCTGGTTCTCGGTCGGCCCCGTCCTGATCCTCTCGGCGCTCGCTCCTGAGACGGCCACCCTCGGGCTCGCCGGCTACTACGTGCTGGCCTACCTCGCTCAGGTTGCCGGTGACCTGACATGGGCTGTAATGCGCAATCAGCTGATCGAGCGTCTGCCCCTCCGCGAAGTCCTGACGTATTTCGGCGGGATCACGCGCTTCGACGCGATCCTCTCGCCGATCGCCTTTCTCGCCGCCGTGAGCGCGGCCTCGGAGCCGATCGCTCTGGTGGCGCTTGCCCCGCTCGTGTGGCTCCTCGAGATCTTCTCGCGCGATCGCCGTGAGCGGTACGCCTCCGCCCTGGAGCTGAACCGCGCCTACCGCGGGACGGTCATGCTGCTGTCCGACGTGCTCGAGCACGAGGACCAGTACACGGCCGACCACTCGCGCTCGGTGGTGGACCTGGTCAACGCAGTGGCGGACGAGCTGAACATCGAGCGCGAGGAGCGCCAGGAGCTCGAGTTCGCAGCGATGCTCCACGACGTGGGCAAAATCTCTATCCCCAAGGAGATCCTCCACAAGCCGGCCGCGCTAACCGACCCCGAGTTCGAGATCATCAAGCACCACACGATCGAGGGCCAGTTCATGCTCGATCGCGTCGGTGGGCTCCTCGGCCGCGTCGGCGGTGTAGTGCGCTCATGTCACGAGCGCTGGGACGGCAAGGGCTATCCCGACCAGCTGAAGGGCGAGCAGATCCCCCTGGCCGCCCGCATCGTCTTCGTCTGCGACGCCTACAACGCGATGACGACCGACCGCCCTTACCGCGCCTCGATGACGCCGGAGGCCGCGCTGAAGGAGCTGATCGAGAACTCCGGCACCCAGTTCGACCCGATGGTCGTCGCCGGCCTAGTGAGTGTGATCGAGCGGGGCGCCCTCACCGTCACCAGTTCCGACGGCGTCCGCGCCCTCCTCGCCAACCGGCCCACACCGGAAGGTGCCGGCGCGGCGAGCTAGCGGCTCGCTCTCCGGGTCCACCAGTCGCGCCTTCAGGAACGTACGGCCTCGTTTAGCCGTCGGCCGTCGCGGAATTCCCTCCCGCTGCAGCGCCAGTCCGCAGGCGGCGGCGACCATCAGCCCGCCGACGCCCGACGCGGTGATCAGGCCACGCGAGTCGATCACCGTCAGAATGCCGCCGGCCGCCAGGAACGCCGTGCCGAACGCCCACGACGACAATGCGTCCTTGACCCCGTACGCCCGGCCAAGCAGCCGGTCAGGGACCGTCTCCTGGACGATGATCCGCTCGTGGACCAGCAGCAGGCCGTTGCCGAAGCCTGCCACCGTGAAGGTGAAGAGCGCGACGACTAGGTTCGGCGAGAGCCCTGAGAGCAGGAAGCCGAGTCCCATGAGAATGATCCCCTGCAGGAAGCGTCTTCGCAGAAGCTGGGGCGAGCCTCCCCGCGAGCCGGCGAGCGAGCCGCAGACGAAACCGAAGCCGAACAGCGTGACCAGGATCGAGTAGCCGGAAGCGCCCGCGTCCAGCTCCTCTGTGGCGAACAGCAGCTCGCCGACGTTGAAGGCGCCCCCGAAGAACAGCGCCGCGGCCGAGCCGGCGATCACCACCCGGACGCCGGCGAGTCGAGCGACGAGCGCTACGCCTTCGCGCGCGTCGCGCAGCAGCGACCGCACCACGAAACCGCTCCCCGTCCGGTCAGTCGCGGCGACGGCGCCGAACGGGAGCAGCGCGAGGATCATGGCGCATGCCGCGAAGCTCACGCCGTTCACGAACAGGATCTCCTCCGGGCCCGCGAAGAGGAGCACTCCCGCGGCCAGCCCCGGGCCCGCCGTGAACCCGAGGTCCGCGATGGCCCCGTAGAGGGACATCGCGGCCGGACGCCTGTCTTCGCTTACGAGACTGGGCAGCGCGGCGAGCGTGCTTGGGGTAAACAGCGCCGTTCCGGCGCCCGCGACTGCCGCGAGAGCGATCGTCAGCGTGAAGCTGTCCGCGAACGCGATGCCGAGAAACGCAAACGCCCGCACGACATCCGCGGCGACCGCGCACCAGCGGCGCGACCATCGGTCCGCCACGGCTCCGAACACCGGACCGAGCAGCATCGCTGGCAGCAGGTCGGCGATCAGCACCAGGCTGATCGCCCACGGGGACGCGAAGCGCTCGTAGGCCACCAGCAGCAGGGCGACATACGCGGCTCCCGTCCCGAGGGCCGACTGGGTCAGCGCCAGGAAGAACCATCGCGCGCGCGGCTCAGCGCGCAGAAGACGAATGACGTCCTTCACGGTGTCGGCGACTCTAGATCAGAGGTCGGCAACCGGTCGTTCAGGCGGCGCGTTGTGGAAACCAAAAGGGCCCTAGAACGACCAAGACCGCGCTCTTGGCGCGGTCTTGGTTCTAAGAAACTTAACGGCGGGAGGGCATGTTCGAGTCCCCCTATTCAGTTGCTGTCGCTTCCCGGGATGCACGGGTTCCGGGCGGGCAACCTGTGCGATGGGAAGGACTATAGGACGACCTGCAGGCTTTGTCACGTTTTCCTGCACGAACTTGTGCACAGCCGCAGTAGAGGCCGTGTTTTCCCGTACGCAAGGGCAGTCCTCGCTGGAAATCCAGGGGTTCTTGGAGGACTCGCGGCGCGAGCCGCGACGCGGATCTACGCCGCGCTGGCGGTCGTGCCGGGCAGCCTGTCGCCGGCCGACAGGGGGCTGCTCGGGTCGCGCTCGGCCCCGCGGATCTCGGCCTCCGAGACGTTCAGCGGGTGGTGGCAGGCGGCCAGGTGGCCGTTGGGGTACCGGACCAGCGGCGGCTCTTCCTCACGGCAGACCTGCGTGGCGTACGGGCAGCGCGGATGGAACACGCAGCCGGAGGGCGGGTTGATCGGGTTGGGCGGCTCGCCTGAGACGACGATGCGCTCGCGCCGGCGGTTCTCGCGCGGATCCGGGATCGGGATCGCCGCCAGCAGCGCGCTCGTGTACGGGTGGATCGGCTTGGTGTAGAGCTCCTCGGCGGGCGACACCTCCATCAGCTTGCCGAGGTACATGACGGCGATCCGGTCCGACACGTGGCGGACGACGGACAGGTCGTGGGCCACGAACAGGTAGGTCAGCTTGAAGTCGTCCTGGAGATCGTCGAGCAGGTTGATGATCTGGGCCTGCACGGACACGTCGAGCGCGGAGACTGGCTCGTCGAGCACGATCAGGCGGGGCTCCAGCGCGAGTGCCCGCGCCACTCCGATGCGCTGGCGCTGGCCGCCCGAGAACTCGTGCGGGTAGCGGTTGACGTGCTCGGGATGCAGGCCGACCTTGTCCAGCAGCTGGCGGACCTGCGTCTCTATGTCCTTGCGGTCGGAGCCGTGCAGGCGCAGCGGCAGGCCGATGATCTGCCCGACGCGTTTGCGCGGGTTGAGCGACGCGAACGGATCCTGGAAGACCATCTGCATCTGGCGCCGCAGCGGCTGCATCTGCCTCCGCCCCGCCCTCGTCACGTCCTCCCCGCGGAAGCGGATCGACCCGTCGGTGGAGTCGATCAGGCGCATGATCGCGCGCGACATCGTGGTCTTGCCGCAGCCGGACTCCCCGACCAGCCCGAGCGTCTCCCCCTCGGCGATCGACAGCGTCACGTCGTTCACCGCGTGCACGCGCGCCACCTCGCGCTCGACGACGATCCCCTGCTTGATGGGGAAGAAGACCTTGAGGTGCTCCACGTCGACGAGCGGGGCCGACTCGTCGAGCGCCGCCCCATCGGCCCGCGGCTCGGTGGCCTCGACGCTCACGCGGGCTGGTGCTCCTTGGACGCCAGCCCGATCTCACCCGGGAGCACCTCGCGCTTGACCCGCTTCTCGTCCACGCTCAGCCAGCAGCGATCGCGGTGCTCGGGATGGCCCTGCAGGCGCGCCTCGAGCGGCGGGACCTTGGAGCACTCGCTGAACTCGTGCGGGCAGCGCGGCCGGAAGTGGCAGCCCGTGGGGCGGTTCGCCAGCGACGGCGGCAACCCGGCGATCGCCGGCAGGCGCGCCGGCCGCGGCTTGTCCACGCGCGTGATCGAGCCCAGCAGGCCCCAGGTGTAGGGGTGCTGCGGGTCGTAGAAGATCTGGTCGAGCGTCCCCTCCTCGACGATCCGGCCCGCGTACATCACGGCGATCCGGTCGGCGATGTCGGCGACCACGCCGAGGTCGTGGGTCACCAGGACCACGGCCGCCCCGGTTTCCTCACGCAGCTCACGCATGCGCTCGAGGATCTGAGCCTGGATCGTCACGTCCAGCGCCGTGGTGGGCTCGTCGGCGATCAAGACGGACGGGTTGCACGACAGCGCCAGCGCGATCATCACCCGCTGGCGCATGCCGCCCGAGAACTCGTGCGGGTAGCTGTCCACGCGCTCGCGCGCGCGCGGAATCCCAACCCGCTCGAGCAGCTCCACGGTCCGCTCCAGGGCCTGCTGGTCCGGCAGTCCCTCGTGCTCCTGGATCTGCTCGATGATCTGCTTGCCGATCCGCTGGACCGGGTTCAGCGAGGTCATCGGGTCCTGGAAGATCATCGCGATCTCCGCACCGCGTATCCGGCGCAGCTCGTCCTCGCTCGCGCTGATCAGCTCGGTCCCCTTGTAGTGCGCCGTGCCCTCGAACCGCGCGTTGGGCGAGCGGGTCAGCCCCATCAGCGTCATCGCCGTGACCGACTTCCCCGACCCCGACTCCCCCACCACCGCCAGCACCTCGCCGGGGGCGAGGTCGAACGAGACGCCGTCCACCGCGGTCACGACGCCCTCCTCGGTGGCGAACGAAACCTCCAGGCCCTGGACCTTGAGCAGCGGCTCCGCCATCTACTGGAGCCGGATCCGCGGATCGAGGTAGGCGTACATGATGTCGACGACCGCGTTGAGCAGCACGATGAAGAAAGCCGAGAACATCGTGACCGCCAGCACCGGCGGCACGTCGAGCTGGCCGATCGCCTCGGCCGTGTACTGCCCGACCCCCTGGAGGTCGAAGACCGTCTCCGTGAGGATCGCGCCGCCGCCCAGCACCGCGCCGAAGTCGAGCCCCCACAGCGTGACGATCGGGATCATCGAGTTGCGCAGCACGTGCCGGACCATGATCTGGCGCTCGCTCAGGCCCTTGGCGCGCGCGGTGCGCACGTAGTCCTCGTTGATCGTGTCGAGCACGTTCGACCGCAGCACGCGCGAGTAGAAGCCTACGAACAGGATCGCCAGGGCGGTCCAGGGCAGGATCAGGTGGTAGAACCAGCCGATCGGGTCCTTCGTGAACTCCACGTACCCGCCGTTGGGGAACCAGCCCAGCTTGAAGCCCAGGTAGTAGTTCATCAGCGCCCCGATCCAGAACACGGGCATCGAGATGCCGATCAGGGCGATGATCGTCAGGAAGCGGTCGGCGAACTTGCCCGCCTTGACGGCGCTGTAGAGCCCGAAGCAGATCGCCACGAACATCCACAGGAGCGCCGCTCCGATAGCCAGCGAGAACGTGCGCGGCAGACCCTTGACGATCTCCTTGCCTACGGGCAGCTGGGTGAACTGCGACTTGAGGTCGCCGGTCACGACCTTCTCCATCGTGGTCACGTACTGCTTGGGCAGGCTCTCGTTGAAGCCCCACTCCTTGCGGATCGCCTGGATCGTCGACTCGCTCGTGTGGCGACCGGCCATCCGCACCGCCGGGTCGCTGTTCGGGATCACGTTGAAGATCAGGAAGGTGAGCACCGAGACGGCGAACATCACCAGCACCATCTGAAGCACGCGACGGACGATGAAGCGGCCCATGCGCCCCCTAACGCTCCAGCCGCACTTTGGCGCGCGGGTCGAGCGCGTCGCGCACCCCGTCCCCGAACACGTTCAGCGACAGCACGGTCAGCACCAGCATCAGGCCGGGCACGACCGTCAGGTGCGGAGCGGTCGCGATGCGGTCGACGCCCTCGTCGATCATGGTGCCCCACGAGGGATTCGGAGGCCTCACGCCGGCGCCGAGGAACGAGAGCGCCGACTCCAGCAGCACGGCGTTGGCGATCAGCAGCGTGAAGAAGACAAGGATCGTGGAGGCGAGGTTGGGCACGACCTCGCTGAACATGATCCGCAGCGGTCCCGCGCCCTGGGCGCGCGCGGCCTCCACGAACTCCTTCTCCCGCAGCGCCAGGACCTGCCCGCGCACCGGCCTCGCCATGTACGGCACGTACACGAGCCCGATGATGAAGATCGGGATGATGAGCGAGTCGCCGCCGATCGTGATCGGGCCGATCTGAAGCCCGCCGAGAGCAAGGGCCACCCCGAGCGCCACGCCGAGGATCAGGACCGGGAACGACCACATGATGTCCAGGAGCGACCTGACCGCCAGGTCCAGCCAGCCGCGGAAGTACCCGGCCACCACCCCGAGGACGACCGAGAGGACCGTGGTCATCAACGCGGCGACGACGCCGATCATCAGCGAGTTGCGTCCCCCGTAGAGCAGCCGCACCATGATGTCGCGGCCGTTGGGGTCGGCGCCGAGGAAGAACTTGCCCTTGTAGGTCGGGCCGATCGGCACGCCGTCCAGGCCGACCACGTTCGTGGTCTTGCCGTTCAGCTTGATCGTGTCGGACAGGTGGTTCGCATCCGGCGTCGTGTGCGCGACGTGCTTGGCCCACAGTGGGGCTGCCAGGCACGCCAGCACGAGCAGCACGAACAGGATCCCGAAGGCGATCGCGGTCTTGTTGCGCCGCAGGCGGCGCAACCCGAGCCGCCACGGCCCCAGCCCGTGAACGTGCTCGCGCTCGGCCTCCAGCTCCCAGGCCGCCGGGCCAGCGAGTCCAGGCTGCTCCGCTAAGGGCTCAGTCGCCATCCCTGCAAGTCCCTCCTGGCGACACACTACCCCACCGGGAGGGCGCCGAAGCGCCCTCCCGGATGGGCAGCGTCACGGCTACTTGAGGCAGAAGCTCGAGTAGTCGTTGAAGTAGACCGGGTGGAACCTCGAGCAGTTGTCGAAGTCCATCCGCTCTGACAGGAACGTGGCCAGCTTGCGGTGGCCGTACGGGACGATCCACGCCCGCTCCACCAGCTTCTTGTTGAGCTCGCCCCACCTGGCGGCGACCTCGTCGGTCATCTTCGGCTCCTTGTTCAGCTCGGCGATCCCCTTCGTGATCTCCGGGTCGTCCACGTTCCCGAAGTTCTGGTTGTTCGTCGGCTGAATCGACTTCCCGTCCACCAGGAAGAAGAAGTTCTTCGGGTGCGGGAAGTCCTGGAACCAGTTGGCGAAGCCCGTCTGCGGCGCCACCTTGGCGCTGCCGATCGTCTGGAAGTACACACCGCCGTCCAGGATCTTCGGCTTGGCCTTGAAGCCCAGCTTCGTCAGCTGGTCGGCGTACGCCTCCGTGACCTTGTCGCTCGGATCGTCGTTGTTGCCGTAGACGGTCACGTCCGTCCCGGCCACGCCGGCGTCCTTGATCATCTGGCGGGCCTTCTCGATGTCGGGCGGCTTGTTGGGGTCGCCCCACGGGCAGTCGGCGACGTCGAGCGCCTCGTCGAAGCCGGGCTGGCCGGGCGGCAGGAACGAGCAGCCCGGGGCCACCTCGCCGGCGAACAGGCGCGCCAGAGCGGGCTTGTCCAGGCCGATGTTGACCGCCTCGCGCACTTCCTTCTTGTCGAAGGGGGCCACGCGGTTGTTCATGAACATGTAGTACGTGGACGCGGTGGTGATCTCCCTGTACCGGTCCGAGTACTTCGCCTTCACCTCCGGCTTGATGTCGGCCGGCGGCGGGTCCTGCATGTAGTCGAGCTCGCCCGAGATCACGTCCTGCGCCTGACGCTGCGGGTTCTTGATGATCTTGGTCGTCATCTTGTCGATGTGTCCGGCCGGGATGTCCGGGCCGAGGTCCGGGAAGTTGGCGTTCTTCTCGAGCACGAACTGCCGGTTCGGCACGGATTCCGTGACCTTGTACGGCCCCACGCCCGGGGGCGGGTTCTCGGTCAGGTTCTTGCACGGCGTGTCGCCCGGCACCAGGCCGACGAACCACATCGCCAGCACGTTCGTGAACGACCCGTCCGGATCGCTCAGGCTGATCGTGATCTTGCCGGTCTTGTCGTCGGTAACGACGCCCTTGATGTCGCCGTCGCACTTGCCGGCGTCGATGTAGTCCTGGGCCCCCACGATGCCGAGGAAGAAGGCCGAGCCGCCGGACTCGAGGTTCAGCACGCGCTTGAGTGCGTGCTCGAAGTCCGAGGCCTTGACGGGCGAGCCGTCGGAGTACTTGAGGCCCTTGCGCAGCGTCAGCTCGTATGTCTTGCCGTCCTTCGAGATGGTCGGCATGTCCTCGGCCAGGCCGGGAACCACCAGCGAGTCCTTCTCGGCGTCCCCCGTGCGTGGATAGGTGAGCAGCGGGGTGTAGACGAGCCAGAGCGGCTCGATCCCGTTCACCGTGTACGTCAGTGCCGGGTCCATGAAGTCTGGTTGCGAGGTCTGCGACATCGTGATCGAGCCGCCGTTCTTCGCCTCGCCTCCGCTGCCTCCAGTGCCGCTGTCTCCGCTGTCATCGCCACCGCCGCACGCGGCTATGACGGACATCGAGAGGCCGGCAAGGAGGAGCACCAGCGCACGTCTGCCGAGCTTCCCCATTCAGAATCCCTCCAGGTTCGTTTCTGCGGGCTGGTCTGCCCGCCGGCCGGAACATACCCGCCCGGAAGCCATCCCTGACCACGCCCAATCTGACGACAATCTGCCCTTAACGCAGCGACTTCGAACCTAAGCGCTAGCGCAGCAATTCCTCGCGCATCACCGCGAGGGACTTGCGGATCAGGCGCGAGACGTGCATCTGCGACAAACCCACGCGCTGAGCGATCTGCGTCTGGGGCAATCCCTCCTCGAAGCGCATGCGCAGGATCTCGCGCTCCCGCGGCGCCAGCCGCTCGAGCGCGGGCTCCAGAGCCGCCCGGTCCTCGGAGCGCTCGAACCCGGCATCCTCGCCTCCGATCGTCTCGAGCGGGTCGAGCTCGTCCTCGCCGCTCGGGCCGGTCGAGAGCGAGACGGTCGAGTAGGCGGACCCGACCTCCATCGCCTCGAGCACGTCCTCCGGGGTGGTCTTCAGCTCCTGCGCGATCTCGGCGATGCTGGGCGAGCGGCCGAGCCTGCCGGTGAGGCGCTCGATCGCACCCGACATCGAAGCGTTCAGCTCCTGCAGCGCGCGCGGCACGCGGATGGCCCAGCCCTTGTCGCGGAAGTGCCGCTTGATCTCGCCGACGACGTTGGGCGTGGCGTAGGTGGCGAGCGAAACCTCGCGCTCGAGCTCGAAGCGGTCGATCGCCTTGATCAGCCCGATCGCCCCGACCTGCTCGATGTCCTCCAGCGCCTCTCCGCGGCCGGCGTAGCGGCGCGCCAGCGACCGCACGAGCGGCAGGTGGCGCTGGATCAGCGCCTCGCGGGCGCTCGTGTCGCCGTTGCGGTGGTAGCGCGTGAGCAGCTCGCGATCCTCCTCGCGGGCCTTCTCGGGGCTGACCGACCGGCGCGCGCTCGCGCTGTGGTTCGCGCTCACATCGGCCCCTTCAGCTTCTCGAGGCGCACGACGATGCCGCCGTCGGCCGAATGGTCGACGCCGAACGAGTCCACCACCGTCTGGAGGATCCGCCGCAGCGTCAGCTGCCCCGGGACGGCGTCGCCGTCCTTGAGCGCCTCGGCCACCTTCGCCTCGCTCAGCGGCCCGATGCGCGTGCGGATCCGGTTCGCGCCGACCTCGAACGACAGGCAGACCGTGCCCGTCGTTCCGGCCTCGGCCAGCAGCCGCTCCACCGCGAGCTGGAGGTCGTCGATCTCCTCGAACGCGAAGTCCACGCGCTCGGCGATGCCGCCGACGATCAGCCTGACGACCGCCTGGAAGTCGCCCGACAGCGGTGCCTCGAGGTCGATCTTCTCCTGTAGCTCGGTCAAGCGATCGTCCCTTCGCCCACGACGCAATCATCACGCATCAGGCAGGCAAGCTGCCCCGGTGCGGCCGCATCGGCGGCCTCGGCGAGGTCGAGCTCGAGCGATCCGTCCGCGCCCGGCAGCGCGCGGCAGGGCAGCGCCGGCGCGTGGTAGCGCAGCCGGACCTGCCGGACCGCCGCCGCGGGCCGGTGCAGGCGGACGTCCTCGAGGACCACGTGTCGCGTCGCGAGCGCCGCGCGCGGCCCGACGGTCACGCGGTTGGACGCCGCGTCCTTGCGGATCACGTAGAGCGGCTCGGTGCTCGCCACGTTCAGCCCGCGGCGCTGGCCGACGGTGAACTCGTGCTGCCCTTCGTGGCGGCCCAGCACACGGCCGTCGGCGTCCACGATCTCGCCCGGCTTGCGCAGGCGCGGCCCGCCGTGGCGGCGCAGGAAGGCGCGCCCGCCGAGCCCGGCGACGAAGCAGAGGTCCTGGCTCTCGCGCTTGTCGGCGACCGGCAGGCCGGCGTCGCGCGCCAGCGAGCGCACCGCGTCCTTCGTCAGGCCGCCGAGCGGGAACGAGAGGCGGTCGAGCTGGGCGGGATCGAGCTTGGCGAGCATGTAGCTCTGGTCCTTGCGCGGGTCGCGTGCCGTTCGGATCAGCGGGCCGTGGTCGTCGCGCGCGATGCGCGCGTAATGACCGGTGGCCAGCCGCGCGGCACCGACGGCACCGGCCAGCTCCAGCATCGCGTCGAAGCGCACCTCGCCGTTGCAGCGCACGCACGGGTTGGGCGTCCGGCCGCCGGCGTACCCGGCGACGAAGCTATCCACGACCTCGGCTCGGAAGCGCTCGCGCAGGTCGAGCGTCACGTGCGGGATGCCCATCCGGTGAGCCAGCGCACGCGCCCCGGTGACCGCCTGCGGGGAGCAGCACGAACGGTCCCCATCCGTGGCCGGGTCGGACCACAGCTCCAGGGTCACCGCCAGCACCTCGTCGCCTGCGTCGAGTGCCAGCTGCGCCGCGGCCGCGCTGTCCACCCCGCCGCTCATGGCCACGAGCGTGCGGCGCGGGCTGGGCGCGAGTTGCAGGCCGCTTCCCGGGTCCTTCGCGGCGGCGCCCAGGGCACGGTGCAGGGCGTCCGCTGCCAACTCGGCGGCATGGCGCTTCGGGGGGATCAGCCCGCCCAGGGCGTCGGCTACGTCGTCGGCGGTTATCCGCGTCGCGGCGAGGAAGGGCCGGCCTTCGATCAGCTCGACCACGGCGCTGCCGGCGGCGCGCGCGGCGCCGCACCCGTGGGCGTCGAAGCCGGCCTCGACGATGTGCTCGCCTTCCACCCGCAGGGCCACGCGCACGAGGTCGCCGCAGGCGGCGCCACCGGCGGCGCCGGAGTGCGGCCAGTCCGCGAGCGCCCCGAGCCCCCGTGGGGCCGTCAGGTGGTCCTCGAACTGCATCCCTGCGCACACTGACAGATGGCGCCGACCTGCCGGCGCCTAGCCAACCGGTGCTAAATTCGACCAAGGCCCGAGCCTGTGCGTGAGCCGGCCGCAAATGTTGAGCCGAACATCACCGGGTTGGGAGTTCTACTCGCGGTAGGGCCGTGGCCCGCTGCGGAGGACACCCACGCTTGCTACGACAGCAGGCCCAACTCCCGGACCGGCAGCGGCAGGCTGGGGCCAGTCTTCGTCAGTAGGCTCACGTCCTTGCCGTCGCCCTCCGATCGTACCCGGGTAGGCGTAGCCGGCACCGGCTTCGCCGCGGCCAGCCACCTCGACGCGCTGGCGCGCGTCCCCGGCGTCGAGGTCGTCGCCGTGGCCGGCTCGGACCGCGAGCGGGCCGAGCGGATCGCCGCCGCGCACGGCGTCGAGCGCGCCTACGCCAGCCACGCCGAGCTGCTCGACCACGACGGCCTCGACGCGATCCACAACTGCACGATCAATCGGCTCCACCACGAGGTCAGCATGGGCGCCCTGGCACGCGGCCTGCATGTGCTGTCCGAGAAGCCGCTGGCGCTCGACCGCGTGCAGAGCGCCGAGCTGGCCGCGGCCGCCGCGGGCAGCGACGCCGTCGCGGCCGTGTGCTTCAACTACCGCCACTACCCGCTCGTCGCTCAGATCAGGGCGATGCTCGAGAGCGGCGAGTACGGCGCGCCGCACTTCGTGCACGGCGCCTACCTGCAGGACTGGCTGCTGCTGCCGACCGACTGGAACTGGCGGCTCGAAACCGCCAACGCCGGGCTCTCGCGCGCGGTCGCCGACATCGGCTCGCACTGGGCCGACCTCGTACAGCACGTGACCGGCGACCCGATCGTCGAGGTGTTCGCCGACCTCGCCACGCTGCATCCCACCCGCATGCGCCCGGAGCGCGAGGTCGCTGCCTTCGAGAGCCCCGGCGAGGACGGCGGCGTGCCGGTCAAGATCGAAACCGAGGACTACGGCACCATCCTGGTGCGCTTCGCCAGCGGCGCGCGCGGCTCGTTCGCCGTCTCGCAGACGAGCGCCGGCCGCAAGAACGAGCTCTGGTTCGAGGTGGACACCGCCAAGGCCGCCTTCGCCTGGCACCAGGAGGACCCCAACCACGCCTGGGTCGGCCGCCGCGACGCCCCCAACCTCGAGCTCACCCGCGACCCGGCGCAGCTGCACCCGCGCGCCGCCCGGCTCACACGCCTGCCCGCCGGTCACCCCGAGGGCTGGCTGGACGCGCTCGCCGGGCTCGTCTCGGAGTTCTACGGCGCCATCCGGGCGGCGTCCGACGGCGAGCCCTACGACGGCGAGCTCGCCACCTTCCAGGAGGGGCACGAGCGTGTCTGCCTCGTCGACGCGATCATGGAGAGCAACCGCGACGAGCGCTGGACGCGCCCCTAGCGCCCGGGCGGGGGCGGATCGACCCTGATCCCCAGCTCGCGCAGCTGGCGCTCGTCCACCGGCGCGGGCGCGCCGGTGAGCGGGTCGGCGCCGCTGGCGGCCTTGGGGAAGGCGATCGCGTCGCGGATCGAGTCGCGCCCGGCGAGCAGCGCCACGATGCGGTCGATGCCGAACGCGATGCCGCCGTGCGGGGGCGCCCCGTAGGTGAGGGCCTCGAGCAGGAAGCCGAAGCGCTCCTGCGCCTCCTCGGGATCGATGCCAAGGATGCTGAACACCTTCTGCTGCACCTCGGGGCGGTTGTTGCGGATCGACCCGCCGCCCAGCTCCCAGCCGTCCAGGATCACGTCGTAGCCGCGTGCCCGCCAAGTGCCGGGGTCCCCCTCGAGGTTGCCGCTCGGGGAGGTGAACGGATGATGCACCGCGTCCCAGCGGCCCTCCTTCTCGTCCCACTCGAACATCGGGAAGTCGACGACCCAGAAGATGTCGTGCCCGCTCGGCTCGGCCTCGGCCACATCCGCGCGCAGGGCGCCGAGCACCTTGGCGGCGACATCGGCCCGGTCGGCCGCGAACAGGATCACGTCACCCTCGCGCGCCTCCACGGCCGCGGTCGCGCGGGCGACCTCGTCCTCGCTGAGGAACTTCGCGATCGGTGAGCGCCAGCCGCCGTCCTCGACCACGGCCCACGCCAGCCCCTTCGCCCCCAGCGACTTCGCCTTCTCCTCGAGCTTGTCGATGCGGCTGCGCGGGAAGTCGCCGCGGGCGCGCAGCGCGCGCACCACTCCACCGGCCTCGATCGCGCCCCGGAAGACCTTGAACTCCGACTCGCGGAAGACGTCGGTGAGATCGCGGATCTCCACTCCGAGGCGGCGGTCGGGACGGTCGGAGCCGTAGCGCAGCATCGCCTCGTCGTAGCCGATGCGCTCGAGCGGCAGGCTCACGTCGATGCCCCCGAGCGCGAGCACCTCCCGCAGCAGCGGGTCGATCAGCTCGTAGACGTCCTCCTCGTCGACGAAGGACATCTCCAGGTCGAGCTGCGTGAACTCGGGCTGGCGATCGGCGCGGAAGTCCTCGTCGCGAAAGCAGCGCGGGATCTGGAAGTAGCGCTCCATGCCGCCAACCATCAGCAGCTGCTTGAACAGCTGCGGCGACTGCGGCAGCGCGTACCAGGAACCGCGGATCAGCCGGCTGGGCACGAGGAAGTCGCGCGCCCCCTCGGGGGTCGAGCGGGTCAGGATCGGCGTCTCGATCTCGAGGAAGTCGCGCTCGGAGAGGTGGTCGCGGATGGTCTTGACCACGTCGTGGCGCAGGACCATCGTGTCGCGCATCCGTTCCTTGCGCAGGTCGAGGTAGCGGTAGCGGAGCCGCAGCTCCTCCCCCACCGGCTCGTCCTCGTCGATCTGGAACGGGGGCGTCTCGGCGTCGGCGAGCAGCTCGAGCTCGGACACGGCCAGCTCCACCTCGCCGGTCGGCAGGTTGGGGTTGACGGCGCCCTCCTCGCGGCGCACCAGCTCGCCGGTGGCGGAGACCACGTCCTCGGCGCGCAGCCGCCCCGCGGCGGCGTGGGCCTCGGCGGCCTCCTCCGGCCGGAACACAAGCTGCAGCAGCCCGCTGCGGTCGCGCAGGTCGATGAAGATCAGCCCGCCGTGGTCGCGCCGGCGGTGGACCCAGCCGGCCACGCGCGGCCGCTCGCCGACCTGCTCGGCGCGCAGGTCCCCGGCCCAGTGGTCGCGGTAGCGGTTGGGGCGCGGGGGCTTCACCTGGCCAGCACCTCGCCCACCTTGCCGACGGCGTCCTCCAGGCCATCGGCCGCGCGCTGCTCGCCGCTGTCCATGTCCTTGACGTCGATGCCGTCGCCGACGATCACCGTCGCGCGGGCGCCGATCCGGTCGGCCTGCTTGAGCTGCCCCTTCATCGAGCGCCCCGCCTGTTCGATCTCTACCCGGATGCCCTCCTCTCGCAGCCGGCGCGCGAGCGCGAAGGCCTCCTCGACCGCCCCCGGCTTTGCGAGGGCGATGTACACGCGCGCGTCCGCCTCCGGCTCGTCGTCGCCGGCGGCCAGGAGGATCCGCTCCACGCCGGCCGCCCAGCCCACCCCGGGCGTCGGAGGGCCGCCCAGCTCCTCGACCAGCCGGTCGTAGCGACCGCCGCCGCCGAGCGCGGCCTGCGATCCGAGCCGCTCGCTCTCGAACTCGAACACCGTACGGGTGTAGTAGTCGAGGCCCCGCACGAGCGCCGGATCGACCTCGTAGTCGGCCCCGGCCGCGTCGAGCAGCGCCAGCACGGCGTCGAAGTGCTCCCTGTCTTCCGGGCTGAGGCGGTCGAGCAGCTTCGGAGCGCCGGCCACGACTCTCTGCGTGCCCTCGTGGTCGGCATCGAACGCGCGCAGCGGGTTGTGGTCGATGCGCGCCCGGACCTCATCGGACAGCTCCGCTTCGTGCTCGCGCAGGTAGGCGGTCAGCTCCTGCAGGTAGGCGGCGCGCGTCTCGGGGGTGCCGAGGCTCGACACGCGCAGCCGGGCCGGTCCGGCACCGGCGAGGTCGATGATCTCGCGCAGCAGCAGGATCAGCTCGGCGTCGAGGCTCGGGGCGTCCGAGCCGATGGCCTCGGCGCCGAATTGCGTGAACTGTCGGAATCGCCCCGCCTGAGGCGCCTCGTGGCGGAAGAACGGCCCCCAGTACCAGACCTTCACGGGCTGGGCGAGCTTGTGCATGCCGTGCTCCACGTAGGCGCGGCAGACGCCCGCCGTGCCCTCCGGCCGCAGCGTGAGCGAGCGACCGGCCTTGTCCTCGAAGGTGAACATCTCCTTCTGGACGATGTCGGTGGACTCCCCCACCCCGCGGGCGAACAGGTCGGTGTCCTCGAACACCGGCGTCTCGAACGGCTCGTAGCCGGCGCGGCCGAGCACCTCCGCCACGATGCGCTGCAGCCGCAGCCGGCGGCGGGCGTCCCCGGGCTGGACGTCGAACGTGCCCCGAGGGGCCTGCAGGCCCCGGCTCACCGCGCCAGCTCGGCGAGGAACGGATTGCTCGCGCGCTCGGCGCCGAGGCTCGTGATGGCCATGTGCCCGGGGTAGACGGCGGTTTCGGCGGGCAGGGTGTCCACCAGCGCACGGATCGACTCGAGCAGAGTGCCCCAGTCGCCTCCGGGCAGGTCGGTGCGGCCGACGGAGCCCTGGAAGAGCACGTCGCCGGAGAAGATCGCCTGCTCGTCGGGGATCGAGAAGGTGACGTGTCCTGGGCTGTGACCGGGCGTGAAGACGACATCTATCTCGAAACCCGCCAGCTCGAGCTTTTCGCCCCCCTCGAGGGTGTGCTCGGCGTCATAGGACTCGAATGGCCCGAAGCCGGGCCAGGGGACGAACGAGTTGATGTCGTCCAAGACGAACTTCTCGATCTCCGGCACCCATACCTCGGCGCCGGTCGCCTTCGCCACCGGGGCCACGGCTCCGACATGGTCGAAGTGCGTGTGGGTGAGCAGGATCCCCTCGAGCGTCACGCCCAGGTCCTCGAGGGCGGAGAGCAGCGTGTCGGCCTCGTCGCCCGGGTCCACGATCAGCGCGCGGTCGGACCCGTCGCGCCGAAAGATGTACGAGTTCTCGGCCACCGGGCCGACCGTGAACATCCGCACGTCCATCGTCAGCGGGCCTGCCTCCGGCGCTGGCGGAAGCGGTGGATGAACGTGTCCGTGGCGTAGCCGAGCGGGATGTAGAGCAGGAACATGAAGGCGGCCAAGACGGCGCCCTGCGCGACGTCCCTCTTGAAGAACAGCACGACCAGAAGGCCGAATACCGCCGCGGCGATCGCCGCCCGCTGCATCGCGCCGCGCCAGGTGGGCGGCTTGTCGAGCCGCTCTGCGCGCCGCCGGCGCGAGATCTGCTTGGCCTCCTCGCGCGTGCGCGGACGCCCCGTCCTCCCCGAACGCTCGATCGTCCCGGCGGGGGTGCCGCGGTGCTTGCGGGTGCGCTTACGCCTGGTCTGCGCCATTGGCTTGGAGCCTACTCGCGTGGGGCTGAGGGCGGCGGCCAGTGCGGCGACGGGCAGCGGCCCGCGACTTCGTTGCCCCGGCGCGCAAACTGCAGCGATAAGGGGGTAACCGAGAGAAGTCGGCCCACCCCGCGCCCGCCGGGGGGCCCGGTCGAATTCTCCGTCTATATCGAGCAGAACTCGACAAGCCCCCGGCCCGAGCAAGGGGGTGTGTCGAGTTTCTCTCGGATATCGCGAGAAACTCGACAGCCCCCGACGAGGGCGGGGGGTGGGACGGGTTGCGGGGGCGCCGCGGCCGGCCGGCCACCTTTGCTGCTGCAGGTAGCCCAGCCGGCACCGCGAGCGGCCGCCCCGCGCCGCGCCGAACTAGAGATGCACGCCTTTTACGGTCTGTAGACAGGAAAAGGCTGCAAAACTAGTCCAGCGCCGCGAGCGCCTCCTCCAGGATGTGGCGCTCGGGGCTGAAGCCGTGGAGGGGCACGTCGTCCGGGAAGCCGTCGAAGGCCGCCCGGGGCGCCAGCCCGATCAGCTCGGCCGCGGTGACCGGCGCGCGGGCGCGCACGCGCTCCACGATCTCGGCGAGCGGCACGGCGAGGTGGTCGTGCACGTTGGTGGACACCTGGGCGCGCCCGCGCTCCTCGAGGTAGAGGCCGAGCGCCCGCACGCCGGGGAGGCCGCCGTCGGCCTCGCGCAGCTCAGCGGCGATCGACTTGGCGAGCTCGACGTCGTCGGTCGCCAGGTCGACGTTGAAGGCGATCAGCGGCCTGCGCGCCGTGGCCAGCAGCGCTCCGGCCGTTGGGTGCGCTCGCGACGGCCCGTAGTCCGGGGTCAGCTCGCCGGACTCCATGCGCTGGGCGAGCCCGCTCGGGCCGCCCTTGCGCAGCCAGGCGCGCTCGGCGTGCTCCGGCTTGGTGGCGAGGTCGCCGTAGAGGAACACCGGCAGCTCGGCGTCCTCGCCGACGAGGGCGGCGGCGGTGAGCGCCTCGGCGCCGGCCGCGCCACGGCGCTCGCCGTCGAGCCAGACGACGGGCATCACGTCCAGGGCGCCGACGTGCGGGTGCACGCCGTCGTGGGAGCGCAGGTCGATGTTCTCGACCGCCGCCTTGGCGAGGCTGACCAGCCCGGCGGCGAGGTCGCCCTGGCGGCCGGCGAGCGTGAACACGGCCCGGTTGTGATCCGGATCGACGTGCACGTCGAGCACCATCGCCGGCCCGACCGAACCCTCGAGGCGCTCGAGCACCTCGCGGTCGCGGCCCTCGCTCACGTTGGGAACGGCAATCAGCAGCGGAGTCTCGCCCACCCCCTAAGGCTAAACTCGATTGCTCGCTTCGCGGCTCCGTAGCTCAGCGGTTAGAGCGCACGACTCACAATCGTGAGGTCCCTGGTTCGAATCCAGGCGGAGCTATCGCAGTTCTGCAGCGGGATGCAGTTTCTCGCGCTCGTCGGAACGTGTCTGGCAGCAGTCCACTCTGTCGTGAGGTCGTCGATCGGCGCCTTTTCCAGATGCAGAGCAGTACGGGACTCGGCACCCGCCCGGCCGACGGCCCTTCGGGGGTCCACCTAGGGTCCACAACGGCGCCCACTCGCGGCGAAGCGCGACGTCAGCAGACCACTCGCCCGCGAGCCTAGTCGTACCTTCCGACCGCCTCGCGACCTCCAACCGGCATCGTCCTCCCTCGTCCACACCACGAGGGACTGGCACGTGCGTGGACATGCCGCATTCGTTCCGGACTGAGAGCACTCCGCAAACCGACGGGCGCGTATAGCCGCCGCTCTCATCGGCCCGGGAAGCAGAAGCCGGGACAGCGCCAGCTGACATGACCGCCGCTCGTCCGGAGCAGGCACGCGACCGATCGACGCCAGCGCTACTGCTTCGCGCCGGAAGCAATCGCCGAGGGTGGAAAGAGCGATAGCGGCCCGCTGCTCGCCGGCGAGAGTGTTCCTCGCATAGGCGAGCGACACTCTGATCCGTCCGCGACCCCGCTAGTGCTCGCCCGCGGCTTGCACGAGCAGGGCGATTTGGACGCGGTTGTCGACCTCGAGCTTGTCGAGGAGTCGGGAGACATGGCCCTTGACCGTCGCCACCGAGAGGTGCAGCGTCGCGGCGATCTCGGCGTTGCCGTGGCCGAGGCCGATGGCGAGCGCGACGTCGCGCTCGCGCGGGCTGAGCGTCGCCAGTCGGTCGCGGGCATGCTCGGTGCGGGCGCCGGCGTCCGTGTCGCCGGCCACCATCGAGATGAGCCGGCGGGTCACCGTGGGGGAGAGCATGCCGTCGCCCGCGTGGACGAGCTCGATTGCGCGGACGATCTCCGCCGGCGCGGTGTCCTTGAGCAGGAAGCCGGAGGCGCCGGCCTGCAGCGCGCGCAGGACGAGTTCGTCGGCGTCGAAGGTCGTGAGCACGAGGACGGCGGGCGGGTCGGGCTGCGCTGCGAGCAGACGGGTGGCCGCGATCCCGTCGAGGTGTGGCATGCGGATGTCCATGAGGACGACGTCGGGCCGGTGGAGGTCGACCGCGCCGAGGACCTCGCGGCCGTCGGCGGCCTCGGCCACCACTTCGAGGCTTGCTGCGCCGGCGAGCATCATCCGCAGGCCGGAGCGCACGAGCGCGTCATCGTCGACGAGCAGGACGCGGATCATCGCGGCAGGCGGGCGCGCACGACGAACGCGCCGTCGGCGTCGACACCGTGCTCGAGCTCGCCGCCGGCGAGCGCGACGCGCTCGGTGAGCCCGATCAGGCCGGTCCCCGCCCCGCGCAGCGGCGAGACCGCGGCGACGGCCACCGGCGCGAGGCTGCGGACCTCGACCTGCAGGTCGCCGTCGGGCGCGTGGACGGTTAGAGTCACGGCCGCTCCCGGCGCGTGCTTGCGTGCGTTGGTCAGACCCTCCTGCACGATCCGGTAGGCGGTTCGGCCGACGGCGGCGGGCGGCGCTGCGTCGCCCAGTTCGATCCGTGCGGTGATCCGCATCCCGGCCGCCCGCGACTCCTCGACGAGGGCGGCGACGTCGGCGAGCGTCGGCTGGGGCGGTTGGGTCGGGCTCTCGCCGCCGTCCTCGCGCAGGACGCCGATCACGCCGCGCAGCTCGTCGAGCGCGGCCCGCGCGCTCTCGCGGATCACGCCGGCCGCTTCGGCGACCTCCTCGGCCGGGGCGTCGGGGCGGAACTCGAGCGCGCCGGCGTGGACGGAGAGCAGCGAGAGGCGGTGGGCGAGCACGTCGTGCATCTCGCGCGCGATCCGCCGCCGTTCGGCCGCGCGCGCCTCGTCCGCGGCGCGGTCGGCCTGCTCGCGC